>NZ_JAHLSY010000012.1 GCF_019049855.1 Hydrogenophilus thiooxidans | reverse complement strand
GTGCAGCCGCTCTTTTCCCAGGTTGGGATAGAGGGTGCGCAACTCTCGAATGCGCTTCACCAACCGCGGGTCGCGGTTCTTGCCCCGTTTGCGCTTGGCGATCGGCGGTTTGGGAATGAGCGCCGCCGGGTTATCCCCTGCGGCTTTCAACGCGGCTTTCCAGCGATAGAGCGTGCGTCGCGACACACCAAACGCTTCCTGCGTGGCGCTCAGGCCGTGCCGCTCCCAAAAGCGCAGAATCCGTAATCGTTCTTGGGCATCTTTCGGTGTCATTTCCCACTTCTGTCCCAACGCAGCCAACCGATAAAAACCTTTGATCCCATAGCCAATTCGTTGCACCTGCATCGTACCACCCCTTACGCAGAAACATGCCAAAGGGGCTTGAACTTATTCAGAGCTGCAGCGCACGGCACGTTTCTCTCTCATGATCAAAGGACCTTCAACAGGTCAAGGCGGAGTTGCTCTGCCCGTGCTCTTCCTTGCGTCGTTCCCATGATCGCTTGGTACCAACGGCCAAACAGGGCACGCAAGGCTTCATGGTCTGGCGCTGCGGCAATCGCTTCGATCAAAGACAAGTGGTCGATGGGCGTTGCGGAAAAGGTGCGCAGCGTATTGATCATGAAATTGCGCGCCATTTCGAGTTCTTTGGGATTGGGTGGATGAGGAAGTGGGCGGAACGCCGTGATCGATTCGATGCGGTCGACCGGCTGCGTTGCTCCCGTTTCGTCGACCGTCCCAACCAGCTCGATCAGCCCAAGCTCTTCCAGTGTGCTGAGAACATGGGTCAAATCGTCGGTAGCGGCCAGCTCCCGCAATTGGGAAACGCTCTTTTGACCGTCGATGAGGATGAGGATGCGCCGTTGTCGCGGATTGAGTCCCGCGCTGCGCGTCGTGATCTCTTCCTGCCCTTTTTTCGTTTTGCGGAAGATCGCGTCGCTCATGGTTGTGTGTCTCCAGTTTGTCCTTTGGTGTGGGGGTCGGGAAGATAGTCGAGGAGCGGTACCGGCGATTCTAGCAAGGTTGACACTGTGGCGAGCCAACCCCATTCGTGGGGGTGAACGAGGCCGTCTGCGGTGACCAATGCGACGCACAGCTGAAGCGCCAAATGGCGAAGGCTTGGTGGCGCAGCGCGCAGCGCGTCGAGCGCAGCTTCGATCGCCTGAGGCGTGAGCGACTCAGGTGGCTGCCACAGCAGATCGGGATGAGCGCTTTGCGCGACGACCTTCAGGAAGCGCTGTTTTTGCATCGCAGGATTTTCTCCGCCCAAAACAGCGGTCACGGAAAGCAGTGTCGCCAAATGCTGTCGCATGCGACCTGGAAGGAACGGACTGCGCGCCTGAGGCGAGTGAAGGGAGTTACGGAAGAGGAGCCACAAAAGGAGATGGTAGCGGGTGCGGTCGGGTAGTGTGCCGATCTTCTGTTTGAGGTTCGCCAGGAGCATTTTCCTTTCGGGCTTGGATAGCCGTTGGAGCGTTGGGATCAGAAGCAGGGCGAGCGGGTAGCGCCACGCTGCGGGGATGCGTGAAGTGCCCACCAAGTCGACCGTGAGTTGGGTCGCGCTTTGCGGATGGTAGAGTGCCTGTTGGATGGAAGGTGGCAATTGTTCGCGCCATTCCTGGATCGTCAACCGCTTTTTGGTCGAATCAGGGTGCAACCCAATGTTTGACTTGAGGCGAACGGTTTGGGTTTGTGGGGGTGACTCCGATACGTCATCGGTTTGTCTCTTTGTGGCATGGGGCTCGTTTCGTACCAACAAAACGCCAGTACCGTGCGCCGCAATGTGTTGAAGAACCCACAACGCTTCGTCGGGTTCGAGCGGTTCGAGGTATGCGCCCGGTGGCAGTGGCGCGGTGGTCGTCCCTTCCAACCGGCGAATGCGGTCGCCCAACGGAGGATGGGAAGGGAACCCGCCCCAGCGAACCGGCGCGATGAGGAAAAGGTGGACGGCTTCGGCAGGGACGAAGGCAAGCAGCGATGCGCGGTCGTTCGCAGCTTTGCGGAGCGCCTGAGCCAATCCGGTGGGGTTTCGGGTCAATTGCACTGCGGTGGCGTCGGCCAGAAATTCGCGCTGACGGGTGATTGCCGCGCGAATCATTTGCGCCATGAAGTGCGTCAGTGACCCGATGCCGACGAGGAAGAGACCAAGCAGTTGACGCTGCCGGTACTGGACGGACCGATGCAAAGAGCGCCAGAAACGAGGGGTGCTGGAATGTTGGGGTCCGTCCGTGAGCAGCGCGCGCCCAAAATTGGTGAACAGCTCCAGCCCATACAGCCATGCGACTAAGTGCCAATTGAGGCGCATGTCGCCGTGGACGATGTGCGCGATTTCATGGGCGACGATACCTTGAAGCTCCGTGCGCGTAAGGCGTTGCAGCGCGCCTTCGGTGACTGCGATCGCGGTCTGGGAAAGATTTCTGCCAGCGGCAAAAGCGTTGATGGTCGGTTCTCTGGGAATGACGTAGAGTTGTGGGCACGGGATACCCGCTGCGATCGCGATCTCTTCCGTGACATGGCGGTAGCGGGTTGCTGTAAGGGATTGGGTGTCTGGGGCGAGCGGTTCGGCACCCAACCATTCGGCGAGTGCGCCGGCATCCATTCGCGCCAGTTGCCACCGTTTCCCTGCGGAGAGGACAAAAAGGGTGAATGCTACCGCAGCGACGGTCGTGAAAAAAAGCGGTGGGTCCCACCATTTGCCAGTCGTAAGAGGGGTATCCGCAAACAGAAGCACGATGGGGTAACACAGAATACCCGTAAGAACGATTGCGCCAGCGAATGCCAGCAAGAGTGTGCGGCTGGCGCGAAGTGCGCGTTCTTGCTGGGCAAAGAAGTCGCGCATCGGCGGTTGCGATCGGGGTCAGGAAAGACGAACGGGGGGCGGGGTTTCAAGCTGCGAGCGGTCGCTTGCTTCCCACAACGGCAATTCGGGGAAAGCGAATGCTTGCGCGATCAAAAGGTCGGGAAACTGCTCGCGATGCGTGTTGTAGGCGGTCACGCTATCGTTGTAGGCTTGGCGGGCAAACGCGATCCGGTTTTCGGTGGTCGTCAGCGCTTCGAAGAGCGCCTGTACGTTCGCTGTGGCTTTGAGGTCGGGGTAGGCTTCGGCTAACGCGAAGAGGCGAGAGAGCATCCCACCGAGTGCCGATTCGGCTTCGGCAAGATGCGCCATCGTATCACGATCGGGGATACCGCTGCTTCGGGGGCGCTGGGTGGCTGCGTGGGCAGCCGTTTGTGCGGCAACCGCGTTTTGCCGCGCACGGATAACGGCTTCCAGCGTCTCCCGTTCGTGGGTGAGGTATGCTTTCACCGTTTCGACCAAATTGGGAATGAGGTCGTGTCGACGCTGCAGTTGCACGTCGATCTGAGCCCAGCCGTTTTGGGCGCGCTGTCGAAGCGTGACCAACCGGTTGTAGAGGACGATGCCCCAGACGAAAAATGCAAGAGGGGTTAGGATCAGTAACCATGTAGTGAGGTGCTCCATCGTCCTCTCCCGGGGCGCAATGCTAGGAACGGGTGATCGGTTTGTAGCGGATCCGTTTCGGCCTTGCCGCTTCTTCACCCAGACGCCGTTTCTTGTCCTCTTCGTACTCGCGGTAGTTGCCCTCAAAAAAGGTCCATTGCGAATCCCCTTCGGCCGCTAGGATGTGGGTGCAGATTCGGTCGAGGAACCAGCGGTCGTGGCTGACAACAAGCGCGCAGCCAGGGAATTCGAGCAGCGCCTCTTCCAGGGCGCGAAGCGTCTCGACGTCGAGGTCGTTCGACGGTTCGTCGAGAAGCAGCACGTTGCCGCCCTGCAGGAGGGTTTTCGCCAGGTGCAGACGCCCCCGTTCGCCGCCGGAGAGCTTCCCGACGATTTTCTGTTGATCCGCCCCCTTGAAATTGAAGCGGCCAAGATAGGCGCGGCTGTTGATCTCGAAATTGCCGATCTTGAGGATGTCCTGACCGTTGGAGACCTCCTCCCACACCGTTTTGTTGGGGTCGAGCCCCTCACGGGTTTGGTCGACCGCAGCGATTTTTACCGTCGGGCCGATCAGAATTTCCCCGCTGTCGGGGCGCTCTTTCCCCAAGATCATGCGAAAGAGCGTCGATTTACCGGCGCCGTTGGGGCCGATGATCCCTACGATTGCTCCTTTGGGAACGATGAAGGAGAGATTGTCGATGAGCAGCCGATCGCCAAACCCTTTACTGACGTTGCGGAATTCGATCACCTGGTCACCCAACCGCTCCCCAGGTGGGATGAAGATCTCTTGCGTTTCGTTGCGACGTTGATACTCGATGCTGGCAAGTTCCTCGAAGCGGGCTAACCGCGCTTTGGATTTTGCCTGACGTCCTTTAGGGTTACTGCGAACCCACTCCAATTCGTGTTTCATCGCTTTGAGGCGCGCCGCTTCGGCTTTGGCCTCTTGCTCCAGGCGTTTCTCTTTTTGCTCCAACCACGAGCTGTAGTTCCCTTTCCAAGGAATCCCTTCGCCACGGTCGAGCTCCAGAATCCATTCGGCGGCGTTGTCGAGAAAATAGCGGTCGTGGGTCACCGCAACAACCGTTCCGGGAAAGCGAACCAGGTACTGCTCCAACCATTCGACCGATTCGGCGTCGAGGTGGTTGGTGGGTTCATCCAAAAGCAGCATATCGGGTTTGGAAAGAAGCAATCTCGCAAGCGCCACGCGTCGCTTTTCTCCGCCAGAAAGGTGTGCGATTTTGGCGTCCCAAGGGGGGAGGCGAAGCGCATCGGCCGCTTGTTCCATCTGGTTTTCGATGTCGGCGCCCGCGTGGGCGAGAATCGCTTCGTATTTGGCTTGCTCTTCGGCGAGTTTCTCGAAATCGGCGTCGGGTTCCGCGTACGCGGCGTAGATTTCGTCGAGCCGTTTTTTTGCTTCGATGATTGCTTCCAACCCCGATTCGACCGCTTCGCGCACGGTTTGGGTGGGGTCGAGTTCCGGTTCTTGCGGCAGATAGCCGATCTTGATCCCCGGCTGCCACTGGATTTCGCCCTCAAACTCTTTATCGACGCCCGCCATGATGCGAAGCACCGTTGATTTTCCAGCGCCGTTGAGGCCAAGCAGCCCAATTTTGGCTCCCGGGAAGAACGAAAGCGAAATGTCTTTGATGATTTGCCGTTTCGGGGGGACGGTTTTGCTCACCCGAAACATCGACATCACGTACTGCGCCATCGGTTGATCCATTCCAGTTGGAGACGATGGTTCATTATACCGTGGTCACAGGAGTGCTTGGCGCTGTGCGAAGTAGATGAGGCGCGGCCGCAATCTTCCGGTTTTGGCCGCGCTTTGCTCGATGAAATCGGCAGATCAGAGATGGAGCTTCTCTTTGAGGCGCGAAAAACCCATCATCTTCATCAAGGCTTTTTCGTAGAACGGCTCCGAGTTGCCCGACTTCATCTTGTTGAGGAAATATTTCTCGAAGCCGATCTTCGCCCAATGGACCCACTTGCCCGAAGCAAACCAGTTCACATCGCGTGGGGGAATCTGAGGAATCGCCGCAAAGGCGGCGCCGCGGTCACCGAAGTCCGCAAGACAGAGCGCCTGCCAACTCCCTTTGTGGGTTGGCTCTTTGCCGTCGAGCACCTCTTTGAGGTTATGGACGATCGCGGTCACCATCGACTCGATCATGTACCCAGTTTTGGGAACGCCGGTAGGGACAGGGGTGGGACTCACCGGAGGAATGGCGATACAAACGCCAGCCAGATGTTCGGGTATTTGGGGCTGCGCTGGTACTCGTCCACGATCACGAAGCCGCGGGGATTGCACAACCCTTCGACCGCTGCCACGGCATCGACTCCTTTGAACGCCGGGAGCATCATCGCGTGCTTGAACGGGAGTTCGTGTTGCTTGACCAGTTGGCCGTTGCGGTCGAGCTCGTCGACGAACAACTTACCGTTTTCTACCCGCGTGGTTTTGGCGTTGGTGATCCAACGGATGTCATGTTTGCGAAATTCGTGTTCCATGATCCCTTTGGAATCACCAACGCCGTCCAAACCCAAATGGCCGATGTACGGTTCCGAAGTGACGAAAGTGATCGGAACTTTGCTGCGCAGTTTGCGTTTGCGCAGCGCGGTGTCGAGCACCATCACGTATTCATAGGCGGGACCGAAGCAGCTCGCTCCCGGCATCGCGCCGACGATCACGGGGCCAGGATCGGCACACAATTTTTCGAAATCGGCATAACACTGTTCGGCATGGTCCACGGTACAGACCGATTGGGTAAAACCTCCGTTGGGCCCCGATCCTGGGACTTCGTCGAATGCCAGTTTCGGACCGGTGGTGATGATGAGGAAATCGTAATCGACCGTTTCCCCGTTTGCGAGCGTGATGGTGTTGCGGTTCGGGTCGATCTGCGTTGCCGGCTGCGCGATGAAGTCGATCCCTTTGCGTTCGAGATAGGGGCGGATGGGCAGGATGATCTCTTCTCTTTTGCGCCAACCCACTGCGACCCAGGGGTTCGACGGAACGAACTGGAAATAGTCGGTGGCGTTGATTACGGTGATTTTGTGTGGCGGCCCGATGAGTTCGCGGGCCTCGTATGCTGCAGGCATGCCTCCGATTCCGGCGCCGAGGATGACGATATGCGCCACGTTACTGCCTCCTTTGGTGGGACGAACAAGATTATTATTTACTAATATAATTCCCTTGTCAAGGGAATCATCTGCCCGTAGCCGCGTTCAGGAGGGGGACGGGAATGGCTTTTTGTCGTCGGCCGTTTCGGGCGGGGTATTGTCGGGCAGATAGGCAATGATCTGGCACAGCACTGCCGCAAGATAGGGGATCGTTTGGAGGGCAAGGATCGCAATCCAGAGGCGGATCTCAAGGGAGAGCCAACCCCGCTGCGCGACAAGGAGGGCGCCGCTTGCGGTAATTGCCGTGAGCATACCCAGCTCTTCGCGGATCGGTCCGAAAAAGGCGAAGGTGCCTTTGGCGCGCCACCCTTTGGGGGTGCGCACGAACGTCCCTTTTTTGTGGGTGAGTCCCGCCAATACGCCGCGGGCGATGGTGTGCGACAGCCCCACCGAAAGGATCGACGCCCCCAGAATATCGATCCATTTGGTTTGCATGGTGCGGCGATAGAGGATCGGTCCCAACGCCGATTTGAACGCCATGAAGCCGAGCACCGGTGCTGCGAGCGTCGCCACGGGAAGCGTGAAGGTCTTTGGCGCGTAGATCATCCCCAGCGTCCAGAAGAGCGACCCCATCGCGAAGATGAGGTGGAGCGCATCCCCAAACCAGGCAAACCACCCTGTGAGGAAATGGTAGCGTTGCGCGAAGGTGAGGTTTGAGGGTTTTCGCCCCAATAGGTACGGCATATGGGCTTTGAGGATCTGCATCGCCCCAAACGCCCAGCGGAAGCGCTGCGATTTGATCGCGGCGAAATCCGACGGGGTAAGCCCGCGGCCGAAGATGTGGTCGACGTAGCGGATCTCATAGCCCCGCTCCAAGAGCCGCAGCCCCAGCTCGGTGTCTTCACAGATGCACCATTCGGACCACCCGCCAACCGCTTCGAGCATCGGGCGACGAATGAGTGTCATCGTCCCGTGCTGGATGAGGGCGTTGCGTTCGTTGCGGTGGTGCATCCCGATCCGGAAAAAGCCCTCGAACTCCCAATTGCACATCCGTTGGAAGAAGGAGTGTTCATATTCCCGGTGGGCTTGCGGCGCCTGAACCACCGCAACGAGCGGGGACTCGAGGAAATGGGGGATGAGCCGCGCAAGCCAGTCCCGCTCGACGACGTAATCGGCATCGACAACGCCAACCACCTCGGCACGTGGGTCTGTTTGCCGAAGCGCGAAATTGAGCGCCCCTGCTTTGAATCCGGGCCACTTGGGAAGGTGGAAAAACTTCACCCGATCGCCCAATTGGGCACAGTGGGCTTCGACCGGCTTCCACAGCGCTTCGTCGGTGGTGTTGTTGTCGACGACGATCACTTCGAAGTGGGGGTAGTCCATCGCAACGAGCGAATCGATGGTAGCGATCACCATCTCAGGGGGTTCGTTGTAGCAGGCAAGATGAATCGAGACGAACGGGGCTTTTTCGGGGGGTACTGGAGGAAGGGGAGTGAAACGCCGCCGCCATTGCCGTTTGAAGAGGACTTCGCCGAATTCGAAGCCGTGGGAGAGGAGCACCGCGGCGGTCATCAGCGTCGCCACAATGAGAAAGACAAGACCGACGAGATCGCCACGGGAAAGGTAGTAGTCTTTGGGCAGATAAGCGCCGATGAGGAGCACGATCACGCAGAGTTGCGTCAGTCCCATCAACCACAGACGCCCCAGCAGGTTCCAGCTGGCAAGCAAAAAGGCGAGCGCAAAAAGAAGCGGTGCGCCGATCAGGGTTGCAAGTTTCGCCTTCTCTTGCCAACGGACGTCGCGGACGATGAGGCCATCGAGCGAATATTTCGGTTGCCGGTCGGCGTCAAAGACCCCCCAATGGGCGCCAGCCCAACCTTCAACGGCCACCTTCCACGGCTGGTCGAACGCTTCCATGATGTAATAGTCGAGGAAGAGTGACCGTGGGTCGGAGAGAAAGCCGCGGACGAAATGAGCGGCGTTCTCGATCGAGGCTTCGGCCCGTTCATCCCCACCCAAGAGGTTGGGCATGACCTCGCCGCGACTGGGCCAGCCAATCTCACCGATCACTACGGGAAGTTTCGGGAAGCGCTTTTGGACCTCTTCGAGCCGCCCAAAGGCGTAATCGAGCGCCCGGGAGGCGTCGATCCCCTCGTGGTAGGGCAAAAGGTGGATCATCACGAAATCGACGTGGTCAGCCAGTTCGGGGTTCTTCAGCCAAACGTGCCAAGGTTCGGCGGTCGAGACGAGGGGGCGGCGATTTTTGTCGGGAAAGCGGCGGCGCAGCTCCTCTCGGACGCGATCGAGGTAGGCAGCCATTTCGGCAACGGTCATCTCTTTGCGCAGCAGCGCTTCGTTGCCTACGACGATGCGGGTGATGTTGTCGTAGCGTTCCGCCAGTTGGAGTCCCGCTGCGATTTCGCGTTCGGAAAGCGCCTGATCGGCAGAGACCCAGAGTCCCATCGCCACTTCGAATTTGCGCTGGTAGGCTAGGGGGTAGAGGGTGGGGGCGTCGGTGACCCCGTAGGTGCGAATCCGTTTCGTATAGAGGGCAAGCAGCTCGAGATCGTGCGCGATCTGCTCTGGGGTGGGATAACGCTTTTCCAGCGGCGATTGATCCCGGCGAAACGGGGTGTAGGCAAACCCGTTGATCTCTCCGGCAACCCCCGGTTCGGTTCCTAGTCGCACGTGCCATGCCCAGGCTTGCCAGAAAGCGGTAAGGACGAGCGCGGTAAGAAGCAGCGCTGTGAGCGTTCGGCGCAGCAGTTGCAAAAAGGGCATGACAGAGCGCAGCATGGTAGGTTCCTACGAAATCGCGTGAAGGAAAGTCGGTAGAATCACGACCGATTGGGAAATGGGCGGAGAACGGTTGTGGATACGACAGGCAGGCAGGATTCTAGCAGGCTGGCAGTCGCAGAAAAAGGTGGTTGGCTTTTTCTCTTTGTGAGTCTGACCGCTTTTCTTGCGCTGCGTTTTCTTTGGTTAGAAAGCGGCATCGTTCCTTTTGCGTGCGGGGCGACATGGCAACCGGAACTGGGGTGGGCGTGTGTCGCAAAGACTTTGCTCGTGCAGGCTTTCATCGAGGAACGGGCGGGTTGGGTGGCCGTAGCGCTTGCGGTGGTCGCATTCCGCTTTTCCTGGCGACGGGTCGCGTTTGGGGCGCTCTGGTTGGGCTGCTTTGCCACGGTGTTCTACAGCGCGACGACAGGGGTCATTGCGGTGCTGTTGGCGCTGCCGGTGTGGTTGGGTTGGACGCAACGCGGGCGCGCGGAAGCGACAGCGTGATCGCCGCGGTGGTCAGCAACCATAAGAGCGCTTGGCCGTTCATCGCCTCTTTCAACCAGACGAACGCGGCGCAGAGGAGCGCAATCGCCCCCCATAGCCGTTCGGTGAGGGTAACGGACCAGCGACGCAGTGGCGCCACCAACGCAAGCGGTAGGTAAAGACAGGTGGCATAGTCGCGATAACGGCCATCGACGACGAGCCAAACGTTGGCGACGGCCAGGGCAAAGAGCAGATAGGTGGTTGCAACGGTCAGCCAGTCTGGTGGGGTCGCGCGGTAAGTGGGTCGTGCCGCCAGCGCGACCGCGACGGCAAGCGCCACAACGCCCGTGGCGCCCAAAACCCCCCATTCCCAACCGTTGCGATACGCGATCACCGCATGTTCCCATTGCCAAAAAGCCGTAAAACCCAGCGCCGCCCCAAGAAGCACCACAGGCCAGCGTCGCACCGACGCGATGAGCGGCAGCAGCACCGCGCCGATGAGTGCCGCAGTCAGAGGGGGCCAGAGGGTGTCACGCTCCGCAACGGACCCGGTAAGGGGAAATTTTGGTTCCTCTCCGATAGTCAAAACCCCCCAATACCCACCCACAGTCCCTTCGAGCGCACGTTTCCACGGTTGGTCATGGGATTCGATGAAATTGACGTCCCAGTCGAAAGTTGCCGCCAGTGAGAGTACGTCGCGAACGTACTTCGCCTGATTCACCCGCGAGGGAACGGCGCCTTCGCGCTGTTTGCCGGCGCTGGGCCAGCCGGTCTCGCCGATCGCGATCGGAATGGCACCGAGCACTTGGCGGGCCATCGTTCGGACGAGGAAGAGATGTTCCGCAGCCGCGTCGATTGGCTGCGGTCGATCTTCCCAGTACGGAAGGATATGAATCGTTGCAAGGTCGACGTGTGGCAGCAAAGCATTCCGGTACCGCAACCAGAATTCCCAGACGTCGGCGTAGGTGACGGGAACCTGCGCGTGGGCTTTCGCTTGCTCGAGGTAGCGTGCCAAATTTTCTGGTGTCTGTTCGCGCCGCAGCAAGACTTCGTTGCCGACGATGAGGCGTGTGACCACGCCACGATATGCATTGGCCAATGCGATCGCGCGCGCCAATTCCTGCCCATTCTTTGCCTCGTCCCGACCAATCCAGGCACCCAGCCAAACCGTGAGGCCGTAGCGGGCAGCGACTTCGGGAACACGGTCGAGTCCTTGGTCGACCGAATAGGTGCGCACACAACGGGTGATTTTGGCCAACGCTTGGAGGTCCAGGTCGATCCATTCCGCTGGGATCTGGGTATTGGGGTCAAGGGGTGTGGCGCCAGCACGAAAGTAGGGACTGTACGAGACACAGGGAAGGCGTGTGTCAGCGTTGTGGCGCGCAGGCGCTTCGGGTAGGGGTTGCGGAACCGTTTCGCCGTGGTACCAGACCACGAAGAACGCGACCACAAAGAGCCACAGCGCTACCAGAGCGCGCGGAAAGGGGAGCGGGCGCTTCATCGTTCGGCCGCGATTCGCTGGGAATACCTTTCCGCCGTGAGCCATTTTTCTGGATCGATCGGCTTTTCCGCGCGAAAGAGCACGATCCAATGGTGCAATGGCGCTTCATTGAGCCACTCGGGGTGGTCTTGCAGCGCGCGGTTGACATCGAGGACTTCGAGGTCAACCGGTGCAGCGACGTCGGACGCAGTTTTGACCGACTCGACGACGAAGAGGGTTTCGCCCTCGGTTACCCGAACTTCACGATCCGGAAGTTCGACAAAGACGACGTCGCCGAGCTGCTCGGCCGCAAAAGGGGTGATCCCCATGCGCCACAGCCCTTCCCCTTCGGGTTGTAACCATTGGTGCGTGGGTAGATAGATCCGGTCATCCGCACTGGCGTTGGTCGTTTGCACTTTTTTGCCTCAAAGGGTTGTGAAAAAGAAACGAAAGGAGTATTGTAGCGAAGTGGTGGGCAAAAAAACGCACGCGCGGCTCGCTACGTTGTTTCGACTGTTTGAAAGGAAAGTGAATATGACCACGCAACAAGCCGCCCAAGCGGGCGATACCGTCCAGGTGCACTACAAAGGGACACTGGCTGACGGCAGCGTCTTCGATAGCTCCGAAGGTCGCGATCCCCTCCAGTTCACACTGGGGGCTGGACAGGTGATCCCCGGCTTCGAGAAGGCGGTTGAAGGGATGCAGGTAGGAGAGCGCAAAACCATTACGATTCCTGCCGACGAAGCCTACGGGCAACGTTCGGAGCGCGCGATGCTGCAAGTGCCGCGCGAGCAACTGCCACCGGAAATCGAACCGCAAGTTGGGCTGCAGCTTGTGATGCAGCGCGCTGACGGACAGCAAATTCCTGTGGTGGTGGCCGAGGTGACCGAAACGTACGTAACGATCGATGCGAACCACCCCCTTGCGGGCTACGACCTGACGTTCGAAATCGAGCTGGTGGCAACCGATCGCGCCGCCTAACTCGTGACAGGTGGTCGATGAGGAAGGCGCAGCGCGTCGACCTGCATAGCCACTCGACCGCATCAGACGGCGTTTTGACCCCACCCGAGCTCGTCAAAAGGGCTGCCCAGAATCGGGTGGCCCTTTTTGCGCTCACCGATCACGATACCGTGGCCGGTTTGACGGAGGCTCGGGAAGCTGCTCGGCAACTCGGGGTTTTGTTCGTTGCGGGCGTGGAAATTTCCGTTTCGTTCGCCGGGGAGACCATCCATCTCGTGGGATTGGGCATCGACGAAACGGACCCGGTGTTGACCGCAGGGCTGGAGCAAGTTCGGCGCGGGCGCACGGAACGCGCGCGCAAGATGGCGGAGGCACTCGAAGCTTGTGGCTTTGCCGGTGTCTGGGAAGGGGCTTTGCGTTTCGTGCGCCACCCCGATTTGATTAGCCGGGCCCATTTTGCGCGGTACCTCGTGCATGCGGGCCATTTCCCGTCGATGCACGCGGTTTTCACCCACTACTTAGCGAAAGGAAAGCCGGGGTACGTGGACCATCATTGGGCAACGCTCGGAGAAGCGGTTTCGTGGATTCATGCTGCAGGAGGGGTGGCGGTGGTGGCGCATCCGGGGCGGTACCGCTTGAACGAACGGGAGTGGGGCGCGCTCCTCACCGAATTCGTCGATCTGGGAGGGGAGGCGATCGAGGTGGTCACCTCGGCGCACGATCACAACGCTACCACCCATTGGGCCCAGATCTGTCGTCGCTACGGTCTTGCCGCGTCCCAAGGAAGCGACTTCCACGCCCCCGACGAGTCGCCGTGGGATTTGGGGGCAATGGGCTACCCGTTGCCAGACGACCTCGTTCCCGTCTGGCAACGGTGGCAATAACGGATCGATTAGCGTTTGCGTTTGGGGGGAAGGTCGGTACAACTCCCTTCGGCCACCTCTGCCGCCATCCCGACCGATTCGCAGAGGGTTGGGTGGGGATGGATCGTGTGCGCGATGTCGGCCGCCTCTGCGCCCATTTCGATCGCCAAGCAGATCTCACCGATCAACTCCCCAGCATTCACCCCAACGACGGCACCGCCAACGATTCGCTTCGTTTCGGCATCGAAGATGAGCTTGGTGAACCCTTCGTCGCGGCCGTTGGCGATCGCCCGGCCGGACGCTGCCCACGGGAAAGTGGCCACTTCGACCGCTCGCCCCTGCGCTTTCGCTTCGGTCTCGGTCAAACCGGCCCAAGCGATCTCTGGGTCGGTGTAGGCGACCGACGGGATCTGCAAGACGTCGAACGCCCGTTTGTGTCCGGCCGCAGCCTCGGCCGCAACGTGCCCTTCATGCACGGCTTTGTGCGCGAGCATCGGCGCTTCGGCCAAATCCCCGATCGCAAAGATGTGCGGCACGTTGGTACGGCGCTGGGCGTCTACCGGGATGAATCCCCGTTCGTCGATGGTGATACCGGCCGCTTCCGCGCCGATCGCTCGCCCATTCGGGCGCCGACCGACCGCAACCAACACCAGATCATACCGTTGGGCTCCTTCGGGTGCGTTGGCTCCTTCGAAACTTGCCCAGATGCCGTCGTCTTTGGCTTCGAGTGCCGTTGTGCGGGTGTTGCGGTAGAGCCCGGCGAAGCGCTTGCCGTTTACCTTTTCCCACACCCGCACCAGGTCACGATCGGCCCCCGGTATGAGATCGCTGCTGGCTTCGACGACATCGACCTGCGCCCCGAGCGTCGCATACACGGTACCCATTTCCAGACCGATGATGCCACCGCCGACGACCAGCATCCGCTTGGGTAAGAAGGGAAGCGCAAGCGCACCGGTAGAATCCACCACACGGGGGTCTTGGGGTTGGAAGGGGAGACGAATCGGCTCCGACCCGGCAGCGAGAATCGCTTGCTCGAAGGTGAGCGTGAGCGTTTCACCCGTCGGTCGGCCGTTCGGACCCTCGGTCCGTTCGATCGCCAACGTGCTGGGCCCCGTGAGTTTCCCGATGCCCTGGATGTGATTGACCTTGCGCGCTTTGGCCATTCCCGCCAGGCCTTGGTTGAGTTTTCGCACCACTTGGGCTTTGTAGTTACGCAGGCGGTCGAGATCGATCTGCGGCGCGCCGAAGGTGATGCCGGCTCGGTCGAGATGACGCGCTTCGTCGATCACCGCAGCGACGTGCAGCAGTGCTTTCGATGGGATACAGCCCACATTGAGGCAAACGCCCCCAAGGACGGGGTAACGTTCGACGATCGTTACCTCAAGACCAAGATCCGCTGCGCGAAATGCGGCAGAGTATCCGCCTGGACCGCCACCAAGCACCAGCAATTGGGTTTTCATGCTCATCGTCTTCTCCCGTCTCGGTTAGAGGAGCACCCGCCGGAAATCGGCAAGGAGTTGCGTGAGCAATGTCGTGAAGCGGGTGGCGTACGCGCCGTCGATCACCCGGTGATCCGCGGTAAGCGAAAGCGGCACGATCAGGCGAGGAACGAACGTTTCGCCGTTCCAGACTGGTTTCATCACCGCTTTATTGACGCCCAGGATCGCCACTTCTGGGGCATTGATGATCGGGGAGAACCCCGTTCCACCGATGCCGCCCAGACTCGAGAGGGTGAAGGTTGCCCCTTGCATCTCAGCGGGAGCGAGCTTACCGGCGCGCGCTTTTGCCGCTAACTCCGCGGTTTCGCGTGCGATCTCCACGAGGCTCTTTTGGTCGGCGTTCTTGAGCACCGGCACGACAAGCCCGTGCGGCGTATCTGCCGCAAAGCCGATGTGCCAATAATGCTTAAGCACGAGGTTGTGCCCATCGAGGCTCGCGTTCATCTCCGGGAACCGCTTCAACGCCGCAACGCAGGCCTTGATGAGAAACGCAAGGAGCGTGAACTTCACCCCTTCGCGTTCGTATTCGCGGTTCAGTTGTTGGCGAAACGCCTCGAGCTCGGTGATGTCCGCTTCGTCGTGGTAGGTGACCGCGGGAATCGCCACCCAGTTGCGTGCCAGGTTCGCTGCGGAGATCTTACGGATTCGGGCCAGTTCCTTGATTTCGATCGGGCCAAATTTGGCGAAGTCGACCTTCGGCCACGGGGGTAGGTCAAGCGCCAAGCCGCCACTGGTTACCGCGGGGGTTTTGCCTGGGACTACGCCACTGGTCATCGCCGCTTTGACGAAGTTGCGAACATCCTCTTTGCGGATCCGGCCGTTCGGGCCGGTTGGGGTGACGAAGCGCAGGTCGACACCCAGCTCCCGAGCGTATGCGCGAACGGCGGGACTCGCATGGACTTTCGCCCCCAATGAGACACCAGGCAGCGGCTCGGCAAGTGATGGCGCGTTCGGTGCGTGCGAAGCGGGTGCGGCGGCTATGCCCACGGAAGACGAAGCCGGGACCGTTTGCGTGGGCGTTGGCGATGGCGCAGATGAAGCGGTTGGCGTTGTCGACGATTCGGTTTTGGGGTGTGCGGTTCCACCTTGGGAACGTCTTGGGGGCGCAACGTGGCTTTCATCCGGAGCGACGATCGCAACCACGTCCCCTGCATTGACCTTGTCGCCCACCTGGACGCGCACCTCTTTCACCACCCCTGCGACCGTAGCCGGGACATCCATCGTGGCTTTTTCGGATTCCAACGTACAGATCGGATCATCGACCGCAACCCGCTGCCCAGGGGCAATCATCACTTCGATCACCGGTACGTCGTGGAAGTCTCCGATATCGGGAATCACGAGCGCCACTTCTTGCGGTTGGGTCGAGGGGGGTACGGTTGCGCCCGCTGCTGCAGACGCATTGGACGGAACTGCGTCAGACGCGGCGGGGGCAGCGGTTGCGCTGGATTCGGTTGCTCTGCTTGGTGCCGCGTCGCTGGCTTGCGCTGCTGTCGCTGTGGTCGACGTCGCGGATTCGGTTTCCCCAGAGGCCTCGGTTTCGATCACGACCACTGGCGTGCCTTCATTGACTTTGTCGCCGACCTGCACCTTCACTTCTTTGACGATACCGGCAACGGTGGACGGGACGTCCATCGTCGCTTTTTCGGATTCGAGCGTACAGAGGGGATCATCCACAGCGACGCGTTGTCCGGGCGTGACCAAAACCTCGATGACGGGAACATCGTGAAAGTCGCCGATATCGGGGACGGTAACGGTTACCAATGTGCTCATCGCCGCTCCTCCTTAAACCAGGCGGGGGTTGGGTTTTTCCGGATCGATGCCATATTTGACGAGTGCTGCGGCTACCAGCTTGCGATCGATCTCCCCATCGTCGGCAAGCGCTTTCAATGCGGCGATCGTGATCCAGTGGCGATCCACTTCGAAGAAGTGGCGCAACTTCTCGCGGGTATCGGAACGCCCGAAGCCGTCGGTGCCCAACGTGTGGTAGGTCCGTTTGACAAACGGCCGAATCTGTTCGGCAAAGAGCCGGACATAGTCGGTTGCCGCAACGACCGGGCCGGGATGGTTTTCGAGCTTTTGCTCGACGTGGGACTTGCGGGGCGTTTCCAACGGATGGAGGAGGTTCCAGCGGAGGCAGTCGTGGCCATCGCGCGCCAATTCGGTGAAGCTTGGGCAGCTCCAGACGTCTGCGGCGACATTCCAGTCACGCGCGAGCAATTCTGCGGCAGCGATCGCTTCGCGGAGGATCGCCCCCGACCCCATGAGCTGGACACGCGGACCGTCCAGATTGTCCGGTGCGGCCTGAAAGAGGTACATCCCTTTGAGGATATCCTCACGGACCGTCTCGCCTTCCGGCATCGGCGGATGTTCGTAGTTTTCATTGAGCACCGTGAGGTAATAGAAAACATCCTCTTGTTCCGCGACCATGCGCCGCAACCCTTCTTGAACGATCACGGCGACTTCGTATTGGAAGGTGGGGTCGTAGCTCACACAATTGGGGACAGCGGCTGAGAGCAGGTGGCTGTGGCCGTCTTCGTGCTGCAACCCTTCCCCGTTCAACGTGGTTCGCCCCGAGGTGCCGCCGATCAGGAACCCGCGCGTGCGTTGATCCGCTGCCGCCCAAATGAGGTCCATGGTGCGCTGGAAGCCGAACATCGAATAGAAGATGTAGAAGGGAATCATCGGCACGCCATGGACGCTGTAGCTCGTTCCGGCGGCGATGAAGTCGCAGACGGCTCCAGCTTCATTGATCCCTTCTTGCAGGATTTGGCCGTCGCGTGACTCTTTATAGAACATCAACTGGTCGTGGTCTTCGGGAACGTATTTTTGCCCCTCTTGGCTCCAGATCCCGAACTGACGGAACATCCCTTCCATCCCGAAGGTTCGCGATTCGTCGGGTACGATGGGCACGACGTGTTTGCCGATCTGTTTGTCGCGCATCAGCTGGATCAGGATGCGCACGAGCGCCATCGTCGTCGAGATTTCCCGTCCCGGCCCCGTTCCAGCAAAAAAGCCTTTGAACGCATCGAGCGGGGGAACCGGCAAGGTGATCTCCGATTTCGTCCGGCGTTGCGGGAGATAGCCACCGAGCGCTTGGCGCCGTTCCTGCATGTAGCGGTATTCGGGGGAATCGGGGGCAAAGGTCAGAAACGGCAGCTCGTCGAGTTTGTCGTCGGGCACAGGGAGTTGGAAACGGTCGCGGAAGCGGCGGATCGCGTCGTGATCCATCTTTTTCGCTTGGTGGGCGATGTTCATCGCTTCGCCCGCTTGCCCCATTCCGTATCCTTTGATCGTCTTCGCAAGGATCACGGTGGGCTGCCCTTTGTGCGCGACGGCAGCCTGGTATGCGGCATAGACTTTGAAAATGTCATGACCGCCGCGGTTGAGCTGCCAGATCTCTTCGTCGGTCCAGTCGGCGACCAGCGCTTTTAGTTCCGGTGTATTGAAGAAGTGCTCGCGAACGTACGCTCCGTCTTTTGCTTTGAAGGTCTGGTAGTCGCCGTCGCAAAGCTCCATCATCCGCCGTCTGAGCGCCCCGGTTTTGTCGCGGGCAAAGAGCGCGTCCCAATGGGTGCCCCAGATCACTTTGATCACGTTCCAACCCGCGCCGCGGAATTCCGCTTCGAGCTCCTGGATGATCTTCCCGTTGCCGCGCACGGGACCGTCGAGCCGTTGCAAATTGCAATTGATCACGAAAATCAGATTGTCGAGCTTTTCCCGCGCGGCCATCCCGATCGCGCCCAAGGTTTCCACTTCGTCGGTCTCGCCATCCCCAACGAAGCACCACACTTTGCGTTTTTCGTGTTTCGCGGGATCAACCAGGCCGCGGGTGATCAGGTATTTGATGAAGCGGGCTTGGTAGATCGCCTGGATTGGGCCCAGCCCCATCGAAACCGTGGGAAACTGCCAGAACTGGGGCATTAGCCAAGGGTGCGGATAGGAAGAGAGCCCTTTGCCGTCGACTTCGCGACGAAAGTGGATCATCTGCTCTTCGGTCAATCGCCCAAGCAGAAAAGCACGCGCATAGATCCCAGGGGCCGAGTGCCCTTGGAAGTAGACGAGGTCGCCGCCGTGGTCTTCGGTTGGCGCGTGGAAGAAGTGGTTGAAGCCAACGTCGTAGAGCACCGCTGCCGAAGCAAACGAGGCGATGTGCCCACCAACGTTGCTGTCGCGGTTGGCGCGCACGACCATCGCCATCGCGTTCCATCGGATGTAGGAGTGGATCTTGATTTCGAGATCCGGGTCGCCCGGGTACTGGGGTTGTTTATCGGCTGGGATCGTGTTGACGTATGCGGTATTGGCCGAGTAGGGGATGTCGGCACCATGTTCACGCGCTTCACTGATCAGTGATTCGATCAGATAGTGTGCGCGCTCGGGCCCTTCGTGCTCGATCACGCCATCGAGCGCTTCCAACCATTCTTGAGTCTCTTCGGGATCGGGATCGTTTTGCAGAACGATTTGACGATGACGCTCAGCCATGGTGGTCCCTCCTAGGTCTTGCGGGTGGTTGTTCCGTATGCTAAAACAAAATTCCACGATATGCAATACTGCAGTGCAGCAATCGCTTTGCCGCAGTTTGCATCTCCCCCATGATAGGATTCGCGGCACCAGAAAGCAAAAACCATTCGATGATGCAATGAGACGCAACAAGGAATGGGCATGAATCAGCCCGATACCTTCGCGATGGTCGCGTTTGCGCTGTTGACGGCGGCCGTGGTTTGGTTGGGTTGGCTCCAGCGCCGGCAACACCTTCGGCTGCAACGGCTGCTTCGGGAGCGTGATCGGCTCTTCCACTTTTCTTTGGATTTGTTGGCGCTCTTGACCCCTAAAGGGGAGTTCCAGCAATGTAACGCTGCATTTACCCGGGTGTTGGGCTATACCGAGCGGTTGCTGCTGGGGAAATCGCTCTTCGATATCACGGCGCGTGACGATTGGCCGCACGTCGATGAAGCAATGGCTTTTCTGCGGCAAGGCGAACCTGCTTACTTCACGGTTCGCGTGAAAACCCTCAACGGCGCGTATCGCTGGCTCTCTTGGCACATCAATCCGGCGCCAGACGATGGGGTGTGGTTTGCCGCTGCCCACGATGTCACCCAACAAAAAGAGGTAGAAGCGGCGCTGCGCTCCGAAATGGCGTTTCGTCGCGCGATGGAATCGTCGGTGAGCCTTGGACTGCGCGCGACCGACCTCGAAGGGCGCATCACGTTTGCCAACCCAGCCTTTTGTCGCATGGTGGGCTTCGACCGCGATGAGCTCGAAGGCAAAATGCCGCCGTTTCCCTACTGGCCTGAAGAGGATTGGGATTTGTGCCAGCGTACCCTGCAGATGGTGTTGGCGGGGCAAACGCCACCCGAAGGGTACGAGATGCGTATCAAGCACAAAAACGGAAAGCGGCGTATCGCCCGCTTTTACGTTTCCCCGCTGATCGACGAGAGTGGCAAACAGACCGGGTGGATGGCGGCGATTCTCGATATCACCGAACAGAAGCGAACCCGTTTGGCACTCGAAGCGGCCCAACAGCGGTTCGAAACGGTGCTCGATGGGGTCGACGCGCTGGTTTTTGCGGCCGATTGGCATACCGATGCGCTCTTGTTCGTTAACCGGGCGTTCAAGCGGGTTTTTGGTTTCGATGCTTTGGGGAAACGCGCGCGAGATCTGGGCGCCCCGGCGATTCCGCCTCCGGAGACTGATCCGTCGAAACCGATGAATACGGCGGAGCATGTTCCTGAAATGGTCTGGCAAGGCGACTGGCAGCACCCAACGAGCGGACGTTGGTACCATGTGCGCGAACAATTGACGGCATGGGTCGATGGTCGTGTGGTGAGAATGGTCGTTGCTACCGACATCACGGCGCAACGTGAGGCGATCGAAGCGGAATTGCAGCAAATGGCGCAACTCCACCAGACGGCGCGTCTCATCACGCTCGGGGAGATGGCTTCGATGCTGGCGCACGAGTTGAACCAACCGATCGCGGCAATCGCTAACTATTGTCGTGGTGCGCTGTTGCGGTGGCGGCAAGGCCGCCTCGATCCGGAGGTGGTGGGAGAGGTGTTGCAAAAAGCGGCGGAACAGGCGGAACGGGCAGGTACCATCGTTCGCCGCATTCGGTCGTTTGCGCGGCAATCGGCACCCCAACAGCAGTGGGTCGACGCGGTGACGATCGCGCGCGAAGCGATCGAACTGCTGCGCGCCGATGCGCAACGGCGCGGGGTTACCGTCCGTACGCAATTGCCTCAGGATGGGGTGATGGTTTCCGCCGACAAAATCTTGCTCGAGCAGGTGCTGGTCAATCTCATTCGCAATGCGTTCGATGCGATGCAAGTCGTGCCGCCAAAACAACGGGAGCTGACCGTGACGGTCTCAGAAACGGAAGAGGGGGTCTGTTATCGCATTGCCGACCGTGGGGTTGGCATCAGCGAAGAGGTTCGTAGGCGCCTCGATACGCCGTTTTTTACGACCAAACCCGACGGTTTGGGGTTGGGGTTGCGCATTTGCCGCGCCATCTTGGAAGCCCATAAAGGACGCTTGGCACTTTTGACCAGACCAGGAGGTGGTACGGTTGCCGAGGTGTGGTTGCCGCGTGCGCAAGGAGGAGCAAGCCATGACGCTCAAGGATGAGTGCTGCTATCGCACGGTGCATGTCGTCGATGACGACGATGCTTTACGGGATTCGCTGGTGTGGCTGATCGAAGGGGCTGGGTACGCGGTGAACGCCTACCCGGACGCCGAATCGTTTCTCGCGGCCCTGTCCGTGATCGAACCCGGTTGTGTCGTCAGTGACATCCGTATGCCGGGATTGAGCGGTCTGCAACTTTTCGATGCGCTCAAAGCCCGCAACGCGCCGTTTCCCGTCATCTTCCTCACCGGTCATGGCGACGTGCCCATGGCTACCGGTGCGCTTCGCGCCGGCGCGGTCGATTTTCTCGAAAAACCGGTCGATGAAACGGTGTTGCTGGCCCGTATCGAGGAGGCGTTGGCGCGTCTTGCTGCCGAATGTTCGGAACGCGCCGCAAAAGAGGCGTTCGCCGCGCGGCTTGCCAAACTGACGCCACGCGAACGGGAAGTGTTCGATCGCGTCGTTTCGGGTTATCTCAACAAACAGATCGCAGACGAACTCGCGATTTCGATCAAAACGGTCGAGGTCTACCGTGCGCGTGTCATGGAAAAGATGGGGTGTCGCAAAGTGGCCGAACTGGTTGCGCTCTGGGCGCACCATCAGCAATCCAGCGGTTGAAGAGCCGTCTGGTGGCCGCCGCCGTTTCGCTCGCGGTAAGACCAACGGGGCCAATCTCTGCTTGCGCTTCGGCCTCTGCCGCGCTGCCATGGAGGTACGCCGCACACGCAGCAGCCGCAACGCTCGGCCAGCCTTGCGCAAGTAGCGCTGCGAGAATTCCGGTGAGGGTGTCTCCCATCCCGCCGCTTGCCATTCCACCGTGCCCTGTGGGGTTGATCGCCCAGTGCCCGTGCGGTGTCGCAATGACGCTCCCACACCCTTTGAGGATCACGACACTTTGGTAGCGGTGCGCGATCGCTACGGCCGCGGCGATTCGGTTTTTCTGAATCTCGTGCGGCGGCTTCTGCAAGAGCCGTGCCGCCTCGCCAGGGTGCGGTGTGAGCACCGTGGGGGCGCCTCTTCCGTCCACGGCGTGTTGAAGCGCCGTGTGCTGCGCCAAAAGGTTCAACCCATCGGCATCGATCACAAGGGGAGTTGCGAGCGCTACCGCCTGCTCGAGCCAGCGAACGGCATCACTCGTTTGCCCCAGTCCGGGGCCAATCGCGACGGCAGTGGCATCTTGGGGCAGTGCCGTGGGCCACATCACCTCGGGTAGGGTCGGGTCGAAACGCGCCGCGTCCTTTGCCAGAGTGATCGCGGAGACTTTGCCCGAACCCAAGTAGAGGGCGCTGCGCGCCGCAAGGTGAAGCGCGCCACGCATGCCGGCGGCGCCCCCGATGATCACCGCGTGGCCGAAACAGCCTTTATGGACATTGCGTTTCCGTGGGGTCAACCATGGGGAAAAAAGGGTACGGTCAAGAAGGATTCCGGCACTTGCCGGCGCCGACGAACCGGTTTCGCCCCAGGATTCGTCGTACGCGAACAAGGCATGCTGTTGTTGGCTACATTGTGCGGCGATCTCGTCATCGAGACCCAAATGGAAAACGGTAACCGCTCCGGCAACGTCTGGCCCGTCGTGGGTATGAAGCCCCGGTTTGTCGGCAAGAAAGGTCACGGTCTCGTGGGCTTCAAAAACGGCATCCCCCAGGCAGGCGCCCGTATCGGCGTCCAGCCCGCTTGGCACATCGACTGCAACTCGAAGCGCTGCTTGGCAATTCGCCCAATGAATCCACTCCCGGTATGGGTTGGCGATCGGTCGTGTCAGGCCGATGCCAAAGAGTGCATCGACGATTACCGGTGGGCGGTCGGCTGCGACTTGTGGCGGTGTGTTGCACGTCTCCCCGCCGCAAGCACGCCACTCGTGCCACGCCGCACGCGCTTCCGGCGAGCGACGTTCGGACGGTTCTTGCGCAACGACCGTCACGGAAAACCCAAGCTCGTGCAAGCGCGTAGCGGCAACGAGTCCGTCACCGCCATTATTGCCCGGGCCGCAAAGCAAGACGATGCGATGACCCTGTTCGGCCCACCGGCGCAAGTGGTTCGCGAGCGCCGCGCCAGCCCGTTGCATCAATGGAATGTGCGGCAGAAAACGCGCTTCGAGCGCCCGAATCGCGTTCACCGTCAGCAACAACCGTGCTTCTCGTTTCACCGTCACTTTCGCCATTTTCCTTATGCTAAAATTATTCGCTTAGCATACCGCAAAGCAAGGAAAAACGGATGGAAGACCAAAACGTTCAGAACTTGGAACCGAACACGGAAGCGGCCCCTGCGGCGGAAGAGGCAGCGAACCCGTTGGAACGGAAAGTGACGCTTCGCATTCCGGCTGAACAGATCGCGAACGAAACGCAGCGACTCATCAAACAGTATGCGCGCAGTGTGAAAATGCCGGGTTTTCGCCCCGGGAAGGTGCCGCTCAAACTCGTCGAGCGGATGTATGGCAGCGAAGCCCGTTCGGAGGCGCTCTCCAAAGCGATCGAAAAGGCGCTCACCGAAGCGATCCAGCAAGGCGAATACCGGGTAGCGGGTGGCTATCGAATCGATCCAGTGGGTGATGAACCCGCTGCGGAAGGGGAATTCGTCGTCGAAGCCGCGTTCGAAATCTACCCCGAAATCGAGATCGTCGATCTCAAAGAGGTCGAAGTCGTCAAGCCGGTGGTCACAGTCGATGATGCCGCGGTCGAGCGCACGATCGAGGTGCTGCGCAAACAACGCGCGACGTTTGTCGAAGTGGATCGGCCCGCCGAAAAAGGGGATCGCGTCACTGTCGATTTCGTCGGTACGCTCGACGGGGAACCCTTCGAAGGGGGCAGCGCAACCGACTACGTTTACGTGATCGGCGAAAGCCGCCTGCTGCCCGAATTCGATACCGCACCAGTCGGTCTCAAAGCGGGTGAAAAAAAGACGTTCGACGTCACCTTCCCAGAAAATTATGGCGCCGAAAACTTGGCTGGCAAGACGGCGCAATTCGAACTGACCGTGAAGAAAGTCGAAGCGCCGCAGTTGCCCGAAGTGGACGCCGAGTTCGCGAAATCGCTCGGAATCGAAGACGGTGACGTCGCAAAAATGCGCGACGAGATTCGCGCGAGCCTCGAGCGGGAGGTCAAAGCGCGTATCGACAGCGAGGTCAAGCGTCAAGTGTTCGACCACCTGTTGGCGAAACACGATTTCCCCGTCCCGCAAAGTTTGGTGGCAAGCGAAGCCCAAACGTTGGCCGAAAACGCGAAGCGCGACCTTCAAATGCGCGGGATGAAGGTGGATAACCTCCCCGTCGATCCCAAGTGGTTCGAAGAAGAAGCGCAGCGACGTGTGCGTCTTGGCCTACTGATTGCGGAGATCGTCAAACAGTTCGAACTCGTTGCGAAACCGGAGCAGGTGCGCGCGCTCATCGAAGAGATGGCGCAAAACTACGACGACCCACAGGCGCTCGTGAAGTGGTACTATGAAAATCCGCAGCGCCTGGGTAACGCCGAAGCGGTGGTGATCGAAAACAACGTCGTCGGGTGGGCGCTCGAGCGGATGACGGTGAAAGAGGAACCGCGCGATTTCGAATCGTTCATGAACCCCAACGTCGCCGCTTGAACAACGAAAGGAAAGTGAACCGGTATGAGCGAACCTCTGGGATTGGATCTCTATAACCTGGGCCTGGTGCCCATGGTGATCGAACAAAGTGGTCGGGGCGAACGGGCCTACGACATCTACTCGCGTCTCCTCAAAGAGCGGGTGGTGTTCCTGGTGGGGCCCGTAAACGATGCGGTTGCGAACCTGGTTGTTGCGCAGCTGCTTTTCCTGGAGTCCGAAAACCCCGACAAGGATATCCACTTCTACATCAACTCCCCCGGAGGTTCGGTGACGGCGGGGATGGCGATCTACGACACCATGCAGTTCATCAAACCCGACGTCTCCACCCTCTGTATCGGTCAGGCCGCAAGCATGGGGGCATTTCTCCTAGCGGCTGGCGCCAAAGGGAAACGCTTCGTGCTGCCCAACGCCCGTGTGATGATCCACCAGCCGTTGGGTGGGGTTCAAGGGCAAGCCACCGACATCGAAATCCACGCCCGTGAAATCCTCAAGCTCAAAGCGCGGTTGAATGAACTCCTTGCTTATCACACCGGGCAGAGCATCAAAAAGATCGAACGAGACACCGAGCGGGACAACTTCATGTCGGCCGAAGAAGCGGTGCAGTACGGGTTGGCAGACAAGGTGCTCACCCGTCGCGGTGAGGAGTAAGCGATGGCGCGTTCTCGAAACCGCGACCTCAAATGTTCGTTCTGCGGCCGCAGCCAAGAGGAGGTCGATCACCTTTTGGCTGGGCCAAGCGGTCTCTACATTTGCAACTACTGTGTTCAAGACGCCTATCAGGCGATTTTGGATGACGAATTGGGCCAACGCGAACTGGGCAGCGACGCAGAAACGGTGCCGTTCGCGCAACAAAAGCTGCCGACTCCTGCCGAACTGGTGGCGTACCTCGATCAATACGTGATCGGGCAGGATTACGCCAAAAAAGTCTTGTCCGTGGCCGTCTACAACCACTACAAGCGGCTTCGGAGCCAAAGTCAAGGCAGTGAGGTCGAGATCCAAAAGAGCAACATTTTGCTGATCGGCCCAACCGGATCGGGCAAAACGTTGCTGGCGCAAACGCTTGCGCGCAAACTCGACGTCCCGTTTGCGATCGCGGATGCCACGACGCTTACCGAGGCTGGCTATGTCGGTGAAGACGTCGAAAACATCCTGTTGCGCTTGTTGCAAACGTGTGACATGGATGTTGCGCGCGCGCAGCGTGGCATCATCTTCATCGACGAAATCGACAAAATCGCCCGCAAATCGGAAAACCCATCGATCACCCGCGATGTTTCGGGTGAAGGGGTGCAGCAAGCGCTGCTCAAGATCATCGAAGGAACGGTCGCGAACGTTCCGCCACAAGGGGGGCGGAAAAACCCCCACGGTGAGATGATCCAGGTCGATACCACCAATATCCTCTTTATTTGTGGTGGCGCGTTCGAGGGGTTAGAAAAAATCATCGAGCGGCGCACGCAAGCAGGCGGTATTGGTTTTGGCGCTGAAGTCAAGAGTCGCGAGCGGCAAAAACGCGATGAACTGCTGCGGCTGGTCGAACCCGAAGACCTGGTTCGCTTTGGGTTGATCCCGGAATTGATCGGGCGCCTGCCGGTGATCGTCCCACTCCAAGAGCTCGACGAAGCAGCGTTGATGCGCATTCTGGTCGAGCCCAAGAATGCACTGGTGAAACAGTTTCAAGCGCTTTTCGCGATGGAAGGGGTTGAACTCGAATTCACCGAAGGGGCGATTCGCGCGATTGCGCAGCGGGCGATCGAACGAAAGACTGGCGCGCGTGGTCTGCGCTCCATCCTCGAAACGTTGCTGTTGGACGAAATGTACGAATTGCCATCGCGCACCGGCATTGCACAGATCGTGATCGACGAAGCGGTGGTGCAGGAAGGCGCTCCGCCCAAACGAATTCCCCGTGACGCAGCGTAAGAGGGCAAAGCGGCTGCTCTACCCTCCGGCTGACAAGCGGATGGAAGCCCGAGAGCGTCTTGCCGCTCCCGGGCTTTTTACACCTCGACGGAACCTTTTCGGGCGACTTGAATTCAGACAACCAGACCCCCAAGATAACGGGTATCGAACCCACAGATGAGAAGGAATCCACCATGAGCGAAAAAACGATGATCGAGCAGATCGAGCACTATCCGGTGTTGGCGCTACGCGACGTAGTCGTCTATCCGGAGATGGTGATCCCGCTCTTCGTCGGCCGACCCAAGTCGATCAAAGCGCTCGAGCTGGCGATGGAGGAAGGCGGGCAAATCGTGCTCGTCGCTCAGAAAGAGCCAGAACATGAAAATCCCTCGCTCGACGACCTCTACCGTGTGGGCTGTCTGGGCCAGATCATGCAAATGATGAAATTGCCCGACGGTACGGTGAAGGTGCTGATCGAAGGCAAATCGCGCGTGCGTCTCGTTCATCTCGAAGACAGCGAAGCAGTATTGTTGGCACGGATCGAGCCGCTCGTGACCACCAACGAAACCCACAGTGAGATCCCCGCGCTGCGCCGCGCGCTGCTCTCCGCTTTCACCGAATATGCGAAACTCAACAACAAACTGCCGCAAGAGCTGATCAATTCGGTGAGCCAGATCGAAGAGACTGAAGCGCTCACCTTCGCGATTGCGGCGCACTTGGGCGTCAAGCTGGAAAAGAAACAAGAGATCCTCGAGATCGACGACTTGGCACAGCGGCTTGAGCGACTGCTCGCGTTGGTCGAAGGCGAACTCGACATCCTGGAGACCGAGCGGCGGATTCGCCAACGGGTGAAGCGGCAGTTGGAAAAGAACCAGCGAGACTTCTACCTCAACGAACAGGTCAAAGCAATCCAGAAAGAGCTGGGCGAAGCCGACGAACAGGCGGAACTCGACGAACTCGAAAAGAAAATCAAAGCCGCAGGCATGCCGAAAGAGGCCGAAGAGAAGGCGCTCTCTGAGCTCAAGAAACTGCGCCTGATGCAGCCGATGTCGGCTGAAGCGACCGTGGTGCGCAACTACCTCGATACCCTGGTGCAATTGCCGTGGGCGAAGCGCACCAAAGTGGCGCTCGACCTCAAGAAAGCGGAAAAAGTCCTCGACGAAGACCACTACGGGCTGGAGAAGGTCAAAGAACGGATCCTCGAGTACCTGGCGGTGCAAAAGCGGGTCGACGTCGTCAAGTCGCCGATTCTCTGCCTCGTCGGCCCCCCGGGGGTGGGGAAGACGTCGCTTGGGCAATCGATCGCGCGGGCCACGGGACGAAAATTCGTGCGGATGGCACTGGGTGGTGTGCGCGATGAGGCCGAGATCCGCGGTCACCGCCGCACCTACATCGGTGCGCTGCCGGGGCGCATCATCCAAAACCTGATCAAAGTCGGCGTGAAAAACCCGCTCTTCCTTTTGGACGAAGTCGACAAGATCGGGATGGATTTTCGCGGCGATCCCAGCTCGGCGCTCCTCGAAGTCCTCGACCCCGAACAGAACCACGCGTTCCAGGACCATTACGTCGAGCTCGACTTCGACCTTTCGGAGGTGATGTTCGTCGCCACCGCGAACACCTTGAACATTCCGGCACCGCTCCTCGACCGAATGGAGGTGATCCGGCTTTCGGGCTACACCGAAGACGAGAAGATCGCGATCGCCGAACGCTACCTGCTACCAAAGCAGATGAAAGCGAACGGCTTGAAAAAGCGGGAACTCGTGGTTACCACGGAAGCGATTCGCGACATCGTTCGCTATTACACCCGCGAAGCCGGGGTGCGCAATCTCGAGCGCGAAATTTCGAAGATCTGCCGGAAAGTGGTAAAAGGGATCCTCACCAAAGCGCTCAAAGCGCCAGTGACCGTGGGTCCGGAAGACCTTGCGAAATACCTAGGGGTGCGTCGCTACACCTTCGGAGTCGCTGAAAAAGAGAATCAGGTGGGCCAAGTGACCGGGTTGGCCTGGACCGAAGTCGGTGGCGAACTCCTGACGGTAGAGGCGGTGACGCTTCCGGGCAAAGGCAAAGTGATCACCACCGGCAAACTGGGCGAGGTGATGCAGGAGTCGATCAAAGCGGCGCTTACCGTCGTCCGCAAACGGGCCGAAGCGTGGGGCATTGCGCCGGATTTCTACGAAAAAACCGACGTGCACGTCCACATGCCGGAAGGGGCGATCCCCAAAGACGGCCCGTCGGCCGGGATTGCGATCACGACGGCGCTCGTCTCATCGCTCACGGGAATTCCAGTGCGGTGCGATGTCGCAATGACCGGTGAAATCACGCTGCGCGGTGAGGTCTTGGCAATCGGTGGTCTCAAAGAGAAACTGCTCGCGGCAGTCCGCGGTGGTATCCGCAAGGTCCTGATCCCAGAAGAGAACGTCAAGGACTTGGCGGAAATTCCGGACAACGTGAAGAATGCGCTGGAAATCCAACCGGTGCGCTGGATCGAGCAGGTCTTGGAGGCGGCGCTCGAACGCAAACCGGAGCCGCTGCTCAAAGTCGAAGAGCCTCTGACAGCCAAAGTGGTAGAGTCTTCTGCGGTCTTGACCAGCGGGAACGAAGGCAAGCGAGGTGCTCGCAAAAATTTGAAACACTAAGGTATAATAGCGGGCTTTCGGCGGGTGCTTAGCTCAGCTGGTAGAGCGTCGCCCTTACAAGGCGAATGTCGGCGGTTCGAGTCCGTCAGCACCCACCACCCGCACCGCTTGACCTGTGCCCAATCGTTGTGACGACGCATAC
Organism: Hydrogenophilus thiooxidans; assembly: GCF_019049855.1. Taxonomy (GTDB): domain Bacteria; phylum Pseudomonadota; class Gammaproteobacteria; order Burkholderiales; family Rhodocyclaceae; genus Hydrogenophilus; species Hydrogenophilus thiooxidans. The sequence goes on along the minus strand of NZ_JAHLSY010000012.1, from coordinate 45,955 downwards.
CCGAACGTTCGCTGTGATCCCCGCCGCGGGCATTGGCGCGCGGTTGGGTGCAGCGCTTCCCAAACAGTACCTCCCTTTTGCCGGTGCTCCGCTCCTTGTGCGTACCCTGTCACGCCTCTTGCGCGTGGGCTGGATCGAACGCTGTTACGTCGTCTTGGCGCCCGATGATCGATACTGGGATACGCTCGTTACCCCCCACCTTGCCCAGCTACCTCCAGCGTTCGCTGTCGCCGAACGGCTCCGCGTCGTACGGCTGGGCGGTACAACGCGCGCCCATTCGGTTCGTGCAGGCCTGCGCGTGGCGCATGCCGAAGGCTTTGGCGACGACGATTGGGCGCTCGTTCATGATGCCGCGCGCCCGTGCCTAACCACAGAGACGATTGAACATCTCCACGGATCGGTCGGCAACAGCAATGTGGGTGGCTTGATCGCAATTCCCGCAACCGACACGGTCAAGGTCGCAACGTTACACACGTCGTCTGACGGGCTACCCGTCGTCGAACGGACCGTGCCGCGTGAGCGCATCTGGCTTGCGCAGACGCCGCAGCTTTTTCGTCTGGCCGTTTTGCGCCAAGCGCTCGACCGTTTTCCCGATGCCACCGACGAAGCGAGCGCGGTCGAACGTCTTGGGTTGCAGCCCATCTTGGTGAAAGGGCATTGGAGCAACCTCAAAGTGACGTTGCCTGGCGATTTGGAGCTGGCGCAAGCGATTTGGTCGTTACAAGAGGGTTGGTCTACCGATGAGTGATGCGCGCAAAACCCAACGCATGCACACCCCGCCTTTTCGCGTGGGAATCGGGTACGACGTTCACGCGCTGGTGCCAGGGCGGCCGTGCGTGATCGGCGGGGTCGTGATTCCCGCTCCGTTCGGCCTCAAGGGCCATTCAGATGCCGACGTGCTTGCGCATGCGATCACCGATGCGGTTTTGGGCGCTGCGGCGCTGGGCGATATCGGCGCGCTTTTTCCCGATGACGATCCGCGCTGGCAAGGCGCAGACAGCATCATGCTGCTTACCGAGGCGTGGCGCCGGGTCGCCGCATCGGGTTGGCAGCTCGCGAATCTCGACGCGGTAGTGATCGGCGAACGCCCGAAAATCCTGCCGTACGTCGCGACGATGAAGGCGCGACTGGCTGCTGCGCTCGATTGCCTCCCCGAACAGATCCAAATCAAAGGGAAAACGCACGAAAAACTGGGCGCGCTGGGGCGGGGGGAAGGAATCGCTGCGCATGCCGTGGTGCTGTTATGGCAAATGCCGTAGAAGGCCACTCAGTAACAACGCGGGCAGCACCGGACGCTTCAGTAACCGTGCGCCTTTTTTTGGCGCTGCCGCCACCGGAAGCGTGGCGCCACACCGCTACGCGCCGTTTGGGGGAGGCGCTTCAGACGCACCCGACTGCAACCGACTTTCGCCTGGTTCCCGCGCGCAATTGGCACGTGACGTTGCTTTTTTTCGGCGAAGTGCCCTGCGCTCAGCTTCCGCAGTTGCACAAAACGGTGCAAGGCTTGCCTGCGACACCGCGCGTGTCGCTCGTCCTCGATCGTATCGCGTTTTGGCCGAACGCTCGTGTCGTGGTCCTCACCACCGATCGGTTGCCAGCGGCTTGGCGCGATTATCACCAGGCGCTCGTTGCGGCGTTCCAGCCGCTTGGCGTCGTAGACGAAAAGGGGCGCCCTTGGCACCCCCATCTGACGTTGTTGCGCGGGGTACGCGCATCTCCCATGTTACTCGAGTTGCCACCGTGTCGTTGGCAACGCCCCATGCGTCCGTTCCTTTACCGTTCGCATTTAGGCCGCGATGGGGCGCGCTACGAAGTACTCGGGTGAGGGGTCACGCAGCGTACCGGATCGACTCGGCCAACCGTTCGCCGAGCGTGCGCTCATCCTCCTGCGTATAGTCTTTGTCGATACTCTTTTCGACGAGTTTAGCGGTAGCAGCATCGAGCGCTGCGATCAACAGTCCCTTGAATTGGGGTGTTGCCGCAACGATCAACCGTTCGAATTGTTGTTGCATGCGCCCCTCTTTCAAGTACGTGGCGATCTCGTGCGCAAAGCGCTGGGCTTCGACGGCTTTCGGCGAGACCCGTTCACCGTCATGCGGCGTTGCTGCGCCGCCGTTGTGGTGCTCTTTTTGCTTGTCGGTGACCAGGTCTTGATTCCGCAATCGGCTTTCCGGGTGGGTCAGGGTAGTAATCAACGCCAATTCTCCTTTCGCATTCAGTGCTTGGTAGATTTTTGCGGTACTTGCGTTGGCAACGACCACCCAGGTTTTTTTCATGATTGCTCACTCCTCTTCCCGATAGAACGATGGGCCCGAAGACAAATGGGTGCGAGCCGGGTCGAGCCCGGTTACCCGACTCCACTCTAAATATAGTCGCTCATCCCAAGACTTCAAGTTCGCCGGTGTCAAAAAGAAGGCTTCGGCGCTCACCGCGACGAATTCGGCAGGATCGGTAAGCGCGTAGTCGTCGAACGGCAGCGTACCGCCTTGACGCACCTCGCGGCGCGCGGTCTCCCAAGCCGCTTCCCAGTGTCGATTCCAGATCCCGTCGAGGGCGAAATCGATGCGATGCGCCAGCTCGTGAAGGATCACCGCCCACCGTTCGGTAGGGTCAGGCTGCCACGTGACCAGGACCGGGCCTTGTTCCCAGGTTTCGCCGTCCAGCGTATCGTCCCATTCGATTTCGACCCCCGTCTCTGTGTGCAGATGGCGGCGGACTCGGAACGGAGCCGGGTAGAGGATCACACCCACAAAGTCGCGATAAAGCGCAACTCCGTGGCGATACGCCAAAAGCGCAGCCCCCCAGGCGACGGTGCCAGCGATTTCCGCTGTGATCGCAAAGCCCTGTGCCCCCCAAAAACGCTTTTCGTGCAGGAAAGTCTCGGCAAGCCGTTGTAAGCGATCAAATTCATTCGTGGTGACCGCAAACGGCAAGGAGGCTGCGATCGTGCGCCAAAAAGTGTCGTTCTCTGCAGAAGGCAAGCGCCCGTCGTCTGTTTGCTGCCGGCTGGGAAAGAGCGCCCGACGCACCGCGCCGAACGTTGCGCGCCAAAAGCGGATCATCGGCAATGCCCTATCCGGGAAGGAGATGTCCTAGGAAGGGTGATGAGAATCCCTGCAAAGACCAAGACAAACCCCATGGCGTGGTACCACTGCGGACTTTCGCCCAAAAAGAGGATCGAAAGCAGCGCCGCCAGTACCGGCATCGCGTAGAGGAATAGACTGCCTGTGCTCGCGCCGACCACCGCAACCGCAGCATTGTAGAAAATGTAGCCGAGAAAACCGGGAAAGAGACCGGTATAAGCCATCACCAGAAGCGTCGTCAGGGAAAGAGTGGGGACTTTGCCCAACCCGTAGTGTTCCCACAGCGTGAACGGGATCAAAACCACAATGCCAACCGCGATGTAAAAGAGCAGCTGCACGAGGGGGTCGATCCCAGCGGGACGGCGGCGCAACAAAACCGTGTAGAGCGCCCAAGAGAACACCGCTGCAAGCATCCAGAGGTCACCCCGGTTGAATTCGAGTTGCGCAAGCAACGTCCCATCGCCACGGGTGATCACGGTGCCCACCCCCAGCAACGCAAGCGCGATGCCGACCCCTTTGCGTCCGCTGAGTGGCTCATGGACCATCACTGCGGCAAGGAGCATCGTCGCGATTGGGATCAACGTGTTGAGCAAGGTGGCGTTGATCGCCGTCGTGTATTGCAGCGCCAGATACGCAAAGGTGTTGTAGCAACCGACCCCCAACACGCCCAAAAGGGTCAGCAATCGCCAGTGCGTTTTTATCTGTGGCCAGTGCGTGCGCCAAAGGGGGAGCGCAAACGGAAGGCAGAGGAGCAACGCGATCATCCAGCGTGCCATCGCGAGCTGAATCGGAGGTAAATCGTCGCGAAACGCGCGCGCCAGCACCATGTTTCCCGACCAAAAGGAAACGGTATAAAACAAGAGTGCGTACGCGTGGCGTAAAGCGGCAGCGCAATGGGATAATCGCATGATCGAAGTTTCGCACAAATCGACATGGTTGCAACCACCTCATCCGTAGCCGTAGCCTCTTGGGAGAGCGCTCAAGCGGCGCTCGGGGTCGATCTCCGCGAGCCAGAGCGTCTACAGCTGGAGTCGGTCGCGCGGGATGCCCAGAGCTGGCTGGAGGGTTTGACGCTGGAAACGGGCGAACCGGTCTGGTCCCATGCCCTCGGAATGGCGTTATTGGCCGCGGAGCTGAAGCTCGATGTGGCGAGCCGCTTCGCAGCGTTGCTCTATCCAGTTCCCACGCGCGTACCGGAACAGTGGGATGCGATTCAAGAGTCCCTATCTCCTGATGTCGTGCGGCTCATCAAGGGGTTGCAACGACTCCATGGGGTGCGGTTACGGTGTGGCGACGGCGCGCCGGAGCGTGACACCATCGAAGCGGTGCGCAAGATGGTGCTCGCGCTGGTCGAGGATGTCCGTGTGGTGCTGTTGCGGCTGAGTTCGCGGGTGATGACCCTGCGCTGGTATGCAAAGCACCCGGAAGAAGAAGGTGCCCGCTCCTTTGCAGCCGAATCGCAAACGCTCTACGCGCCGCTTGCAAACCGGTTGGGGATCTGGCGGCTCAAGTGGGAGATCGAAGACCTTGCGTTTCGCCTGCTCGATCCCGAAACCTACAAGTCGTTGGCCAAACAGCTCGAAGAGCGGCGGGTGGAGCGGGAAGCGTTCATCGCGGAACGGATCGCGGAATTTACTACGCTCCTCCAACGGATGAACGTTGCGCCGTTCGAAGTGACGGGTCGCCCCAAGCATCTGTACAGCATCTTTCTCAAGATGCAGCGCAAACGGTTGGACCTACGCGAAATTTACGATCTGCGCGCCGTGCGCATCTTGGTTCCCACGGTTGCCGACTGTTACGCCGTGCTTGCCGAGGTGCACGCCCGTTACCAGCCGATCGAAGGGGAGTTCGACGACTATATCGCGCGCCCGAAAGCGAACGGCTACCAGTCGCTTCATACCGCAGTGGTCGCAGCAGATGGCCGCCCGCTCGAGGTGCAGATTCGCACCTTCGCAATGCACCGTGCTGCCGAATTCGGCGTTGCGGCCCATTGGCGGTACAAAGAGGGGGCACCCAAACCCTCTTCGTACGACGAAAAGATCGCGCTGCTCCGTTCGTTGTTGGCGTGGCGCGACGAGGTCGCCGACGCCAATGCGTGGGCCGAGCGGGTCAAGCGCGCGATCAAAGAAGAGGTGATCTACGTGACCACACCGGCGGGCCGCGTCATCGACTTGCCGCACGGTGCCACACCGATCGATTTCGCCTACCGCATCCACACCGACGTGGGGCACCGCTGCCGTGGCGCGAAGGTCGACGGCCAGATCGTCCCGCTCAACACCCCATTGGCTACGGGACAGACGGTCGAGATCCTCACTGCGAAAACGGGGGGGCCGTCGCGTGACTGGCTGCAACCCGGCTTCGTCGTGACGCGCCACGCGCGCAGCAAGATTCGCCTCTGGTTCGCTCAGGCCGAGCAGGCGCAACTCGAAGCGCGCGGCAAAACGCTCGTGGAGCAGACGCTTGCTCGTGCCGGGAAAACGAAGACCAAAGTCGATGATTTGGCAGCACGCCTGGGGTTCAAAGAGCCGGCTGCGCTCTACCGCGCGTTCGCCCGGGGCGAAGTCGGGCCCAAAGCGCTGCTCGAAGCGGTCGAAGGAAAGCCGGATACCAGCGAATCGGCTTCCGCACCGCGCCGTCGCGCACCGCAGGATCACGCGGGCCCGAGTGCCGTCGCGTCTGTGGTGATCGGCGGGGAGCGTGGCTTTTACGCGCAACCAGCGAAATGTTGTTTACCCCAACCCGGTGATGCGATCGTCGCATTTTTGAGCCGCAGCCGCGGGCTCACCATTCACCACCAAGCGTGTCCGGAGATCGCACGCCTGCGGCACGTCCACCCCGAACGGGTATTGCCGGCGGTGTGGGAGGCGTCTTGACTCAGTTGCTTTTCGCGATTTCTCTAAGGAGCAGCTCTTGTGCGGCACGCCGCATCGTCCGCGCGTGTTTCAGTCGGTACCGCCCGTCAGGCCCCAACTCCCACGCTTGCGCATTGTCCAACAGATAGATGCGCAAACCCTCTTTGATCACCCGCCGTTTGAGCGCCGGGTCCAACACCGGGCACGCGACTTCGACGCGGCGGAAACAGTTGCGATCCATCCAGTCGGCGCTGGAGAGATAGACTTTGCGCGCCCCGTCGGCGTAAAAATAGAAGACGCGGTGATGCTCCAAAAAGCGCCCAACGATCGAGCGCACCCGGATGTTTTCCGAAAGGCCTGCTACGCCCGGTTTGAGTGCGCACGGGCCACGCACGATGAGGTCGATCTCGACCCCCGCTTGCGACGCGGCGTAGAGCGCTTCGATGAGGTGGGGCTCAAGGAGCGCGTTCATCTTGGCGATGATTCGCCCGCGACGTCCAGCTTGCGCTGCGTCCGCTTCGGCGCGGATAAGCGTCAACAAGTTCGCATGCAACGTAAAGGGCGACTGCCACAGATGACGCAGTTGCGGCGCGTCGCCCATCCCCGTGATCGAGCGGAAAATGGCATCGACGTCGCTGCCGATTTCGGGGTTCGCGGTCAGCAAGCCGAAATCGGTGTAGAGGCGCGCGGTTTTGGGGTGGTAGTTACCGGTGCCGATATGGCAGTACCGGCGCAGCTGCCCCCCCTCCCGGCGGATCACCAGCAAGAGCTTTGCGTGGGTTTTGAAGCCAAAGACGCCATAGACCACATGGGCGCCCGCCTCATGGAGCCTTCGTGCCCAGCGGATGTTCGCCTCTTCGTCGAACCGCGCCATCAATTCCATCACCACGGTGACCTCTTTTCCGAGCTGTGCGGCGCGGATCAGCTGCTCCATGAGGATCGAATCCATACCGGTGCGATAGACCGTCATTTTGATCGCGACGACGTTCGAATCGTCGGCCGCGATCCGAAGGAAGTTGATCACCGGCTCGAAACTTTCGTACGGGTGGTGCAGCAGCAGATCACGACGGCGCAACGTCGCAAAGGTGTCTTGTGGGCGTGCCAACGCTTTCGGAACCCGAGGGGTGAAGGGGGGGAATTTGAGGTCGGGCCGATCGACTTCGTCACAGACCGCCATCAACCGCACCAAATTGACGATACCCGGCACCCGGTAGAGCGCCTGTTCGGTCAGGTCGAACTGTTCAAGCAGGAAACGGGCCATCTGCTCGGAGCAGTTGTCGGCCACTTCCAGTCGTACCGCGTCACCGAAGTGGCGTTGCCGCAGTTCACCGGAGAGCGCATCCCGCAGGTCTTTGATCTCCTCTTCGTCCAGGAAGAGGTCGGAATTGCGCGTAACGCGAAACTGGTAACACCCCTTTACCGTCATTCCCGGAAAAAGACGGTGCACATTCGCGTGGATGATCGAAGAGAGGAAAACGAACGCATACGGGTGTTCGGAAAGCCCTTTGGGAAGGCGCAATACTCTGGGCAAAGCCCGTGGCGCTTGCAAAATGGCACGACCCGAGGTACGTCCAAACGCATCTCTGCCTTCGAGTTCGATCGCGAAGTTGAGGCTCTTGTTGAGAATGCGCGGAAAAGGGTGGGCGGGATCCAGCGCGATCGGGGTAAGGAGCGGTTCGATCTGGTCGACGAAATAGCGCTCAAGCCACTCCCGTTGCGCGTCCGTCCAGTGGTTTCGGCGAATGAAGACGATCCCTTCCCGCGCCAGCGCCGGGATCAAGGTGTCGTTCCACAGCGCATATTGACGGGAAACCAGGGAATGGACCTCTTTGCCGATCCGCTCCAAGAGCTCGTCGATCGCGATGCCGTCGATACCCGCGCGCGTGAGCCCTTGGTGTTGCTGCTCTTTGAGCCCAGCGACGCGGATTTCGAAAAATTCGTCGAGGTTACTGGAGACGATGCAGAGATAACGCACCCGTTCGATGAGCGGCGTGGCGGGATTTTCCGCCATCGCCAACACCCGCCTTTGGAATTGCAACAGCGACAATTCGCGGTTGAAAAAATGGTCGGCTGGGTAGTTCGCCGGTGGCGGAACGGGGGCGGGCATCTTCACCTCCTGTGTGCTCTGGCATCAATTCTACCGTGACATGCGTACAATGATGGGATGAAACTCGCAGCCGTGGACCTGGGGTCCAATACGTTTCGCCTCACGATCGCCGCCGTGGATGGCGACCTCGTTTTTCCGCGTGACGAATACAAAGTTCCGGTCCGTCTTGCGGCGGGATTGACCGCCGAGAAGTGGTTGACGCCAGAGGCGATGAGCCGAGGGTGGCAAGCGCTGGCGCAATTTGCCGAGCGGCTCGTCGATTTTCCGCCAGACGCGCTGCGCGCGGTTGCAACCAACACCCTTCGTGTCGCTAAAAATGCCGCCCATTTCATCGCGGAGGGGCAAGAGCTCTTGGGGTTTCCCATCGAAGTGATCTCTGGCCGCGAAGAGGCGCGCCTCATCTATTTGGGCGTCGCCCATTCGATCGCCAACCCTTACGGGCAAAATTTGATCTTCGATATCGGAGGCGGTTCCACCGAATTCATCATCGGTCGCGGGTTTGCGCCCGAATGGCTCGAAAGCCTCTACATGGGGTGTGTCAGTTTCACCGCCCGCTTCTTTCCCGATGGGGAAGTGACACCGCAGCGTTTTGCGCAAGCGACCACTGCGGCGCGCTTGGAGCTCGAGGCGATCGCGCAAACGTACCGCACGATCGGCTGGGATCAGGTCTTCGTTTCGAGCGGTTCGGCCCGCGCGATCCGTGACGTCGCGGTTGCGATGCAACTGACCGACGAGGCGATCACGCTGCCGGTGTTGCAGGCGCTCGAACGCGCCGTATTCGAAGCGAAACAGGTCGAACGGATCACCAAACTTCCCGGCATGCGCGCCGATCGCGCCGATCTCTTCGCCGCGGCCTTGGCGATCATGAAAGCAGCGTTCGAAGCGTTGGCGATCGCTGAGGCGCGGTATGCCACCGGGGCGATGCGGCTTGGGGTGCTCTACGATCTGTTGGGGCGCACGCACCATCACGATATCCGGGAGGCGAGCGTTGAACGGTTGATGGAACGGTGCCAGGTCGACCGCCCGCATGCGCTGCGGGTCGAAGCCGAAGCGCTGCGACTGGCTGGACAGTTACAACCCGCGTGGCAGGATCCCTACCACCCCATGCGCCAATTCCTGTCGTGGGCAGCGCGGTTGCATGAAGTGGGCCTCTTCGTCGCCCACAGCGGCTACCACAAACACGGCGCCTATTTGCTGGCGAACGCGGATCTCCCCGGTTTTTCGCAATCGGATCAGGCGCGACTGGCGCGCTGGGTCCTGGCGCATCGCGGCAAACTCACGCGCCTCAAAGAGTTGCCCGAGCATGACCCGGAGTGGGACGCGATTTTGGCGCTCCGGTTGGCGGTGATTCTTGCGCGCGCGCGAAACCAAAAGCCTTTTCCGCAACTCGAAGTAGCGCGGGCAGGGAAAGGGTATCGTATTGACTTGCCTGTCGATTTTGCGAGAAATTATCCACTCACCCATGCATTGTTGCAGGCAGAACGCGAACAATGGGAAAAGATAGACAAACCGCTTACCTTGGTCGATCCAGTAATCGAGTTGGCCTCATGAAACGCTGGGAAAGAAAACGCCTCATCGCGACGGTGTTGGTGTGCCTCCTGTCAAGCTTCGCACCACTTGGTGCGACTGCGGAATCTGGCACAGCGATCTACGCACAACTGCAACGCGCATTGGCGCAGGAAGACGATAAGACCATTGCGTCGCTCGTTGCACAGGGGCTCGACCCGAACGTGAGCGACCGCGAAGGCAACCCCTTGCTGGTCTGGGCGGCGCGCCATGGGAAAACCGAGCTGGTGTCCACGCTCCTTCGTCACGGCGCTTCCGTCAATCAGCGGAACCTCATCGGCGAAACCGCGTTGATGGCGGCCGCTTATGGCGGATCTACCGAGATTGCCGCACAGCTCCTTGAAGCTGGGGCCATCTTCGATCACGACGGCTGGAATCCTCTGATCTACGCTGCGATGCAAGGCCATAGCGCGGTCGTCGACCTGTTGCTCAAAGCCGGCGCGAACCCCAACCGGGCCTCGGAAAACGGAATGACCCCTCTGATGTGGGCGGCACGAAACGGCCACGCTGCGGTCGTGGCGCGGCTGCTTGCCCACGGCGCCGATACCGAAGCGGTCTCCGATCGCGGCTACACCGCAGTGTCGCTTGCGCTCAGCAAAGGGGAAACCGCGATTGCGCAACAGATCGAGGCGGTTCGCCGGCAGAAAGGTCTGCCACCAACGCAACTCAACCTCTCGATCGAATGAACGGAGTCCTAGCAGATGATGGAACCCTTGACGTTGCAGAGCCCGGTATGGCAGCGGTGGCATGACCGCTGGCGCCACCGCTTTACCGAATGGCAAACGTGGCGGCGGCATCTCCACCGCCACCCCGAATTGGCGTTCCAAGAGGAGGCAACCGCGACTTTCGTCGCGGAACGACTCCGCGCGCTGGGACTCACCCCGCAGACGGGGTGGGCGAAAACGGGCGTGGTCGCATCGATCACCGGCACCCTGGGGGCCGGGCCTACGATCGCGCTTCGTGCCGACATGGACGCACTGCCGATCGAGGAGGCCAATACCTTCGCCCACCGTTCGTGCCATCCTGGTCGGATGCACGCCTGCGGCCATGACGGTCATACCGCGATGCTGCTGGCTGCAGCGGAAACGATCGCCGCCGAACCCGATTTCGCGGGGACGGTCGTTTTCCTCTTCCAACCCGCGGAAGAGGGGGGCGGGGGGGCGCGCGTCATGGTCGAAGAAGGGGTGCTCGATGCCTTTGCGATCGACGAGATCTATGCGCTGCACAACTGGCCTGGCTTGCCGGTTGGTACCTTTGCGGTTCATACCGGTTCGGTGATGGCGGGCACCAAGAGTTTCGATCTAACTTTTCGGGCATCGGGCACCCACGCAGCGATGCCCCATTTGGGTGCCGATCTCATTGTTGCCGCCAGTCAGTTCGTCACGTACGTACAAAGTGCGATCAGCCGTAGGATCCCGCCAACAGAAGCCGCGGTCTTCTCCGTGACGCAATTCCACGGGGGAACCGCGTACAACGTCTTGCCCGACCGCATCACGCTTGCCGGAACGGTCCGTGCCTTTTCCGACGCGACGATGCTCCATATCATCGAAACCGCAACGCACTTGGCCACTGCGATCGCAGCGAGCGTCGGCGCCGAAACCGAATGGCGCTGGCACGACGGTTATCCGCCGACCGTGAACGACGCAACCGCTGCCGAAAACGCGGCACGTACCGCCGTGACCGTCGTCGGTGCCGAACGTGTGCTGCGCGACCAACCCCCATCGATGGGGGCGGAAGATTTCGCCTATTTCCTGCAAAAACGCCCCGGCGCGTATCTCTGGATCGGAAACGGGCCAGGGGAGGGCGGGTGCGTGCTTCACAATAGCCGGTACGATTTCAACGATGCGATCCTGCCCCTGGGCGCAGCGTTCTGGTGGCGGTTGGTGCGCGATCGCTTGGCTTCGGAGGGGTGATGCGTTCGTGGCAACGGGGTTGGAACCATTGGCGGCTGTCGCGCGCGCTCCTTGATGGCGCGGGTGGACTCTGGGCGCTCGTTGCAGCGCTCGCCGTTGCAGTCTCCTGCGTTGCATCCGTTGCGTGGCTAAACGACCGCTTGACGTCGACACTGGTGATCGAGGCCGGAGCGTGGCTTGCTGGAGACTTGCAAATCGCATCGTCACGCCCCTTTGCTGCGCGCTGGCACGCGTGGCGCGCGCAGCATCCGGAAATTCGGGTAGCCGAATCGGTCACCACGACGTCGATGGTACGAACGCCGCAAGGTGATCGACAACTCGTCGCGCTGCGTGCGATTGGACCAGGGTACCCGCTGCGCGGCACCATCCGACTCCGTGCAGCGGGATCTACCGATGAAGCGGCAACCGAAGAGAATCCTCGACTCGTGATCGTCGATGCAGCCAATCTGACAAGCAACCAAGCGTGGATCGACGCCCGTCTGTCAGCGCTCTTGGGATTGCGCGAGGGGATGACGTTCGCCCTGGGGCGCAGTGAGGTGGTGGTGGCTGGGATCCTCGAATCGACTCCCGAACAAGGGGCCGATTTTTTGAGTTTTCTGCCCGAAGTCATCGTTTCGACCGAAACGCTCGACGCTTCGGGGCTGATCGCCCCGGGGAGCCGGGCCACTTGGCGCTGGCACATCGTCGCGCCGCAAGCAGCGCTACCCCAGATCAAAGCGGAGATCGAAGCCTTGCTGCAACCGGGGGAACGGCTTGTCGCAGTCGACGAAGCCCAACCGTCGGTCAAGACGCTCCTCGAGCAGGTGCAGCGGTTCCTGCGCTTGGGCACCATCGCTGCTGTGGTACTTGCCGCAGTCGCGGCGGCGCTGGCAGCGCGGCGCGTCGCACTGCAATTGACCCGTCGCGTTGCGGTGGTTCGCGCTCTGGGGATCAGCCGCTTGCGCCTCCTCATGCTCTTGGGGTTGCGCTTTTTGGTTCTGGCGGCACTGGGAGTCGGAGCCGGGTTGGTGATCGGGTGGGGCGCACAATCGCTCTTTGCCGAATTGCTGCAAGCGCTCGTCGCGCACACGGGACTTGCGCCCGCTGCGTTCGTTGCCGGATGGCCAGCCGCGCTCCTGGGGTTCGTATTGGTTGCCGCCTTCGTCACCCCATGGCTCGTCTGGTTGGTTCGCCTGCCGCCGATCGCCGTGTTGCGCCACGTCGCACCGCCCAGCCATCCCTTGGGGTGGCTCGGATGGGTGCTTGTCACCAGTGGGGCTCTTGCCGGCGTCACGGTAGCATTGGCGGGCGAATGGCAGCTCGCGGTGACCGCGCTTGCGGTGATTGCTGCGATCACGTGCGGCTTCGGTGTGTTGGCGATTGTCCTCCTTCGCTTCGCCTACCGTTTTCTGCCGCAGCGGACGCCCACGCCAGTTCGCCTCATTTTGCTCTTTCTCGTGCGCCAGCCCCTGACGGTGGCGATTCAGGTCGCAGCGCTCGCTGTGGGATTGACCGCGATTTGGCTGTTGCTCTTCGTGCGCAGCGACCTCCTGGCGGCGTGGCGCTACCAAACTCCGCCTGATGCGCCGAACCGTTTCGTGATCAACGTGATGCCCGATCAGGTTGCGCCGCTCACGGCACAGTTCGAAAAAGCGGGCATCGCCCCGCCGCGCTTTTGGCCGATGGTGCGCGGTCGATTGCAATCGATCAACGGCGCACCGATCCCACAAGCGCTTTTGGACGCCAACCCGCGCGCCGAGCGTTTGGCGAATCGGGAGTTCAACCTCACCTGGTCCACCGCTTTGCCTGAGGACAACCGAATCGTCGCCGGGCGGTGGCACGGTGACAGCACGGCGCGCGAAGCCTCGGTAGAGGCGGGATTGGCGAAACTGTTCGACATCAAAGTGGGCGATACGGTGACGTTCGGGATCGCAGGCGAAACGGTGACGGTATCGATCACTTCGATTCGTGCGCTGCGGTGGGAGTCGATGCGCCCCAATTTCTTTTTCATCACCACGCCAGCCGCGTTGGAACATTTCCCTGCAATCTTTATGGCTGCGATTCGGTTGCCACCGCATGAGCGAGCATTCGAACGCACGCTGGTTGCGCAATTTCCGAACGTCACGGTGATCGACGTCGAGCAATTGCGCGCAGAGTTCGAACGGTTGAGTAACGACGTCACCCGCTTACTCGAAGCCGTCTTCGCGTTCGCGTTGGCAGCAGGCGGTCTGGTCCTGCTTTTGGGTTGGGCTGCTGGAGACGAGCGGCGCGCGCAGCAAGTGGCGCTCCTCAGAGCGTTGGGGCTGCAGGAACGCGTTGCTCATCCGTTCCTGCTCGGCGAAGCCGCTACCGTTGGCGCGCTTGCCGCGCTCTTTTCGGTGCTCGCCGCCAGTCTGCTGGGATCGTGGTTGGCGTATCGGCTTTTCGATCTGCTGCTCCCCGTACGCTGGGGGCCGCTTGCGGCTGCTGCGCTGATCGTGGCCGTGCTGGTCGGCATCCTAGGGTGGTGGCGCGCCAAAGGGCTCCTCGCACAGCCGCCCCTCACGGTGTTGCGCGCAGCGTCACCACAATGACCATGACTGCGTCAGAGGTTGGGGTCGTGCGGCGTTTCGGCGTTGAGGATCGCGAAGACGCCCGCCGCAGCAACCGCCATCCAAAGCAGGAACGCCCCAACCCCCAACCGCTCCCACAGCGCGCCGAAGTAAAAGAGCATCACGAATGCGATAAAAAGGAGCAGGTTGCCGATGAGGCTGGCGTGGCGCTTCCAGTTCATCCTTTGACCTCGTCGAGCGCGTAAGGAAGCGGCGTGAGGGTCGCTTTCGCGCCGTCGGGCGCGCCGATCGCCACGGTGCCTTCCTGGATCGCCGATTGTGCAAGCGATACGAGTGCCGCATAACCTTCCGGGTGCGGCGCGGAAAGCACCACGCGCCCGGCGGCCTGTTCGCCCATCGCCGCGCTAAAGCAGGGTGCCCCCGCAGCGGGCGGATCTCCAACGCCAACCACCTGGACCATCCGTCGCTTGACTGCTCCCAGATAGCGGGTACGGGCAACGATCTCTTGGCCTAGGTAACACCCCTTTTTGAAACTGACGCCACCGATGAGGTCGAGATTCACCCATTGTGGCAAGAACATCTCCCGGTTTGGCGGCAAAATCCACGGCCAACCCTCGGCAACGAACGTTGCCCACGTCAGGCCGCTCGTTTCGGCGCCAAGGTCGATCGTTACCTTGCTGCGGAAACGATATTTGAGGAGTGTGCTTTGGAGAAACGGCGCACTTTCGGGATCGATGAGGATCCGAAAAGTGGTCTCCTCGACACGCTCCAACCAGAAAATGGCCAACAACCGCCCTTTTGGGGTGCATAGCCCATTCCACTGCCGCGCATCTGTCGTCAATGACGTGACGTCATTGCACGTCAAACTCTGCAAGAAGCGTTGTGCGTCTGGCCCATTGACCAGCAACGTCGCGAAGGGCTGGGTCGAATCAACGTGTGCGCTTTCCATGGGACGGTATTATCGCAAAATTCGCTAGAATCGACCCCATGACGACCCGCTTTTGCCCGCACTTGGAAAACCAACCGTGCGTTGCGCCAACCCCTGTTGCGATGCGTGGTGCTGTTGCGATTCGTGGTGGCATCCGGTTGGGTGTTGCACTGCTCCTTCTTGTGCTCGTTGCGCTGGGTGGCGTCTGGACGCTGCTGGAACGGTGGCGCACAACGCCACTTCCGGTCACCGAAACGGTCACGGTGCAGATTCCGCGTGGAACCGGCGTGAGCGGCGCCGCGGAGCGCTTGGCGCAAACGCTCGGCGGCGAACCGCTTTTGTGGCGCTGGCTGGTCTGGCGGGAACGGCCCGAGCGGGTAATCGCCGGATATTACCAATTCCCACCGTCGGTCTCGCCGCAAGAGGCGCTCGCGATGGTCGTTCGTGGCGAGGTGATCCGCGACCGCCTCACCATCGTCGAAGGGTGGACCTTTCGCCAGATGCAGGCGGCAATCGACGCGCATCCTTATCTCACCCATACCCTGCAAGGCGCGGACGAACAGACGATTCTCTCCGCGATCGGCGCCCAAGTTCCCTATGCCGAAGGGTGGTTTTTTCCCGATACCTACCTCTTCGACCGCATGACGCCAGACCAGACGATCTACCGGCAGGCACACGAACAGATGCGGCGCGTATTGGCAGAAGTTTGGGCAGGGCGTGACCGCGACCTTCCGCTGGAGTCCCCGGAAGCTCTGTTGATTTTGGCGTCGATCGTCGAAAAAGAGACTGCCCACCCCGAAGATCGCGGCAAAGTCGCCTCTGTCTTCATCAACCGACTGCGCAAAGGGATGCCGTTGCAGTCCGATCCAACGGTGATCTACGGGCTGGGCGAACGCTACGACGGTTCGCTCACTAAGCGGGATCTGCGCCACGACACCGCCCACAACACCTATACCCGGCAGGGATTGCCGCCCACACCGATTGCACTCCCCGGTTTGGCGTCGCTTCAGGCGGTCGCCCACCCCGAAAAGACCGACTTTCTCTACTTCGTCGCAAGCGGCACAGACGCAACCAGCATCTTTTCCCGCACCCTGACCGAACACAACCGCGCGGTTCGCGCGTATCGTCAAGCGATGCGTAATGCGGAGTCCACCCAATGAGCACGCGCGGCCGTTTCTTGGTTTTCGAAGGTATCGACGGAGCCGGCAAAAGCACGCAGATTGCGGCGCTTACCGCATGGTTGCAAACGCAGGGGGTGGCCACCGTCACAACGCGCGAGCCGGGCGGCACCCCCGTTGGCGAAGCGATCCGCGCGTTGGTCTTGACGCACGAAATGCACGCGGAGACCGAATTGCTGCTCATCTGTGCCGCGCGGCGCGAACACCTGCTCACGGTGATCGAACCCGCGTTGGCCGCTGGACGATGGGTGGTCTGTGACCGCTTTGCCGACGCCTCGTTCGCGTACCAGGTGGGCGGGCGGGGCGTCGCTCCAGAACGGTTTCGGCAACTCGACGAATGGACCCGCGCCGGCCGGCAACCCGATTTGGTCTTCTTGTTTGACCTACCTGTAGCCACAGCAGCCCAACGGCGGGCCCAGCGAGACGCCGCCGACGGTCACACCGAGTGCGACCGGTTCGAACGCGAGTCGGAAGCATTCTTTGCCGCGGTGCGCGCTGCGTATCGGGTGCGCGCTGCGCAAGACCCCCAACGCTACTGTGTTTTGGACGCGCAGTTACCAACCGAGCGGCTTACCGAAATCGTGCTGGCGACCGTTGCCCAACGGTGGTTTGCACCCAAGACCCGACAACCGCCGTCGCAGGGAGTGGCGCACGATGGATGACACCGGTTTTGCTTACCCGTGGCTGACGCCCTGGATCCAACGCTTCTTCCAGGCATGGCGTCAGGGGCGGGCGCCGCAAGCGCTATTGCTCGCAGGACCCGAAGGGATCGGCAAACGCCACCTCGCCGCTTTTTTGGCGCGCCGCTGGACCTGCGCGGCACCCCCCGAAGCGGGTACTGAGCCGTGTGGTCGGTGCCCCTCCTGCACGCTCGACGACGAAGCCGCGCATCCCGACCGTTTCGCGCTGACCGCGCAACCGGGTACGCAGGGGATACCGATCGACGCTGTACGCGCGTTGCAAGCGGACCTTGCGCTTTCTGCGCACGGGGTTCGCCGCGCGGTGGTCATCCAACCCGCCGAAGCGATGAACCGGTACACTGCAAACGCGTTACTCAAAATCCTGGAAGAGCCGCCAGCGGCAGTACTCTTCATACTGGTGAGCGACGCCCCGGGACGGCTGCTGCCGACGATTCTCAGCCGAACCCAACAGTGGCGCCTCCATCCCCCGCCGTTTGCGCAAGCCGAAGCGTGGTTGCGCGCGGCGTGGCAACCTACCCGCGCGCAGACCGAGCACTTTCCGGAGCCCCAACAGGCGATTGCGGCGGCGTTGGCGCTTCATCGCGGCGCGCCGCTTGCGGCATGGCGCTTCTTGTCGTCCGGGAAGAACGCTTTGCGTGATGTCTTCGTCCGCGACGCGGCTGACCGCGTCTGGCGGCAACCGGTCGCGGTGGCCAGCGAATGGGCGCAACGTCTCAAAGCGCACGAGGGGGAGCCCAACGGGCTCCGTTTTGCCGAACTCTTTCGCTGGTACCAGTACTGGCTCTTCGATCTCCTTACCCTCGCCACCTTGGGAGACGCTTGCGCGAATCGTGCGGAACGCTTACACTTTCCCGATGCTGCAGCGCAGATCGCCGCCGTGGCCAGACGGCGCGCCTCCATCGAATGGTTTCGCATCGCCCGCTTTGCCACGGCGCTTGCGCCGTGGGTCGATCATCCGCTCAACACGGCGTCGCTCTGCGAAACCCTGTGGCTGAATTACTGCGAAGGAGTTGCGTAATGGTTGCCCCAGACGCGGCAAGCGAAGGAAACAGCAACGGAATGGGCGAAAAGGCACCCAGCAGCCGCGCCACTGTGCTCGCTCTCCACATCGAAGCGGTCTCCGCGCTCTATGCCGCCTATATGCCGTGGCTGAAGCGGGGGGGGCTTTTCGTCCCAACGAACCGGAAGTTCGGTTTGGGCGATCCCCTTTTCCTTCGCGTGCAACTCCCCGACGAATCGGAACCGATTCTCCTTTCGGGTACCGTTGCGTGGATCAACCCGCCGAACGTCGCCGGCGGGCGCGTCCAGGGCGTGGGCGTCCATTTCGACGATAGCGAACTCACGCCCAAAGTCAAAGCACTGATCGAACAAAAACTGGGCGCACTCATCGGCTCCGGCAAAACGACCCACACGTTATGACCCCAACGGGTTATCGCCCCAACACAAGCAAGACACCGACCATGATGCAACTGATCGATACCCACTGCCATCTCGAATTCCCCGGACTCAAAGAGCGACTCGACGAAGTTCTGGCCAATATGGCCGCAAACCGCGTCACGGCGGCGGTTTCGATCGGCACAACGCTGGAACGAGCCCCCGAAGTGCTGGAAATTGCCGAAGCCCACCCCCACATCTGGGCCACCGTCGGCGTCCACCCAGACAACGAAGGCGTTGAGGAGCCGACCGTGGACCGCCTGGTAACGCTTGCCAACCACCCCAAAGTGGTTGCGATTGGCGAGACCGGGCTCGACTATTATCGTCTTAGCGACGCGCCCGAATGGCAGCGCAACCGCTTTCGCGTCCATATCCAGGCAGCGCGTACTGCCAACTTGCCGCTCGTGATCCACACCCGCGCCGCCGCGCAAGACACGATCGCGATCCTTCGCGAAGAGGGGGCCGAAGCGGTGGGCGGTGTGATGCACTGCTTCACCGAGAGCCGCGAAACGGCGAAAGCCGCGTTGGATTTGGGCTTCTTCATCTCTTTTTCGGGAATCGCCACGTTCAAGAACGCCACGTCGGTCCGAGAGGTAGCCCGTTACGTTCCGCTCGACCGAATCTTGGTCGAGACCGACGCCCCGTATCTTGCGCCCGTGCCGCACCGCGGCAAACGGTGTGAACCCGCCTTTGTGCGCCATACTGCAGAATTTCTGGCCGAGTGGCTCGGGATCGACTTCGCTACGTTCGCCGAACGCACGACAGAAAATGCCTGCCGTCTCTTTTCGTTGCCCGTTACCCACCCAAAGGAGGTCTCTGTATGACCAAAGCGTATGAAATTGGGCTCGACCGGTGTGAAGCCAACTACGTGCCGCTTACCCCCCTTAGCTTCTTGCAACGCACCGCTGCCGTTTACCCCGATCGGCTGGCGGTGATCCACGGCAGCCGCCGCTACACCTGGGCCCAGTTTGCCGAGCGGGCGCGACGATTGGCTTCTGCGCTGCACCATCTTGGGGTTGGGAAGAACGACACGGTTGCGGTGGTGCTCAACAACACCCCCGAAATGCTCGAATGCCATTTTGGCGTCCCGGGGGCGGGGGCGGTGCTCAATACCATCAACACCCGACTCGACCCCGAAACGGTTGCGTTCATCCTGGAACACGGAGAAGCGAAGGTTCTGATCACCGACCGTGAATACGCGCCCACCGTCAAAGCGGCGCTTGCGCGTATCGACCGAAAGATTTTGGTGATCGACGTCGACGACCCCGAATATTCCGGACCGGGGGAACTTCTGGGCACACTCGATTATGAAGGGCTTTTGGCTGGCGGCGACCCCCACTTTGCGTTCCGCTACCCAGACGACGAATGGGATGCGATCTCGCTCAACTACACCTCAGGAACCACTGGAAACCCGAAAGGGGTGGTCTACCACCATCGCGGTGCTTATCTCAATGCGCTTTCGAATATCGTCTCCTGGGGAATGCCGCACCATTCGGTCTACCTTTGGACCTTGCCGATGTTTCACTGCAACGGCTGGTGCTTCCCCTGGACGATCGCCGCGAACGCCGGTGTCAACGTTTGCTTGCGGCGCGTCGACCCGAAATGGATCTGGGAGGCGATCGAAAGGCACGGGGTCACCCACTACTGCGGCGCACCGATCGTCCACAGCATGATCGCCAATGCCGCACCGCCAGAATGGAAAAGCGGCAAAGTGGGGCGAACCGTGAAAGGGCTGATCGCCGCCGCGCCGCCCCCTGCTGCCGTCCTCCAAGCGATGGCCGAAATCGGGTTCGAAATCACCCACGTCTATGGCCTTACTGAAACCTACGGACCTGCCGCGGTGTGCGCCAAGCACGACGAATGGGCAACACTTCCCCTTGCCGAGCAGGTGCGCTTGAACGGTCGCCAAGGGGTGCCGTACCACGCCCAAGAGGCGATTTCGGTGCTCGACCCCGATACGATGCAACCGGTGCCGCGTGACGGCCAGACGATGGGTGAGGTGATGTTCCGCGGCAACCTGGTGATGAAAGGGTACCTCAAGAACCCGGCCGCAACGGAAGAGGCGTTCCGCGGTGGGTGGTTCCATACCGGTGACCTGGGCGTGCTCGAACCCGACGGCTACGTCAAGATCAAAGACCGCGCCAAAGACATCATCATCTCCGGCGGGGAAAACATCTCCTCGATCGAAGTCGAAGATGCGCTCTACAAACATCCGGCGGTGATCGCGGCTGCGGTGGTCGCCTCACCCGATCCGAAGTGGGGCGAGGTGCCGCACGCCTTCATCGAGTTGCGTGAAGGGGCTACCGTCACCCCAGAGGAGTTGCAACAACACTGCCGCCAATTCCTCGCCGGCTACAAAATTCCCAAGAAATTCACTTTTGGACCGCTACCGAAGACCTCGACGGGCAAGATTCAGAAATTCATCTTGCGCGAACAGGCGCGTTCGCAAGAAGCGATCGAATGATAAGGAGAAGACCCATGAACGACGCCCCCTTTGTACTGGAATCGCTCGCCGATGGCGTTTTGACGCTCACCCTCAACCGTCCCAACCAGTTCAACGCGCTTTCTCGTGCGATGCTGGAAGCGCTCCTTGCCGCGCTCGAACGCGCCAAAACGGACGAAGCGGTGCGCGCCGTGGTCCTTGCTGGTGCGGGCAAAGCCTTCTGCGCTGGCCACGACCTCAAAGAGATGCGCGCGAACTGCACCTTGGAATTCCAACGCGACCTCTTTGCACTCTGCACCAAAGTCATGCGCACGATCATGACGTTACCGGTGCCGGTGATTGCGCGGGTTCATGGAATTGCCACCGCAGCCGGTTGCCAACTCGTCGCCACCTGCGACCTTGCCGTTGCCGCAGACGTGGCGCGCTTTGCGGTCTCGGGCATCACGGTCGGGCTCTTCTGTTCGACTCCGGCAGTGGCGCTTTCCCGCAACATTGGCCGCAAGGCGGCTATGGAGATGTTGCTCACTGGTGAATTTATCTCCGCGGAGCGGGCGCAGACGCTCGGGTTGGTGAACCGCGTCGTCGCGGTCGATGCACTCGACGACGAGATCAAAAAGCTCACCGAATCGATCCTAGCCAAACCGCGGGCGTCGATCGCGATGGGCAAATCGCTCTTTTATCGTCAACTCGAAATGGGAATCGACGCGGCGTATCAGCTGGCGTCCGAAGTCATGGCGTGCAACATGATGCACCCGGACGCCCAAGAAGGGATCGACGCCTTCATCGAAAAACGGGCCCCTCGTTACCAGCACACGCCCGCGCCCGAAAACGTCGTGTGACCATCAGGGGCTGCCGCAACGGATGCTACCGCCGCTTTCCCTCATCGATACCCATCTGCACCTCGACGCCGCCGAGTTCGACACCGAGCGCGCAGCGCTTTGGGAAGCAGCGCAGCAGGCGGGGGTGCGTGCCGCGGTCATCCCGGCAGTCGAGCCAAGCCAATGGCCGAGCCAACAGAAGCGGCTCGCCCATTTTCCGGCGCTCGCCCACGCCTGGGGCATCCACCCCTGTTTCGTCGACCACGCCCACGCTTGGGCCGAACAGCAGGCGGGAAGCGCGCTCGACGATGAGGCGGCCGCCGCGGTCGCGTGCGCGGCGCTCGAAGCGTGGATTACTGAGCACGGCGCCGTCGCAATCGGCGAGATCGGGCTCGACCGCTTCGTCACCACCCCTACCTGGTCGCGGCAGGTCGTTTGGTTCGAAGCGCAACTGGCGCTTGCCAAACGGCTGCGCCTTCCCGTGCTCTGTCATGCGCGCCGCGCTGTCGAAGCGGTCCGCATCCGCGTCCGCAGAGCCAACCTGCCGGGTGGCATCATCCACGCCTTCAACGGTTCGCGGGCGCAGGCCGAAGACCTGATCGCCCACGGGTTCTGTCTGGGGTTTGGCGGCGCGATGACCCACCCTCGGGCCAACCATCTGCACAAGCTTGCCCAGACGCTGCCGCTCGAAGGGATCGTGCTCGAGACCGACGCCCCCGATATCCCGCCCGCATGGGCCAATAGCCGCCCAACACGCCGTACCGAACCGGCCGATCTCGTGCGCTACGCGGCCTTTTTGGCCGAACAGCGCGGGATGGACTTTGATGCGATCGTCTCGGCGACCACGGCAAACGCGCTGCGGGTCATCCCACAGCTGCAACGCCTCTTTGCAACGAACCCACTCCCTTGCACTTTGGAGCGCGCGAAATGAACGGCTGGGGGCGACTCTTGGGGTGGACATCGCTTGCATTTCTTCTTTTGCTTGCGATGTGGCAAAACGACCGCCTCTGGGAACGGGTCGGACGGCTGGAAGGGCAGTTGCGCGAACTGCAACAGGACCTGCGCTACGCCAACCAACAGCTTGCCCACTTAGCCGCCAGCGCAAGGGCAACGCCCACGGGGTCGCCGCCAGATGCGCCAGATTCGGCGCGGGATTCTATCCAGGATTCGGCGCACGATTTCGCGGCAACTTCCTCAACGCTTGGTGCCTTTGCGCGCGCCGCCAAAGTGCGCACCCGTCCCGATTTTGCCGAAGGGGATTGGTTCGTCCGGGCGCTCCCCACGGGGATTGCAACCCTCACACCCTTCGTTTCGTCGGACGCCTATGCCGCTGAGGTCCAGTCTTACGTGATGGAATCGCTTCTGACGCGCGACCCAGAAACCTTGGCCTGGCAGGGGCTCCTTGCGGAATCGTGGTCGTTCGACGAAAGCGGAACCACGCTTACCTTTCGCCTGCGCCCTGGGGTACGCTTTTCGGACGGCACCCCACTTACCGCGGACGATGTCGTCTTCACATTCCGCTTCGTGATGGACGAACGGATCGCCGCGCCGCGCGCACGGGCCTACCTGCAAAAGATCGAAGCAGTGGAAGCGCTCGACCCCCGAACGGTCCGCTTTCGCTTTCGCGAACCCTATTACGACGCACTCGCGCTCGCAGGCGGGATGGAGATCCTGGCGCGCCACTACTACGAACGCTACCTTTCCGAGCCCGAAACCTTCAACCGCTCGCGGGCACTGCTCTTCGGCACCGGCCCCTATCGCCTGCGCAACCCCGAATCGTGGCGGCCGGATCTCGGGATCGTGGAACTCGAGCGCAATCCCCGCTATTGGGGACCGGTGTCGCCACCCTTTGAGCGCCTCGTCTGGAAAGTGATCACCAACGAAACGGCGCGCCTTACCGCATTTCGCAATGGCGAAATCGATCTCTACGGCGCGCGCCCAGTCGAATACGAACGCCTGAAAGCCGACACGCGTTTGTCCGCGCGCGCGACACGGTTCGAATACCTCGCCCCAACCGCCGGCTACAGCTTCATCGCATGGAACCCACTTCGCGACGGCAAACCGACGTTTTTCGCCGACAAACGGGTGCGGCAAGCGCTCACGCTTTTGACCGACCGCGATCGCATCATCCGCGAAATCTTCCTCGGGTACGCCGAACCGGCAGTCAGCCCCTTCAACCCGCGCAGTCCGCAACACGACCCGTCGTTGCGCCCCGAACCCCCGAACCTCGAACGGGCGCTTGCGCTTCTTGCCGAAGCTGGTTGGCATCGCCGCGCCAATGACGGCGTCCTGGTGAACGCCGCTGGCGAACCCTTTCGCTTCAAGCTCACGTTCTTCCAAGACAACGACGATACGCGCCGCATGGTGCATCTCTTGAAAGATCTCTATGCGCGCGCCGGAATCCTTCTCGAACCGGACCCCACAGAATGGTCGGTGATGCTCGAACGCCTCAACCAGAAGGCGTTCGACGCGATTACGCTAGGGTGGACCTCTGGCGTCGAGGTCGACCTCTATCAAATCTTTCACTCGTCACAAGCCGGGCCAGGGGGAGACAACTTCGTCTCCTTCCAAAACCCCGAATTCGATCGACTCATCGAAGCGGCGCGCAGCGAAATCGACGAGACGAAGCGGATGCACCTGTGGCGGCAAGCCGAACGGATTCTCGTCGAAGAACAGCCTTATACGTTCCTCGTGCGCCGTAAGACTCTGGCGTTCGTCGACCGCCGCTTTGCCAACCTCCAGCAGACCCGGCTGGGCCTCAACATCGGTTTTCTCCCGATCGAAATCTACGTTCCGAAAGCGAACCAGCGCTATGGCCAATGAGCTCCGTTTTCCCGACTTACGCGCGTTTCTCACTTTTCTCGAATCGCGCGGCGCACTGCTACGGGTCACGCAACCGGTCAATCCCGATCTGGAAATGACCGCGTGGAGCGACGCTGCGCTCAAACGCAAAGGCCCGGCGCTGCTCTTCACCCAACCCGTTGCACGGAACGGGCGGACGTACCCCTATCCGGCGTTGACCAACCTCTTTGGCACGCCCCAACGAATCGTCTGGGGCATGGGGCAAGAGCTCCCCGAATCGGGCGATTGGCGCGAGCCGCTGCGCGACCTTGGGCGGCTGCTTGCCTACCTCAAAGAACCGGAACCGCCGCGCGGTTGGCGCGACGCCTGGGAAAAACTGCCGCTTCTGCGCCGCGCGCTCGACATGGGGCCGAAACGGGTCGGCCGCGCCCCTGTGCATGAAGTCGTCTGGGAAGGCGACGCGGTGGATCTTACGCAACTGCCTATCCAGCGCTGCTGGCCAGAGGACGTAGCGCCACTCATCACTTGGGGGCTCGTCGTCACCCGTGGCCCCCACAAAAAGCGGCAGAACCTGGGTATCTACCGCCAACAGCTCATCGACCGCAACCGAGTGATCATGCGCTGGCTCTCGCACCGAGGCGGTGCGCTCGATTTTGCCGAACACCAAAAAGTCCACCCGGGCGAACCTTTTCCCGTTGCAGTGGTGCTCGGTTGCGACCCGGCAACGATCCTTGCCGCGGTCACCCCCATTCCTGACACCCTCTCCGAATATCAGTTCGCAGGCCTACTGCGCGGCGAAAAGACCGAACTCACCGCCGCGGGCGTTGGCGACCTGGAAGTTCCCGCGCGCGCCGAAATCGTCCTGGAAGGGTTCATCCACCCCGGCGACACCGCGCAGGAAGGCCCCTACGGCGACCATACCGGTTACTACAACGAACGGGCCGAATTCCCGGTGCTCACCGTCACACGGGTCACGATGCGCCGCGACGCGATCTACCACACCACCTATACCGGAAAGCCACCGGACGAACCGGCGGTGCTCGGCATGGCATTGAACGAAGTCTTCCTACCGCTTTTGCAGCGGCAATACCCGGAGATCGTCGACTTCTACCTGCCGCCAGAGGGTTGTTCGTATCGGCTGGCGCTCGTTGCGATCAAAAAAGCCTACCCCGGCCACGCCCGCCGCGTGATGTTCGGCGTCTGGGGTTTCCTGCGCCAATTCATGTACACCAAATTCATCATCGTCGTCGATGACGACGTCGATATCCGCTCTTGGCCGGAGGTGATCTGGGCGCTTACCACCCGCGTCGACGCGGCGCGCGACACGATGGTGGTCGAAAACACCCCAATCGACTACCTCGACTTCGCCTCCCCCGTCGCTGGGTTGGGCAGCAAGATGGGGATCGACGCCACCAACAAATGGCCTGGCGAAACCCCACGCGAATGGGGCAGACCGATCACCATGCCACGGGAGATTGTCGCCGCCGCGGAAGCGGGGTTGGAGGGGTTGTTGAAGCAGGGATCGGATCGCACAGAAGAGACTTGATTTTCATCGAAGTGGAACCATAATGGTTGTGCAAATAAGACGTTGAGATTTTTGCTGTGGCTACCATCACGCTCAAGAATATCCCTGAGGATCTCTACGAACGGCTTAAAATCGTCGCCAAGGCCAACCACCGTTCCATCAACAGCGAGTTGATCCACTGTCTTGAGATTGCTCTGAGACCGCATCAGGTACCACCCGAGGAACGGTTGGAACGTCTTCGCAAGATTCGTCCAGACATTCCGCATTCTGCCGTATCACCTGAGGAGATCCAACAGGCGATCGAGGAAGGCCGGCCGTGATCGTTGCTGATACCAATCTCATCGTCTATCTGGTGATGCCGTCCCCTTATACGGAAGCAGCGGAGCGGCTTTTGATTCGAGACCCGGATTGGGTGGTTCCTTTTCTCTGGCGCAGCGAATTCCGCAATGTGCTTTCGCTCTACCTGCGCAAAGGGTTGATCCGTTTCGACCAGGCGCTGGCAATCCAAGCTGAAATGGAAACGCTGTTTCAGGGTAAGGAGTACGACGTAACCTCGCTGGACGTTCTTTCACTGACACACCACAGCGGGTGCTCAGCCTATGATTGTGAATTTGTGGCGCTCGCAAAAGCGCTTGACATCAAGCTTGTGACCATGGATCGCAAATTGGTAACCTGCTTCCCGGATACGGCAATGCTTTTGACCGCCTTCTGCGAGTGACTCTGGCCGTCATGGCCTTGACGAATAAATCCCGCCAAAGGCCCATAAGAATCAACGTGCAGAAGCACCAGATCCAACCACCGCGCCACCCAAACCACTGACTCGAACCGTCCGATTCGCGACTGCGGCGCGGAAGGCGTCGTCGGTCCCCCAGAAAACGAACCCGCGTTTCGCCCGGGTGATCGCAGTATAGAACAGTTCGCGCGTTGCCACGGTAACGGTCTCCGTGGGGAGCACGAGCAACACCGCGTCGAATTCCGACCCTTGCGCTTTGTGTACGGTCAGTGCCCACGCGCTCTCCCAACGGGGCAGTTGCGCAAGCGGAACGGGGCGGACACCGTGCGGTGCGTCAGTGTCGAGAAACCAGGCAAAGAGAGCGCCTTTCCACGGGAAGACCACCCCTTGGTCGCCATTGAAGAGGGAAAGACTGTAGTCGTTGCTTTCGATCGTGATCGGCTGCCCAAGCAGGATCGGTCTTCCCGCGCCCGTACCGACGAACGGGATGCGGTGCGCGCGGTGCCACTGTTCGGCAATTCGGGCGTTGAGGGCACGCACGCCATAGCGGCGATCGTGGCGTAGCGGACTGAGCACCCGAAAGCCGCGGTAGCACGCAAAGAGGGTGCGCACGTACGCGGCAACGCTCGAAAAGTCGCTTCCGTTGGGCGCAACGGCAAGGTGGGCCAACACGCTTTGAAATCCGCGATCGATCGCCGCGAACAGTTCCGCTGCGGTCGGTTGGAGCCGCAATGGAGGAAGATCTTTGGGGAACTCATGCGACGCGAAAAGAGAGCGCAACACCGCTTCGTCCGCAGGGGACAGCATCTGCCACGCCGCGTCACCGTTGCCCGCGATCACCGCATCCGCAAACGCCCCAATCGCGGCGGTGAAGCGGTGGCTGCGGGAAAGAGGCAGGTGGCAATTCGGGTAGCGCGCGACGAGATCGGCCAAGACGTTGCCGGCTTCCACGGAGGCGAGTTGGTTGGGGTCGCCGATGAGCAAAAGCTGCGCGGTGGCTGGAAGCGCGCGCACCAGTTTGGCAAGAAGCAGCACATCGACCATCGACGCCTCATCGACCACGACCAGGTCGTAAGGCAGTGGCCGTTGCGCGTGGTAGCTCGGTTCGGGTCTGCGTCCGATGCCCAAGAGACGGTGCAGCGTGAGTGGGGTGAGCGCACAAAGACATGCTTTCGCAGCGTCCGAAAGCGGCAATTCGGATAACACGAGCGTCAATGCTTCCCCCATCCGTTGCGCCGCTTTCCCAGTGGGCGCAGCGAGCGCGATCGGCATCTCAGGATGACGCCGAAGCGCTGCGGCCAAGAACCAGGCGAGCGTCGTCGTCTTGCCGGTGCCCGGCCCTCCGGTCAAGAGGGCCACCGGCAGTGTGAGCGCGCGCGCGATCACCGTGCGCTTTTCCGCTTCGAGCGCGAACGCATCGGCGGCTGCACGAAATTCGGGATCGAGCGGCGCGGTCTCGGCAGGGTCGATATCCGCTTTTCGTAACCCTTGGGAATTGGCGCCAATGCCGACGCGCGCGTCGAAAAAAGCGGCCAGGGTCTGTTCCGCTAGCCAGTAGCGGTGAAACTGCGCAAGCGTCCCCGTAAGGATCACAGGGGCAAATCGCGAGCCGTCCGAAACCCACGGTTGTTGCCGCAACCAAGCGGCCGTTTCGGCAGTCAACTGGAGAGCGGTATTGCCCTCGGCAAGGGCTTCCAAAAGCGCCTCCACGAAGCGTTCCACCGCCTTGCCCGCGCGCTCCGCTTCATCGACCACGTTTCGATCCGCACCAGCGGGAGGAGAGGAAACAGCCTGGAAGGTTTGGGCGAGGTGGCGCGCCAAAATCGTGGTTGCCGTCTCTTCGCGTTCCCGTTCCGATTGGGTCGTTTCGCTTTGCGGTTCCATCGGGGTTCCTTTTGCTAGCGGTACGCGGCAGCGGCCATGCCCAGGATCTGCCACGCTTCCTCGAGCAAATGGGGTGCAAACGCAAAGGTATGGATGCCGTGCGACGTTCCGGCAACGGTTCCGCGGATGAAGAGGTAGTGAACGGGCCCCAGGTGTCGGTGCGGGTCATACCCGGGCTGAAAGCGCGCAAGCAATCGATCGACGGCCACCGCGTAGAGGAGCGCCTGCAGGGTATAGCGGTGGTGCGTCACCGCCTGCGCCAAAGTTTGCGGGTCGTAACGCGCCAGGCGGTTGGTTTTGTAGTCGATGATCGAGTAGCGGTCGTCGCGAAGGATGACCAGGTCGATCACACCGGTGACGTACCCGCGCAAGGTGTCGCGCGCCCATAACGGGCGCCAATTGGGGTCGAGACGCGAAAGCAACGCATTGAGCGCGGCAAGATCGATCGCATCGACAGCAAAGAGGAAGGGGTGTTCGCGAAACGTCGCATGACACGGCACGTTTTGCAGCGAAAACCCACCCAAATCGGCGCCGAGCGTGGCGGCGAGTCGGGTGCGTAGCGCCGTTTTGGGCATGGGACGTGAAAGTCCTCGGCGCAGCCACAAAGGTTCGAGGCACGACCAGTCGGGGTTGGTAAAGTCGATGGTCTCCAACCATTCATGGACAAAGATCCCAAACGCAGTGCCAGCGGGCAGCGGGTCACAAATCCCGCTGGAATCGCTTTCCACGTTACTTGCCGCAAACGGGTCGGTTGCTTCATCCAGCCAGCGGCTCCACGGGGTTTCGCGCTCGTCTGGGGTGACCGCGCGCGCAAGCGCAGTGAAACTGGTGCGTTGCCGCGCGCCTTGTGTGATGCGTTCGTGCGGGGGTTCCGCTGGCGGTTGCAAGGTAACCGGATCTTCGGAGTGCTGCCAACGCGCCAGGTGCGTGGGGGGAACCCGCGTTTCGAAGTAAAAAGCCGAGGAGGCTTCTAGCTGGGAGCGGCGGTTGCCGACCAGTTGATCCAACGGATTGTTGTCCGCACTCGACCGCTGGGGCCAATAGAGCGTGAGGTGACGCTGCGCCCGGGTACACGCAACGTAAAAGAGGCGGCGGGCCTCTTGCTCGGCTAGGGTCTTGTAGCGCGCTTTGTCGGCTTCCGCGAAACTTGCGCGCGTGCCATCAGGCAAGGGGAGGGCAAGCGGCGTACTTGCTGATCGCTGCTTCCGCCAGGCGTTGTAGAGGAAGACGATCGGGTATTCGAGTCCTTTCGCGCTGTGCATCGTGACGATCGTCACCGCGTCGTCGTCGCGCTCCAAGCGCAGTTGCGCGTCATCCTTTCCCCCACCCCCATGGTGGCGCGCTCGCGCCCAGCTAAGGAGCGCTTCGGGCGTTCGTCCGCGGCTGCTCGCCTCTTCTTGGAGGAGTTCGATGAGGTGGCGCGCGTCGGCCACCCGCCGTTCGCCATCGGGTAAGCGCGCGAGCGTCCCCCAAATACCGCACTGCGAAAAAAGCGCTAGGAGCGCTGCAAGCACCCCTTCGCGTTGCCAGGTGCGCTGCGCTGCTTCCAGCGCTTGGACAATGGTCGCAACCGCCTCGTCGGCTTCGAGCTGCGCTACCGACCACTGGAAAAACGGCCCCAGGAGCAGCGCTCTGAGTTGGGGTAACCGCGCCGGGTTGCGAATCACTTCCAACAAGCGGATCAGTTCCGCGGCGGTGTCGCTCAGCCAAACGGACGTGCGGCTGGTGAGCACGCTCGGCACCCCCGCTGCCCGCAGCGCCTCTTGAACCGCAAGGGCGTTGTCGTTCGTTGGCGTGAGCACCGCGATATCACCCGGACGCACAGGGCGTTCACGCCGGGCGCCATTCTCCGTTTCCCACAACCAACCGGTTTCGAGCGTGGTGACGATATCGGCCGCAAGGCACCACAATTCGGCACGACGGAGCGCCTCGGCGCTGCTATCGTCGCTGTTGTCCACGACCACCACCCGAATTCGCGTCATTTCCGTGGCACCCAGCCGAAACCCGAGCGCATCGGGCGAACGCCCAGCGGCGATTTCGTGCGCGACGCACCGCGAATCGAGGAAGGGGTTCGCGTCGTTTGCGAAGAGTTGGTTGAAGCCCGAGATCAGGGTAGGGTGCGAGCGATAGTTGGTCGTGAGCGTGTGGCGATGGTGCGCGGTGTCGATCGCCGTGAAATAGGTCTCCAGATTGGCCCCGCGAAAGCCATAGATCGCTTGTTTGGGGTCCCCAATGAGAAAGAGCCGATGGTGGGACTGCGTGAAGATCGTGCGGAAAACCCGCCACTGATCGGGATCGGTGTCTTGAAATTCGTCGATGAGACACGCGGCAAACCGCTCCTGCAATCGGGTGCAGATGGGCGGGGTCGGTGTTTGGGTGAGTCGATCCGCCAAGCGGCGTTTGAGGGAATCGAACGTGAAGCGGTCGTTTCGGACCAGCTCTTCGGCACGCCACTCCTGCCATCGGTGAAATTGTGCGGCGAACCAGGCTTCGACCACTGCGTCGAGCGGAGGGATGGCGCGTAGCGCCGCGTCGAGCGCACGCCATTCGGCAACGGCATGCGCCCGATTTTCTGGGGAAAAAGCCGTCTCGAACGGGACCTTTTTGGGTAGCGCAGTTCCTTCCAGGTACGTCAGTACCCCGCCTGCGGCATCGCGAAAAGTTGGCAATTCGCCAGCAAGAAGGGGCGCAATGAGATCCCGTTTGACTTTTCCCCGTCGGTTGTCGGCATTTATTTTACATAACAATTCTTCTGAAATTTCTCCAAGCGCACGCAAACGCGCTGGCGGCCACTCGGCATAGAGCACCTCATACGCTTCCCAAAGGGTTTGCCAATCGGTAGGGGAAGAGAACCGCGCGTTCGGGCCCAGGCGGTGAAAATCGGACGCGAGTTTGTCCGGTGTGGGATAACGCGCAATCACCGCGTCTTGTAGGGGTTGCGGCAACACGGCGCTCCTTTGCCATAGCGCGTCGATGAGCGGTCGGTCGAACCGCGCTTCGTCCTCGAGCAGCGTTGCCGCGGGCGAAATACCCAACGCGAACCCTTCCTCTTGCGCTACCTGCATTGCAAACGCGTCGATCGTGGTGATCGGCGCCAGATCGAGCAACCCTTTCGCGCGACGCAGACGGTCGCGCGCCGCGTTGGGATCGAGTCGCGCCAGCCACAGAGAAAAAGGATCATCAGGAACAATAGAGGGATCGTCGAGTGGTGTGTGCAACGCCAGTTCCACCTCGGTCAAACGGCGGTGGATCCGTTCGCGCAGTTCGGCCGCTGCAGCGCGGGTAAAGGTGACCACCAAGATTTGGTCGATCGGAATCGCCTTCTCGACGACAAGGCGGACGAGCAGTTGAGCCAACGTGTAGGTTTTGCCGGTTCCGGCGCTCGCTTCGATCGCGTGGATACCCGGTAGGAGCGGGTCGTTGTACAGATCGAACGGCGCAGCCTGCATCACGGTTTCACCCCCATTCGTCCCGTTTCGCTTGGAACCGAGTTGGCTTCGGCGCTACCGGAGAGCGGGATGACTTGGCTTTTCTGTGCCCAAAATTCGAGCCGTGGCCGCAATAACGCGTAGCTCTCTTCCAATAGCGCATAGAGCGCGCTTTCGGAACGGTTGCCAAAGGCCCAGAGCAGCGAGGGATCGGTGTGGTCTCCCCCATCGTGCCCTTGGCGCATGCCCAGTGCGCGCTCTGCCGATTCGAACCACGCGGCACGGCAATTTGCTTCCTGCTTCGCATCGCGTTCGTTGTTTTCGGGCGACGAAGACCGCCATTTGTCCCACCACGTGTCCCACCACGTGGCGTGCCACGGTAAGGGGGCGCTAAGCGTTCGGGAAAACAGCGCGAGCCACTGCGCGAGCTCTGCCGCCGCCTCCGCTGCGCTGACCGGCGGGTGTTGTAAAACGATCGCCGCTGTGTCTGCTTTCGGGGTTCGGTCGAACGCGTAGAGGTGCGTGTGCCAGCCGCCTCTGTCGCTTGCGCAGAGCAGGAGATGGCGCAACCAGAGCTGAAGTCGGTTCTTTTTGGCGACTCGGTGGGGGTGAAAGGCGACGAACGTCCGATTCCCTGCAACGGGGAGGGTATCGGTGACCGTCCATCCGTCGATCGTCACCGAATAGGTCTGTGGTGTGGGCGAAGTCGGACAGGCGTGCCGATACGCCTGCCAAAGGGTCGAAAAGTGAGCGAATGCTTCCTGTGCGCGGCGCGCGCCACTTGGGTGCAGCGGCCAGACTCCTTCGGCCTGCGCGCGTTGTAGGGTAGCATTGGGCAGGGTTTCGTCCCATGCCATGCATGAAGCCGAACGGGCTTGGGCACCTTCGTTGAGGCGTTCGCGCAAACGCCATTCGTCGAGGCCATCCGCCACCAATTTGGCGCGCGGCATCGGCGGTTCCACAAGGGGATCGGTCGCGACGCCATGTTGGGCCAAACGCCAGGCAATCGGTGCGGAGAGCGCAGCGGCGAGCGTCTCGAGGGCCAGCGCTTGGGTTGGCCACGGCAACGGCGGCAGTCTGGAATCGCCCACCGCGGGCGCCAACGAGGCATCTGCTGCGTGACGCAGCGCGACGCAGATCGCGTAATGGTCCCTGTCGCGACCGCGCAGCACGTTCGGGGTGTCCGCGGCGAAGTAACGGCTGTGGAACGGAAAGGCACGGTGGCTGATGGTAAGCGTCTGCGGGGGTAGCGCGTCGTCGCGCTCAACCGGCAGCCCATACCCGTATTCCAGCACTTCCCGCAATTCGGTCACCACCTGCGCAGGCGGCCGCTTGGCGTTGGTGTCCGGGGTCAGCCCTTGCCACAGAATTTCCAGCCGTTCGCGCACGCACAGCAACAGTTCGAGAAAGGTATAGCGGTCTTCGCTGCGTAGGTCGCGGTCGCCGATACGGAAATGGCGCCGCAGCAGATCGTACGCGGGCGCCCGCTGTTGCCTGGGGTAGGCTTGATCGTCCATGCCGATGAGAAAAAGAACACGGACCGGAATCGAACGCATCGGCAGCAGATCACAAAAAGTAATGCCCCGCTGCAAGAACCCCCGGCTGTTGCGCCGTTCCGCCCCCAAAGATTCCACCCAGGCGGCAATCGTGGCAAACCCGATGGGCGTGCCGGTTTCGGTGAGCGGTGCTGCCTCTTCACCCAATGTTTCGATCGCCTCCTCGAGCGGTAGGCGCTGCGGGTCATCAGGAAAGAAAAATTGCGCCAAGCGCCGCAGCTCCTTTTGCCAGAACGGTAGCGAAAACCCGTCTGGGTGGTGCGCAAGATCGCGCCATTCGCGCATCCGTTCCCACAGCGCGAAAAGCGGAGCAAGGAGCGCCATCCGCTGGCCTTCGCACGCGCCGACTGGAGCGAATGCGTGCCAAACGGTATCGGGTGCATCACAGACGGCGCCCAACAGCAATCGGCGCAGCCCGGAAAGCCAGTCGTTGCGATGGGTCTCGCTCGTGAGGTCACAACGCACCGCGCCGATCTCGACGACCATCTCAGAAAGGAGATCCAGCTCGGCGGCGGTGAGGTCGAACCGAGCCATCACCCACGGTTGGTGAAGGAAATCCCATACCTCGTCCCAGGCAAAATCCCCTTGGATCAGCGCGAACCAATCAAGAAGACATTGCAGCGCGGGCGCGTCATGGACCACCGTCCGGTCGGCGATGGTGTGCGGAATGTCGGCAAAAAGCGGCGTGATGAAGGGGCGGTACTGGTCGATTTGCGGCGACATCACCACGATTTCGTCAAGCACCAGATCGGGCGTCTCCGCCAACAGGGCTCGGATCCGATCCCGCAGGACTTCGACCTCTCTGAGCCGCGTATGGCAACGGTGAAAGAGGATGTTTCGCTCGACATCAGGCGGCAGCGGGGATAACGTGTTGTCGCAGAGGTCGTTTTGCAGATGCTCGAGCAGGGTCACCGGGCGATCGGTGGGTTGGTGCCGTTCGAAATGGGTGAGTTCGGCCATGGCTTGCGCTTCTAGCAACTGGCGCTGAAAGCACGCGCCATGCCACCCGTACGCGATCAGCAACGGGTGGTGCGTACCTTCAGGTAAGCCGTTGGGATCGCTCAGGTAAGCAAACCGCGCTTCCCGTTTGGGAATGTCGCCCCAGTACGTTTCGGACGGCGAAAGGGTGAAGAGGTGCACCGGACCATGGGCGCTTAGCGCGAGCAAGACTTCGAGCATGAGCGGAGGAAGATAACTCACTCCGAAGACGAAGATCTGCGGCGGAAGCTGCGCCACCTCCGCTTCCGAAAGCGCTGCGAGCCGTTCGATCAATTGCCGCCACAAGGTCCCGCGGTGGGGTGCAATCGCAAGCTTTTGCCACAGCGCCATCTGCCAAGACGCGTGGGGGTCGTTCGCGAGCGGGTTCTGCCCCTGCGACCAAGCGTCGAGCCAATCGGAGCGCAACAATTGGTACTGGTCGTAGAGGTTGGCGAGCTGCTCGGCCAACTGAAAACGCTGCCGCGCGGCGTCCGGTTCTGCGATACCGGGGAATGGCAGCGTCGCGGCAAACGCAGGATCGCGCAACGCTGCCTCGATGCGCCAGCGCGTCCGTTCCCGAGCCAACGGCGCGGCATCGAGCGTCACGCCAAACGTTTCGGCCAACCGGTCGAAGAAATGGTGGGGAAAAAGGAATTCACCGTTCCCCCAAATCCCGAAGTGGCGCGCCAGTTGGTGTTCGAGCCACCGCTCCATCCCACGGCCTGCGATCAAGAAGGGCAGGCGTTCGAACGGTTGCGGCGGCGCATGCTCGAGCAGATCGACCAGATGCGCCAGAAGAATTTCGGTGCGGTTGCTGACGTGGAGGATGAAATGCACGGTGGTGACAAACGTGGAGATTTGGATTTCGCAACGAAAAGAAAGTATAACGTAACGGTACGCGATGCCTTCGAGATTGGCGTGAAGGAAAGTCTCATGATCCAACCAGGGTTGCGCCGAACGAAATCGAAAATCCTCGATTTTTTTCCTCCTACTTTTCGTTATCGTGGGCTCGGTATTGATCGCCTATGGTGGGCAGCAACTCTGGATCGCTTACCAAGCGGAGTCATGGCCTCAGACAGTGGGGACCGTCATCGCGTCATCGGTTGACTATCATCGGAGCCGCAATTCGGCCAGCTATTTCCCTCGCGTTCGCTATCGCTACACGGTCGATGGCGTGCAATACGAGGGGCACCGGATTTGGGTGGAGGAACAAGGGCGCTCCTCCCGCGGTTGGGCGCAAGAAGTCGTAGCGCGCTATCAACCCGGGACGATGGTCACGGTCTTTTATGACCCGAGCAATCCCGCTTTCGCTGTGCTGGTTCCTGGACTCTTCGAAGGGGGGGCGATCATTTGGGTTTTGGTGGGCGTCGTTTTCATTCTGTTTACTGCAGGGTTCTACTGGATTCTGGCTGCGAAAAACCCAGCCGATCCTGCCGGCAACGGTGGGGCTTTGGCTCAGAGTGCCGATTCGTGGGCGCTCAATCGCGAAGCAACGCGGCGTTTCTTTTTGGTTTTCACCGCGTTGTGGGTTTTGCTGAGTAGCCCTGTCGCGTGGGAGGCTTTGCAAGGGCGCGCGGCTCCAGGACTATTGGGCGTTCCGTTGATCGGACCACTCTTTGCCTGGCTGTTTGCGAAAGCCTTTGCAAAAAGCGCCCAAACACCGTCCGAGCCAGTACCGCGCGTCACCATTTCGCGACCAGAGGAACAAGAACGTCAGCGTGATGCGGTGCGCCAGAAGGAGCGCATCATCACGATAGTGATCGTGGCGTGGTTGCTGGTTGCAAGCGGAATCGTTACGTTTTTTGGGCTCGGTTCGCTCATCGGGCAAATCGTCGCGGTGCTGACGCTCATTGATGTGGGATTTTTGTGGTACCTCAAACATAAGATCCGCGCCAGGGCTTCGGCACCGGAATCTGGCGTTGCGCTGCAGAAACGGACGCGCCGGTGAATTATCCGATCGCTCTGAGCGCAGCAAGCAACGCGTCGTTCTGTTCGGGTGCCCCCACAGTGATGCGTACAAACGGCGCGATGCGTTCCGGTTTTGCGAAATGGCGCACCAGAATCGCTCGGGCACGAAGCGATTGCGCCAACGCTGCGCCACCGATCGACGGATGGCGCGCAAAGAGGAAGTTGGCTTTCGAGGGAAGCACCACAAAACCCATCGCAGCGAGCGCGGTAGCAAGGCGCTCACGCTCCGCAATCACAGCCTGCCGGGTCTGTTCGAAATAGGCTTCGTCTTCGAGCGCCGCGATCGCGCCGGCTTGCGCCAACCGGTCGAGCGGGTAGGAGTTGAAACTGTCTTTGATCCGGGTGAGCGCTTCGATGAGCGGCGGTTGGCCGATCGCAAAACCGACACGCAACCCCGCCAGCGCACGACTTTTCGAAAAGGTTTGGACCACCAAAAGATTGTCGTAGCGGTGGGTAAGTGGCACGGCGCTCTCCGAACCGAAATCGACGTACGCCTCGTCGACGAGCACGACCGCTTTTCCCTGATGCGCCGCTACGATCCGTTCCACTTCGGCAAGGGGTAGCGCAATGCCCGTTGGCGCGTTGGGGTTGGGAAAAACGACGCCGCCACGCCCAGCCGCCCTCAGCGCGGCGCAATCGAGCGTGAAATCGTCATGAAGCGGCGTCGTTTCGAAAGGCAGCGCGTAGAGGCCACAATAAACGGGGTAGAAGCTGTAGGTGATTTCAGGAAAGCGCACGGGGCCGCTGTGGCCCAACAAACCTTGAAAGGCGAACGCAAGCACTTCATCGGAGCCATTACCGACGAACACCCATGACGGTTCGACACGATAGCGTCGGGCCAGTACTTCACGCAGCGCTGTTGCCTCAGGGTCGGGGTAACGACGGAGCGGCTCACCCAGCTCCTGTTGAATCGCCGCGACCACACGGGGCGAAGGGGGGTAGGGAAGTTCGTTGGTGTTGAGTTTGATGAGATTGGCAATGCGAGGCTGCTCACCGGGCGTGTAAGGGAAAAGCGAAGCAATGCGGGGGTTCCAGTAAGGAGAGGAAGCGTTTGGTTGGAGCATGATACTCAGCGCACGGATAGAGACAAACGGGAAAATGGTATCATGGCGACTCGAAGATTTATTGCCGATACAGGACGTGATGACTGCCCGAACCGCTGAAGTGACGCGCACCACCCTTGAGACGAGCGTCACCGTTCATCTCGATCTCGACGGCTCCGGCAAAGCGCACATCGCCACCGGCGTGCCCTTCTTGGATCACATGATCGACCAGATTGCCCGTCATGGCGCGTTCGATCTCCGCGTCGAAGCGCGTGGAGACACCCACGTCGACGACCACCACACGGTCGAAGATGTCGGCATCACGATGGGGCAAGCGTTTGCCCGCGCGCTGGGCGACAAACGGGGAATCGTCCGCTATGGCCACGCCTACGTCCCGCTCGACGAAGCGCTCTCCCGCGTCGTGGTCGACCTCTCCGGGCGACCGATGCTCACGTTCCATTGCGGGTTCACCGCGGAAAAAATCGGCCGGTTCGACACGCAGCTCGTTCGTGAATTCTTCCAAGGCTTCGTCAACCACGCCGCGATCACGCTCCATGTCGAAAATCTCTACGGCGTCAACGCCCACCACCAGGCAGAGACGCTCTTCAAAGCGTTCGGTCGCGCGCTGCGCGTTGCGGTAGCCATCGACGAGCGGCGCTCCGGGTCGGTTCCTTCGACCAAAGGGTCACTTTCCGGCTGAGGAGCCGTTGCGATGCGCATTGCCGTGATCGATTATGGGATGGGGAACTTGCGTTCGGTGCAAAAAGCGCTCGAACATGTGGCCCCGCATGCGCAAGTGACGCTCGCCCACACGGCTGACGCGTTCTATGAAAGCGACGCGGTGGTCTTTCCTGGGCAGGGCTCTTTTGCCGACTGCATTGCGGCTCTGACCGCGCAGCAACTTACCGACGCGGTCCGATGGGCCGCCGCAAACCGTCCTTTCTTGGGCATCTGCGTCGGTCTGCAACTCCTCTTTGCCCATTCGGAAGAAGGAGACGTTGCGGGACTTGGTATTTTACCGGGGAAAGTGGTGCGCTTTCCCAAAAACGAGATGTTCGCAACAGGGCATGCGCACCTCAAGGTGCCGCACATGGGCTGGAACACCATCACCGTGACCCGCGACCACCCCGTTTTACCCGCCAGCGAAACCGGGAAACGCTACTATTTCGTCCACAGCTACGTCGTCGTTCCGGAGGACGACGCGGTCACCCTCGCTACCTGTGAATACGGGATTCCCTTTACCTGCGCGGTGGCAACCGGCAATCTGATCGCGACGCAATTTCATCCGGAAAAAAGCGGTGAAACCGGGCTGGCACTCCTTTCTCGATTCGTGACTTGGGCCCAAACCTTTTCCGTTTCATCCACCCAGTAGGACTACACGCCATGTTGTTGATTCCGGCGATCGACCTCAAAAATGGACAATGTGTGCGTCTGAAACAAGGGCGCATGAGTGACGCCACCGTCTATAGCGACGATCCTGCTGCGATGGCACGCCATTGGGTCGACCAAGGCGCGCGGCGCCTTCACTTGGTCGACCTCGACGGCGCGTTTGCAGGGCGCCCGAAAAACCTTGAGGCGATCGAAGCCATTCTCGAAGAGCTGGCCGAGGACGAAGTCCCGGTTCAGTTGGGCGGCGGCATTCGCGATCTCGACACCATCGAACGCTATCTCGACATGGGGGTCGACTACGTCATCATTGGCACTGCTGCGGTCAAAAATCCTGGCTTGGTGCAAGACGCTTGCGTCGCGTTTCCCGGACACATCCTGGTTGGATTGGACGCGAAAGCCGGAAAAGTCGCCACCGACGGATGGTCGAAGGTCACAGGGCACGACGTCGTCGATCTGGCGCGCAAATTCGAAGATTATGGCGTCGAGGCGATCGTCTATACCGATATCGGTCGCGACGGGATGCTGACCGGCGTCAATGTGGACGCCACGATTCGACTGGCACAAGCGCTGGAAAAGACGTGGATCATCGCCTCTGGGGGCGTGGCGTCACTCGCTGACGTCGAAGCCTTGTGCGCGGTTGCCGACGAAGGGATTCTAGGCGCGATCACCGGACGCGCGATCTACGAAGGGACGCTCGATTTCGCCGCCGCGCAAAAACGGGCCGATCTGCTGTGCGAGGCACGCAAGAACGGGAACGCGGAGCAGCCACGGTGACGCTTGCCAAACGCGTGATTCCTTGCCTGGACGTGCATGCTGGGCGTGTCGTCAAAGGGGTCAATTTCGTTGGGCTGCGTGACGCGGGCGACCCGGTTGCGATCGCGCAGCGCTACGACGCGGAAGGCGCCGACGAACTCACTTTCCTCGACATCACCGCATCGAGCGACGAGCGCGCGATCATGCTCGACATCGTCGCCCGGGTTGCCGAACGGGTCTTCATCCCCTTCACCGTAGGCGGCGGCGTGCGCAGCGTCGAAGACGTACGACGGTTGCTCCTTGCTGGCGCCGACAAGGTCAGCATCAATACCGCTGCGGTGCAAGATCCCACGCTCGTTGCCCGCGCTGCCGATCGCGTCGGTTCGCAAGCGATCGTCGTCGCGATCGACGCCAAAGCGGTCGCCCCTGGGCGCTGGAACGTATTTACCCACGGTGGTCGCCGCGACACGGGACTCGACGCGGTCGAATGGGCCGTGCGCGTTTGCGAACTCGGCGCAGGCGAAATTCTGCTGACCAGCATGGATCGTGACGGCACCAAACAGGGCTTCGACCTCGAACTCACGCGAACCGTTTCGGACGCAGTACCGGTTCCGGTGATCGCGTCGGGTGGCGTCGGCACGCTGCACCACCTGGTGGAAGGGGTAACCGAAGGGCACGCCGATGCGGTCCTTGCCGCGTCGATCTTCCATTTCGGCGAATACACGATTCAGCAAGCGAAAGCCGCGATGGCCGAAGCAGGGGTGACCGTACGATGGTAGCGGCAGAAGCAAACGACCGCCAAGGAACCGTTGGCACGAATCCCGCCACAAAAGCCGACAGTGCGGCAATCGAAGCGGCACTTGCCGCGGTCCGATGGGGCGCAGATGGCCTGATCGCAGCGATCGCTCAGGACGCCGACGATGGCACGGTGCTCATGGTTGCCTGGATGAACCGCGAAGCGCTTGCCGAAACCCTGCATTCGGGGCGCGCGGTCTATTGGTCCCGTTCGCGGCAACAACTGTGGCGCAAAGGGGAATCGTCCGGCCATGAACAGCAGGTCGTCTCGGTCCACCTCGATTGCGACGGCGACGCCGTGCTTTTGCGCGTGCGCCAACAAGGCGGCATCGCATGCCACACCGGGCGCAAAAGCTGTTTTTACCGCGAATGGTCACCACAACACGGATGGTGTGCGACACTACCGGTTTTGAAAGATCCCAAGGAGATCTACCGATGATCGATCACGAAGTGCTGCTGCGCGTTTCCCAGACCCTTGCGGAACGCAAAGCAGCGCCACCTACTCAATCGTACGTCTCCCAGCTCTACCAAAAGGGCACGGACGCGATTCTCAAAAAAGTCGCCGAAGAGGCTGCCGAAGTCATCATGGCGGCGAAAGATGGCGACCGCCTCCATCTGATTTGGGAGGTGACCGATCTCTGGTTTCATACGATGGTGCTCCTTGCCCACATGGGGCTTTCGGTCGAGGACATTCTGGCCGAATTCCGCCGCCGGGAAGGGGTTTCCGGCATCGACGAAAAACGGGCACGCCTTGCCCAAGCCCAGGCGGCGGAAAGCGTGGTCCCATCCAAAGAATGAGCGCAACCAAGGAGGACTTCCGTGATGAGCGATACGCAGTTCGACGCCAATTGCATCTTCTGTAAGATCGTCAAAGGGGAAATTCCCGCGAAAAAGGTCTATGAAGACGACTACGCCGTCGTTTTTCACGACATCAACCCGCAAGCCGAAGTGCACCTCTTGGCGATTCCGAAACGCCACATCGTCTCGACCAAAGAACTCACCGACGCCGACACCGAAACGATCGGTCGCGTGATGGTGGCCGCCACCAAAGCGGCGCTCGCGTTGGGACTCGACGACGGTTGGCGTACGATCATCAATACGGGTCGCATCGGGCGGCAAGAGGTGATGCACCTGCACGTCCATATTTTGGGCGGCAGCAAGGTATTGCCAGCGATGGTCAAATGGTAACGCTTGTGGGATAATCCAAGGAACACCCTTTTTTGCGGAGACACACAATGGGTTCCTTCAGCATTTGGCACTGGCTGGTCGTTCTGCTCATCGTCATCTTGGTGTTTGGCACCAAGAAGTTGCGCAATATCGGCCACGATTTGGGTAGCGCGATTCGCGGTTTCAAAGAGGGAATGAAGAGCGGCGAAGCCGAAGCCGAAGAAAAAGGTGGCACAGTCGTCGCGAAAACAGAGGCGCAACCCTCTGCAACTGCGTCTTCCGCGCACCCCTCAAGCACCGCGAACGCGGCAGGCAGTTCTGCTGCTGAGAAAGACGCAACGGTCATCGAAGGCCAGATTCGCGAAAAAAGCTCTTCCTGACGGAATGGGCTAACACCCGATGTTCGATATCGGCTTCTCCGAGCTCGTTCTCATTGCGCTGGTCGCGTTGATCGTGCTGGGGCCAGAGCGTCTGCCCAAGGTGGCGCGCACCGTCGGCCACCTGTTGGGGCGGATGCAGCGCTATGCATCCAGCGTCAAAGCGGACATCGAACGCGAAATCCAACTCGAAGAACTCAAAAAACTGGAAACACAGATCCAGGCGCAAGCGCGTGCTTTCGAAAGCGAAATGCAACAACAGCTTGCGCAAGTGCAGTCGAGCGTGCAGGATGCCAAAAAAACGCTCGACGAAGCAGAGATGACAGCGCTTGCCGGTGAATCAGAAAAGACAACCGCACCACCAGAAACCACCGCGCACAACGCTGCACCGCGCACGCCGCCAGAGTCAGATTCTTCATCCAACGATCGGGCCACCGAAACTCAAGCTTCTCCCACCGCCCTCGAACCGCCGTCTGTCGAATCCGCGAAGACGTTGCTCAATAACGGGTTGCGTCGATGAACGAGCAACAAGAAACTTTCATTTCGCATCTCGTCGAGTTGCGCGACCGGCTGCTGCGCGCTGCGCTCGCTGTGATCCTTACGGCTGTCGTGCTGTTGCCATGGGCGAATTTCTGGTACGACCTGTTGGCATTGCCGATGATCCAAACGCTGCCGCAGGGAACGACGATGATCGCAACCGGTGTTGTCACGCCGTTCTTCGTCCCCGTAAAAGTCACGCTTTTGTTGGCGTTCCTCGTTTCGTTGCCTTATGTGCTCTATCAGATCTGGGCGTTCGTCGCGCCAGGGCTCTACGCGCACGAAAAGCGGTTGATCCTGCCGCTTGTCGTCACTTCGTCGCTGCTCTTCCTTTTGGGCATTGCGTTTTGTTACTTCTTCGTCTTCAAAACGGTTTTTCGCTTCATCGCCGATTTCGCACCGCAAAGCGTCCAGCTTGCGCCGGACATCGAACAGTACCTGAGCTTTGTGATGACGATGTTCGTCGCGTTCGGCGTCGCGTTCGAAGTGCCGGTTGCCGTCGCACTTCTGGCGCGCATGGGCGTCGTCGAGCATGAGCAACTGGTTGCCGCACGACCCTACGTGATCGTCGGCGCGTTCGTGATCGCCGCGA
Source organism: Hydrogenophilus thiooxidans (assembly GCF_019049855.1). GTDB lineage: Bacteria > Pseudomonadota > Gammaproteobacteria > Burkholderiales > Rhodocyclaceae > Hydrogenophilus > Hydrogenophilus thiooxidans. Next base: position 2,874 of record NZ_JAHLSY010000012.1, on the reverse strand, counting down.
TCGTCACGCCACCCGACGTGATCTCGCAACTCATGCTCGCCGTGCCCATCATTTTGCTCTACGAACTGGGGCTCCTCTACGTGCGTTTCACCGCGAAACGCCAACAAGAAAGCGAAACGGAAGAGGGCCTCCCGGTTCCAACCTACCAAGCACCAACGGAGGCCGACTTGGATCGCGAGCTCGATCAGCTGGAGAAAATTGACGGCAAGAAAACGTAATTTCCCTCCCTGTGCCGCTTCGCTGTAGCGACTGCCCACGCAGCAAGCGGCATAGAAACGGGCTGGTATGCACACAGTCCGCTTTTTTCGGCGTATAATACTGTAATTATGTACAGTACCGGTTTTCCATTGCCTGCGGAGCACGAGTGGGAAAAACCCCTCAGTCTCGATCGTTACCTGATCGCGCATCCGCTGGCAACCTTTTTCATGCGTGTCGGGGGAGATTCCCTGATCGCGCACGGAATCCACCCAGGCGACATCTTGATCGTCGATCGCGCCGTGACGCCCAAGGTCGGCGATTGGGTGATCGCAGTGGAAGCGGGGTCGTTTGCCGTACGCTGTGTCGAACGGGGACAACCCCTCATGGTCTGGGGCGTGGTGGTCGGCATCGCACGCAAGCTTCGCTAGCGGCGCAACTACAAGCGTAGTGTGAGGCACAGGGAGGCATTGATGACGCAACCAACCATCTGGGCGCTCGTCGATTGCAACAACTTCTACGTCTCCTGTGAACGCCTCTTCAACCCGAAACTCGAAGGGCGGCCAGTCGTGGTATTGTCGAACAACGACGGCTGCGTGGTCGCCCGCAGCAACGAAGCCAAAGCGCTCGGCGTTCGCATGGGGCAGCCGTGGTTCGAATTGGAACCCAGCGCGGCGCAGCTGGGCATCGTAGCGCTGTCGTCGAATTACACCCTCTATGGCGACCTGTCGAATCGCGTGATGGCGCTTCTTGCGACGCTCGCGCCACGGCAAGAGGTCTATTCGATCGACGAATGCTTTCTCGACTTTTCCCTGTTCCCCCCCGAAACGCGGGCCGCGCACGGGAAACGGATCCGACGCGAAATCCGCCGTCAGCTTGGGCTACCGGTTTGCGTCGGCATCGGCCCAACGAAGACCCTTGCGAAACTCGCCAACGCCTGTGCGAAAAAGGGCTGGGCAGGCGAGGGCGGTGTTTGTGACCTGAGCACGTGGGGAAACGCCGCCCGCGATGCGCTTCTCAACACGATCCCGGTCGACGAAGTCTGGGGCGTTGGCAAGCGTCAGGCCCGGCAATTGGCTGCAGTGGGAATCACCACAGCCGGCGCGCTCGCCGCTGCGGACCCAACTTGGGTGCGGCGCCGCTTTTCCGTGGTCCTGGCGCGCACCGCCCAGGAACTACGCGGTGAACCGGCGCTCGAATGGGCAGAGGCCCCGATCGTCCAGAAGCAACTGGTCGTTTCCCGCTCGTTCGGTACGCGCGTGACCTCACTCGAAACGCTAGGATCCGCGCTGACCGCGTTCGCGACCGCAGCCAGTGAAAAGCTCCGCGCCCACGGCTGGTTGGCTCGGGAAGTGGGGTGTTTCCTCGAGACCAATCCGTTCGATCCCGGGCACTATTACCATCCGTTCTCGAGCGAACCGTTGCCGCTGCCGTGTAACGATGCGATCACGCTCGCCAAAACCGCCAACCGGATTGCGGCGCGCCTTTTTCGCCCCGGTTACCGCTACAAAAAAGCAGGCGTGGTACTGTTCGAACTCATCCCCAACGGAACGTGGCAACCCGACCTCTTCACCGCTGAACTCCTTCCGCGTTGGGCTGAGCGGCAACAAACGATGGCAGCGCTTGATGCGATCAACCGCCGCTTCGGCCGCAACACCGTGACCCTTGCCGCAGCGCACCAGCGTGGCTGGCAGATGCGGCAAACCCGACGCTCGCCCAATTACACCACCGATTGGCGTGCGTTGCCGGTGGTGTGATCACCACAAGCGTGCTTTACGGCATAATGAAGGAATCCATACGAAAACGCAACGCCATCACAAAATGGAAAAACAGTTCAACACCGCTGGCCCGTCGAAGCCGCACCTGCACTACATGATCGACCCCCTCAAGCGGATTGACCTCCCTGAGGTGGAGATGCTGATCGCGCAGGAGCGCTACTTTGTGCTGCACGCGCCGCGGCAAACTGGCAAGACCACCTGCCTTTTGGCGCTCATGGATCATCTCAACCGCACTGGGCGCTACCGCGCGCTCTATGCCAACATCGAAACTGCGCAAGCAGCACGCAACGATGTGGCGCGCGGCATCACCGCGGTGGCGAGCGCCATCGCCCGCTCAGCGTCGATTGCGTTGGGAAACCCGACACTCGACGAGTGGCTACTGTATGGAGAAGGGCAGGGAGTGGCACCCGAAGAACTGGTGGCGCGTCTGCTCACTTACTGGAGTTTACAAGAGCCAGAGCGTCCCGCTGTACTCTTATTGGACGAAGTCGACGCCCTTGTGGGCGACACCCTGGTTTCGCTTCTCAGGCAACTGCGCGCCGGTTACACCCAGCGGCCACGCGCGTTTCCCCAATCGGTGATCCTCTGTGGTGTGCGCGACGTGCGCGACTACCGCATCCACACCCCCGGCCAAGAGGTGATCACCGGCGGTTCGGCGTTCAACATCAAAGCCGAATCGCTGCGTTTGGGAAACTTCACCTTCGACGAAACCAAAGCGCTGTGGTTGCAACACACCGAGGCCACCGGGCAACGGTTCGACGACGCGATCTGGGAGCCCCTCTGGCTCGACACCGAAGGGCAGCCGTGGCTCGTCAATGCGCTCGGGCACGAATGCACCTGGAAAGACAAAACGCTACGCGCCGACCGGACGGCGCCGGTGACGCTCGAACGCTACCAACTG
>NZ_JAHLSY010000011.1 GCF_019049855.1 Hydrogenophilus thiooxidans | reverse complement strand
GTGCAGCCGCTCTTTTCCCAGGTTGGGATAGAGGGTGCGCAACTCTCGAATGCGCTTCACCAACCGCGGGTCGCGGTTCTTGCCCCGTTTGCGCTTGGCAATCGGCGGTTTGGGAATGAGCGCCGCCGGGTTATCCCCTGCGGCTTTCAACACCGCTTTCCAGCGATAGAGCGTGCGACGCGACACACCAAACGCTTCTTGCGTGGCGCTTAGACCGTGCCGCTCCCAAAACTTCAGGATTCGTAACCGTTCTTGGGCATCCTTCGGTGTCATTTCCCACTTCTGTCCCAACGAAGCCAACCGATAATAGCCTTTGATCCCATAGCCAATTCGTTGCACCTGCATCGTACCACCCCTTACGCAGAAACATGCCAAAGGGGCTTGAACTTATTCAGGGCAGGTAGAATTGCACCATCGTTCTGTTGCACCACGCATGCGAGCATAACTCGTGCATACGTATGCCACCACACCATAAGAGGAGACCACCATGAAACTCGACCGCAAAGCGGGCAGCTGGCAAGCGCTGTGGGAAAACTTCCGTTGGCAAATCCCAAAGCGGTTCAATATCGCGCGCGCCTGCTGCCGGCGCTGGGCTGAGGAGCGCGGCCGTCTGGCGCTGCTCTATGAGGACGAAACGGGCCACCGGGAAACGTGGAGCTTTTGGGCAATCCAAAAAGCGGCCAATAGCCTGAGCAACGCGTTACACGCGTTGGGCGTTGCGCGCGGAGCGCGCGTCGCGATCATCTTGCCGCAGCGCCCCGAAACCGCGATCGCCCACATCGCGGCGTACCAGATGGGGGCGATCGCCCTTCCCCTCTCCCACCTTTTTGGTCCTGAAGCGCTCGAATACCGGTTGAACCACGCCGCCGCGAAAGTAGCGATCGTCGATGAGACGACATTGCCCAAAGTGGAAGCGCTGCGCGCGCACCTGCCCCATTTGGAGGCCGTCTTGTTGGTGCGCGGAGATCGTGCGGCCGCGGAAAAGGGTTGGATCAAGGATTGGCACCGGTTGCTCGCAGCCGCTTCCGAAGATTTTTCCCCCGTCACCACCGCAGCCGACGATCCGGCAGTGATCATCTACACGAGCGGGACCACCGGCAACCCCAAAGGGGCGTTGATGGCCCATCGCACGTTGCTGGGTAATTTACCTGGATTCGTTTGCTCACACGATTTCTATCCCCAACGTCGCGATTTTTTCTGGTCGCCTGCCGATTGGGCGTGGACCGGGGGGCTTTTCGATGTGCTTCTCCCCACCTGGTATTTCGGTCAGCCGCTCCTGGCGTACCGTGGACGGTTCGACCCCGAAAAAGCCTATTGGCTCTTGGCTCACTACGAGGTACGCAATACTTTCCTTTTCCCCACCGCGCTCAAAATGATGATGAAACACTGCCCGGAACCCAAACGCCACTTCCGCTTGCATCTGCGCACGATCATGAGCGGCGGCGAAGCGGTGGGCGAAACGTTGCAGGCGTGGGCGCAAGCGCAATTGGGGGTAACGATCCACGAAATTTTTGGCCAGACCGAGATCAACTACCTCTTGGGTGGGTGTCGCACGGTTTGGCCGACCAAGCCCGGCGCAGTCGGTTTGCCCTATCCGGGACACGAGATTGCGGTACTCGACGACGAAGGGAACGAACTGCCACCTGGCGAAGAGGGCGAGATCTGCGTCCGACGCAGCTGCCACGGTACGCTCGACCCGATCTTCTTCCTCGAATATTGGCGCAACCCAGAAGCGACCCGAGCGAAATTCTTTGGCGAGCCGTCCGACCCAAACGCCTGGGGGCGAACGGGGGACCTTGCGGTACGTGACGCAGATGGCTATTTCTGGTACCGAGGCCGGCTCGATGACGTCTTCAAAAGCAGCGGCTACCGCATTGGACCGAACGAAATCGAGAACTGCTTGATGAAGCATCCGGCAGTAGCGAACGCCGCGGTGATCGGGGTTCCCGACGAGACGAAAGGCACATTCGTCAAAGCGTTCGTCGTCCTGCAACCGGGCTGGGAAGGCAATGATGCCTTAGTCGAGACGCTGCGTGCGCACGTGCGCCAGTATCTTGCCCCATACGAAACGCCGCGGGAGATCGAATTCCGCGCCGAACTCCCGATGACCACAACCGGCAAGATCCAACGGCGCGTGTTACGTGAGGAAGAAGCGGCGAAACGGCGCAACAGTCGGTGAGCCGATCAGGCGGGGTGCGCGACCAGTGTATCCCCTTCCCAGCGCGCCCGCCCAGCGGCAACCAACGCCGACGCGACCCATTCGGCGAGCGCTTCCGGTGGTTGGTGGAAAAAGCGGTCGTTGGCCTGCACGAAGAGCGGAATCGTGGCGAGAGCTCGGCAGATCGCATCACGCGACAGCCGTTGATGTTCCAAGAGGTAGAACGCGAAACAGGCGCGAACCGCGTTTCGTGCGATCCGCTCTGGTGCCTCAGCAAACGCCGTCAACCGCCCCCACGCGCGTTCGAGCGCGCCCGCGTAATCCTGAAACGGGGCGCCGTGACCCGGGATCACCCACTGCACCGTCAAAGATGCCAGAGTCTGGAGCGTCTTGCGCGCATCTGACAGCGCGTCATAACCGCCCAGCACGTTTCCAAAGAGGATTCCGAAACCATCGGCCCAGAGCGCGTCGCCAGAAAGCAAAATACCGTGTTCGCGGTTGTAGAAAACGAGTGCAGCCGCGTCGTGCCCCGGTGCCGCGATCGCCTCCCAGCGCAACCCCCCTGCCACGAACGTATCACCAGGCGCGATCGTCTCATCGACGGAAAAGGGCTCTGCGTTTTGTCCGGCGACATCGAGTAACAGCGCGGTGCGGTCCCAACGGGCGACGATCGGAGCCAATGCCTCAGGAACGGTGATTCGGCAACCAAAGGCGCGCTGCACCGCTGCGTTACCCCCAATATGGTCGGAGTGGGAATGGGTGTTGATGAGGCGCGTCAGGGTTCGGCCCCGCAACGCGGCGTTCACCAACGCCACCGTTTCGTCGGCTTCGGTCACGTAGCCGCTATCGACGAGCGTTGCCGTCTCGCCGTCGAAGAGCAAAACGCTGTTCGACGACAACCAGCCGCGTTCGAGAACCTGGATCGATTCGGGCAAAGGGGCGGTCATGCGCACTGGGTACGATACGGCGCTTTAGGACTCACCCGGGAAAGCGCGGCGGCCGCTTTTCCAAAAAGGCGGTGACCCCCTCGGCAAACTCCTCGGTTGCGCTACATGCCGAAAACGCCTCCGCCTCTTCAAGGAGCTGCGCCTCCAACGTATGTTCCATCGACTCAGCCAAGAGCCGCTTCATGCGCAGCAACGCATGGCGCGGACCGTGTGCCCAACGCGTCGCAATTTCCATGACCCGCGCTTCGAGCTGATCATCGGCGACGATTTCGCTCACTGCGCCCGCAGCAAGCGCCTCTTCGGCCGAAAACCGTTCGGCAAGGAGCAGCCACCGAGCCGCGCGCTTCGCACCGACCGCGCGGGGCAAGAGGTAGGACATCCCCCCGTCGGCAGAGAGTCCGATGTTGAGGTACGCAGTGGTAAAGTACGCCGAGCGGCTCGCCACCACCAGATCGGCCATCAACGCAAGCGAAAGGCCAAAGCCAGCGCACGCCCCGCGCACCGCGGAAACCACCGGAAACGGCGCATGGGTCAGCCGCTCGACCAGGACGTTCGCCGCCCGTTCGATCACCGCGCGGTATTGCGCTTTACGGGTTTCAGGGGAAAGCGCCAGCGAACGGTGAAAATCACGGATATCCCCCCCAGCCATGAAGTGATTCCCCGCGCCACTGATGATGAGCGCCCGAACTTCTGGGAGGTCGTACAGCATCCCCGCTGCGTCGGCCAGCTCTTCGAGCATCTGCATCGAAAGCGCATTCAACGATTCGGGACGGTTGAGTTGCAGCGCCCAAACCCCCGGCGCTTTTTCGGTGATCACCAAGGTTGCGTACGTTTTCATGATGGGAGAGTACCTCTTATTGGTTCTGGTGCGTAGGAATTGCTAGGCGCTTTGTCGTGCGCGCATGTATTCCGGTGTGGCGACAAATACCGTCTTCTCCACGGTGGTGTACTCAAGTCCCTCCTCATCGCGCCAAACAGCGACGAACGTGGGTTCCGAACGGCCGACGGTGACGAGTTCGTGCGCGACTGACTCCAAGACGGCCTCCGGCAGGACGAATTCGGCCCACAGCGTGGTTCGCCCGGGACGCCGGTAGCGAATCGACGCGGCTTTGTCCCAAACCACGGTACGCTCGGGCAGATTGTACGCCAGCATCACCGCAAACATCGGGTCGGCAGCCGCGTAGAGCGCCCCACCGAACGTTGCGCCAGCTGGGTTACGCGTTCGCCACGTGTGCGGCAGGCGTACGACGATGCGGCGCAGATCGGGGTCGATGCGTTCGACCCGCGCGCCAATCGTCCGGTAAGAGGGGTAAAAGTTGAACCCCCACCGCAGCACGTGGTGCCAATAGCGGCGGGGGATATGGCGCATCAGCGGGGAGCGCATCGCGCCCCCCCGATGCTCAGTTGGCCAATTTTCATACGCGTTCGAAGATGCCCGCAGCCCCCATACCGGTACCGATACACATCGTCACCATTCCGTATTTCACTTTGGGGTCGCGCTTCATCGCGCTCATCACCGTCGCGGTGCGGATCGCGCCGGTTGCGCCCAACGGGTGGCCCAACGCGATCGCGCCACCCAGCGGGTTAACCTTCGCGGGGTCCAACCCCAGCTCGCGAATCACCGCGAGCGATTGCGCCGCGAACGCTTCGTTGAGTTCGATCCAGTCAAGATCGTCTTGCCGGATGCCCGCGCGTTCGAGCGCCTTGGGAATGGCCGCGACGGGCCCGATTCCCATGATTTCGGGCGGAACCCCCGCAACCGCATACGCGGCGACCCGCGCAATCGGCGTCACGTTGTAGCGCTTCACCGCTGCTTCCGACATCAAGAGCACCGCTCCCGCACCGTCCGACATCTGCGAACTGTTCCCCGCCGTGACGGTACCCCGTGCCGCAAAGACCGGCCGCAAGCGCGCCAGCGACTCGCGTGAAGTATCGCGACGCGGTCCTTCGTCGGTATCGGCAACCTGTTCGACGACACGGGCTACCCCCTGCGCACCGGGCAGGTGGGTTTTCACGGGATAGGGCGCGATCTCGTCGCGGAACAACCCTTGGTCGATCGCAGCGAGCGCTTTCTGATGCGACGCCAGCGCAAACTCGTCTTGGTCGTCACGGGAAATGCCCCATTTTTGGGCGACCTTCTCTGCGGTGAGCCCCATCCCAAACGCGATCGCGTAGTTCTCCTCTTTCTCGAACACGGCCGGGTTGAGACTGACTTTGTTCCCCATGATCTGCGGCATCACCGACATCGATTCGGTACCCGCCGCAATCATCACATCGGCCTCTCCCAAACGGATACGTGCCGCGGCATCGGCAACAGCCTGCACTCCAGAGGAACAGAACCGGTTGATGGTGATCCCCGGGACGCTGTTCGGAAAGCCAGCCAACAGCAAGCCGATGCGGGCGACGTTCATCCCCTGCTCGGCTTCCGGCATCGCGCAACCGACGATCACGTCACCGATCTCGTTGAGATCGAGTTCAGGCACTTGTGCCACTACTGCTTTGAGTACATGGGCGAGCATGTCGTCCGGCCGCACATGACGGAACATCCCGCCTTTTTTCCCGACCGGTGTGCGAACGGCCGCAACGATATAGGCGTCTTGAATCGCTTGACTCATCTTCTCTTCCCCTTCTCGATCAGTTGCGCAATGGCTTACCGGTGGTCAGCATGTGCTGAATCCGTTGCTGAGTTTTCTCTTGTTTGAGGAGTTCGACGAATTCGTGGCGCTCGACCTCCAAAATCCATTCGGTCGAGACCCGCATCCCGGTTTCGACATCGCCACCGCAGAGCGCCCGTGCCACCGCAGTGCCCACGCGGAAGTCGTATTCGCTGATGAAGCCGCCTTCGAGCATGTTGATCAGGAACATCTGACAAGTGGCAATCCCGTTGCGTCCCGCGACGACGATCTCACGCTCGGGAAGCGGCGCCTGATAGCCCGCTTCCGCCATTGCCCGGGCGCGGCGGATCGCAACGTAGAGGAGCTCGCGCGGATGCATCACGATGTCGTCACCCAAGCGGCCGAAGCCCATCTGGATCGCTTCGAGCGCGCTCTTCGCCACTTGCGCTTGCGCGATGGTCTGGAACGCGGTCTGGATGAACGGGAAGACGTCACCGCCTGCTGCGCGTTGCGCCATCCGGTGCGCCTGCAATGCGAACTCTTTGCACCCACCACCTGCGGGAATCAATCCGACCCCGACTTCGACAAGCCCTACATAGGACTCATGGGCGAAGACGCGGTGCGCCGCGTGCATCACGAATTCGCACCCGCCACCGAGCGCCATTCCCTCTACCGCAGCGACCACCGGCACCGTGGCGTGCTTGAGACGCATGCTCGCTTCCTGGAACTTCGCGACCGTGCGCTCAAGCAGATCGAATTGCCCTGCCGCGCACGCTTCCGCGACTTGCTTGAGGTTCGCCCCTACGGCAAAGGGTGCTTCGTGCCAGATCACCAGTCCGTCGAGTTCACGCTCCGCGCGCGCCACCGCTTCGAGCACGCCGTCGAGCACTTCGTCACCGATCGCGTGCATCTTGCTTTTGAACGAGACGATCCCGATGCGCGGATCCTGATCGGGACGACGCCACAGCCGAACCCCGTCGTTCTCCCACAGCGTCTCGCCGCGATCGTCGGTCGCTTCGCCCAGGACGCGATCGGGGTAGAGCTGACGCTCGTAGACCGGCAACGCGCGCCGACCCACCCACGCAGCTTTGGCGGGGCTATAGGAACCTTGCTGGCCATGGACTGCCCCTGCGACTTTTTCGACCCACGCCGGCAGCGGAACGTTCGCCATCGCCTTGCCCGCAGCGATGTCGGCCGCGATCGCCTCGGCGATCGCTTGCCAGCCCGCTGCTTGCCACGTTTCGAACGGCCCCATCGCCCAGCCGAACCCCCAACGCATCGCCAAATCGACGTCGCGCGCATTGTCGGCGATCGTTTCGAGGTGCACGGCGCAGTAATGGAAGACGTCGCGGAAGATCGACCACAGGAATTGGGCCTGCGGATGGGTACTGGTGCGCATTTTCTCGAACTGCACCTTCGGGTCGCGTTCGGCCAAGATCGCATCGACCTCGGGCGCCACTTCACCGGCTGCCGGGCGGTATTCACCCTTCTGCACGTCAAGGACCAGGATCGTTTTGCCCTCTTTGCGGTAGATCCCCCCTTTGGTCTTTTGGCCCAGCTGCCCTTTTGCGATCAACTCTTGCAACCAAGCAGGCTTGCCAAAATAGCCATGCCACGGGTCGTCCGTGAGGTGGGTGGCCATCGTATCGATCACGTGGGCCAGGGTGTCGAGCCCGACGACGTCGGCGGTCCGGTAGGTCGCACTCTTCGGGCGACCGATTTTCGGGCCGGTAAGCGCATCGACCTCGTCGAAGCCCAACCCCAACCGTTCGGTATGATGCATCACCGCAAGGATCGAGAAGACCCCGATTCGGTTCGCGATGAAGTTCGGCGTATCTTTTGCCCGCACGACCGACTTGCCTAGGCGCACCGTGAGCCACGTCTCGAGCGCGTCCATGAGCGCCGCGTCGGTGCGCGCGGTCGGAATGAGCTCAACGAGCGGCATGTAGCGCGGCGGGTTGAAAAAGTGGATCCCGCAAAAGCGGGCGCGGTGCGATTCCGGAATGCTTTCGGCCAACGTTTCGATCGACAGCCCCGAGGTGTTCGACGCGACGATCGCGTGCGGTGCCAAATGCGGCGCAATCTTGGCGTAGAGGTCGCGCTTCCACTCCATCTTCTCGGCGATCGCCTCGATCACCAGATCGCACTCGGCCAATTTCGCGAGATCGGTCTCGTAGTTGGCGGGTTCGATGAACTGCACCCGATCTTTTGCCGCGAACGGCTTCGGATCCAATTTGTCGAAGGTTGCGAGCGCCTTCTTGACGATCGCGTTCTTGTATCCCTCTTTTGCGGGCAAATCGAAGAGCACCACCGGGACATTGGCATTGGTGCAATGCGCAGCGATTTGCGCTCCCATCACCCCGGCCCCGAGCACGGCTACTTTACGAATTATGATGCGTTCCACTGGCGCCTCCATCGGTTGGTTCAAACGTTTGTTTGAAAGATAGCACAAAAAAACCGCCCACGCAAGGGGCGGTTCGCAGAAAATGACGATCCGGTCAGAACGAGCGGGAGTACTGAACGCCCGCCAGCCAAATGTTGCCGGTATAGTCGCCGATCACCCAACCTTTACCTTTGGCGATTTGGTTGTGGCTGATGCGCGTGTCGTTGATGAAGAGGTGCGCCAGACCGAAATCGACGCGTGTGGCGCGGTCCGGCCGCCATTGCGCGCCGAAAGCGAGCCAGATGCGGTTGTTGTCGGGCAACGAAACCAAGCGGGTATCGGCATTCTTGACCGGAGATTCGTCGTGCGCGATCCCGAATTTGAAAGTCCACGCGTCGTTGTAGTGATAATTGGCGCCGAGCGCAACGCGCCAGGTGTCGCGGAAGTGGGCATCGAGCACGTCCGCGGTCGACCCCGCCTGAACGCCACTGGTGCGGTAGATGGGCAGAACGTCGAGACTGCTCCACCCCGTCCACGAAAGGTCCGCCAGCACTTCCCAACGCGGATTGAGCTGATGGGTGAAGCTGACGATGAAGGTGTCGGGCAGATCGACATCGACCTTCGCATTGACCCCGGCTGCACCGATCGCAGGGTTGGAAAGCACGGCGGCAGCGCCGCCGCTTGCAGTCAGCGTACCGGTGAGCGTGTGCTTGACTTTGGAACGATACGACAAACCGACGCGGGTTGCGGCCGTTGGTTGCAACAGCACGCCTACGTTCCAGCCAAGCGTCACATCATCCGCTTTGAGCCGCAGTTTCGTGTTTTGCATCATCGCATCGGTTACACCCAGCGCTTTGAGAGAAGAGGGTGCGAAAAGACTGGCAAAGCGGTCATAGGTCGCTTCCATTTTCTGGATGCTGACCCCAGCGCCGACCGAAACTTTGTCATTGACGCGATACGCAACCGACGGGTTGACGTTCATCGTTTTGATATCAAAGAGGGTCGATTGGAAACGACCGATCCAATCGTCGGTATATTCGGTCTTCAGTCCGAACGGCGCGCCAAACCCAACCCCTACCGAAAGGCGATCGTTGATGCGTTGCGCATAATAGCCATTCGGGATCGCCGCCCAATCCCCGGCGTCGGCCCCATTCGACCCCGTCAAAGGAACCGCAACCGGGGTGAGCGGCGGCACCGCCGCAAGACTTCCTTGGTTAGCGAATTTGAAACTGGGTTTGACGACCGCCAACCCCAGCGAAACCTCTTTCGCGCCGGAAAGCTGCGTCATCCCAGCGGGGTTGAAGAAGATCGTCGACGCATTGTCGGCCACCGCCGCCGAACCGGCGTAGGCGTTCGCGATCCCGCTCGCGTTTTGCTCCAGCAATTGGAAGCCGCCTGCGTGCGCCGAAGAAAGACCCGCAACAAAAAGCGCGCTGGCAAGTGTCGTCAAACGAAACGCATTTCTTTTCATGAGTGGGACTCCTCCACTGTTACCACAACGAACCAAAACCCCCATCTGCTTGCTCAAGCATCAGAGGGCATTTCCTGCGGAATCGCGCGTTTCTTACCTTGTGCATCGAGTGCGACATAGGTCAAGCGCGCTTCCGTCACCTTCACCACCATGGGCGACTCGGGATGCCGTTCGGCATAGACCTCGACGTCCACGGTGACCGAAGTCCTTCCTACCGCAACCACCTCGGCGTAAAAGCTCACCACATCGCCGACCGCGATGGGTTGCTTGAAGACGAAACTATTCACCGCAACGGTTGCCACCCGTCCTTTCGCGCGCCGCCGCGCAGGAAGCGATCCGGCGATGTCGACCATCGCCATCACCCAACCGCCGAAAACGTCACCGGCCGGGTTGAGGTCCGCAGGCATCGGCATCACCCGCAGTTCGGGTTGCTTGTCCGGAAGTTGCGTGATCATTGCAAAACCGCTCCTTGGGTCGATCGGGATACCGAAACCATCATAACCGAAAACGAACACGCGTTTGAACGGTTACGTCATCTCCGTCGATTTTTCCCGTTTATCGGTGTCCTGTGTGTTGCGCCAATGCAACGGACCACCGCGAAACGGCGCGAACCCCGTACCGAAGATCACCCCGGCGTCGGCGAGATCGGTATCGGCAACCACCCCTTCGGCCACGCACCGCTCGGTTGCTGCAACCAGTGGCGCGATGATGCGCTGCGCAAGACCTTCCGGAATTTCGTCGGGTTTGACCGTACGTTTGACCGCCTTTCCCTTTTCCCAGCGGTAATAACCTTCCCCGGTCTTTTTCCCCAGTTTGCCTTCCTGGACCAGCTGGTGCAGACGACGCGGCGGTTCGGGTTCATCGGGCACCAATTGCTGACCAGCCAAGATCGCGACATCAAGCCCTACGGTATCGACCAGCTCGATTGGCCCCATCGGCATCCCGAAGGCTTCCAGAGCTGCGTCGACCACTTCCGGCGCGATCCCCGATTCGACACACTTCAGTGCCGCGATCAGATAGGGAGCCAGCACCGCGTTGACCAGAAACCCGGGTGCCGAGCGAACCGGTAACGGCAATTTGTCGATTTTTCCGACGAACACCAGCGCACGTTCGACCGCTTTCGCGTCGCTCTGTGCGCCTTGCACCACCTCGACGAGGGGCATTTTGGTCACCGGATTGAAGAAATGGATGCCCACCAACCGGTGTGGCGCGGCCATCCCCTCGGCAATCGCCTCCAGCGACAAACTGGAGGTATTGGTCGCCAGCAGCGCGTCGGGTTTCGCGCGCTGTTCGAGTTCCGCAAAGAGGCGTTGTTTGACGTCGAGCTTTTCGACCACCGCTTCGATGATCACATCGGCTTGCGCAACACCCAAGCCTTGCGGGTCGGGGATGAAGCGGTCGAGCGCTGCGCGCAGCGCTGTTTCGTCGTCACGAAAACGGCGTTCGAACCAGCGCGTGGCTGCCTGCTGCGCCCGTGCCAGCGCCTCAAGCGAAAGGTCTTGGAGCGTCACCGTGAGCCCACTGGCGGCGCAGACCATCGCGATCTCGGATCCCATCACGCCCGCACCGATCACATGAACCCGGGTGATCGGTGCGGTTTGCGCCTTGGCAAAGCGCTTGAGTCGCTCTTGCAAGAAATAGACGCGTAACAGGTTTTTCGTCGTCGGGTGGGTCGCCAGGAATTCGATGCTGGAGGGGTCAGCGGCGGGAATCAGCAACGGGTTTCCGCGGTACTGGCTCCAGCAGCGCAACACCGCGTAAGGTGCCGGATAGTGTTCGGCGCGAACCTTCGCACGCAACCGTTTTTCAGCCTGCTGCACGAAGAGCGCACGCAACGGCCCAGCCCACAACCGCTCCACGAGCGGCAACCCTTTCCGTTTCGGGGGATTCAGAACCAACGCCTCCGCCGTAAGCGCCGCGACACGCTCCGGTACGGCTTCATCGACAAGACCGATCCGTTTTGCCCGTTTGGCATTGACACTTTTGGCGGTGAGCATCATCGGCAGCGCTTTACTGGGACCGATCAGTGCCGGCAACCGCATCATGCCGCCCCAGCCCGGGTAGATCCCCAGCATGATCTCCGGGAGCCCCAAACGGGTCTTGCGGTCGCTCACCGCCACCCGGGCTCGGCACGCCAACGCCAATTCCAAACCGCCGCCCAGGCAATGACCGTGAATGAGCGCCACCGTCGGCAACGGATATGCCGCCAGGCGTTCCATGAACCGCCAACCCCGTTCCACCAACGCGCGGGCAGCCGCCGCGTCGGGAAGCGCTGCAAACGCCTCGACGTCAGCACCCGCGACGAAACCAGCAGTTTTGCGCGACGCGAACACCACCCCTTTTGCGCCCGTTGCCGCAATCGCATCGAGCGCCGTTTCGATCTCCGCAAACACCGGTTCGGAAAGGGTATTGGCGCTTTTTTCAGCGAGATCGAGCCAGATCCATGCGACGCCGCGCGCGTTTACCGACCAACTGAGGTGTTGCATCTGCGTCTCGTTCATCGCCTATCCTTCATAGCCGTTCGATGCGCATCGCGCCACCCAAACCGCCACCGATACAAATCGCGGCGATTCCACGCTTCGCGTTGTGTCGCTGTAATACTTCGACCAAGTGCCAGACGATACGTGCGCCGCTCGCGCCCACCGGATGACCGAGCGCAATCGCGCCACTATCGACGTTGAGGCGGCTGCGATCGATCGGGCCCAACGCTTTCGGCAGCCCCAGCTCTGATCGGCAGTAATCGTCACTTTCCCACGCTTTGAGGCACGCCAACACCTGTGCGGCAAACGCTTCGTTGATCTCCCAAAAATCGACATCGTCCAAGGTCCAGCCAGCACGCTGCAGTAGCGGTGTCGCCGCATGGACGGGTCCCAACCCCATCTGCGCCGGATCGAGCCCTGCCCATTGACTATCGACGAGGCGCGCTACGGGTTCCAGATGATGGCGCTTGACGGCATCTTCGGATGCGATGAGCAAAAAGGTCGCGCCATCGGTGATTTGTGAGCTGTTCCCGGGCGTCACCCGACCATAACGATCAAAAAAGGGTTTGAGTTTGGCGAGCTTTTCCATGGACGAATCGGGACGAACCCCATCGTCGTGGGCATAGAGGCGACCGCTCGCGTCAAAAAGCGGGCTCATCTCGTGCGCGAAATGGCCCGCTTCCTGAGCAGCGGCCGCGCGCCGATGGCTTTCGACCGCGAACGCGTCCATCTCTTCGCGCGTGATTGCGAAGCGGGTCGCCAACGTCTCCGCGGTTTGCCCCATCAACTGCTTCACCACCGGGTCGGTCAACCCCTTCATCAGTCCGATCACCGGTTTGAGGTCGCGCACGCGCAAACTGCGCAAGGCTGCCCATTTTTGCGCTGGGGTTTTCGCAGAAGCAAAGCGGCCCAGGAAACGAACGAACGCATCGGAAAAGAGCACCGGAGCATGGCTCAATGCATCCACACCCCCCGCTGCAATGAGATCGGCACGTCCTGAAAGGATTTGCGCGGCAGCCGAATCGATCGCTTGCATGCCCGAGGCGCAATTGCGCATCACCGTCCAGCCGGGAACCTTGCGCCCACAGCCGGCGCGAAGCGCGACCACGCGACCGATATTGACCTCGTCCGCGCGCGGTGCGGCGCAACCCAGAATCACCTCGTCGAGCACCGCGGGGTCGAGGCGCTGACGCATCAGCAACATCTGCAACGCCCGGGTCGCCAAGTCGGATGCACGAAATGGCCCCGGCTCGTTCTTCGCTTTGAGAAACGGCGTCCGTACGCCATCTACCAGATAGACTGCTCGATCCGCCACGCTATGCTCCCGGTGTGCGCATGCTTACGCATCGACGGTCGAAGCCGAAACCGCTGGCGCATCCTGCACCGCCAGATCCCCTCCGACGCGCCGTTTTTCCGGCCACGGGCGCATCGCGGGTGGTACCGCGGCGGTGCGGGCAATCAGATCGTCCGGAATCGCTTCGGCTGCCGCCTTGACCCCGAAATCGTACGGGAAGTCATCGACTCGGATCACCAAGTCACGAAGCCGGTTGCGCTGGATCACTTTGCGGTATTCGTCTTCAGTTATCACCCCTTGCGCATACGCTTCATCCCAAATCGCATCGACACTGCCGCTGGTAAGTGCTTCGATGCTCGGTGCAAAGCGTCCCGCTTTCTGCGCGTCGCGCAATTTCGCTTCGATCGGCTCACACGCTTGGGTGGCCAAGAGTGCTGCTTCCAACGCCCCCAGCGGCTCCTCGAGCGATTGGGGCAAATAGACGAGCGCGGTCAAACGGTCACGCGTAGCCCCGGGCTCCATCAGGCCCATCGCCACCCGATGTCCCAGACGATCGTCCGGCGTACGGAACGGACGCCCCAGCGGGAAGGTGACGAACCGCGCCAACGCCCGCGCCGGTGCGATTGGGAAATTGTCGATCACGCCAGTAAAGGCCACTTGAGCGCGGAAAAACGCATCCCAGATCGCCCAGTGCAGGAACGGCGCATCCCCAGCTGGACGGCCATCCGCTTCGAAGCGTTTGAGCGTAGCGCTTGCCAAGTAGAGCTGCGACAAAATGTCACCCAAACGGGCAGAGAGCCGCTCTTTACGTTTCAGCGCACCCCCCAACACGCCCATCGAGACATCGGCCAAGAACGCGAACGCTGCGGAAAAACGGGTCAGCTGTTGGTAATACCGACGGCACTCGGGGGCAACGCTCGATGGCACCCGAACGAAACGGGCCCCGGTAAGCCCCATCACCAGCGCACGGGCACCGTTGTTGAGCGTATAGGCGATGTGACTCCAGAACGCGCGGTCGAACGCATCGAGGTCACCGTTTTGCGCGGCACGCATCTCTTCGAGCACGTAGGGATGGCACCGGACCGCCCCTTGCCCGAATACGATGAGGCTGCGGGTGAGGATATTCGCCCCTTCGACGGTGATCCCCACGGGAATCTGCTCGTACGCCCGCCCCAGGAAGTTTTGCGGACCCAAACAGATTCCTTTGCCACCGACCACGTCCATCCCGTCGTTGACGGTTTGCCGCGCCCGCTCGGTCACGTGGTATTTGACGATCGCCGAAACCACCGACGGTTTCTCACCGAGATCGACCGCGCCCGCGGTAAACACCCGCGCTGCGTCACACAGGTAGGTGTTGCCGCCGATGCGCGCGAGCGCCTCTTCCACCCCTTCGAAGCGACCGATCTGCGTCTTGAATTGGTATCGGATCCGCGCGTACGCACCGACCGCGCGCGCCGTGACCTGCTGCATCCCAGTGTTGGAACCAGGCAGCGAAATGGAGCGGCCTGCTGCAAGGCACTCCATCAACATCCGCCACCCTTTGCCCACCATCGCCTCACCACCGATCACGAAATCGAGCGGAATGAAGACCTCTTCCCCGCGGATCGGTCCGTTCATCCACACCGCGTCGAGTGGAAGGTGCCGACGCCCGATTTCGACGCCCGGATGGTTTGCCGGAATGAGCGCGAGCGTAATCCCGATCTCTTTCCCTCTACCCAACAAGTTTTCCGGGTCAAAAAGCTGGAACGCCAGCCCGAAGACCGTACACACCGGCGCGAGCGTGATATAGCGCTTGTTGAAGCTCACGCGAATACCGATCACCTCTTTGCCCTGGTATTCGCCGCGGCAGACGACACCGGCATCGGGAATCGACGCGGCGTCCGAACCGGCCCAAGGACTGGTGAGCGCAAATGCGGGAATCTCTTCCCCGCGCGCCAGGCGCGGCAAGTAGTAGGCTTTCTGTTCCGGCGTCCCATAGTGGAGCAGCAGCTCTGCAGGCCCCAACGAATTGGGCACCATCACGGTCACTGCCGGAGCGCTCGAACGGGTCGAGAGTTTGGTGATCACCTGCGAATGGGCGTACGCGGAAAAACCTTTCCCGCCATACTCTTTCGGGATGATCATCCCGAGGAACCCCTTTTCCTTGATGAACTGCCAGACGGCGTCGGGCATGTCCTTCTTGAGGCTGCACTCCCAATCGTCGACCATGCGGCAGAGCTCCTCGGTTTCGTTTTCGAGGAACGCTTGCTCTTCCGGCGTCAGTTTCGGCCACGGGTAGCTCAGGAATTTTTGCCAATCCGGGTTCCCACGAAAGAGCTCCCCTTCCCACCAAACGGTGCCCGCCTCAAGCGCATCCCGCTCCGTCTGCGACATTTGCGGCAGCGCTTTCGCAAACGCTTTGAAAATGGGCACCGTGATCAGACGTTTGCGCGTCGGCCGATGCCCCAACAAAAAGACCACGCCACACCAGGCAAGCGCCACGACAACCGTGACCCATACCGGAAACGCTGCGTTGATGGCCAACGCCAACCACCAAACCAGGATCGCTCCACCCCAGAGAAAAAGAGGCGCTCGCCCATAGGCGAGCGCGACCACCAAGGGAGGGAGGAAGAGCAACAAGAGCCAAGCCATGACCATCTCCTATTCGAATGGATCGAACGTTTGTTTGAATCCTACTAAAAAAAAAGTTTGTTGGCAAGTCGTCTCACGAACTTCTTGCGAAAAGGGTCGGTATACTTCGCCCATGTTTGCCTGGTTCGATACCCCCGAAAGCGATAGCGGCACCCCTCTGGAGATTTGGGCAGAGCCGCTCGAAGCCTATCACGAAACCACAGACCCAAATGAAGCGCGACAACTGCTGAATGCGGCCGAACGGGAAGCCCACCATTCCAAATCGGATGCGGACGGCCCCCTCTGGGCGTTTGCGCTCGACTACGAGTGCGCCCCGTGGTTCGACCGCGCGTACGCCAACGCTTTTGCCCATCGCCCGCCGGGGCGGTTGCGCTTGTGGCGCTTTGGTCGCTACCGCGTTTTGCCGAGCGACGTAGCCGACACCACCGCAGCAAAAAGACAATGGCATCCTTGCGGCGCTGACGACCCAGCCGGATTCCTCGGTTGGCATACGCCTTGGACACCAGCGCACTACCAAGCTGCGTTCGCGCGGATTCACCATTACTTGACAACAGGGGATTGCTATCAGGTGAACCTCACCTTTCCCTGGTATGCGCGCTGCTACGGGTCGCCGCTTGCCCTCTACCGCCGCTTGAAAGCGGCGCAACCGGTACCCCACGGCGCGTTCCTACCCCTACCAGACGGCGGAGCGATCCTCTGTCGCTCCCCGGAACGGTTCTTCGCCCGCCGCGGCAATCGGGTAATCTGCCAACCGATGAAAGGGACGGCGCCGCCTAACGCCGTCAACTGGCTGGACGAAAAGACCCGGGCAGAAAACGTGATGATCGTCGACCTCATTCGCAACGACCTGAGCCGCCTTGCCCCCACAGCGGGCGTGCATGTTGCGCAACTCTTCACCGAGACCCACTACGCGACGGTAACGCAACTCACCTCGACGATCGTCGCCGAAGGGGTATACGCCACCCTATGGGAGATTCTTACCGCGCTATTTCCGTGCGGCTCGGTAACCGGCGCCCCGAAACGCCGCGCGATGGAGATCATCGGCGAACTCGAAACCGCCCCCCGTGGTGTTTACTGCGGAGCAATCGGCATGCTCCTCCCCGGAGGGGCTATCGAATGCGCGGTCCCGATTCGCACCTTGACGATCGACCCCCACGGACACACGGTCTTTTCCGTCGGCAGCGGCATCGTCATCGACTCCGACCCCACGACCGAATGGCAAGAGTGCCTCCTCAAAGGGCGGTTCGTTCAGGCGCTCCCCGCGCCCATTGGCCTGATCGAAACGATGCGTTGGGAACCGGACGTTGGCTGCGCGCTGTGGCCCTACCACGTGGCGCGCATCCGCTCGAGCGCCGCGGCTTTGGGCATCCCATTCGACGAAGCGGCTTTCACCGCCGCCGTCGAACGCGCCGCTCTCCTTGCGCAAACCCAAGCCGTGCCGCTGCGCATCCGCGCGGAACTCGCGCCCGACGGAACCGTGACAAGTACCGCAACCCCCTGGGCTCCTCCCGCCCTACCGGTACGTTTCCGCATCACCCAAGACCTGGTGATCGACCCTACCGATCCGTTGCAGCGCCACAAAACGACACGCCGCGCGCATTATGACTGCCTACTTGCCGAGGCCCTCGCCCACGGCTGTTTCGATTACCTGGTGACGAATAACCGTGGCGAACTCGTCGAAGGGTGCCGCACCACGCTTTTCGTGCAATTTCCGGGTGAACCGAAGCTCGCAACCCCGCCCTTGGCAAGCGGTTGTCTAGCTGGGGTCTTACGGGCAAAACTCCTTGCGGAAGGGGACGCAGTCGAGTGGCCCCTCACCCCCGCCGACCTCACGCGCGCCGAACAGCTCTACCTGGGAAACGCCCTTCATGGGTTGCTGCCTGCTGTTTGGGACGACGCGTCACCCACCAACTCGCGATAAGCGTGCCAAGTGGCGTGACCAAGAAGCGGCAGGGTTACCGCCAAACCAAAGAGCACCAGCGCGTACCCCAGCAATGTCAAGCCTACGATCCAAGCCGCCCAGACCGCCATCGGCCAAGGGTTCGTGCGCACCACTTGGACACTGGTCGCGACCGCAGTAAAAAGATCGACGTCGCGATCCAAAAGCAGCGGAACGGAAACCACGGTCACGGTAAATATCCCCGCAGCAACCAACCCGCCGGTCACGAACCACGCGACGACGAGCGGCCACTCCTCTCCCGAAACGATCAACGCCGCGATGGTCGGCGACGCGGTTTCCGGTGACGCAAGAACCGCAAACAGCATCGCGGTGAAACGCTCCCAGACCAACATCACCAAGAGCAACCCCAGCCCCACTTGGGCCAGACTCGCTTTTTTCGCTTTGACCAACGCCAGCGCGTCGAAAAAGGCTGGCCGCTCGACCGTGCCCCGTAATCGGCTCAACGCGTAGAGTCCCGCGGCCAAGAGCGGTGCAAGCAGAAAAAACCCGGAAAACGCAACCGCCATCAGGTGCGGCGCGCGAAGGGTAGCCAAGACGATCAGCCCACCGCCGATCGCAAATACCACGCCAAAACCCAACGACGAAAGGGGATCGTAGCGAAGATCCTCCCACCCTTTCCGTAACCAACGCAGCGGGGCGTCGATGCCCACCGTTCGAACCGCTAACGCTTTCTCCTCCATGGGCGCTCCTTTCGTGGTCGCGTGGGGGATATGCTTATCACACGTGATGCCGTCCAAGACATGACGCTTTTTTCCCATGATAAAGTATCAGCCACCGAAATACCAGTCAAGAGGAGAGACGTATGCGGTTCGAAACGCAATTGATCCATGCCGGCTATTCCCCCGACCCCACGACGAAAGCGGTCGCGGTACCCATCTATCAAACCACCTCGTATGCGTTCGACAATACCCAGCACGGCGCCGACCTTTTCGACCTCAAGGTCCAAGGCAACATCTACACCCGAATCATGAACCCGACCCAAGCGGTGCTCGAAGCGCGGGTTGCCGCGCTCGAAGGGGGCGTTGGCGCGCTTGCGCTCGCTTCGGGGATGGCCGCGATCACCTACGCGATCCTCACGATCGCCGAAAATGGCGACAACATCGTGACGAGTTCGACGCTCTACGGCGGTACGTACAACCTCTTTGCGCACACGTTGCCGCAGTTCGGCATCGAAGTCCGCTTTGCCGACTACCGTGACCCCGCGTCGTTCGAACGGTTGATCGACGCCAACACCAAAGCGCTCTTCTGCGAATCGGTCGGCAACCCGCTCGGCAACGTCACCGATTTCGAACAGCTCGCAGAGATCGCGCACCGCCACGGCATTCCGCTGATCGTCGACAACACCGTTCCCACCCCTTACCTCTGCCGTCCGTTCGAGTATGGTGCCGATATCGTCGTCCATGCCCTCACCAAGTACCTGGGCGGACACGGAACGACGCTCGGTGGCATCATCGTCGATAGCGGCAAATTCCCCTGGGCCGAATATCCTGAGAAGTTCCGCCGTCTCAACGAACCGGACGTCTCCTACCACGGCGTGGTCTATACCGAAGCGCTGGGACAAGCCGCCTATATCGGGCGCGCGCGCGTCGTGCCGCTACGCAACATGGGTGCAGCGATCAGCCCGTTCAACGCGTTCCTCATTCTGCAAGGAATCGAAACGCTCGCCGTGCGGATGGACCGCATCTGCGAAAACGCCGTCCAGATTGCCGAATTCCTGAAAAACCACCCGAAAGTGGCGTGGGTCAACTACGCTGGGCTTCCCGACCACCCCAGCTATCCGCTCGTGCAGAAATACATGAACGGGCGCGCTTCGGGCATCCTCAATTTCGGCGTCAAAGGCGGACGGGAAGCCGGGGCGCGCTTTCAAGACGCGCTCAAACTCTTCACGCGGCTGGTCAATATCGGCGACTGCAAGTCGCTCGCCTGCCATCCGGCATCGACCACCCACCGTCAGCTGGCACCGGAAGAGCTCGAAAAAGCGGGGGTCAGTGAGGACATGATTCGGCTTTCGATCGGGATCGAGCACGTCGACGACCTGATCGAAGACCTCGACCAAGCGCTTGCCGCTGCGTAACGGCGCTTTCAGACCGTCACCCCCTTTTGGCTGCGTGCGCAGCCAAAAGGGGCATCACCACGACCGTTTACCGGACTTTGCACACAACCAGCGGCCTATTCGGGACGCACCTCACTGGGCAAGGCGGTTGCGCCGTCCGATTCCGTAATAGACGATCCCTTCGCGCGCAAGCGCCTCCGGATCGTACTGGTTGCGGCCGTCAAAGATCACCGCCGGCGATTTCAGCAACCGCTTCACCGCCTCGAAGTCAGGGTGGCGGAACGGCTTCCATTCGGTGACGAGCACCATCGCATCCGCCCCTTCGAGTGCGCCATACTGGTGTGTCGTGAAAATGAGCCGTTCTTCGGTTTGCCAATCCTGCGGAAATACCTTCTGCGCGTTCGCAATCGCCACCGGATCGTAGGCCTTCACACACGCGCCCCGTTCGATGAGCCCCGTGATGAGCGGAATCGACGGCGCTTCGCGCATGTCGTCGGTGCCCGGCTTGAATGCCAGCCCCCAAACACCAAACGTGCGCCCAGCAAGCGATTCACCGAAACGCGCGACGATCTTGTTGAGTAACGTCTGTTTTTGCGCCGCATTGCGCGCTTCCACCGCGTCGAGCACGAGTGGTTCTACTCCGACGCGCCGTGCCATCTGCACGAGCGCTTTGACATCCTTGGGGAAGCACGAGCCGCCGTAACCCGCGCCTGGGTAGATGAAATGGTAGCCGATGCGCGCGTCGGAGCCGATCCCGATACGCACCTTTTCGACGTCGACATCGTACTGCTCACAGAGCGTCGCGATCTCGTTCATGAAGCTGATTTTGGTGGCGAGCATCGCATTGGCCGCGTATTTGGTCATTTCGGCGTCGCGCACCCCCATATAGATCACGCGCTGATGGCTGCGGTTGAACGGCGCGTAGAGCTCTGCCATCACCGAGCGCGCCCGCTCGTCGTCGGTGCCCACCACGATGCGGTCGGGACGCATGAAATCCTCGACCGCCGCACCCTCTTTGAGGAACTCGGGGTTGGAGACCACCGCAACCGCCAACGATTTGCCGCGCGCGGCGAGCGCCGCCTCCACTTCCGCCTTCACCTGCTCGGCAGTACCCACCGGAACGGTCGATTTGTCGACGACGATTGCATCCCGCTCGATCACCGCACCGATCTGCCGCGCCACCGCGAGCACATGTTGCAGGTCGGCCGAACCGTCTTCTTGCGGGGGTGTGCCCACCGCAATGAAGAAAAGGTCACACGCTTGAGCAGCATCCGCAAGTTGCGTGGTGAAGTGCAACCTGCCCTCCCGCGCGTTGCGCTCGACGATCTCATCGAGCCCGGGTTCGTAGATCGGCAACCGTCCCGCTTTCAACCCTTCGATCTTCTCAGCGTCGATATCGACGCACCAAACCGTGTTACCCATTTCGGCAAAACAGGCACCGGTCACCAATCCCACGTAACCCGTTCCGATCACAGCCAGTTTCATCGCATTCTCCTTTTTCTATTCGGTGACGATTGTACCTTCGCTCGGTGCTGTCCAAACGGACCGGTACATTTTTTGATCTATGTCATCGCAACCGCGCTTTCTGGCCTATAGAATCGACATCCTAAGCACACCCAAAGGAGCACGGCGATGACGATCGCAGAACACCTCACCGCGGAACACCGCCATTGTGAAACGCTCTTTTCCCAGTTGGAAAACGTCCTGGACAACGAGGACTGGGACGCGATCACGACCGCGTGGCGGGCGCTCGCCGATGACCTCTTACGCCACTTTGCGGTGGAGGAAGAAACCCTCTTTCCCGCGTTCGAAGCGAAAAGCGGAATCACGCAAGGTCCCACCCGCGTGATGCGCATGGAACACGATCAGATGCGCGAACTGCTGGCAGAAGGTGACGCCGCAGTCGCCGAACACGATGCAGAAAATTTGCGCGGGGTGGTCGAGACGTTACTCATCATGAATCAGCAGCACAACCTCAAAGAGGAAAACGTGCTCTACCCGATGTGTGACCAACTCTTGGGCACCGAATTCGTCACCCAACTTCAGGAGACCGTATGAGTGATCCCGCGGTAGCGCACGACAAGCCTTGGGCGGAACCACCGCCCGGCTTTACCGAAGTCGGATGTGTCACGATCGACGCCCGCACTTGGCTGCCACCGGAACCCTTCAACCGGACCATCGAGACGTTAGAGACGCTGCACCCAGACCAGTGGATCCGCTTGTTGCTCTATCGCCATCCTCTCCCGCTCTTCGAGGCGTTGGACGAATGGGGGTGGCGCTATTCCTGCCACGACCACGACGACGGCACGGTTGAAGTACGCATCTGGAAACCCTACCCGTGAAGACCGCCGATCTGCGTATCGAAGCTGCGCCCGCGTATCGGATGCCGATGGGTTGGTTTGCGCTCGCCCCTTTTTTTCTGGTACTTGCGGGCGTTTTGCTCCTCAGCGAAGGACCTGAGCTCTTTTTGAGTCGCTGGCATCCTGCTGCGTTGGCGCTCACCCACCTTTTTGCGCTCGGTTTCATGGGTTCGGTGATGGTCGGCGCGTTGATGCAGGTCATCCCCGTGCTCTCCGGGCAAAGCTGGCCACAACGATGGCGGCAAAGCCGCTGGCCGCTGGCTGCTTTTGCTGGCGGGGTCTTGGCGTTGGCTGCGCACTTCCTCTGGACCGGTTCGCCCAGCGTCGCCCACGCGCTCGCTGGCGTTGCGCTCGCGTTGCTGCTTGCCGCACTGGCTCCAGTTGCGTTCCTCACCCTGTGGTTGCTGCTGCGCATCCCCTCGCTTTCCGACAGCATCCGCGATCTGCGCTGGGTTGCCGCGGGGCTCGGGCTCACGGTAGCCCTCGGTGCGCTGCTCCTCCTGCAGCGAATCGCCCCAGACCATTTCGCGTTCGACCATCTGCAATGGGTGACACTGCATCTGAGCGCGGCGTGGGGGCTGTGGGGCTTGGCGCTGGTTGCTACGGTTGGGTTCGTCGTTGTGCCGATGTTCCAACTCACACCGGTATTCCCCCCTACCACGCGACGGCGTTTCACCACTGCGCTCTGGGGAGCCGCACTCATCACATTCATCTTCAGCGTCATCCATCCGGAAAAGACACCGCTCTGGGTAGTCCTTGGCGTTGGCTGGTTGGCGTGGGCATTCGCGGCACAAACGCTCGCCCTGCAAGATCGCAGCAAACGCAAAAAACGGGAGACCACAGGGCACCTTTGGCGGGGCGCGATGATCGCCCTATGTCTTGCCGTGGCGATGGCCTTTGCCAGTGCCACTTTGCCTGAGTTTTCTCCATTCCTTGTCGGCATCATGGTCTTCTGGGGCGGATTCGCCGGGGTGATCTGCGCGATGTGGATCAAGATCATTCCCTTCCTTACCTGGCTCAACATCCAACAGATGCCCAACCGCAAAGGTTTTCCGCCGACGATGCTCAAGATCACCCCGGAAAAGGAAGGCGAACGGTTGCGTTGGCTCTGGCTAGCAACGCTTTTGCTTCTTTTCGCCGCCGTTTTCCTGCCGGAACCGATGAGCCGCGTTGCGGGCATCGCGGTGATTGCCACGGCAGTGCAACTCGCGCGCATCCTCTGGCACGCGTGGCAACTCTTCAACGAATGGGAACGAAAACATCTCGACCCCACAGAATCCGCTCAAATCGCTACGTCATGAGTTACATTCTGCTCAAACACCTGCATCTCACCACCGTTACGCTCACCATCACCGGATTTCTTCTTCGCTTTACTTGGCGGCTTCGCTCCCACCCTTGGCTACACGCGCCACTAACCCGTGTCCTTCCCCACATCAACGACACCCTGCTGCTGACTTCTGGGCTGGGAATGGCAGCGATGATCGGCCAATACCCCTTCACCACACCGTGGTTGACGGCGAAATTCTTTTGGTTACTCGCCTACATCATCGCAGGGCACTTTGCGCTCAAACGCGCACTGACACGCCGCGGACAGTGGTGTGCATGCATCGTGGCGTTGGTGTGTGTTGCGATGCTCGTCGGCACTGCGATCTACCACCACCCACTCAGTTGGCTGACACCACGCTTTGCCATAAATTGACGCGGGTCAAGGCATCTTTCCGCACGAATCATTAGACTGCTCCTTGCCAACCCATTGTCGGGTTTTGTGACAAGGAGCCAAACGATGAGGAGTACCTTTTCCACGACAACGGCCCGCAATATTTTCTATGGCGGCGCCCTTTTTTCTTTTTTGCTTTTTCTCGCGCTGACGTTCCATACCGAAAGCGCGTTGCCGCAGCGTGACGCCCGTGCGTTGCTCGAAGCCAACCCCCAAGTAGCCGTGGGCAAACGGGTTTGGGAAGAAAACAACTGCATCGGCTGCCACACGCTTTTGGGGGAAGGCGCCTACTTCGCGCCGGAACTCGGCAACGTCTACAAACGGCGGGGTCCTGAGTTCATCAAGGCTTGGATCAAGGCACAACCGACCGGCACACCGGGGCGGCGCCAAATGCCGCAGTTCAACCTCACCGAGGAAGAGCTCGACGCGTTGGTGGAATTCCTCCGTTACGCCTCGGAGATCGATACCAACGGCTGGCCGCCCAACATCGAGGGTTGACGATCCGTTCTTTTGCCGATAACGAATCCATCAGGAGGACCTTCTCATGAAGTACCAATCACAAGCGGTGGCCAAGCCCTACTTCGTCGCGGCGATCGCGCTCTTCGTCGCGCAGGTGCTCTTTGGCCTGATCATGGGCATTCAGTACGTCGTCGGTGACTTTCTCTTTCCGGCGATTCCTTTCAACGTGGCGCGCATGGTCCATACCAACGCGCTGATCGTCTGGTTGTTGATGGGGTTCATGGGTGCTGCCTACTACCTCGTCCCTGAAGAGGCGGAACGCGAACTGCATGCTCCGAAGCTGGCGATCGCCACCTTCTGGATCTTCCTCGTCGCAGCCGCACTCACCGTATTGGGCTATCTCCTGGTTCCGTACGCGAAGCTGGCCGAGATGACCGGCAACGACGTCCTGCCGACGATGGGGCGTGAATTCCTGGAGCAACCGACGATCACCAAGATCGGGATCGTCTTGGTCGCGCTTTCGTTCCTATATAACCTCAGCATGACCTTCCTCAAAGGACGTAAAACCGCGATCAGCTCGGTGCTGCTGCTCGGGCTTTGGGGGCTGGCGATCTTCTTCCTTTTCTCCTTCGTCAACCCGGATAACCTCGTCCGTGACAAATTCTACTGGTGGTGGGTCGTGCACCTTTGGGTCGAAGGGGTCTGGGAATTGATCATGGGTGCGATCCTGGCGTTCGTCCTGATCAAAGTGACCGGGGTCGACCGCGAGGTGATCGACAAGTGGCTCTACGTGATCATCACCCTGACCCTGGTCACCGGAATCATCGGAACGGGGCACCACTACTATTGGATCGGCACACCGGGCTACTGGCAAGTGTGGGGCTCGGTCTTCTCCGCGCTCGAACCGATTCCGTTCTTCGCGATGACCCTCTTTGCGTTCAACATGGTCAACCGTCGGCGGCGGAACCATCCCAACCGCGCCGCTACGCTCTGGGCGCTGGGAACGGGTGTGATGGCCTTCCTGGGCGCGGGTGTTTGGGGATTCCTCCATACCCTCTCACCCGTCAATTACTACACCCACGGCACACAAATCACCCCGTCGCACGGTCACCTGGCTTTCTACGGGGCGTACGCGATGGTGGTGCTGACCATGATCTCCTACGTCTGGCCGAAATTGAACGGTCGCGAAGCCAACGGCAACCGTTCGCAAGTGCTCGAGATGTGGGGGTTCTGGGTGATGACCATCTCGATGACCTTCATCGCGCTCTTCCTCACCGCCGCGGGGATTCTCCAAGTGTGGCTGCAACGCATGGGCGCGAATCCGCTCCCCTTCATGGAGGTGCAAGAGCAACTCGCGCTCTTCTACTGGTTGCGCGTGATCGCGGGCGTCGCGTTCTTCGCCGGCCTGCTCGCCTACATCACCAGCTTCTTCAAGGGCGTGGAAGGTTCACCCGAATATCGACCGCTCGCCCAAGAGGCGTCGGCATAACCGAGTTGGGCTCTCCTATCGTGGGAATTGACCCCGGCAGGCGCTGCCCGCCGGGGCTTTTTTCTGCGGTTCAGATTGCTTGGGTTGCATCTGACCCGTGCGCTTTCTCCTGAAAAGAAACTCAAACATGGCTTCCTCCTGCAACACACCATACACAAACTCGCTCAGCTTCAACCCAAGATCAGGGCGCCGCAAATGGCTACGGCGCCGACCACCCACGTCCAGAGCAGCCCCCGCCAGCGCCACACTACCGGACGAAGGTCCATGAAGACATCGACCACCGCCAACCCTTTACCCACCGCCAAGAGCAAGAGGAAGTACGAGAGTCGTTCGCCGGCAACCTGCTGCCGTCCCCATTCGCTCAGGGCGGCAGCTCCCACCGTGGCGACCAGTAAGATCAGGGCAGTGACATCGATCAAGCGCCTGCGCTTTGCTGCTGCAGGATCTTCCATCGCCTTTTTCAAACCGGAATCGTCAGAAGGTAGAGAAGTGGAAAGAGGATCAGCCATACCAGATCGACCATGTGCCAGTAACTCGCCGCCGTTTCGATCCCCACAGTGGCGTCGCGGTGGTAGGAGCCGTGCCTCGCTTTGACGGCAACGATCGCCAGGATCACCACGCCCAGCAGCACGTGCATCGCGTGAAAGGCGGTGAGGGAAAAGTAGAAGGTGAAAAAAAGGTTGGTATCGAGATCGATGCCAGCGCGAAACTTGGCTGCGTACTCGAACCCTTTGCTAACGAGAAAAAGAAACCCACACGCCACCCCAAGCAGGAGCCAAGTGCTAGAGCGTCTTCCCTCTTGAGGAGACGCCGCTTTGGCTGCGACCACCGCCCTGGCTACCCCCCAGCTGCCCAGCAGCAACAACACAGTATTCACTGCCCCCCACCTCGCGTCGAGCGTCGGTTGCATCGCGGCAAAGAGGGGGTAATGAATGCGGTAGCTCACCGCATAGGTGGCAAAGAGCGCGAAAAAGGCGGTCAGTTCTGCCAGAATGAAGAACCAGATCGCCAAATCACCTGGCGGATAGGAGTTTTTTGGCGCCGTAACGAGGTTTTCCCCTGTCACCAACTGGTTCCTTCGGAACGATGGACCTTGTTCCAAGCGTTGTATTTCCCGATCGGCTTGTTCGCCGGGATCTCACGCACTATCGCAAGCGTCTCGGTGTCGATCACCAGAAGCGCACCCTCCGGCGCCGGTTCCATCACGCTTGCCAACGCGTAGCGCCCGTCTGCGGTAAATTCCACGTGGGCAAGGGTTTTTCCCGGTTTCGGGCGTAAAGTTTTGACGACCTCGAGCGTCGTTTTGTCGATCACGGTGAGGGTATCGCGACAGCTCGGCGCCATCATCGAATCGACGAAGAGGTACCGGCTCTTTTCGTGGCTACGGACGAAAAAGCCCGGACCGCAGAGCGGTACCGATTTGACCAACTGCCACCGATCGAGATCGATCACCGAAAGTTCCGCACGGCGCAAATTGGTGGTTGCCATCACCCGCCGATCGCCGTAATCGAAGGTGATCCCAGAGCCCAAATGGGGCATCCCTTCAAGGGGCAAAGATGCAATCGCCTGGCGAACATCGAGATTGACCACGAAACTCTCCCCACTTCGGGACGCGCCGATCAGATTGCGGTACCCCGGAGCGAAGAAGAAGTCATCCAGTACCGCCGGAAGACGTGTCCGCTTGGGATGGAGAAACCCCGGCACGGCCAAGCCTTCCGCCATTTTGTGATCATGAACCAGGCCGTCGAAAACCGGCTCGGCTGCCTCATCGTAACGCACTTCCCACAACTCGGGCATCTCTTTGAAAGCGACGACGAAACTTTTGCGTGGCGGCGCGTCATAGACTGCGGAAAGCCGCGAATGCTCTTTGCGCTCAAGACTTTGCCCAGGCAGGATTTTGATCGGCGTCAGGTTGCTGTCCAAGATCACGAGGGTTTCGGGCAGGGTGTTTGCCACCGCGACATAACGACCATCGCTAGAGACCGCGACATTGCGGGTATTGACCGCGACTCGGATCTCCGCCACCTTTTCCAGCGCCCAAAGATCGAACTTTTCAACCCAACCGTCACGCGACACTACGGTAACAAAGCGCCCATCCGGCGAGAATTTGGGGCCACCATGCACGGCGTAATGGGTGGGCAGCCGAGCCAAAACTTGGAATCGATCGCCATCAAGCACCGTCAAATGGCGGTCACCTTGCTCGACCACCACGAAACGGTTCCAGCGCTCTCCCCCATCCTTCGGGCCGTCGAGCGGCAATACTGGCTTCGACCAGTGGGTAGCCCGCATCGATTCCAACGTCAATTCTGGGATCTCGGCTGGCGCGGTCTTCAACCATTGGGCCAGCGAAGTGATCTGCTCCGGCGTCAATTGCCCGGAAAATGCCGGCATCTGCGTTGCCACCCGTCCCTTCGCGATCACATCGACCACGTTCGGCAACCGCACCCGCTCTAAGCTCTCGGGCAACAGCGCAGGCCCCAACCCCCCGGTACGGTCTGAACCATGACACTGCGCGCACAGATCACGGTACCAGTTCTCCGGTCCTTGCGCAAAAAGCGACGGAGTGTGGCCCAAGACCCACAAAGCCAGCACGATCGCTACCTTTCTCGTTCGCAATGTCATCGAATTCGCCCCTTACAGCGTCAAGATCTCGGCGGTTTTGGACTGCGTTGCAACTTCAACCTGGCCAGGAGTCCCCCCCACCTCCTCGTCGCTCAGATAGCATGCGGGGTCTTCGCTCCAGAGGTCACCAGCGGCCATTTCGGCGCGAACCCGGGAGCTACCGTTACAAAGCGACAAATAACGACACACACCACACCGCCCGCTCACGGCGCGCGGATAGCGACGCAATGCTGCAAGCAACGGATGGGTTTCATCGCGCCAAATCGCTGAGAATGGGCGATGGCGCACATTGCCCAGCGTAACGTGCCACCACATCGTATCGGGATGGACATTACCCAGGTTATCGATATTGGCAATGTTTTCGCCGCTTGCGTTTCCTCCCCACTGACGCAGCTTTGCTGCGATATGCTCGGCACGTTCGGGAAAATGGTCCTGCACCCACAAGAGAAAGAACGGACCGTCGGCATCGTGGTTGCCCGTGGTGTACTCCCGGCCCGTTCCGGCGCGATAATCGGCAAGCGCGCGCTCAAAAAGGGTCGTAAGCGCGTGGCGCGTCGTTTGAGCAACTGCATCACGCCCGCGATTCTTTTTGCCTCGCCCGGCGTAATTGAGGTGTGAGAAATAAAAGCGGGGAATCTCCGCCTCGGCAACCCAATCGAGCAAGGGGACGAAATCGTGCGCGTTCTCCTCGGTCATCGTAAAGCGCACCCCCACCTTCACCCCC
The DNA here is from genome assembly GCF_019049855.1 of Hydrogenophilus thiooxidans. Lineage (GTDB taxonomy): Bacteria > Pseudomonadota > Gammaproteobacteria > Burkholderiales > Rhodocyclaceae > Hydrogenophilus > Hydrogenophilus thiooxidans. The sequence continues at coordinate 61,914 of NZ_JAHLSY010000011.1, read as the reverse complement.
AGGTCGCTCAAGGCCAAGAGCGCTCGTTGCGACGCTTCGAACGCTCCTACTTTGCGCCGAAATCGGTCATGCGTCTCTCCCATGCCATCGAGGCTGATGCCGACATAATCGAAATGGGTCGCGGCTATCTGCTCGGCCATCGCGTCGTCGATCAACGTCCCGTTGGTAGAAAGCGCTGTGTAGAGCCCTTTCTCCTTGGCATAATCGGCCAGGAGAAAGAGATCGGGACGCAAAAGCGGTTCCCCGCCGGAAAGAATCAACGCCGGAACACGCATCGCCGCCAAGTCATCGATCACCGCCAGCGCCTCTTCCGTGGTCAGTTCGCCGCGAAAATCGGTGTCGGCCGAGAGCGAATAACAGTGGGCACACAACAAATTACAGCGGCGGATGAGGTTCCAGATCACGACGGGCCCAGGCAAGCGACGGCGCTCCCGAACGGGTGTCGGTTCGAAGAGTTCAGCAATGAAAGCGGAAATGCGAAACATTTTGGGCTCCTTGGGGCAGTGTTACGCGATCGCTGTTGGGCGCAGGCGAACGCCGCTTTTTTTCAGAATCCGTGTCGAATAGAGCGCATCGTGCGCGGCGAGCGCCCGGGGAAAACGCTCGTGACAGGCCTCGATCAGTTGGGCACGTTGCGCTTCCACTTCATCCTGCGTGCGACCGTGCAACATTGCAAAGAGATTGAAGCGCCAATGGGGCAGATGGCGCGGTCGCCGGTAACAATGGCTGACCGCACCGGTTGCCGCCAGCCAGGATCCGACCGCATCCACTGCTGCGTCGGCAACATCCCAGACACACATCGCATTCGCACGATAACCCAGTGCGTAATGATTGACCGCGACGCCCAGACGTCGAACCACGCCGCGTGCCATCAGCGCGGAAAAGGTGTCGATCACCTCGTTTTCGCGCCACCCCAGGTGGGCAGCAACGGTGCAAAACGGATCGACGACACACGGTAACCCGGCTTGCGTCGCGATGAGCAGCGCCCGTTCGCGTGCCGTCAAGGGACACGGCACGATCCCTTCCGCTTTGGACGTTTCCGAGGGTTCTGCTGGCCGCGTTTGCGCCAGGAGTCCCGAGCAGTTCGCCAGCGTCTCCTCGTCAGGGGCCGTTTCCGGCGTCCACGGCAGCAAACGCAAACGGACGAAATATTCGCGCTCTTTGGGGAAGAGCCAAACCCGATATCCAGTTGCCTGCTCGATCGCCCGCGCAACCCCCTTCACCGCGTGCTCGTTTTCACACGCGATCACGAACCAACAGTTGAGTGAATGGGTGCGCAGATAGTGGTGGGCCACTTCGGGAAACGCATTGATCGCCGCAATCGTCTGCTCCAGCGCCGATTCAGGCGCGGCAACCGCCGCGAGGACGAACGCGCCACCGCTGCGTTCGACCTGGATGAACGGGCCAAAACGGGTAATCAGCCCCTTCTGCAACCATTGGGCAATCTGCGCGGCGATCACCCTTTCTGGCACCCCCAGCCATTCTGCCCAACGCGCAAAGGGGCGTTTTGCCAAAGGCAGATGATCTTGAAGCGCCCAAAGAAGGAGTCGCTCTCGTTCGCTCAGCTCATGCGGCGCGGTGGCGGACATAGCGCGCTCCGGTCTGTTTGAAGCAGTGGGTGCTGAAGAGCAGTCGATGGGGAAAACGGTCGAGTGCCAAGCGGTGCTGGATCGCTGCGACCACTTGCGCGACATGGGTCGGATCGCTGCCGTGGACCATCGCATAGAGTGTATAAGGCCAGACTTCGGGCACCGGTTCGCGTCGATAGCAGAGATGCACTTCCGGCTCTGCGGCCAGTTGCACCCCCAGTTCGTCCACCAAAGCAGGCGGCACGGCCCAAACCGCCATTGCATTGGCCGTCCACCCCAACGCCCGATGGCGAACCACCGCACCAAAACGGCGCATCGTCCCTTCGGCGAGCCAATGCGCAATTTGCTGCAGCACCTTGCTTTCCGCCCATCCGCATTGCTCGGCGATCTGCCGATAGGGTTGGGGAACGAGCGGCAATCCGTCACTGAGCAGCGCAAACAATTGGCGTTCCCGACCGGACAATGTCTGCGTGCGCCAGCGGTCACAAGGCGTTTTGGGGAGACGCTCCCGCGCTGAAGTCTTGCGTCCTTGGGCAAGGTCGAACCCTAGGTCGATGTGGTATTCGCGTACCAGCGGAAAGGGATAGATCGGAGCGTCGATCTGCTGACTGAGGGTTGTCAAAAGGGACCGTCCCGCGCTTTCGTTGGGTGCAGTCAATACGAACCAGAGGTTGAGTTCGGCGCCGCTCCGGGCGTAGTTGTGGTTGATTTCCGGGTAGTGCGCGATGATCGAACCCGCTTCGTGCAGCCGCTCGGCTGGAACGGAGGCTGCAGCAAGGGTGCTCCATCCGACAGTCCGCGGCGCCCAAACCGGGCCGATCCGATCGATCCATCCCTTCGCTTTCGCATCGCAAAAAGCGGAACGCACCTTGGCTTCCGACGCATCGTACGCTTTCGCGATTTCGGCAAATGGCCACGAAACCAGCGGAAAGCCACGCTGCCACGCATTGACAAGGTGCAGCGTCCAGGAAGCGTCGAACGGATCCACCTCTACCCCACCCATTCCTTCAGCGCCCGAACAACGCAGCGCGATAGGTGAAGAAGATCCCACTCGGCGCATGGGCAGGAAGCCGCGCAACCTCTGTTTTGGTCGCGGTGTCATAAACCACCACCGCGTTGCTGTCACGTGCCGAGACCCAAACTTGATCACCCTTTGGCGTAAACTCGAGATGAAGCACCGCCGCTCCCGGCGAAAAGGTATGGGTTACTGCAAGCGTCTTGCGGTCGATCACCTGGACCCAACCATTATCGGGAAAAGCAAAATTGACCCAAACTTCACGTCCGTCCGGACGCGCAACCGCGAAAACGGGTTGACCTTTGACAGCTACGCGGCCGACCTCCTGCCAAGTGCGGGTATCAACTACCAACACCTCGTGCCGACCAATCGCCGGTAAAAACGCGAGATCGCCAGCGATCGCCCAACCGCGAAGGTGGGGCATCTTATAAACCGGTAACGGCTGTTCGCCGCGGCCATACCCCGCAAGGATCTTGTGCACGCCCCGTTCCGGGTAGAGATCGTCGTAGAAGGCAATACCGTCTTCACCGAACAATCCGGCCAGATAGAAGCGACCGTCGTTGGAAACCAAGCCGTCGTACGGCTGTTTTCCCGCAAGGTGGCATTGGGTTTCCGGTTGCGCCAAGTTGGAAAAATCGGTCAAACAGAGCGCGTTGGCATCGAAGAGCGCATAAGCGAAACGTCGACCGGGCAGATCGGCTAGGCCGACCACTTTCGACGGTTGCCCGTTGGCGCCGGGTAGCGCGGGAATCTCGGCAACCAACGCCAACGTTCCGGCGTCGAACGCTTTGATGCCCCCTGGCGCATAATTCTGCGCCACCACCAGTTTGCCGTCACTGGAAACCGCGCCGCCGATGCTGTTTGTTGCTTGCGCGACCCGTTTCTTGACCTGCTGCGTCAGAAGGTCGATCTGCGTGAGCGCACCGTCACGGCCAAAAAGATAGGCATAGCGTTGATCACGGGAGAAGACCACCGAAGCGTGCGAAAGATCGCCCAATCCTTCCAGACGCTTGATGATGCGGGGTTGTGAATGCGCCACCAACAATACACTGCCGGTTGCACGTTCGATCACGACGCCAAGATCCCCAGTGGGTAACGCCGAAACCGTCGCACCGACCGCATCGTGCCCCACTGGTTCGTGCGCGTGTGCCGCAACAGCACTCCCGAAAAACAAAAGGGTTACTTGCAGGCATAGGGCAACCCGTTTCATTCGCTGGAAAAGCCCTGCTTCAGGCGTTCGACGATCCATCTCGCTTCATCCTCAGAAAGAAAAGGGGCAAAAGGTGGCATTGGAGTTCCTGGGCGACCCTGGCGGATCGTCGCCACCAGACCCTCTTCTGGCTTTTCCGCCAACGCTTCGGGCGTCAACGGCGGCCCTAATCCGCCCTGCAAGGTCATTCCGTGACACGCGCCACAGTCCTGGCGCACCAGATGGACGATCGCGCGCTGGCGCTCAAATGTGGGCGCGGGCGAGATCACATCGCCCGCACCGGCGTTCGCAATAGGCAGTGCGAGCAGCGCGATGGCCAGCGCAGCAAAATGCACGATAGCCAAATTGCTTTGCTTCGTCACCATCGCGCATAACCGCTCAGTAGACGTCGTGTTGCGTATTGTAGACGTTGAAGTGGCCCGTCGGTGTGATCAATGCCGGATCTTTGATCACCGCTTTCGGTTGCAACGTCTTGTCGTCGACCACGACGATTGCCGATTTCTTGTCTTTCGCCGACCAGACCGAGAACCAAACTTCATCGCCAGCCTTGTTGAATTCCGGCTGAACCACACGTTTGGCTCCATCGTCATCCAAACCGGCCCATTCGGCGATCGGCAAAATCTTCGGTGGCGCGTCGAGGTTGGTGATATCGAACACCGCAACCGACTGCGATACCTTCGGATCGGGGTTGAGCGGCGTATCGACGTAGAGGTGCTTCGATTTCGGATGGGTCTTGATGAAGAGGTTCCCCCCGCCTTGCCCCTTGAGGGTGCGCACCACCTTCCACGCATACTGCGGGTGTTTCTCCGGATCGGTCCCGATCACCGCGATCGTTTCGTCACCCAAATGGCCCGTTGCCCATACCGGTCCGTACTTCGGATCGACGAAGTTCGCGCCACGGCCTGGGTGCGGGATATTGCCGACATCGATCAGCGCGACCCGTTTGCCCTCTTTCGCGTCGATCACCGCGATTTTGTTCGACTTGTTCGCCGCGACAAGGAAGTAGCGCTTCGAGGCATCCCAACCACCGTCATGCAAGAATCGCGCGAGCGGAATCTCGGTGATCTTCAGGTTGTCGATATCGGAATAGTCGACCAGATGGGTCTTCCCGGTCTCTTTGATATTGACGACGAACTCTGGCCGGTAGTGGCTCGCGACGATCGAAGCCACACGCGGTTCGGGATGGTACTCTTGCGTGTCGACCGTCATCCCGCGCGTCGAAACGATTTTGAGCGGTTCGAGCGTATCCGCGTCCATGATCACGTATTGCGGTGGCCAGTAGGAACCCGCAATCGCATATTTGTCTTCATACCCTTTGAATTTGGAGGTTTCGACCGAACGCGCCTCGAGACCGATGCGAATCTCTGCGACGTTGTCGGGTTTTTCCATCCACAGGTCGATCATGTTGATCTTGGCGTCACGCCCGATCACGTAAAGGTACCGACCCGAGGCGGAAAGGCGCGAGATATGCACCGCGTAGCCCGTGGGGACGATATTGATGATCTTCTTGGTATCCCCGTCGATGAGCGCCACCTTCCCAACGTCACGCAACGTCACCGAGAAGAGGTTGTCCAGATTGTAGTTATTCATCTTCTTCGTTGGCCGCTTCTCGGGCGGAACGATCACTTTCCAGGTCGCTTTCATCTCAGCGAGGCCAAACTCCGGCGGTTGCGGCGGGGTCTGCTGGATGTAACGCGCCATGAGGTTCACCTCTTCGTCGGTGAGCTCACCAGACGTTCCCCAGTTGGGCATCCCGGCGGGTGACCCGTATTTGATAAAGGTTTCGAGGTAAGGGGTTCCCTTTTCGATGGTGATGTCGGGCGTGAGCGGTTTCCCGGTCGCCCCTTTGCGCAGCACGCCGTGGCACCCCGCGCAGCGCTCGAAATAGATCTTGCGGGCTTTTTCGAACTCCGCTTTCGTCATCGGCGGAGCCTTCGGATTGACGTCATGGTGCATTTCGACGTTTTCCAACGGAGAGCCGCCCGCTTGGTAGTTCACTTCAGGCGCCGATACATCCTTATGCTGCGCAAACGCGACACCGGTTGCCCAGGGCAGCGCCAGCAGTGCCAATGTCAAGGTCTTCATCCTCATGGTCATTACTCCCCTAATTCCACGAAAGCCACCTTCCCAATGAAGGTATGGCATGGGGCACTGTAGCGCTTCTGCGTCTGCTTTGCCTTGATCCCTGTCAATTTTTCAGGTTTTGGTAAAACTAATGCAGCTCAAGGCAGGGGAGGAGCAGCTGCGTCATAATATTGAACCGACACTTTTCTGCAAAGGAGACGCATGAACGCGAAACTCATGCACGCTCGAGCGGCGCCCAGCTTCTCGGCATGGCTCGCGATGGCCTTTCGTCCGTTCTACCTCTTGGGCAGCTTGCTTGCCGTGGTCAATGTCCTGTTGTGGGGTTGGGGCATCGCGCCTCCTTTTGGCGGGGCCACATCGCGCGTCGATCCCCTGCTAACCGGCCTGCTGTGGCATGGCCACGAAATGGTGTGGGGTTTTGGCGGCGCGATCGTTGTCGGTTTCCTCCACACTGCGGTCACCAATTGGACTGGGTTGCCGCCGTTGGCCGGGTTCCGTTTGGGCACGGTGGTTGTTCTTTGGCTCGTTACCCGAGCTGCCGCCACTTTCTCTTCGTCTCTGTTGGGGATCGCAATTCCCGCGGCGCTCTTTTGGCTCGCTGCGGCTGAAACGCTCTGGTTTCGCGTCTGGAAGCGTCAGCAAGTGCGAAATTACCCCGTTCCGCTCTTGGTTCTCGTGTTCGGGGCACTGGAGTTGGGGTTCCTCGCTTCACTCGGTGATCCACCTGTATGGGTCAACCCGCTCACCTTTCTGGAAGCGGGCGTATTTGCGATCGCGGCGATCATCGCGTTCATGGGGTTGCGGGTCATCTCCTTTTTTACCAGCCGAGCATTGTCGCTGGAGCAAGTACCGACACCTGCTTATTCGCTTGGACTGACCGTGCTCGGCGCGGAAGCGCTCGCCTGCGCGCTCCTCTTCGACGCGCCACGCTTTGTGGTGCTTGTGCTCAGCGTCGCCACCGGAGTCGCCTATCTCGAACGCTCTGTCCGCTGGTACCACCCGCGCATTTGGGAAAACCCGATGGTTTGGGTGCTTCATCTTGGCTTTGCCGCAACCGGTCTGGGTATTCTCGCGTTCGGTTTGGCGGTTTGGAGCGAATCGGGCTGGCGGAGCGCAGTGCTCCATCTGATCACCGTCGGCGGCATGGGTTGGATGATCCTGGGCATGATCACCCGCACCGCGTTGGGACACACCGGCGGGAACCCCAACCGCGCACCCCGCGGTTTGCGTTTTGCTTTCTTCCTCATCGGCGCCGCAACCGCTACCCGCCTCTTTGCCGCAGCCCCTGTGGCATGGGCCGGTTGGAGCTTACGGCTTTCAGCACTCTTTTTTGCCGGTGCTTTCGTGCTCTACCTCACCCGCTTCATCCCGCGCCTGATCCGTCCCCGCCCAGATGGACAGCCTGGATAACACAAGAAAGGAAGAAACCATGTACAAATTGATGCAGGTCATAGCGAATCAACCACCACAGTGGTACAACACCGATATGAGAGAAAAACGAGGGTTCTCCGATGAGCGATCTCCCCACACTGCAAGTCTATCTGGTTGGCGCCGGGCCAGGCGACCCCGAGTTGCTGACGCTGCGCGCAGCAAAGCTCTTGCAGCACGCCGACGTGGTCGTCTATGACAACCTCGTCTCCGATGGCGTCCTGGCGCTGATCTCCCCCACAGCCGAACGTATCTTCGTCGGCAAACGTGCTGGGCACCATACCTTGCCACAAGAAGAGATCAATCAAGTCCTCGTCCGCCTGTGGCAAGAGGCACCTCGGCGCATCGTTCGGCTCAAGGGTGGCGATCCATTGATTTTCGGTCGCGGCGGTGAGGAAGCATGGGCACTTGCCGCGGCCGGCGTGCCGTTCGAGATCGTTCCTGGCATCACTGCGGCCTGTGGCATGGCCGCGAGCAACGCACTGCCGCTGACGCATCGCGGTGTGGCACAAGCCTGCCTCTTCGTCACCGGCCACTTGCAAAACGGTAAGCTCAACCTCGACTGGCCCGCATTGGCTCGCCCCAAACAGACCGTCGTTTTCTACATGGGCGTTTCCACGTTGCCTGAGCTCTGCGCGCAACTCATCGCACATGGGCGTGCGCTGGAAACACCGGCAGCGATCATCGAAGCCGCCACCACGCCGCAGGAACGGCGCATCGTCGGTTCGTTGGCAACGCTCCCCGCAATCGCGAAAGCAGCTGAAGTCCACCCCCCTGCGCTCATCGTCGTTGGCGAAGTGATTCGGGTGGCGCAAGGACTTGAAGCGATGCGCCCGTTTGCCAGTGCTGCCCCAAAAGAGACGAACCCCAGCCACACAACACAAACCGCGGACAAGGTTAGCCGATGAGCATCCACTACCACCCCCAAGGCAACGAAATCGCCCTCTTTGAAAAGGCGTTCGCGAACCAGCTCCCCGTGCTGATCAAAGGACCAACCGGTGTGGGCAAAACCCGCTTCGTCGCTTATATGGCGGAACGCTTGGGCGTCCCGCTCTATACCGTAGCGTGTCACGACGACCTCACCGCTGCCGATCTGGTGGGCCGCTTTCTCATACGTGGCGACGAAACGGTCTGGCAAGACGGTCCATTGACCCGCGCGGTACGCGAAGGGGGGATCTGCTATCTGGACGAAGTGGTCGAAGCGCGTAAGGACGTCACCGTGGTGCTCCATCCGCTCGCCGACCATCGCCGTGAACTCTTCTTGGAACGCACCGGAGAGCATCTGACCGCGCCACCAACGTTCATGTTGGTGGTCTCCTATAACCCTGGATATCAAAATTTCCTCAAAGGGCTGAAACCCTCTACCCGGCAACGCTTCGTCGCGCTGCGCTTCGATTTTCCCTTACCCGAAAACGAGCGTGCAATCCTCATTGCCGAGACGGGTTGCGAACCTTGGGTCGCACAAAAGCTGGTCCATTTGGCGCAGGCGATTCGCGGTCTCAAGCAAATCGATTTGGAAGAGGTGATCTCGACACGCATGCTCGTCTATGCCGCCCGCTTGATTGCGAGTGGCGTCGAACCACTCGTTGCGTGCAACGCCGCGATCATCGAAGCGCTTACCGATGAACGCGAAATCGCGCTCGGCTTGGAAGAGATCGTGCGCTCCGTTTTCGAAGGATAACGGTTGCGATGGAAGAGTGGATCGGCACACTCTGGGATCGCTGGATCACGCGGGTCGCCGTGCGCAACCATCCGGAAGCGGCGGTCGCGCTCAGCGATTGGGTGCGCCCGCTTGCGGTTTTTTATCGGGGCTGCGGCGGGATCCCTGCGCGCGTCCTCAAACCGGCGGTGCGGCGCCAAAGTCATCACCGGCGACGCCTCGTCGAGCGGATCGCGGGTGTCGGCGATCGCACCGCCCCACCCATGATCGGTCAAGACGCGTGCTACCTCCCGGCGACGATCGACTGGTTTCCCGACGCGACGCTCAACCGCGACGCCTATTTCTGGTTGGCCCTGGCTGCTGCCCATTATGTCCCGAAAGGCGAACCCATTTGGCTTGCCAATCAACGGGCTACGGTCGTTGCCCTAGCGCGCTTTCCGGCGTGGGAAGCGCGCTATCGGCGACTGGTCCATGCTCTGATCGCATACCGACCCGATCCGGCACGACTTCCCCCTGCCGAAGCGGAAGTGGAAAACGCCATTCGGCTCGCGCTCACCACTCCCGGGGCACTCACTTCGTTTCCAGAGCCCAATCGTAGCAAAAAGGCACCATTTCCGGTGTGGCTCTGGTTTCTGGAAGATCCTGCGGCACCGCCCGAAGCGAAAAAGCATCGCGACGCGGCCTCGGATGCGAACGCGCGCGACGCGGAATCGCAGCAGAGAACGCTACGCGCCGAACGCACCGACGCGCCAAAAGAAGAGCACGGAATGCTGCTCGTCTTCCGGGCAGAAAGTCTCCTCTCCTGGGCGGAATATGTCAAAGTGAATCGCTCGCAAGATGACGAACCGGAAGAGGACCCCAGTCGCGCCGCCGAGACACTCGACACGCTCCATTTCGCCGATGACGACGAACGGGTTGCCGCGCGGGTTCGCCTGGAAGTCGAGACCGCACCGGGCACCGAATCGGACGAGACACTACACGGCGAGCTTCTCCTTCCCGAATGGGATTACCGCAGCCAATCCTATCGGGAAAACTTTTGTCGTGTTGTCATAAAAACACCACCCAGTGACAACGCTACCGCCGAAATTCCGGAACAGCTTCGGCGCACGATTCGCCGTCTGCGCGCCCAGCTCGAACTGCTTGCCCCCATACGCGTCACTTTGACGGGGCAACCCGACGGTGACGAACTCGACCTGGAGCGGTTTGTCCGTTTTCGCGCGGATCGGATCGCAGGGTTTGCGGAAGCCGACCGCGGTCTCTATCTGGCTAAGCGCGCCCACCACCGGGATATCGCGACGCTGCTTTTGGCCGATACCTCCCTTTCTACCGATGCCCATGCGTCCGACGACCTTCGGGTAATCGACCTCATCCGCGACACCCTGTGGGTCTTTTCCGAAGCGATCGCGGCCACGGGCGACGATTACGCGATCGCCACGTTTTCTTCGCGCCGCCGCTCAGAGATCTTGTTCCATTGGCTCAAACGCTTTTCTGAACGACGAACCGACTCGGTACGTGCGCGCATCGCAGCGATCACACCCGGTTACTACACGCGAATGGGCGCGGCGATACGTGCCGCTGTTCGGCAGCTGGAACAGCAACCCCACAGTTTGCGCCTGCTGTTGATCCTTTCCGACGGAAAACCGAACGACCTCGACGGCTACGAAGGACGTTATGCGATCGAAGATTGCCGCATGGCGATCAGTGAGGCCAAACGTGCGGGCGTACGCCCATTCTGCCTCACCATCGACAAAGACGCATCGGACTACCTCCCCTATCTCTTCGGTCAATCTGGCTACCTGCTCATCCCCCGCATGGCGACGCTTGCCGAACGGCTTCCGAAAATCTACGCCCTCTTGACCGAAGGTTTATAAGCGGCCACAATCGGCGCGTTCGCCCTCCTTACTTTGACCCGCATGTCGTTGCTACAGCGCATCCCTGGAAGCTTAACGCAGAAGATCGACGGCATTTTTGCGTTTTTCTTCCTAGTCGCGTTGGTTGTGTAAAATCTCCTTGAACGATCGCTCAAGGAGACGAACGCCATGCCCCCCCAAACGCCTGCACGGAATTGCTGCGTGTGTTTTCGACGCTTATGGGACACTTTTCGATCCATCCAGTGTCGCGCGCAGTGTGCAAGACCTCTTGGGTGACCAATGGACACCGCTGGCAGAACTTTGGCGTCATCAGAGTCAGCGGCAAGGCGGCAAGAACGCCTCTTGGGGCGCAAAGGCGCGCAGTCCTTCCAAATCCAAAATCCACACTTTTCGCCCGCTGGTGCGTAACAGACCTTCGGCAGCCAGATCAGAAAAGACCCTTGAGAGCGTCTCTGGCTTCAGGTTGAGGCGAGAGGCCAACACATATTTTTGCACCGGCAATTCGAGCAAGATGGGGCCATCGTTGGTCGCCACCCCTGCTTCCGGCAGTAATTGCAGGAGGTAACCGATCACGCGCTGGGTTGCCGAACAGACCGAATAGGTTTCGATATCGTGGATGAGGGATCGCAACCGCATCGCCATCCCGGCGAGCATCCGTTGGCAGAAATCGCGATTCGCGTCGAGCAACCGTTCGATCACATCGCGCGGGATGAAAAGCACTTCTGCCGGTGTCAGCGCGGCGGTGTTTACTGGGTAAGGCTGGCGCAGAAACATCACCGCTTCGCCGAAGGTACCGCCGGGCCCTACCGTTTCGATCACCTTTTCCACGCCATTCGGCCCGTCGATATAGAGTTTGATCCGCCCTTGCACGACCACGTAGAACCCCCGCGAAGCGTCGCCGCGGAAAAAGAGGACCTGATCCCGTTCCAGGGCTACGGGTTGTGCTGCCTCAGCCACCTGGGTCAGAGTCTCATCCTCGAGCAACGAGAAAAGCGGCACGTTTCGCAGGAGCGCGATCGTTTTCGGCATGGACACCGGTTCGATTGGGGTTAGCACCACATCCATTATAGCGCGGCCAGCCTGTGCGGCAAGGAAAAGTGGTACAGCGCTTTCCTGTTATCATCATTGGCTTTCCAGGTTCCGATACGAATGGGTTACACACATCATGGCACGCATCAAGATCGCCCTACCCGAACATCTGCCGTTCGTCACCGAACTCATGATCTACATCGAACACATCAACGAAGGGCAGCACCTCGACAATGCACGGCTCTTGGGGCTGGTCGCGGAAGCGCGCTGCAGGCTTTTGGCCGAGTTGGGCTTTTCCCAGGTAGACATTGGCGGCGCAGGGATCATCCTCGCGGACGTGGCGGCGCAGTACCGCAGCGAAGCGTTTCATGGCGAACGGCTGCTCTGCGCGATGGGCATCGCCGACCCCCATCGCTACGGTTTCGACCTGGTTTGGCAATTGACGGAATCAGCGAGCGGGCGCGAAGTGGCGCGGGGCAAACACGGTGTCGTCACCTTCGACTACGCGAAACGGGAAAAGGCGCCGGTACCCGACGCCTTTTGGCAACGATGGCAAACACGGTTCGGAACGCTGCCTACGTTTTGAAGAGCGAAGCGGTGTTGATCACCTGCTGCGTCGCGCGTCCCACCTGGCCTGCGGCTGCAACGACAGTTTGCGCTTTTTCCTCGACCAGTTGACTGCCTTCGGCAATCTGCTTGGCGTGCGTTTCGATTTCGCGCAGCGCTTCGAGCTCGTCGTGCATCGCCCGCTGAATCTCCTGCGCAGCGGAGATCACCTTTTCGGCTTCCCGCTTGATCTCCTCGACCGAGTTCCCCGCTTCGTGGGCACTATCCGCCCCTTTTTCAACGAGCGCCACCCCCTCCTGCATGCTGGTTACCGAGACGCGCGTCTCTTCCTGAATGCGTTCGATCATCGTCCCGATCTCGAGCGTTGCTTTCGCGGTGCGCTCGGCAAGTTTCCGCACCTCGTCGGCGACTACCGCAAAACCGCGCCCCTGTTCGCCTGCGCGCGCCGCTTCGATCGCGGCGTTCAGTGCCAACAGATTGGTTTGATCGGCGATTTCGCGGATCGTCTGGATGATCTGGCCGATTTCACCTGCAATGCCTTCGAGCTTAGTGAGATTCGCTGCCGACGTTCGGACGGAAAGGGCGATACGCGCGATCTCGTCGGCGGCACGGTGAACGACTCGCGCACCGTTGTCGACCGCCTGCTGCGCCGCAACGGCCGCTTTGGCCGTAACGGTAGCGTGTTCGGCAATTTTTTGAGCGGAAGCGGTGTTCTGCGACACCGAAGCAGCAATCGCCTGGGTATTTTCGGCCTGTTGGTGCGCGCTGGCGGCAATCGCTTGCGCAGAGGACTCTGCCGCGTGCTGCGCTTCCTGCACCGCTTTGAGCTGTTGCTGGAGCGTAAAGACCAATTCGAAGAGGCGGTTGCGCATGATCTGAAACGCGTCGAAGAGTTCGCCGAGCTCGTCCCGCCCCATGTCGTCGAACTCGACTTTGAGTTCGCCGTTTGCCACCGCACGGGCGATGCGCTGCGCTTCGGCAAAACCGTGCGAGAGGCGGCTGACCGTCCACCCACCGACCGTCAGCGTCACGACCACACCAAGGAGCGTGAATAGAAAAGAAAGCAGCGACGGTTGCCCGTATTCATACCACTCTAGACCCAACAACAACCCAAAACCGATCACCGGAAAGAGCATGAGGAGTACGACCCGCTGCTTGAGGGTAATGCGCCGCAAAAAGCGGGTGATGGCGCCTGCGCGGACTTTACCCCCTTCGAGTGCGATCTTTTCCCCGGCGCGCATCCGCGCGTAGAGTTCATCCGCGGCTTGAACCTCTTCGCGCGTGGGCTTCATCCGCACGCTCATATAACCCCCCCCCGGTTTCGGGGTTGCGGTAGCCTTGACCCAGTAATGGTCGCCATCTTTGCGCCGGTTCTTCACCAATCCCTGCCACGGCCGCCCCGCTTTCAAAGTGGCCCAGAGGTCGCGAAACGCTTCGGGCGGCATATCGGGGTGCCGAATGATGTTGTGGGGCTGCCCCATCAACTCTTCGGGGGCAAAGCCGCAATACTCCAGAAAATCTTTGTTGAAATAGGTGATGCGACCCTTTTCGTCGGTGTGGCTGATGATCGCGCAGTCGTCGCGCACCGGGTATTCACGCTGGGTTACAGGCTGGTTGACGCGCATCGTTTCCCCCTTTGGTTGGATGCCCGAACTTTTGCAATTCTAATTGGGTTATCGGCACACGGTTGGAAAAGTTGAGGGGTTTTTTGATGTTTTTTCATAGCCACTTTCGTCCCCCCGCCAGGAATCGAACCTGGATCTAGCGCTTAGGAGGCGCTCGTTCTGTCCATTGAACTACGGGGAGCCAGTGCGCGGTGGCGATTCTACCACCGGCAGGCGAGGCAGCGGCAAACCGAGGTAGTAACCCTGCGCATGGGTGATCCCCATCTTCTGCAACATGGCAAACATTTCCTCATTTTCGACGAATTCCGCTACCGTCTGCATGCCGAGATCCGCACAGAGATTGGAGAGGTTACGCACCAGCGCCTCGTCGATGCGCGACGTTTGCATGCCCCGCACGAACGCGCCGTCGATCTTGACGAAATCGAGCTCCAGTTCCCGCAGATAGTGCAGGCTGTTGTAGCCGCTGCCAAAGTCGTCGAGCGCAAACCGGAACCCTCTTTTGCGCAATTGCCGGATGAACTGGCGCATCTTCTCGAGATCGTCGACAGCGTGCCGCTCCAAGAGCTCGAAGACGATGCGGCCGGGATCCAGCCCCCAGTGGTGGCAAAGGCGTGCCGCAAAACCGAGCACGTTGCGGTTTTGGATCTCCTGTACCGATAGGTTGAGAAAAAGGGTGGGTTTTTCCCCTGGAAAGTCACGCAACGCCGCGAGCGCTGCTGCAATGATCTGGCGGTCGAGTTCGCGTCCCAAACCATATTTTTCGATTACCGTGATGAACCGTCCTGCTGGGATCGGGTCGCCTACCGACGGGATGAGGCGGGCGAGCACCTCGAACGCAACCACCTGACCGCTTGCCATATCGACGATCGGTTGAAAAAACGGAACAATGCGTCGCTCGGCGAGCGCTTCGCGAAGCGCTTCCACCTCGCTGCGCTGCTCGGTAAGGGAGTCACGCGTCAAAGCGCCGCCCGTCCGGCGCGTTTTGAGGTCGTCATAAGCGCAGATTTCGTCTTTTCCTCGCCGTTTTGCCTCATAGGTAGCCAGATCGGCGTGCGCTAGGAGTTCATGGACCGACTTTCCGTCTTGCGGGTAGCTCACAATGCCCAGTGAACAGGTCACATGAAATGAGGTCCCTTGATAGAAATAACGATGGGCGCGCAACCGATCACAGAGTTTGCGCGCGAGCGCCTTAGCACCCTCCAGCGGCGTTTCGGGAAGCAACAAGATGAACTCATCGCCGCCAATCCGGCAAGCGAGGTCGCCTTGCCGAACTTGCGCCTGGAGCACGTTCGCAAGCTCTGTGAGCGCCAGGTCACCTGCGGGGTGACCGTAGGTGTCGTTGATCTCCTTGAAATCGTCGAGATCGATCATGATGAGGCTAAACGCATGCTGGTGCCGTTCGCTGCGACCGATCTCGTACTCGAGCATGTGGAGAACCAAAGCCAACACCAAGAATACCGGCCAGTCCTGAGCGATGATCGGGCACCTTCTCGGTGAGCAATTGATAGCATTGCGCTGTCGCGATCCCAAACCACGGCGTCCAATCCAGGTAATGGACCGCCAGGTCGACAGCGGCATCAAACGGTTGGTTCAAACGCGCAAGGAGTTCGCGCACGAGTTGTGGTTCCAGATCGGATCGCTGTGCCGCTGTGGGTCGCCCTGGGTAGAAGAGGTGCGCGGTCAACCCATGCTTTTCCGCAAACGCGACGAAAAAGAGGTCGAACGGAAAAATCGCGTGAAACTCCTTGAGCACCTCTTCGATGAAGGGCAGCCAGTTGATCACCCGTTCGTAGGAGAGGACAACCCGCTCGAGCACCATCCGGTGGCGATCGAGAAGATCCTTTTCTACCAACGTCTGCGCCAGCACTTTGCTGCTTTCGTTGAACGCCGCAAGAAGGGCGCGCAACGCATCGCGCTGCCGGACGACATCGGCCTGATAGTGTTGCTCGACGAGCGCAAGAGTCGTTCTCAGCGTTTGGCACCGTCTGGCCAATTGCCGAACGGTAAGGTCCGCATCGGCTCTCCCAGCCAATTCCGCAAGCGAATTGGCCAGTTCCCCGTGAACGCGGTGAAGCGTCTTGGCGATTGCCGAGAAGGCCTGGCTAGCCCGAACCTGCTCTTCCAGGAGCGCGCTCGCGGCGCAAAGCACGTCACGGCGCAAAACGACCAGATTACTGGGGACGAAACGGTTCACGGAAGGAATCTCCCGCCTGGCTGTAGGCAATCGACGCCGCAAGGCAGTTCGTCGATCCAGGCAAGGAAATCAGTGATCGCACGACCACGGTAGATCGCTCCGTGCTGCGGGGCGATCATCGAGAGCGGTCGATCCCCCAGGGTCGCGCGCCATACGGCAACCGCACGGTGACTCACCATGTAGCGACGGTGAAATCCGGCAATTTGGCAAACGTGGGCGGGGAAGTCATCGACAAATGGGCTGAGTGCCGCACTGCTCATCTCCGCTGCACCGAGGTCGCCTGAAAAGAGGATCTGGCTGGTGGGGTCATAGACGTGGAAATTGCCTTCGGAATGGAGGAAATGAGCCGGCAGGAGCTCCAGTTCCGTACCGTCGTTCCAGGTGAAGCGTGCCCCTTCGTCGGGAATCGCGATAAGGCGCTCGACCGCCTTGGGTGGGAGACCATAATGGGGAATGAAGCGGGTCCACAAACGCGAAATCCACACCTGAGCTTGTGTGATCTCGAGCCAGGAAGCTAACCCGCCGACGATGTCCGGGTCCTGGTGCGAAAGGATGATCGCCTTGATCTGCTCCGGCGTGCAGTAGTCGAGCATCGCTTCGAGCACGTCGGGCATCACGCCGAAACCGCCGGGGTCGAGCAATACCCCCTCCTCCCGGTGCAAAATGAGATACTGATTCGAGTGAATGCCTTCCTCTTCATTCCCTTCGGTTTCGTGCAAAAGCACGCACAGGTGGTTCGAATCGCGGTATAGTTCTAGATTGCGCATACGCCACTCCATGGCATGTGTGGTATTTTTCACATTACCATAGTTATTCACGGGCTTCTTTGACCTGGATCAAGAAACCGGCGAGTTTTTGTATGCAGACCTATCTGGCGCTTCTCGACCACATCCTCACCCACGGCGTGGAAAAACGCGACCGCACCGGCGTCGGCACGCTGTCGGTCTTCGGCTATCAGATGCGGTTTCCACTCAACGGCGGGGAGACCTTTCCGCTGCTCACCACGAAAAAGCTCCATGTGCGCTCGATCATTCATGAGCTGCTCTGGTTTTTGCGCGGCGACACCAACATTCGCTACCTTCATGAAAACAAGGTGACGATCTGGGACGAATGGGCCGACGCAAATGGTGACTTGGGGCCGATCTACGGCAAACAGTGGCGGCGCTGGGAGGCACCAGACGGGCGGGTGATCGACCAGATCGCGCAGGTGGTGGAATCGCTCAAGAACAATCCAGACTCGCGACGCCACCTGGTCGTGGCGTGGAACCCCGCCGATGTCGACAAGATGGCGCTTCCGCCCTGTCACGCACTCTTTCAGTTTTACGTCGCGCATGGGCGCCTTTCGTGCCAACTCTATCAGCGTAGCGCCGACGTCTTTTTGGGGGTTCCGTTCAATATCGCCTCGTACGCGCTTCTGACGATGATGGTGGCACAGGTTTGCGGCTACACCGCGCACGAGTTCATCTGGACGGGCGGCGATTGCCACTTGTACCGCAACCACATCGAACAAGCGCGTCTGCAGCTCACCCGAACGCCACGCCCGTTGCCCAGGATGCGACTCGACCCGACGATCACGCGGCTCGAGGATTTTCGCTACGAGCACTTCACCCTGGAGGGGTACGACCCCCATCCCCACATTCCGGCGCCGGTGGCGGTATGAGCGAAATCGTGATCATCGCCGCAGTGGGTCGAAATGGGGAACTGGGGTACCGCAATGCGCTTCCGTGGCATCTGCCGGACGACCTCAAACGCTTCAAGCAGCTCACGCTGGGGGCGCCGGTGGTGATGGGGCGCAACACGTGGCACTCTCTTGGGAGGCCGCTGCCGGGGCGCACCAACGCGGTGGTGAGTCGAACGCTTGCGCGATCGCAAACGGACGCCGCGCCCACCGAAAGAGAACCGGAATCGACGCTTCCCTCTGGGGTGCTATGCTTTCCAACGCTCGAGGCGGCATTGGCGGCACTGGCGAAGGCGCCCACCGTGTTCGTGATCGGCGGCGCGCAGCTCTACGCCGCGGCACTTCCCTTTGCGGACCGCTTGGAGCTCACCGAGGTCGACGCCGAAGTCTCTGCCGACGCGTTCTTTCCGCCTTGGCCCAAAACGGAATTCGTCGAAGTTGCACGCACGCGACACCCGGCGGACGCGAACCACCCCTATCCGTTTGCGTTCGTCACCTACCGCCGCGTTCAATCGCGCACGCAATCGACGTAGTATTCCCCATCCTCGCCTTTGACGAGGCCGTGCACGTCGGTCTCGAACCCGGGAAACGAGCGGTTGAACGCGCGGGCAAACTGCAGGTAGTGGACGATCGTTGCGTTGAAGCGCTCGCCCGGAATCAGAAGCGGGATTCCCGGTGGGTACGGGGTGACGAGCATCGCGGTGATCCGCCCTTCGAGCGCGTCGATGGGGACGCGGTCGATTTCGCGATGCGCCAGTTTGGCCCAGGCGTCCGCAGGGCGCAGCGCCGGTTCCATCTCCGAAAGGTACATCTGCGTGGTAAGGCGCGCCACGTCGTGTGCTTTGTAAAACGCGTGAATGCGCTGACAGAGGTCGCGTAACCCCCATTTTTCGTATCTCGGGTGCTTCGCGATGAACTCCGGCATCACCCGCCACAGAGGTTGGTTGCGGTCGAAATCGTCTTTGAACTGCTGTAATTCGGTCACCATCGTGTTCCACCGCCCTTTGGTGATGCCGATGGTGAACATGATGAAGAACGAGTAAAGCCCCGTTTTTTCGACGACGATGCCGTGTTCCGCAAGGTAGCGGGTCACGACCCCGGCCGGGATACCCCAGTCGTGGAAATCGCCATCGACGTCGAGCCCTGGGGTGATGATCGTCGCTTTGATCGGGTCCAACATGTTGAACCCTTCGCTGATTTCGCCAAAACCGTGCCACCGTTCGTTCGGGCGCAGCATCCAGTCTTCGGGCGTGCCGATCCCCTCTTCCGCGAGCCGCTCCGGCCCCCAGACGCGGAACCACCAATCGGGATAGTCGCGCGCCACTTCGCGCATCGCACGGCGGAATTCGGCCGCTTCCATCAAGGATTCTTCGACGAGCGCGGTACCCCCAGGCGGTTCCATCATCGCCGCGGCAACGTCGCAACTGGCGATGATCGCGTATTGCGGCGAGGTCGAGGTATGCATCAAGTACGCTTCGTTGAAGAGGTCACGGTCAAACCCACCCTGTTTCGCCTCTTGAACCAGGATTTGCGACGCCTGCGACAGCCCCGCAAGCAGTTTGTGGGTCGATTGGGTGGAGAAGATAAGCGAAGTTTCGCAGCGCGGGCGGTCTGCGCCAATTGCATGGTAGTCGCCGTAAAAGTCGTGAAAAGCGGCGTGCGGCAGCCACGCTTCGTCGAAATGCAGCGTCGGAATGTAGCCGTCGAGCTCTGCTTTGATCCGTTCGACGTTGTAGAGGATGCCGTCGTAGGTCGATTGCGTCAGCGTGAGGATGCGGGGTTGTCGGTCGTTTGCCAGTTGGGCGAACGGGTGTGCGTCGATCTTCGCCTGGATCGCTTCTGGCGCGAATTCGCGTTCCGGGATCGGGCCGATGATCCCGTAGTGGTTGCGCGTCGGGGTGAGAAAGACCGGAATCGCGCCGGTCATGATGATCGCGTGCAGCACCGATTTGTGGCAGTTGCGATCGACCACGACGATATCGTTCGGCGCAACGGTGTAGTGCCAGACCATCTTGTTCGAGGTGCTGGTTCCGTTGGTGACGAAAAACAGATGGTCACAGTGGAAAATGCGCGCGGCGTTGCGTTCGCTCGCCGCAACGGGCCCGGTGTGATCGAGCAACTGCCCCAGCTCTTCTACGGCGTTGCAGACGTCGGCGCGCAGGAGGTTTTCGCCGAAGAACTGGTGGAACATCTGACCGACGGGGCTTTTGA
Organism: Hydrogenophilus thiooxidans; assembly: GCF_019049855.1. Lineage (GTDB taxonomy): Bacteria > Pseudomonadota > Gammaproteobacteria > Burkholderiales > Rhodocyclaceae > Hydrogenophilus > Hydrogenophilus thiooxidans. The sequence goes on along the minus strand of NZ_JAHLSY010000011.1, from coordinate 41,752 downwards.
GGAATGCCACCCCACCCGAATGCCCCGGGCAGTGCCATGAGTAGGATCCATCGGCAGCGTAATGGGTAAGCGCCCGAAAGAAGGGGGGAGCGAGGCTGTCGAGGTAGTTGCGCGCCTCGCGCACCACGTATCGCGCGATGAATTCCGGGGTATCCTCGAACATATGGATGAAGCCGTGGAGTTCGCGCAACACGTCGTTGGGGATGTGGCGGCTGGTGCGTGTCTCCCCGTAGAGGAAGATCGGAATGTCGGCGTTACGAAAACGGATCTCGGCGACGAAATTGCGAATCTGTTCGATCACCTCAGCCGCCTGCAGCGGGTCTTGCAGCTGCTCGTCGTCGATCGAGACGATGAACGCCGACGCCCGACTCTGTTGCTGGGCAAACGAGGTGAGGTCGCCGTAACTCGTCACCCCCAGCACCTCCATTCCTTCGGCTTCGATCGCCTGCGCGAGCGCTCGAATCCCCAAGCCGGAGGCGTTTTCCGAACGGAAATCCTCGTCGATGATGACGATAGGAAAATGAAAACGCATCGCGTCGCCCTTTGTCGTTGTCGCTTCACATGCGCGGCAGGGTCACGCCGCGTTGCCCCAGATACTTACCGCCCCGGTCGCGGTAGCTCGTTTCACACACCTCGTCCGATTCGAAGAAGAGCATCTGCGCCACGCCTTCGTTTGCGTAAATCTTCGCCGGCAGCGGCGTGGTGTTGGAGAATTCGAGCGTCACATGCCCTTCCCACTCCGGTTCAAGCGGTGTGACGTTGACGATGATGCCGCAGCGCGCGTAGGTGCTCTTCCCAAGGCAGATCGTGAGGACGTTGCGCGGAATGCGAAAGTATTCGACGGTGCGCGCCAACGCAAACGAGTTGGGCGGGATGATGCAAACGTCGCCGACAAAGTCGACGAAACTGCGTTCGTCGAAATTCTTGGGGTCGACGATCGTCGAATTGATGTTGGTGAAGATCTTGAATTCGTTGGCGCAGCGAACGTCGTAGCCGTAGCTCGAGGTGCCGAAGGAGACGACGCGCGTGCCATCCACTTGCCGCACGAGCTCGGGTTCGAACGGTTCGATCATCCCGTACGTTTCAGCCATGCGGCGGATCCACCGGTCCGATTTGATGCTCATCGTTGCGTTCAGTCGTTTTTGACCACGATCGTGGGCATTTTGTGAGTAAAGTCTTTGCCGCGGTCGGCAATCGCAATCGCCACCTGGCGGGCAATCTCCCGATATTTTTCGGCAATCGGGCCATCGGGCTCGGCCACCACGGTGGGTTTGCCGCTATCGGTCTCCTCCCGGATACGGCGATCCAAGGGCAACGCCCCCAGGAAAGGCACGCCGTAATCGTCACAGAGTTTTTTGCCACCCCCTTCCCCGAAGATCGGTTCGACGTGGCCGCAGTGCGAGCAGATATGAAGGCTCATGTTCTCGATCACCCCCAAAACGGGGACTTGGACCTTTTCGAACATCTTGAGCCCTTTGCGCGCGTCCAACAGCGCGATCTCTTGCGGGGTCGTAACGATCACCGCGCCGGTGAGCGGCGCTTTTTGCGCGAGCGACAGATGGATGTCCCCCGTTCCCGGCGGCATGTCCACGATGAGGTAGTCGAGGTCGTGCCACGCGGTTTCGGTAAGGAGCTGCACCAGCGCCTGTGAAGCCATCGGGCCACGCCAGATCATCGGCGTTTCGACGTCGACCATGAAGCCGATCGACATCGCTTCGATGCCGTACGCGGTGAGCGGCTGCATCTTCTGTCCGTCTTCCGAGACCGGATTTTGATGGCCGAGCCCGAGCATTTGCGGGATCGAGGGGCCATAGATATCGGCATCCAAAATCCCCACCTTCGCCCCTTCTGCCGCCAACGCAAGCGCAAGATTCACCGCGGTGGTGCTCTTTCCCACACCCCCTTTACCCGACGCGACCGCGACGATGTTCGCGACACCGGGCAGCGGCCGTAACCCCGGCGGCACTTTGTGGATGCCGATTTGGCTGGTCACTTCGACGAAGAGCGCCGCAGGGTGCAACGCGTCACGAAGCGCGGTTTCGATCTGCTGCTGGATCGCTGCCCATTGACTCTTTGCGGGGTAGTCGAGCGCGATCTTGACCGATACGGCGTCGCCGTCGACTGCGATTTGCTGCACGGCGCCGGTGGTCACGTAATCTTTTTCGCGATTGGGGTCGATGGTCTGCGCAAGCACCGATCGAACAGCCTCTTGGGTTATCGCCATGTCGCGCGGCTCCTTGTCGAATGCGAACGATGCGTGCGATCATACCACCGTGTGGCAGGAACGATCACCCCTAGAAAAGGAGCGCAGTGAAACGAATCGTCGTAGTCGGGGCGGGCGCAGCGGGACTCACCGCAGCCTGGCGGTTGGCGCGTTGGGGGTACTCCGTGATCGTGCTGGAAAAGCGTCCGCAACTGGGCGGGGGGCTTGCCAGTTTGGCCGAACACGCGCTCCGTTTCCCCGCCGCCACACCGATGCTGAAACAGCTCTTGCGTGCGGGCGCCCTTTCTTCGCAGCCGCTTAGGTCGCTTCCGTACGCTTGGGAGGAAGAGGAAGGTGCGCAGCGCTGGTCCGTTTCGCCAACCGGTTGGCCCAAACTCGAAGGAACGTCCGTTTCCCACCCCCTCTTTTGGCTTTGGCGGTTGCGGGCGTGGGGGCGTCGCCATCCGGATACGCCGCTTGCTGCCTGGTTCCGGGTCGCCACCCCGCCTGCGCCGTTTCATGCAGCGCTTTCACGATTCGCCACGACATGGTGCGGAGAATCGCTCGCCACCCTGACCTGGCCGCGCCTTGTGCCGCTCGTTCGCGCCGTCATGCGCTTTCCGGCATCGCAAAGGCACGCGTGGCAAGTAACGGAACCGGCGAGCGAATGGTTTGCGGTGGCGCTCGCGCGGCGGATCGGTCGCTTCGGACAGGTGGTGCAGATTGCATCACCGGTGATCGCGCTCACCCCACACGGCGATTCAGGGTGGCGTGTGACCACGGTCGGGCCAGGGCACATCACCGCAGCGGCGGTGGTGCTGACAACCGAACCGCAGGACGCAGCGCCGCTTTTGCCCGCTCAATTGGAACGAACCTCGGCGCGGCTGCATCAGTGGCCGAAGGTTCTGCGCTGGGGTAGCGCACGGGCGCTTCCGCAGCCGGTTGCCCAACCGGTTCACATCGCCCGCCATTTGTGGCTTGCCGGCGACTGGTTGCCACCGATCGGTGCGCTTCCCGGGTTGGAAAGCGCGGTAGCGAGCGGCTGGACCACGGCACGCGCGGTGCGCGCCGCGCTATCCCGCTGATGGGCGATCGTTGGCGACAAGCCGACCCCGCTGGAGCGTCAATACCCGCTGACAGCGCGCGGCCAATGCCGGATCGTGGGTGACCAGAACGAGCGTGGCGCCGCTCTCTTGCTGCAGCGAAAACAAGAGTTCGATCACGGTTTCGCCCGTGGCAGCGTCGAGGTTCCCCGTGGGTTCGTCGGCAAAGAGGTAGCGCGGGCGGCACGCAAACGCGCGCGCCAACGCGACGCGCTGCTGTTCGCCACCAGAGAGAGCCTCCGGACGATGACCGAGCCGTTCGGCCAAACCGACACGCGCGAGCCACGCTTTGGCTTGCCGTTCCGCATCGCCCTCCCCTTTGAGCCAGAGGGGGAGCGCCACGTTTTCCCACGCAGTGAGGTGCGGAAGGAGTTGGAAATCTTGAAAGACGAAACCAACCGCTTGCTGCCGCCAGCGGGCGCGCGCCTCTTCGTCCCACGCGGTGATCTCAGCGCGATCGACGACGATCGTGCCGCGCGTGGGCCGGTCGAGCCCGGCGAGCAGTCCAAGGAGCGTCGTTTTGCCAGACCCGGAAGCGCCCACGACCGCAACCGCCTCGCCGTCGTTGATGGTACAGTCGACCGCATCGAGCAAGGTCAAGGTGGCTCCGCTTGGCAGGGTAACCGTTTTCGTGAGATGGATGGCTTCGATCATATGTCGCTTCGCTCTGCTTTTCGTCGTCGTCTCTTGAGTGCGATGATAACGGTTGGGTTCCTCAGCCGCTTACCGAACCGCCCGGCGCGGGCAGACGATGGTGCCGCGAACCCGGAGCGCCCTTCTGCTCCGCGCGCCCAGGCGGCAACGCTCCTCGTCTTCGGCGACAGTCTCTCGGCGGGCTATGGTCTGCGCGCCGGTAGCGGTTGGGTCGATCTCCTCGCGGAGCGGCTGCGGGCGTGCGCGCCGCAGTGGCGCGTGGTCAACGCCAGCGTTTCGGGCGAGACGACCCACGGCGGCCGGGTGCGGCTACCGAAATTGCTCACCCGCGAACGGCCCCGGTTGGTAATCCTCGAACTCGGTGCAAACGACGGGCTGCGCGGTTTGTCGCTGGCGGCGATGCGGGAGAACCTGGCCGCGATGATCGACGCGGCGCACGCCGCCGGGGCGCAGGTGGTGCTGATCGGGATGCAAATTCCGCCGAACCTGGGTCCCGACTACAGCGAAGCGTTCACCGCGACCTTTGCGGAATTGGCAGTGGAAAAACGGGTAGCCGGTTTCGTTCCGTTCCTTTTGGCGCCCATTGCGCTCAACCGTGACGCGTTTCAAGGCGATGGACTCCACCCCACCGCGGAAGCGCAGCCGCTCCTTCTCGAAACGGTCTGGCCTGCTCTGGCGCCGCTCATCCCTTGTCCGGAACCTTCGCGCCACAGCGCGCTGCGGTGACCGGCAGGCGCTTGCCCTCACAGCAGCCCTTCGCGCCGCAGGGTCGATTTGAGTTGCGCGAAGAAGACGGGGGCGCTCACTACCCCAGCCACCCCGAAAGCTGCTTCCAGCACCACCATCATCGTCAAGATCTCCCACGCATGGGAACGAATGCGGTTGCCGATGATGTGGGCGTTCAAGAAATACTCCAGTTTGTGGATGAAAACGAGCCAACCCAGAGCCAGTACCGCATCGATCACCGAGACACTTAGCGCCACCAACGTGGTGACGGTGTTCGAGATAAGATTTCCCACCACAGGCAACAGACCCGCCACGAAAGTGACAACCAGCAGGACTGGGGTAAGCGGCAACGTCCGCCCCAGAAGCGGCAAAATGCCCACCAAAAAAACGGCGGTGAGCGCGGTATTGACCAGGGAGATCTTCACCTGGGCAAAAACGACCTGGGTAAAACTGGCGACAAGCTCGCGCGTGTAGTCGAAAATAGCCTGCGCCAAAGGGGGAAGCGGTTTGAGATTGGGTTCATCGCTCGACCAGGCAACCTGGACGGCCGCCAGCCCTCCGATGATGAGTCCCAGGATCACATACCCAACCCCCCGTGCGGTGTGGAGCCCCCAACTCTGCACGGCTGCAGCGTTCGCTTTGAGCCAGACGATCGCCTCGCGACGCACGGTGTCGACCGAATCGGGCAGATAGTTCGCCCAGGCGGGCAGCAAACCCCGTAACTGCTCGAGCGTGGTCGCCAACTGCTTGAAAAGTTTCGGAATCGCTTGGGGCGCCCACAAGACGAACTCGACCAATCCGACGATCAAAAGAAGGGTCACCAAGGCCACGACCGCGGCGGAATAGAGACGCGCATGGCGGGCAAACGCGGGCGAGCGAGCAAAACGCTGGGTCATCGCTTGCGAAGCGCCAAAGGTGAGCACACCCGCAAAAAAAGCCGGTGTGAGTTTGAGGGAGAGGACGGTTCCCCAGAGCAAAACGATCGGAGCTGCCAACAGCAGCGCACGACGCTCCCAACCGGTCACCGCCCGATGCGCCGATCCGTTCATCGCAGCACTTCGACTTTCGGCGTTCCCGCAGCGACCGAACCGATCACCACCCCTCCTTCGCCTTGCGTCTCCGCGATCGCGCCCATTACCCGCTCCACCGCGGCAGGGGCGCACGCGATCAACAGGCCTCCGCTCGTTTGCGGATCGGTGACGATCGCTTGCCACTCGGCGCGCTCCCCTTCCGGCAGCGCGGTGAGGTCGATCGCGTTGCCGTAGCTTTGCCAGTTGCGCGTGGCCGCCCCCGTGGTGATCCCTTCGCGAAGGTAACGGCGCGCGGCAGGCAACACCGGCAACGCCCCACTGTGGAAACGCACCACCACGCCGCTTGCGCGCGCCATCTCCCATCCGTGTCCCGCCAGGCCGAAACCGGTGACGTCGGTAAGCGCATGCACCTCCGGGTCAGCCCCCAAGCGCTCCCCTACCCGGTTGAGGCAGGTGGTCCACCGCCGCATTTCGGCATATTCGTCTGGGGTGAGTAACCCCTTCTTGAGCGCCGCGGAGAGCACTCCGATCCCAAGGGGCTTGGTCAGGATCAACTGGTCGCCCGGTTGCGCCCCCGCGTTGGTCTTGATCGCCCGGGGATGGGCAAGTCCCAACGCAACCAAGCCGTAAAACGGTTCGACGCAGTCGATCGAATGGCCCCCGGCGAGCGCCACCCCTGCTTCGCGGCACACCGATGCGCCACCCGCGAAAATCTGCGCGATCACCGCCTCGGGCAGTTTTCCCAAGGGCATCCCGACGACCGCAAGCGCCAGGATCGGGCGTCCCCCCATCGCATAGACGTCGGATAGCGCATTGGTCGCAGCGATCGCGCCAAAATCGAAAGGGTCATCGACAACGGGGAGGAAAAAGTCGGTGGTCGCGATGAGCGCCTGCGTCTCGTTCAGACGCCACACCGCGGCGTCGTCGGTGGTGTCGAACCCTACGAGAAGTTCGGGCGGCACGAACCCAGTCGGAATCTCCCGCAAGAGCCGTTCGAGGACGCCGGGCGCGATCTTGCACCCACACCCGCCGCCGTGCGCAAGCGCCGTCAATCGCACCGCTTCCGTCATTCGCAGCTCGCTCCGTGAAAGAACCCGTTCGAATTGCGCGATAATAGCACCGAGTCCACTCCATGGTTCGCCCATGCCCCGTGACAGCACCTCAATCGTTCCGGTGACGGCGCTCGACGCGTTCGACACGGTGATCGACGCGCGCAGTCCAGCCGAATACGCTGAAGACCACGTTCCCGGTGCGATCAATTGCCCGGTGCTCGACGACCGGGAGCGGGCGATCGTCGGTACGATCTACAAACAGCGGTCACCGTTCGAAGCGCGGCGCATTGGGGGGGCGTGGGTCGCGAAAAATATCGCGCACCACATCGAAAACCAGTTTCAGGACAAACCGCGCTCGTGGCACCCGCTGGTCTACTGTTGGCGCGGTGGCCAGCGAAGTGGCGCGTTCGTCACTTGGCTGCGGTTGATCGGTTGGGACGCCGCGCAGCTTGAAGGCGGGTATAAGGCGTTTCGTCGTCAAGTCCTTGCGCAGCTCAATACGTTGCCTGCTCGGTTGCGGCTATTCGTGCTCGCGGGTCCTACGGGTTGCGGCAAGACGAAACTGCTTCACACCCTGGCGCAATTGGGCGCGCAGGTGTTGGACCTGGAAGGGTTGGCGCGCCATCGTGGTTCGCTGTTGGGGCGGGTGCCAGACGGCGCGCCGCAACCGACCCAAAAAGCGTTCGAGACAGCACTCTGGTCTGCACTGCGCCGCTTCGATCCCACCCAACCGGTGTTTGTCGAAGCGGAGAACCGCCGCATCGGCACCTGCCACCTGCCTGAAGCGCTTTGGCAACAGATGCGCGCCGCGCCGCGCGTCACGGTGGACGCTGCGCTTGACACGCGTCTGGCGTTGGTACTCACTGAATACCGATTCTGGCGCGACCATCCCGAAACCCTCAAAGCGCAGTTGCTCCGCCTCAAAGGGGTGGTCCCGAACGCCGTCCTTGCAGAATGGCTGCGGTGGGTCGACGCAGGCAATTTCGCCGCACTCTACCGCGACCTGATGGTACGCCACTACGACCCCCGTTACCGCAAAGGGCTGGCCACCTGGTCGGGCCCGATCGTGGCGCACTTTACCCTTTCTGATCTCTCGGAGGCGACGTTCGCCGATTTGGCCGCGCAGTTGGTGGCAATCGCCGCTACGTGCCCACTGGACGCGACTACCAGAGAAACGCCACGCGCCTAAGGGAGGCTTGCGGCGTCACCTCGACCCAGCGATCTTGCGGGGGATATTCAACGACCGGGAGCGCAGCGGCAACCAACCGATAACGCCCCGTCGGCAGCTGCGCGCACCAAAGCGGCCCCAACCCGCGGCCTTGCCAAACCACCGCGCCGGAGTCGTTTTCGAGGGTCAAGGTCGCATCAGCAAGATAGGGGCGCTCCTTTTGTGCCCACTCGACGCAGACCGTAAAACGGTCTCTGAGCCGTTGTAACGCCACCCGCTCCTCCACACCGATCCCACCGGCACACCAAAAGAACGGGGTTTGCTCGCAACGTAGCGTCGCGATCGCCTCCTCGACTTCGGCTTCAGTCACCGTTTGCTGCCCCTCCCCTTCCGCCGCTGCGGTGGGCACGGTCGCAAACCCCTCGGTAAGCGGCAGAGCGCCGCGCGCTAAGGGCTCATCAAGGCCCGATGCTGGGACACTTCCTGAGAAAAAGGTAAAAACGAGCGCGCCTACCCAGAGGCGGCGCCAAACAGAGCCTTTGCCCAAGCCGACCGGACCACTCCCCACATTACGGCTCCTTTCCCGCATGGTTCCTCCCTTACGCGGATTGTGCAACCCTCACACGCCGGCCAGACAGATCGCTTTGATCTCGAGATACTCTTCCACGCCGTACTTCGACCCTTCGCGACCAAACCCCGACTGTTTGACGCCGCCAAAGGGGAAAACCTCGCTTGAGATGATCCCAGTGTTGATCCCGATCATCCCGTAATCGAGCTGCTCGGCCACCCGCCAGACGCGCCCCACGTCGCGCGCGTAGAAGTAGGCCGCAAGGCCATATTCGGTCGCGTTTGCAAGCGCGACAGCTTCGTCGTCGGTACGAAACCGGTAGATGGGGGCGACGGGACCAAAGATCTCTTCGCGCGCGATCGCCATCTCCGCTGTGACGTTCGTGAGCACCGTGGGGGCGTAAAACTGGTTGCCCAATTCCGTGAGGAGATGCCCGCCACAGCGCACTTGCGCCCCGCGGGAGACCGCCTCTTCGACCAGGCGCGTCACTTTTGCGATCGCCGCAGCATCGATGAGCGGCCCCACCGCGACGCCCGCTTCCCACCCGGGACCGACGCGCAATTTGGACACCTCCGCAGCGAACCGCTCCGCAAAAGCGTCGTAGATCCCCTCTTGGACGATCAATCGGTTGGCGCAGACGCACGTTTGCCCGGCGTTGCGGTATTTCGACGCCAGCGCCCCGGCCACTGCCGCGTCCAGGTCAGCATCGTCGAACACGATGAACGGGGCGTTGCCACCCAGTTCAAACGAGAGGCGCTTTAACGTCGGGGCGCATTGGGCCATCAAGAGGCGACCGACTTCGGTCGACCCGGTAAAGGAGAGTTTGCGCACGATGGGACTTGCGGTGAGCGTCGCGCCAATCACCTCCGGTCGACTGCCGGTAACCACATTGAACACCCCGGCGGGAAAACCGGCATCTTCGGCCAGCGCGGCTAAAGCCAGAGCCGTGAGTGGGGTTTGCTCCGCCGGCTTCACCACCACCGTGCACCCCACCGCAAGCGCCGGGGCCACCTTACGGGTGATCATCGCAGCGGGGAAATTCCACGGTGTGATCGCTGCGCACACCCCAACGGGCTGTTTCCACGCCATGAGGCGGCGATCCGCTTGCGGCGTCGGGATGAGATCGCCATAAACCCGCTTCGCCTCTTCGGCAAACCACTCGACGAACGATGCCGCGTAGGCCACTTCGCCCCGTGCCTCGGCAAGGGGCTTGCCACATTCGAGCGTGATCAATTGCGCCAAGGGCTCGGCGTTGTCGACGATGCGCGCATGCCATTGGCGCAACAGTGCTGATCGCTCTTTCGCGAGGGTGTTTTTCCATGAGGAGAAGGCGTATGCCGCTGCGTCGATTGCCGCTTCGGTTTCCCTGCGTCCGCAATCGACCACTTCGGCGATCGTTTCCCCTGTTGCCGGATTCCGCACGGGATAACGGGTTGGTGCCGCATGCCATTCGCCACCCCAATAAGCGTGGGTTTGCCAACACCGGGTTAGCGTTAAGTTTTTCAGCCATTCGTGCATCGTCATCTCCCTGGTCGTTCGGACGAATTGTTTGCCGGTAAATGGGATTGTACGCGCACAGAGTCGGTGCGATGCGGTACACTTCGCCACAATGCCTTAGGAGAGTTTCGCCGTGCAAGAGAACCACTACTTGCAACCGTTGATCGAACCGCGCTCGGTCGCCGTGATCGGTGCTTCGGAACGCGCCGGGTCATTGGGTCGAACCGTGATCCGCAACCTGATCGACAGTGGGTACACCGGCCGCCTCTTTGCGGTCAACCCCAAACATAAAAAAATCTTCGATCTCCCCGCTTATCCGTCGATCGAAGAGGTGCCCCACCGCATCGATCTCGCGGTGATCTGTGTCGCCGCGGAAAAGGTGATCGGTGTGGTCGAAGGGTGTGGCCGGGCCGGTGTCAAGATGGTTGCGGTCCTCTCAGCCGGTTTTGCCGAATCGGGCGCCCGCGGTGAACGGTTGGAGCGGCAACTGATCGAAACGGCGCGTCGCTACCGGATGCGCCTTTTGGGTCCCAACTGTCTGGGCGTGATGCGTCCGCAGTTTGGGCTCAACGCCTCATTTGCTCTGACCGCTCCGCTCAAAGGGTCGATCGGGTTCATCTCCCACTCCGGTGCGCTCTGTTCCGCGGTACTCGACTGGGCAAAACCGGCGGGGGTCGGATTTTCGGCGGTGGTCTCGCTTGGCGCGAGCGTCGATATCGACTTTGCCGAAGTGCTCGACTTCCTGGCGCAAGATTACCGCACCGAAGCGATCGTGCTCTACATCGAAGGAATCAAGAACGCGCGCCGCTTCATGAGCGCGTTGCGTGCTGCGGCACGCGTCAAACCGGTGCTGGTGCTCAAAGCGGGACGCCATCCCGAAGTGATGCGCACGATTCATCTCCACGCAGGCCATCAGCCAGGCGACGACAAAGTGTTCGACGCGGCCTTGCGGCGTAGTGGCGTGATTCGTCTTTATAACATCTCGCAGCTCTACGCCGCACTCTCCGCGCTTTTTGCCCGACTTCGTCCGCGCGGCAACCGCTTGGCGATCCTCACGAACGGCGGCGGAATCGGCGCGATGGCTGCCGACCGCGCCGCGGACCTGGGCATCCCGCTCGCGGAACTCGGGGATACCACCCGCGAAGCACTCGACAAACTGCTGCCCCAGAACTGGTCCCACGCCAACCCGGTCGATATTTTGGGCGACGCCGACGCCGAACGCTACGGCGCTGCGTTTCAAACCCTTCTGGCTGCGAAAGAGGTCGACGGGATCCTGGTGATTCTCACGCCCCAGGCGATGACCGACCCCACCGCGGTCGCAGACCGGATCATCGCACTCGAAGCGAAAGCCGACAAACCGGTCGTCACCTGCTGGATGGGAGAGGCGCACGTCCAGGAAGCGCGGCAAAAATTCCAAGCGGCGGGGATCCCCACCTTCCGTGCGCCGGAACCTGCGGTCGAGCTCTTCTCGCACGTCTCGTCGTACTACCGAAACCAAAAACTGCTCGCGCAAACCCCACCGCCGCTCACCCATTTCGAAGCGCCGCGCATCGAGAGCGCCGAACTGATCATCGAAGCCGCGCTCACCGAACGGCGGCTACGCCTCAACGAGATGGAGGCCAAAGCGGTCCTTTCTGCGTTTCGCATCCCGATTGCCCAAGCGATGCTGGCGCGCACCGTCACCGAAGCGATCGTGCTCGCCGAAGAGATTGGACTGCCGGTGGCGATGAAAATTCAGGCGAAAAACGTCATCGACAAAGCCGACAGCGGCGGAGTGCGACTCAACCTCACCACCATGGCGGCGGTACGCACCGCGTTTCAGGAGATCGTCGCCGAAGTGCAAAAAAATGCGCCTGAAGCGGAAATCGAAGGGGTAGTGATCGAACCGATGGTGATTCGTCGTTACGGCCGCGAGGTGATGATCCGCGTCAAACGCGACCCCGTCTTCGGGCCGGTGATCTACTTCGGCGAAGGGGGCAAACGGGCCGTTCCCGAAGCGGACATGTCGGTTGCGCTGCCGCCGTTCAACAAATACCTGGCGCACGACCTGGTTCGGTCGAGCCGCATCTATCCGATGCTGCAGGAGTGGCGCAACATGCCCGCGGTAGCGCTCGAACGGCTGGAATACGTCCTGCTGCGGGTTTCAGAAATGGTCTGCGAATTGCCGTGGATCGAATATCTGAGCATCAACCCGCTGATCGTCGACGAACACGACGCGATCGCGCTCGACGCGAAAATTTCGCTGACCCCGACGAATCCGTCCCAGGATCGTTACGCGCACATGGCGATCCACCCCTACCCGTCTCACCTCGTCCAACATTGGACGCTTCCTGACGGCACCGACGTGCTGATCCGCCCCATCCGGCCAGAAGACGCCGAACTCGAAGCGGAGTTCGTCCGCAACCTCTCGCCACAGACGAAGTATTACCGCTTCATGACCACGCTCAACGAACTGCCACCCGCAATGCTCGCGCGCCTCACCCAAATCGACTACGACCGCGAGATGGCGTTCATTGCGGTTACGTCGCAAAACGGCAAAGAGATCGAACTGGGGGTGGCACGGTACGCGGTAAACCCCGACGGCGAAACGTGCGAATTCGCGATCGTCGTTGCCGATGCGTGGCAACATCGAGGTCTGGCACGCAAACTCATGCAGGTGCTGATCGAAACGGCGCGCAACCGTGGCCTCAAAGAGATGCGCGGCGTCTTTCTCGCGAACAACGAACGGATGCTGCGGTTCGTCGCGAGTCTCGGTTTCACCCTCTCCGACGACCCCGAAGATCGAACGATCAAGCACGGTGTCCTTCCCTTGCAACCGCTGCATTGAGGCAATCGAAGATGACTCCGACCGCAATCACCACCGACCGCTGGTGCGGGCTCGACGTCGTGCGGCTTCAGATTGGCGGTGCTCAGGTCACGGTGAGCCACTGGGGCGCGCACGTGCTTTCCTGGATCCCCGCCGACGGCATCGAACGGCTCTACCTGAGCCCCAAAAACCCAGGGGATGGCGTTACCCCCATTCGCGGCGGCATCCCAGTGATCTTTCCGCAGTGGGCCGACCAAGGCCCCCGCACACGCCACGGGTTTGCGCGGCGCGTCCTGTGGCAGATGACAGAACAGAAACAAGACCCAGCGTTCGTCTTCGCAACGTGGCGGCTCACGCCGGACGCGCTCCCTGCGTCCTATCGTGACGAAATCCCCTCAGGCTGGTGGGCGGAAGTCACCGTGATGCTCTCCCTCGACCGTCTGGACGTCGAGCTCGCGGTGGGTAACGACGGAGCCGCACCGCTTGCTTTCACCGGTGGATTGCATACCTATCTGGCCACTCCGGAACTCGAACTTTCCCAACTCTCCGGTTTGTACGGGCTCACCTACCAGGACGCCAATGCCCAATGGCAAGCGGTCAAAGAGACCGCGCCCGAACTGGTCGTCGATCGCGCGGTGAACCGCGTCTATCCAGCGCCTACGCGCGCGCTGCTCTGGAAAAGTGGCAAAGTGGCCACGGGCATCGACCAAGCGGGCTTTGCCAATCTCGTCGTCTGGAACCCCGGGGAACACCACAACCTGGCCGATCTGCCCGCAGATGGGTTTCGGCGTTTCCTTTGCGTCGAAGCGGCGCAACTCACCGCACCGATCACCCTTGACCCCGGAGCCGAATGGGCGGGACGACAGTCGCTCGTCGCCCTTCCCTCGCTATAATCGCCCCTTGCCTGGATCGAACCGAATACCATGACGACGACACACTTGCCTTCGATCGAAGCCCGTATCGCCGAGCGGATTGGCGTTTCGCCGCACCAAGTGATCGCTGCGGTGCGGCTGATGGACGAAGGGGCAACGGTTCCCTTCATCGCCCGCTACCGTAAAGAGGCAACAGGAGGATTGAGCGACGCGCAACTGCGCGAAATCGAAACCCAGCTTCTGACGCTGCGGGCGCTCGAAGCGCGCCGCGAAACGATCCTCAACACGCTGCGCGAAGCGGGCCATCTCACGCCCGAACTCGAAGCGGCCGTCATGTCGGCTGAGACACGCCAGGCGCTCGAAGACCTCTACCTGCCGTACCGACCCAAACGACGCACCAAGGCAAGTATCGCGCGCGAAGCCGGATTGGAACCCCTTGCCGACCGGCTCATGGGCCGAGTCGAAACCCCGCCGGAAGTGCTCGCCGCACCGTTCGTCGCTCCGGAAAAAGGGTTTGCCGACGCCGCTGCGGCGCTTGAAGGCGCGCGCGCGATCTTGAGCGAACGCCTCAGCGAAAACGCCGCTTTGTTGCAGCCGTTGCGCGAACGGTTCTGGAACGAAGCGCTGATCCGGTCGCAGGTGCTCGATTCCAACGCCTCCAACGCCGCGAAGTTTCGCGACTGGTTTGCGTTCGAAGAGCCGATCCGCTCCATACCTTCGCACCGCGCGTTGGCGCTCCTCCGCGGGCGCAACGAGGGGGTACTGCACCTTGCGGTCGATATTCCCACCGCGGAAGACCAACCGCATCCGTTCCTCGGGTGGATCGCCCATCAGATCGGGTGGGATCGGCTCGACGACCCCGCAGCATCCTGGCGGACCCAAACCCTTGCGCGCATCTGGCGTGCCAAACTCCACCCGCAACTCGAACGCGACGCGCTCAACCAGATGCGTGAAAACGCGGAACGGGAAGCGATCCGCATCTTTGCGGCGAACCTCAAGGAGCTGCTCCTTGCGCCGCCTGCCGGCAACCAGGTCGTGATGGGAATCGACCCGGGCATTCGCACCGGGATCAAAATCGCGGTGATCGACGCCACCGGCGCCGTCGTCGCCACGGAAACCTGCTACCCGTTCGAGCCGAAACGCCACGTCGAGCCAACACTCGCGCGCCTCGCCGAATTGGTAACGACGCACCGAGTGCAGCTCATCGCAGTCGGCAACGGCACCGCGAGTCGCGAAACCGAAAAGCTGGTCGACGCGCTCCTAGCCCGTTTGCCCCTTGATGGGCGCCCCACGAAACTGATCGTTTCGGAAGCGGGCGCTTCGATCTATTCGGCCAGTGAAATCGCCAGTGAAGAACTCCCAGAACTCGATGTCAGCCTCAGAGGCGCGGTCTCGATCGCCCGCCGGGTACAGGATCCCCTGGCAGAGTTGGTGAAGATCGACCCGAAATCGATCGGTGTCGGGCAATACCAACACGACGTCGATCAAGTGGAACTCGCGCGGATGCTCGACGCGGTCGTTCAGGACTGCGTCAATGCCGTAGGGGTAGATCTCAACACCGCCTCGCCCGCGCTCCTCGCCTACGTCTCCGGGCTCAACCGGACGCTGGCGCGGGAGATCGTCGCGTGGCGCACCCAGCACGGTCCGTTCCGCAGCCGTGCGCAACTGCTCGAAGTGCCCCGGCTGGGCCCGAAAACCTTCGAACAGTGTGCCGGTTTTTTACGCATTCGCGACGGGGACGAACCACTCGACGCATCTGCCGTCCACCCCGAGGCTTATCCGCTGGTCGAACGGATCTTGGCGCGCATCCAGAAAACGGTGAAAGAGGTGATGGGGCGCAGCGACTGGCGTGACGCGATCGACCCCAACGAATTCACCGACGCGCAGTTTGGCCTCTTTACCGTGCAGGATGTCCTCGAAGAGCTGGCGAAACCAGGGCGCGATCCGCGCGGCGAGTTTCGCACCGTTCGCTACGCTGAAGGGGTCGAATCGCTCGACGACCTCCAAGAAGGGCAGTGGCTCGAAGGGGTAGTCACCAACGTCACCCATTTCGGCGCGTTCGTCGATATCGGTGTGCATCAAGACGGGTTGGTGCACGTCTCCGAACTCGCCGACCGCTTCGTCAAAGATCCCTTGACCGTTGTCAAACCGGGGCAAATCGTTCGCGTTCGGGTGCTGGCCGTAGACAAAGCACGGCAGCGCATTGCGCTCTCGATGCGCACCAACGGTGAACGTGCGGGGCTGTCTTCGCGCCACGTTGAAGGCGCCACCTCTGCATCTGCAACGAAGCACGACACCCCCCGCAGCCGTTCCCGCAACGCCGCCCCCGCCAAACGCAACCCCGCTCAGCCCCAAGAACCGGTGACGGCACTCGCGCTGGCCCTTGCCCGTGCGCAACAGGAGAAATCTGCGCGATGACCCCAGAATCGACCGATTGTGTGACCCCTTTCCTCCTCGAAAATACGGACATCCGTGGCGCTCATGTGCGACTGACCCACGTGTGGCAACGCGTCTTGGCGCATCGTCGTTACCCTCCGGCGATTCGGCGCGCCCTTGGGCAACTCACCGCTTTTGCGGCGCTCCTTTCGGCACGCTTCAAAACCCCCACGCGGATCACATTGCAGGCGCAGGGGAAAGGGCTCGTTCCGCTCGTGGTTGTCGATCTTTCACCCGAACGTGAGCTGCGTGCCGTGGCGCAGCGGCGCGACGATGCGATCCCGGTCGCCGACGACGCGCAACTGCGCCAACTGTTGGGCGAAGCGGCACAGCTCGCCCTCATCGTGGAGCTGCCTGCCACCCATACCCCGTACGTCAGCATCGTCCCGTGGGAGGGAGAGACCCTCATCGACGCGCTGCAAGCTTTTCTCAGCCGATCGGATCAGCAGCCCACGCGGCTTTGGCTGAGCGCCGACGACCAGACCGCGGCCGGCCTGATGCTCCAGAAACTACCCACTGCCGACGAAAAAGACCCCGACGGTTGGCGACGTGCCGTTCTGCTTGCAGAGACCCTACGCGAAGCGGAACTCGTGCAACTCAACGCCGCTTCACTCTTGACGCGCCTCTTTGCCGAAGAGACCATTCGCGCATTCCCCTCGGTGCCGATCTTACCGTACGACCGGGTCGAGCCCGAACGGATCCAACGGCTCTTGCGTCTGCTTGGGCGTGACGAAGTGGAAGCGATGTTG
This sequence comes from Hydrogenophilus thiooxidans, assembly GCF_019049855.1. Classification (GTDB taxonomy): domain Bacteria; phylum Pseudomonadota; class Gammaproteobacteria; order Burkholderiales; family Rhodocyclaceae; genus Hydrogenophilus; species Hydrogenophilus thiooxidans. Next base: position 24,887 of record NZ_JAHLSY010000011.1, on the reverse strand, counting down.
GCCGAACACGGCGCCGTCGAGATCCACGACGAACTCTCGGGGCACACCTATCGCCTGGATCGCGACGAAGCGCTCGCCGCATTTGTCAATGACCTTCCCTCATCTCCCCGCATTCATTGAGGTAGTGCGATGCCGGAACCGATCGTCCGCTTCACTCCGACGAACCTTGCCGGTTTCGTCGTGACACTTGCCGCAACCAGCCCCGCCCGTTTGGCAGACGAACTCCACAAGGTGTTTGCGGGCGCAAACCGCTACTTTGCTGGTGAAGTGGCGGTGCTCGACTTTCGCGAAGTGACCGAATGGCCCACCCACGTCGACTGGGCGGGAATCGCCGCGTTGATGCGCCGCATCGGTCTGCAACCGGTCGGGGTGCGCGGTGTTCCAGAACCGTTCCATACCGCGCTGGCGCGCCTCAATCTCGCGCTGCTCGATGCCATTTCTCCTGAGTATGGTGCTCAGCCAACGCCTCACGCTACGGTAGCGGTCGCACCCGAGCGCACTGCCCTACCGGCAGCAACACCCGAGGCCACACAAGCGGCGCCCAACGATTCACCAAGAAGCGCGTCCCGCATCATTGACCGTCCCGTCCGCTCCGGGCAACAGATCCACCACCCCGACGGCGACGTGATCCTCATGAACGGGGTCAACCCCGGCGGCGAAGTGATCGCTGGCGGCCACATCATCTGCTGGGGTCCCCTTTCGGGCCGGGCGATCGCAGGCGCGTACGGCCTAGAAACGGCGCGCATCTTCGCGCACCGCTTTCAACCGGAACTTGTTGCGATTGCGGGCATCTTCAAGACGTTCGAACAGGGGGTCCCACCGGTGCTTGCGGGTAAGCCCGTACAGGTCCGTCTCGAACCGACACCAGAAACTGCGGAGATGCGGTTACAATTCGATATCCTTGAACTTTGAAATTGCTCAAACGGATCGAACACCATGCGCATCGTCGTCGTAACCTCAGGCAAAGGAGGCGTAGGAAAAACCACCACCAGCGCCGCGTTCGCTACCGGCTTGGCGCTGCGGGGATACAAAACGGCCGTGATCGATTTCGACGTCGGGTTGCGCAACCTCGACCTCATCATGGGGTGCGAGCGCCGCGTCGTCTATGACTTCGTCAACGTCATCCAAGGCGACGCGAAGCTGCACCAAGCGCTCATCAAAGACAAACGGGTCGAATCGCTCTACATCCTGCCCGCGTCGCAAACCAAGGACAAAGAGGCGCTCACCGAAACAGGCGTCGAAGCGGTGATGGACGAATTGCAGCAGATGGGCTTTGATTACGTCGTCTGCGACTCACCCGCCGGGATCGAACATGGCGCACTGATGGCGATGATGTTTGCCGACGAAGCGATCGTCGTAACCAACCCGGAGGTCTCTTCGGTGCGCGACTCCGACCGCATCCTGGGATTGTTGCAGTCGAAGACACGGCGCGCGATCGAAGGCCGGGAACCGATCAAAGAGCACCTTTTGATCACCCGGTACAACCCGAAACGGGTCGAAGAGGGCGAAATGCTCTCTTACAAAGACATTTTGGAGCTTCTGCGCGTCCCCTTGATCGGTGTGATTCCCGAATCGGAAGGGGTGCTGCACGCTTCCAACCAGGGCGAACCGGTCATCCTCATCAAAGAGGACAAGGCGGCTCAGGCCTACGACGACGTCGTCGGCCGTTTCCTCGGTGAAAACCGGCCGCTGCGCTTCACTACCTACGAAAAACCGGGGCTATTGAAGCGCCTACTGGGAGGGGGCTAAAGTGGCTGGCTTGTCTCTGTTCGACCGCTTGTTGGGGCGCAAACCGCGCGCGACCGCAAGCATCGCCAAAGAGCGGCTCACCATGGTCTTGATGCGGGAGCTGCCCGAAGGCCAAGCGAACTCTCCTGAAGAAAGCGCGCGCCTACAGCAACTTCAAGAAGAGATATTGGCTGTCGTCGCAAAATACTACCCGGTTGATGCCGACGCGATCAAGGTCCATCTCGAGCGCAAGGAAAACGTCGAGATACTTGAAGTCAATATCACACTCAATGAACACACGGGTAGCGGCTGACCGGGGAGATCCTTCTCCCCCGAAGTTTATCCGCGGAGGCAGAGACAAGTTTCAACCACCGTGACCAAGTGCGTGCGCAGCGATTACCACCACAGCCGATCACGTCGCGCTTCGCGCTGGCTCACCGATCGCCGCCAAGTGCCAGATCCGCTGGTTGTACTCGATCAGCGTTCGGTCGGAAGAGAAACGGCCGCTCATGGCGACGTTGCGCACGGCGCTTTCGAACCAACGCGCCGGGGCGCGATAGTGCGCCGCTGCCGCCTCCTGTGCAGCACGGTACGACGCAAAATCGGCCAGCACCAGCCACGGGTCGTTGGGTGAGAGAAGGCGGTCGAGGATTGGCTGGAAGATTCCTGGTTCGAAGGGATTGAAAAACTCCCGTTGCAGATAACCGATCACGCGCGCAAGCGCCTCGTCTTGCTGGACGATTGCTACCGGATCGTAATCGGTGCGGCGCGCCTGCACTTCGTCGGCAAGCAGTCCGAAGCGGAAAAAGTGTGCCTTCCCGACCGCTTCCAGAATCTCGATGTTAGCACCGTCGTAGGTACCGATCGTGATTGCGCCATTCATCATCAATTTCATATTGCCGGTACCGGAGGCCTCGGCACCCGCGGTGGAGATCTGCTCCGAAAGGTCGGCTGCGGGCGCGATCTTTTCCATCGCACTCACCCGGTAATCCGGCAAAAAGACCACCTGCAACAACCCTTCCGTTTGCGGATCTTTATTGATCACCTCGGCGACGTTGTTCAAGAATTTGACGATCAGTTTGGCAAACGCATACCCCGGCGCGGCTTTGCCGCCAAAAATGACCACGCGCGGCGTCCAGGCGTCTGTCTCGCCATGTTTGATCCGATCGTAAAGGTGGATCACGTGCAGGGCGTTCAAAAGCTGCCGTTTGTATTCGTGGATACGCTTGACCTGCACGTCGAAGAGCGCCGCAGGATCGACCTCGATTCCCCCTTCATGCGCGATTTGCTGCGCCAATTTCGCTTTGTTTCCCCGCTTTACCGCGGCGAACCGTTCGCGAAACGCTGCGTCTTGCGATAAGGGAAGAAGCGCTGTGAGGCGATCGAGATCGGTAACCCAACCGCTACCCACCGCCTCGTCGAGCAACGTTCTGAGACCAGGGTTACAGAGGGCAAGCCAGCGCCGTGGCGTCACTCCGTTGGTGATCGCTGTGAACTTTCCAGGAGAGAGTTCGGCGAAATCAGTAAAGAGGGTCGTGACGAGCAGCTCGGTATGGAGACGGGAAACACCATTGACCGCAAAACTGCCGTGCACCGCGAGGTGCGCCATCCGCACCCGATCGCCGCTGACAATTGCCAGTCGTTCCTGGCGGCTCGGTTCATCGGGCCAGCGCAACTGGATCGAGAACCGGAAACGGCGATCGATCTCGACGATGATCTCCCAATGGCGGGGCAGAATACGCCGCACCATCTCCCCCGGCCACGTCTCGAGCGCTTCGGGAAGCAGTGTGTGGTTGGTATAGGCCGTCACCCGCGTCGTGAGGCTCCACGCCTCGTCCCAACCGAAATGGTGCTCATCGATCAGAATCCGCATCAGTTCAGCCACTGCCAGCGCGGGATGGGTATCGTTGAGCTGGAAACAGTGAAGTTCGGCGAAACGGTGCCACTCGGGGCCACAGTGGTCGAGCCACTGCGTCACGGCATCCTGCAGCGACGCCGCAACGAGGAAATATTGCTGCCGCAACCGAAGCTCTTTGCCCAAGACGCTCGCATCGTTGGGGTAAAGTACGAGTGTGAGGTTTTCTGCAGCGATTCGCGCATCGACCGCCTCGAAATAGTCCCCTTCGTTGAATTTGTCCAGATTGAACTCGTTGGGTGCCTGCGCCGACCACAGCCGCAATGTATTGACCACCCCGTTGCGGTATCCGGGAACCGGAATATCGTACGGTACCGCCAGAACTACCTCTGCATGATCCCAATGGACGTAGAACCGCCCCGTCTCTGGGTCGATGTAGTGGTGCGTCCGTCCGCCGAATCGGATTTTTCGGGTATATTCCCGCCGCTCCAACTCCCATGGGAACGCGGGTTGGCGCAGCCACCGCTCCGGCTCTTCCACTTGGTAGCCGTTACGGATCGCTTGGCGAAACATCCCATATTCGTAACGCAGCCCGTACCCCATCACCGGCAACGCGAGCGTCGCGGCGCTTTCGAGAAAACAGGCGGCAAGTCGGCCCAGACCGCCATTGCCCAACCCCGCATCACGCTCCGCCTCCTCGATCGCCTCGATTTCCTTTCCCAGTACCAGCAGCGCTTCGCGCAACGGCTCGGCAAGATCGAGATTGAACGCGATCGCCGCCAGCGAACGGCCGATCAGAAACTCCATCGACAGATAATAGAGGCGCCGGGTGGGTTGCCGTTTGAGGCGTTGCCACGTCGCGTGCCAGTCGGGCATTACCCGGTCGCGCACTGCCCACGCCACCGCCTCGAAGAGGTATTCGACCGGAGCGGCGAGCGTCCGCCCTTGCGTCTTGAACAGATAGTGTGCGATGTCCCGTGCGAGCCGCTCCGCATCGTTTCCCGTCTGCTCCGTGAGTTCTGCCAAGATCGCTTCAAGTTTCACCCCCACGTTCGCCTCCTTCACTCCGATATAGCGATTCGTATGCCGAAACCCGCGACGCCCAGGAGTAGTCACCTTCCATCGCGTTTTTCACGAGCGTGCGCCAACGACGCGGACGATCGCGCCAACAGTGAAACGCCCGCAGCAACGCCGCTCCGAGCGCCTGCGGCCCATCACCGGTAAAAAGAAACCCATTTGCGCTCGCACCGAGCGACTCGTCGATCACCGTGTCGCGCAGCCCCCCGACTGCACGCACCACCGGCACCGCGCCATAACGCATCGCGTAGAGTTGCGCCAGACCGCACGGTTCGAATCGGGAGGGCATCACGAAAAGATCGCAACCACCATAGATCAGATGCGCGAGCGATTCGTCGTAACCGATCGTCACCAAGAGCCGTTGCGGGTAGCGCGCCGCAAGCGTTTGCGCCTGCCGTTCGAGCAACGGGTCGCCGCTACCCAAGAGGACGACGCGCATCGGCGTGCGCTCGAACGTCTCCGGTAGCGCAGCAAGCAGCCAATCGACCCCTTTCTGTTCGCTCAAGCGCCCGACGAAACCGACAAGCAGCGCTCGGTTGCCCTCCAGCGTATCGCCCAAACCGTAACGCGCCAACAGCGCTGCGCGGTTGGATCGCTTCGCCGCAGTAAAACCGCGACCCGGGACGATCGGGGACGCAAGGTGGGAATCGCACAGCGGATTCCACGCCACCGGATCGATACCGTTTACGATACCGAGGAACGCCTTCTCGGCCGCCCGCTGCGCCAACGCGCCCTGCAAGCCGTAATCCCCTTTGCCCGCAAGGAGTTCTTGAGCATAGCCGGGGCTGACGGTCGTCACTACGTCGCTAAGCGTCACCCCCGCCTTGAGGAAATTGAGCTCCCCCCACGCTTCGAGAAAGCGAAAGTCCCACCAGCGATCGGGAAGATCGAGCGCGCGAAAGAGCGAGTAGGGAAACCAACCCTGGAACGCCGCGTTGTGGATGGTAAAAACGGTTCGCGGCGTCGCGATACCTTCCTTTTCCGCACCAAGCCGAAGAAACGCCGACGTAAGACCTGCGTGCCAGTCGTGGCCATGGACTACCGCGGCGCGCCAACCGGCGATTGCGCCCGGGCCCAACCCGAGCGCCAACATCGCTGCGGCGCGGGAGAAGACGGCAAAGCGCTCGCCGTTGTCCCACCACGCCCGTCCGTCGCGATCGAGATAAGGGGAGCCGTCCCGATCGTAAAGCGGTGGGATCGCGACAAACCAGACCCGGCAGGTCTGCCCCGAAGGTGACGAACGCTCCCCGTCGCAGGACGATGGTGGAGCCTTTCCCCACCGGCGGCCGCGTTGCGGCAGGGGCGACGGAAAAGTATTGGCGCCGCACCAGAGGGGCGCTGCCTCCCAGATCGTCGCTTCCCATGTCCGGCCCGCACCTGCTACCGCGAACGTCCCCAACCGTGTCGCCCCATCCGGAAGTGCGCCTCGAAACGCAGGAAGCACGACGCGCACCTCGTGACCACGCACAGCGAGCGCTGCGCTCAAACCTTGAACCGCATCGGCAAGTCCCCCCGTCTTGACGAACGGATGACATTCGGAAGCGACCTGAACGATTCTCAACGCTACCCCTCCTCTTCTCTTCCAACCGGTTGCAGCAGAAGCGCGCCAAACGGCGGAAGCGTCAGCGCGACGCTGTACGGAAAGCCGTGCCACGGAACCGCTTCGGCCCGTACAGCGCCGCAATTGCCGACGTCACTTCCTCCGTAGAAGCGGCTGTCGCTGTTCAACCGCTCGCGCCAGAGTCCACCGAACGGCACCCCCACCCGATAGTTCGTTCGCGTCAGCGGCGTGAAATGGAGCACCGCCAACACAACCTCCCCCTTTCTTCCCTTACGCAAGAAAGCGATCACCGACTGCTCCGCGTCGTGACAATCGACCCACTCAAAGCCCTCTGCGTCACAATCGAAGTCATGCAGCGCGCCCAGCGCACGGTAGGTCGTGTTGAGATCGGCAACCCACCGTTGCACGCCACGGTGCCCCGCCTCGGCAAGCAACCCCCAATCGAGTTCGCGCCGTTCGCTCCACTCACGCCACTGCGCAAACTCCCCCCCCATGAAGAGGAGTTTTTTGCCAGGGTGCCACCACTGCCACGCCAGCAAAAGTCGCACCTGCGCCCGTTTCGCGTCGGCGTCCCCGGGCATTTTCGCCACGAGCGATCCCTTGCCGTGCACCACTTCGTCGTGCGAGAGCGCAAGGACGAAATTCTCATTGTAGGCATACCACTGAGAGAAGGTGAGTTTCTCCTGATGGTAACGGCGAAAGAGGGGATCGTGCGCGAAATAAGCGAACGTGTCGTGCATCCACCCCATGTTCCACTTGAACGAAAAGCCAAGCCCCCCCATCCATACTGGACGCGACACCATCGGCCAGGCAGTGGACTCTTCGGCGAACACCAACGCGCCAGGAACCTCGGCGTGGATCAGCGTATTCAAACGACGCAAGAATTCGATCGCGTCGAGATTTTCACGCCCACCGTAATGGTTGGGCAACCACTCCCCAGGGCGACGCGAATAGTCCAGGTAAAGCATCGAGGCTACCGCATCGACCCGCAACGCGTCGAAGTGGTATTCGACGAGCCAAAAGAGCGCGTTGGCGATCAGGAAATTGCGCACCTCATGGCGACCATAATTGAAAATCAGACTCCCCCAGTCGGGATGTTCGCCCAAGCGGGGATCCTCATGTTCGAAGAGCGCCGTACCGTCGAAGCGGGCAAGCGCCCATTCGTCTTTCGGGAAATGGGCGGGCGTCCAGTCGAGGATCACGCCGATCCCCGCTTGATGCGCCGCATCGACGAACGCTTTGAGATCGTCCGGGGTGCCGTAGCGACTGGTCGGTGCGTAAAAGCCGGTCACCTGATACCCCCACGACTCGTCGAGCGGATGCTCGGCAAGGGGCAGGAGTTCGATATGGGTAAAACCCAACGACTGCACGTATGGGATCAGCCGCTCGGCCAGTTCGCGGTAAGTGTAGAAACGACCGTCGGCGTGTCGCATCCAGGAACCGGCGTGGACCTCGTAGATCGCGATCGGCTCGTGGTAGGGATCCCAGGCGTTTCGCGCGGCCAACCACGCTTCATCGCCCCAGGTATAACGGCTGCGCCACACCTTCGAACCATTTTGCGGCCGCAGTTCGAACCACTGTCCCGATGGGTCGCTCTTGGTGACGATCGCTCCCGAACGGGTGCGGATCTCGAATCGATAGCGATCCCCAACAGTAAGACCTGGAATGAAAAGCGACCAGATTCCGCTGCTGCCCAATACGCGCATCGGATGGCGCAACCCGTGCCATTGGTTGAAGTCCCCAACCACCGAAACCCGTTCGGCGTTGGGCGCCCAAACGGCAAAATGGACACCCGCCACACCGTCGATCTCGACGCAGTGCGCCCCCAACTTCTCCCACCACCGCCAATGCTCGCCGATCCCGATGAGGTAACAGTCCAACGCGCCAAGCAACGTGGGAAAAGTCCAGGGCGAAACGACGCTGTGCCACATTTCGTCGCCCTCTTGCCAGCGCACCGTATGGTGGGGCAACAGCGTTTTCCGCTCGTCTGCCGTGAAACGAGCGCGCCACACCCCTGGCGCGACCATTGCCAACCGCTTACCCCCCACCTCGACCGCGGTTGCCGTTGGCAGCCACTCGTAAAGCGCCCAGTGATCCCCTTCTTCGATGCGCCACCCCAACCCGCGGAAAGGGTCGTGGACCGTTCCAGCGTTCAATGCCTGCCAAACGGGCTCCAGTTCGCTCAACACCCCCCTCCCTGCTCAGCCGCGCGCAAAGCGTTCGACGCGGTCGCGGATGCGCTGTGCCAGTTCGACACGCAACGCCCCTTCCGGAACCCGCCAACGCCAATTGCGCTCATTCACCGTGCCCGGAACGTTGAAGCGCGCCTCAGCCCCCAAACCGAGCCAATCGGCAATCGGGATCACCGCCCAGCGTGCGCGGCTTGCCAGCGCCGCGTCGATCATCGGCCACGGCATCGGATCGTCGCTATGAGGCAACTGCGCCAGGATCCACTCGCGATAGCCCCCATCCTCGATCCCGTTCCACCACTCGAGCGTCGTCGCGTTGTCGTGCGTCCCGGTCATCACCCACTGCCATTCGGGAATCGCGTGTGGCGCATGGGGATTACCCGGCAGACCGTCGAAGCCGAACTGCAACACCGAAATGCCGGGGAGATGGAATGCCGCTTGGAGCGCGCGCACCTCGTCGGTGATGATCCCGAGGTCCTCGGCGATGAACGGCAGCGGTTCGCCGCCGCAATCGGTGCGAACGCGCGCAAAGAGCGCGTCACCCGGAACCGGCACCCAGCAGCCCGTCTCGGCTGTCGGCGCGTCTTCCGGGATCGACCAGACCGCTTGGTAACCGCGAAAATGGTCCAACCGTACCCCGTCGCACCACGACAATTGAGCGGCGAGCCGGGCGCGCCACCAGCCAAATTCGGTCTCGCGCAGCATGCCCCAGTCGTACTGGGGATTCCCCCAGCGCTGACCGCTGGCGCTGAAATAGTCTGGCGGAACCCCGGCAACAAAAGCGGGGGAGCCATCGGATTGCAGCAAAAAGTAAGCGCGGTTGCCCCAAACGTCGGCGCTATTGGCCGCGACGAAAAAAGGGAGATCACCGACTACCCAGATGCCCGCCTCATGAACCAGCGCCAGGACCTGCTGCCATGCGCGCTCGGCAGCAAGGAGCCGCGCCATTTTCGCCGTCAACCAACCGCGCGCTTCGGGGGGGAGCTGTTCGTCCTCCCGAAACAGCGCCAGATCAGGCGGCCATGCCCAGAATGGGCGATCCGGGAATTGGTGCGCATAATAACAAAAGAGCGCGTATTTCACCCGCTCACGCGCGATTACCGGCGCAAAAGGGGCAAGCCCCGGCGAGGCCAGACCGCTCTCTCCGCTCAGCCAAACCTCGCCCTGCAGCGCCGATTCCACCGTCTCCTGCGGCGGCAAGGTGCGCTGCAACCACTCGGCGGCAAAAAGCCGCTCATTCACCGCGAAACTGGTCACGCACTCGTAAGGAGAGACGTGACGCGGCGGATGGATCGGCAGGATCTGCCACAACCGCAGCCCCGCCTGCGCCATCCACGCAACGAACGCGCGCACCCGCGCTTCGGTGAGTCCGTCGTCCCCCGCAAGCGCTGTGGGGTGCAGCAGCACCCCCGCTGCGCGCCGCTCCAGCCATTCCCGGACCATCCTCCCCCCCTTTTTTGGCGAATCGTCATTGTGCGCGCTGCATCGTCCCTCCCAGCTCCGCAGCCCCCCCTCCGGTCGCAAATGGCTGCGCGAGCGCTTCCGGCGGCGCCGAACCGAGCAAACGGTACGCCTCGGCAAGATGCGCGCGGAAAAGGAAATCGAACTCGGTGACCGCCTCCAAGGGATTGTGGTCAGCAAACCACCAGAACCAATCCGACGCCTCACAATAAGCAAGCTGCTGGGCAACCACCGCACGTCGCGCTTCGTCCCACGTCGACCACCGCGCGTCGATCGCCTCTTTGAGCGCAACCAGCGCAGCCCACGCACGATTTTTCGCGTCGCTGCCGATCCACGTGGCCAGGTTGCCCTGAACCCAGCTGCCTGCGCGGACCCGTTCCAGGCGATTCGGTTCGTGCCGTGCCGCGACCGCCTCGCTGACGGTACGCATCACAAGTTTCGGGTGGTGGCTTAGCCGCTCATAAAGGAGCGTGAGGAAATCCCAGCCGTTGTTCGGGTAGTACTCCCAGGCATTTTCCCCATCGAGCGCGATGAGGACCGTATGCTCGCCCGCTTCCGGGCCATAGCTGGCAGCAATTCGCTCGAGCGCGGCCACCAGGTGTTCTACCGCGTCTTCGGCGCGCCAATGCTGGTAGGTGAATCCGATCATGTCGGACAGACCGTCGTCGCGGAAAAAAAGGCGGAGCGGCCGATCGCGCCAGGCGATCGGCGCAAAGAGCCCGTGCTTGCTCGCCAGATAGTCGGTGTCCCAGCCGCTTGCCTGCGCCGATGCGAACCACACCTTTTCGCCACTTGCGCACCACTTCACACCGTATTCGGCAAAAAGCGCGAGCGAACGCTCGCAAATCGCCCCTTCGGCAGGCCAAAGACCGTTCGGTCTGAAGCCGAACAGCTCCTCGAACAGCGCGAAACCGGCATTCAGATGCCAGCGCAGGCGTTCCGCGCCGCCCGGATACTTCTTCTCTGGGAGCGGATCTTGGGGACGGCTTTCATGCGCCGCGGCAAAATCGAGGAGCAGCGGCGCGATCGGATGGCCGTAAGGGGTCAAAGAAAGTTCGATCTGTCCGCGTTCGGCAAGTCGCCGATAGCGCTCGGGGAGCGTTGCGATCGTCTCGGCGATGACGCGCACCAACGCGCGCCGATCTTCCTCAGAAAAAGCAACTGCTTGCGCGGCGAGTCTGTGCAGCGTCGGCTCCTTTTGCCGCAGCGACACCCCGCACCAAGCCAGGTGGTACCAAGTGAGGAGATCGTAGAGGAACTGATCGTTGAGATAACGCAACCGCTCGCAACAGCAACCGAACCCCACCTCCTCGACCCAAGCCAGGAGGTGGTGAAAGTGGGGATGGGGATGGACCATCGTCGGTGGATTGGCGCGGCGGCACGCTTGAACCACTTGACGTCTGCCTTCGAGATCCTCCGGAAGCGGTACAGCACCGCTCAGCCAGTCGAGCAGGCGGTCACCGACCGGTTCGCCATGGTCGAGCAAACGGGCAAGGCGCACAGCGTAATCGGACAACTGGGTCAAGAGGGTTGGCGTCCAATTGACCGTCGCTTTCGCCGCCGGATGTGCTTCGAGATGCGCCGCCATCTCGCCGTAGTCCTTGATGGCATGGAGGTAGACCCACGGCAAACGGTAGCGCCCGTCCGGCTCTTTGTAATAGGGCTGATGCAGATGCCAGAGCAGTGCCACCCCCAACCGATTGCCCATCAGAAATCCTCCTGCGGATCGTAGTGGCGAAACGATTGGCCAAGCATTTCCGGCGTGACGACGACCAGACCCGATTGGGGGCAGCAGTAGAATCGTTCACGATCGGCTTCCCGATCGAAACCGATCTCCATCCCTGGCGGGATGCGGCAATGTTTGTCGATGATCGCGCGGCGAATCTTCGCATGCCGCCCCACTTCGACATTGGGTAGCAGCACCGATTCCTCCACCGTCGAATAACTGTGCAAGAAAGTATTGGTAAAGAGAACCGAACGGCGCGCGACCGCGCCGGAGAGGATGCAACCGGCGGAGACGAGGGAGTCCACCGCCATGCCGCGCCGCCCCTCGTCGTCGAATGCGAATTTCGCTGGCGGCCGCTGCGCCTGGTAGGTCCAAATCGGCCAGTTGCGATCGTAGAGGTTGAGCGGCGGCTCGATCGCGCAGAGATCCATGTTGGCTCGCCAGTACGATTCGATCGTCCCCACGTCGCGCCAGTAGTCGGGCTTTCCCGCTTCATTGACGAAACGGTAGGCAAAAAGGCGATCGCCCCGCTGCAACGCATACGGGATGAGATCGCGCCCGAAATCGTGGGTGGAATCGGCACGGTCGCGATCTTCGAGAAGAAGCGCATAGAGATATTCCGCGTCGAAGAGATAGATACCCATCGACGCCAGCGCGATCTCTGGCTGGCCAGGAATCGGCTCCGGCTGCGATGGCTTTTCCACGAAGCAGACTACTCGGTTCTCCTCATCCACCGCCATCACCCCGAAATGGGAGGCTTGCGCAAGCGGCACGGGAATGCACGCGATGGTGATTTCCGCACGTCGTTCGACGTGGCTGGCGAGCATCCGCGCGTAGTCCATCGTATAGACGTGATCGCCGGCCAGAATGAGGATGTAACGGGGACGGTGGCGGCGCAACAGATCGAGATTTTGTGCCACCGCGTCAGCGGTGCCCAGATACCACTCCTTCCCCATCCGTTGCTGCGCAGGGACGATCTCGATGAACTCCCCGACTTCGTGGCGGAGAAAATTCCACGCCCGCTGAAGGTGGCGAATCAGCGATTGGGCCTTGTACTGTGTGAGAACCGCAACGCGCGAAATCCCGGAATTGACGCAATTCGACAATGGGAAATCGATGATTCGGTACTTTCCGCCAAAAGGAACCGCAGGCTTGGCGCGCCAGCGCGTGAGGTGCTTCAGGCGATTCCCCTCCCCTCCAGCAAGAACTACTGCGAAAACCTGGCGCAAAATGGGAACCGGTGTTGTCGAGCCGTTTTGGTCAGTCGCTTCGGCCATAGCCTATTGCCATTATCGTCTCATCATTCTTTTCATTATAGTAGGAAACAGCATAGGCGCAAGAAAGTTATGGCAAAAGAGCGGTTAAGACGCGGAGAGGACCCTCCGATGGCTCAAGCCGCGATGCGGTTTCATTGTTCCAGCAGTACGGGGATGGGGAGACCGACCCGAACGTTGCCCCACAAGCGGCCATTGACGTGAATCGGCATCGCGATATCGGCAAGGGGATAGTTGCGGTCGAAAATGTCGATACCCTCTGCCGCCATTTCCGTGAGAATGGCTTGGACACGGTCGCGGAAACGCCGCGTTTCGGTCACTGCGTGGTCGAGCCGTCGGTTCGTCTGATCCGCGTTGTCGCGGATCAGGTCGGCGATTCCGCGAGCTTCCTTGGCACGCGCCATGATCTCTTCCACTTGCCCATTGAACGCGGCCACGCCTTCGCGCGCCACCTTCACCTTCGCCACGGAACCACGCAGCGCTTCGACCACTTCGGCTACCCGATCCAAATTGCGGTTCATCAACTCGTCGAGATGGTAAGCGTATTGAAGAAAGTCGCTTCGACCCAACGATAGAGACGCCAAAAAAACACCATTTCACACCTCACTTTGCGCAAAGGGGCGCCGCGTGCGACAATTCGCGTCGGTCTCTTTTCCCCGAATGGTTGGCACGATGAACGAATCCACCGCTCAACACGAACTCAACACCGTGATGGAAGAGCGCCGGCGCAAACTGGCCGCGTTGCGTGAACAGGGCACTACCTACCCCAACGATTTCGAACGCCTTCATTATGCCGCAAAACTGGCGGAGGCCTACGAGGAAAAAAGCCAGGAAGAACTGGAGCAATTGCGCGTTTCGGCAGTCGTTGCCGGCCGCATCATGCTCAAACGGGTGATGGGCAAAGCCAGCTTCATCACCCTTCAGGACATGTCGGGCCGCATCCAGGTCTATGTCGCAAGGGATTCCGTCGGTGCGGACCGTTACGCGGACTTCAAACATTGGGACATCGGCGATATCGTCGGCGTTTCGGGGACGCTCTTCAAAACGCGCACCGGGGAACTCACCATTGACGCCCAATCGATTCGGTTGCTCACGAAAAACCTGCGACCGCTCCCCGACAAATACCATGGGATCGCCGATCAAGAACTCAAATATCGGCAACGCTACGTCGACCTCATCATGAGCGAAGAGACACGGTTGCGGTTTGTCGCGCGCAGCCGCCTCATTCAGGCCATTCGAAACTACATGGTCGAGTACGGGTTCCTCGAGGTGGAGACGCCGATGCTCCACCCGATCCCCGGCGGCGCGAACGCGCGTCCGTTCATCACCCACCACAACGCGCTCGATATGGCGATGTATCTGCGCATCGCGCCAGAGCTCTACCTCAAACGGTTGGTGGTGGGCGGCTTCGAGAAGGTCTTCGAAATCAACCGCAACTTCCGCAACGAAGGGTTGAGCCCGCGCCACAACCCGGAATTCACGATGATGGAGTTCTACGAAGCGTACGCCGACTACCGCAAAATCATGGACTTTACCGAAGGGTTGCTGCGCCACGCCGCGCGGGTGGCGCTCGGCAGCGAAACGTTCGTCTATCAGGGGCGCACCCTCGACCTTTCTCGCCCCTTTGCGCGCATGACGATCGTCGAAGCCATTCACCACGTCCATCCCGGTTGGTCGGTGGCTCAGCTCAACGACCCCGACTGGTTACGCGCAAAACTCCACGAATTGGGAGTCGAAACCCGCCCCGAGCAAGGGGTGGGCGCGCTGCAACTGGCGCTTTTCGAAGAAACCACCGAAAGCGAACTCTTCGACCCCACCTTCATCGTCGACTACCCCGCTGAAGTCTCACCGCTGGCGCGACGCAGCGACACCAACCCAGAGATCGCAGAACGGTTCGAACTCTTCATCGCCGGGCGAGAGATCGCCAATGGTTTTTCGGAACTCAACGACCCCGACGACCAAGCCGAACGCTTTCGCGCCCAAGTGCGCGCGAAAGAGGCAGGGGATGACGAAGCGATGTATTTCGACGCCGACTACATTCGCGCGCTCGAGTATGGCCTCCCCCCCACGGGCGGCTGTGGGGTGGGGATCGACCGACTGGTGATGCTGCTCACCGATTCGCCAAACATCCGCGACGTGATCCTCTTCCCTGCGATGCGTCCGGAAGCGCATGGCTGAAAGGGCAGCATTGTGACCACCGAAGCGGCGCCGAATCAGTCCACTCTGCAGACGACCGAATTTGCGATCACCCGGCGGCTCGAGTTCGACGCGGGCCACCGAATCCCGGACCACCGGAGCCTCTGCCGCCACGTTCATGGCCACCGCTACGTCCTTGAGCTGACACTCGTCGGCGTGCTCGACCAAACCCCAGGGTCTCCCGAACGGGGGATGGTGATGGATTTCGGCGACGTCAAACGGATCGCGTGGGATCAACTCGTCAGCCGCTGGGACCATGCGTTGCTGGTTTGGAACGAAGATCCGATTGCCGAGGCAATCGCCGCGGTGCTTCCGGACCACCGCACCGTGCGTCTGGATGTGATCCCCACCGCCGAGAACCTTGCGCGCATCGCTTTCACAACCCTGGCCCCCCATTTCCACACACGCTACGGCCGCCATTTGCGTCTGGCGCGCGTCCGGCTTTTCGAAACCCCCAATTGCTGGGCCGATTATCCGCTGGAAATCGGCACGCACTAGCGCTATAGTGTTCGGTATCCCACTCTTGAGATACGAAGAGCGATGCCTCAGAGAGCAACGATCCGGCAACCCGCGGTGAGCGGGCTCTTCTACCCTTCCGACCCGACCACGCTCGCGGCACAAATCGCCGCCTATTTGGGCCGAACGCCCCCCATTCCTCGGTCCGACGTTCCGCCCAAAGCTTTGATCGTCCCCCACGCCGGTTACGTCTATTCGGGGCCGATCGCAGCGCAAGCCTATCGATTACTCATCCCGTTTGCCGACCGCATCCGGCGCGTGGTGCTCTTCGGTCCAGCCCACCGGGTCCCCGTGTTGGGTCTGGCGCTACCGGAAACTTCGGCTTTCCGAACGCCACTCGGTGACGTTCCAGTCGATGTCGCAGCCTCCGCTGTTGCGCTACAGCATCCCGACGTCGAACGGAGTGAGCGTGCGCACCTGCTGGAACACGCGCTCGAGGTCCAACTCCCGTTCCTGCAGCAAATCCTCGACGATTTCGCGATCGTCCCGTTCGTCGTCGGCTGGGTTGAACCGCACAAAGTGGCTGAGGTGATGACGCGGTTGTGGGGCGGGCCGGAAACCCTGATCGTGGTGAGTTCCGACCTCTCCCATTACCACCCCGACGCCGAGGCGCGTGCGCTCGATCAACGAACACTGCAACGCATCCTGGCGTTCGATCCGACGTTGGAGCCCGACGACGCCTGCGGCTCGACCGCGATCGACGCGCTGCTGATCGCTGCCGAGCGGCACGGCCTTACGCCTGAACTGATCGCTTACGGCACGAGCGCCGACACCGAAGGGCCACGCGACCGCGTCGTCGGTTACGCCAGTGTCGCGTGGTTTCCCGCACGCGGCACCGCCACGCCCCTGCATTGAGGAGACGATGACGCGAAAGCAAACGAGCAACGCACTCACGGTCGACGACGCACTCGGGCAGGCGCTCCTTGCCCATGCGCGTGCCGCGATCCATCACGCACTCACGGGCGAATCCCTGAGCGTGCCAGAAGACCCGCGACTTGACAAACCGGGGGCAACCTTCGTCACACTGACACAGAATCGCCAACTGCGAGGATGCATCGGTTCTCTCGAAGCCTACCGCCCGCTTCGCGAAGACGTGCGCGCCAACGCGCTTGCTGCCGCGTTCGAAGACCCGCGATTCCCCCCCTTGACGCGCGACGAATGGCCGTCGATCACGCTGGAAGTGTCGCTCCTTACGCCACCAGAGCCCCTCACCTTCACCGACGAAACGGCGCTGATTGCGCAACTGCGCCCCCACCAAGATGGCCTGATCCTTGCGGCAGGTCCCTACCGCGCCACCTTCCTGCCCCAAGTCTGGTCGCAACTTCCCGATCCGAAAACCTTTCTGGCAGCGCTCAAACAGAAGGCGGGGCTCGACCCTTTTCGTCCCGTTCCGGGACTGAAGGCGTGGCGCTACACCGTGACCGCTTGGCACGAACCCGCGCACCGTGAAGCGAGCGCATCGCAAGGAGCACGTCGATGAGCCACCCAGCGCAATTTTGGCGACCGCTTGCCGATGGTCGTCTGGAATGTACCCTCTGTCCGCGGCGGTGTAAATTGCGCCCGGGACAGCACGGCGCGTGTCTGGTCCGCGCCAACGAAGCCGGGCGCATGGTGCTCACCACTTACGGCCGCTCCACCGGTTTTTGCCTCGACCCGATCGAGAAAAAACCCCTCAACCACTTCTACCCCGGTACCGCGGTGCTCTCCTTCGGCACCGCAGGCTGTAACCTCGCGTGCAAATACTGTCAAAACTGGTCGATTTCCGCCGCAAAAGCGCTCGACGCGACGATCGGTGACGAGGGCACGCCCGAAACCATCGTCGCCGCAGCGAAAGCCACGGGCGCTGCGGGCATCGCGTTTACCTATAACGACCCGATCATCTTTGCCGAATACGCGATCGAGTGCGCGCGCGCCGCACACAATGCGGGGCTCTACACCGTTGCGGTGACGAACGGCTATATCGAACCCGAAGCGTACGCACCGTTCTTTAGCGTCATGGATGCCGCAAACGTCGATCTCAAGGCATTCACGGAACACTTTTACCAACGCTATTGCGGCGGTCATATCGAACCGGTCAAAGAAACGCTGAAGTACTTGGTTCATCACACCACGGTATGGGTCGAGGTCACCACACTCATCATCCCCACGCTCAACGACAGCGATGACGAAATCCGCGCGCTCGCCCGTTGGATCCGCGACGCGCTCGCTCCCCACGTTCCGCTCCACCTCACCGCGTTTCACCCCGATTTCAAATTGCGCGACCTTCCGCCCACCCCGCCGCAAACGCTCCACCGCGCCCGGGCGATTGCCAAAGCGGAAGGATTGTGGCACGTCTATACCGGAAACATCCGGGATCGTGACGGCAGTACGACTTTCTGCGCCGGTTGCGGCACTAGGCTGATCGCCCGTGACGGCTATGCGATCACCGCCTATCGCCTCACCCCCGAAGGTGCCTGCCCCGAGTGCCACCGCCCTTTGGAAGGGCGTTTCACCCACACGCCCGGGCACTTCGGCAACCGGCGCATCCCCATCCGGCTGACTGCGTAAGCAAGCGGCACAAAAACCTCCGGGGTCCTCGCGCAACCGCAATGAAACGCCACCGCCACCTGCCTGTTGGTATCAAGATCGAGCGCGGACTGTGGCTCGATGCCGAGCTTGCCTATCATGAGGAGTGCCACGGCTTGGCGCTCCTTTTCGACCCAACCGTCGTCCCGCGGCTGATCGATTTGCCCCTCACGCCCTTGGTCGAACCCCTCAAAGCACAAGGATGGGCCACGCTCACGGTTGCGCTCATCCCCTCGGTGGAAGCGGCGCACTGTGAAGCGCGCAGTTTTCAGATCGCCGAACTCACCGAACGGTGCCACAAGACCTTGGAATGGATCGACCATCAACCCTTCCTTTCCCCAATCGCCGACCTCCTGGTCGCAGTCGGTTGGAGCACTGCTGCCGCAGCAGCGATGCGGCTCATCGATCACGCCCCTGCGCGCTTTTGCGCGCTTTCGGCCCCCTTTGGGCGGCTCGATCTCGCTGGCGCGTCGGTCTTACGCCGTTGGGTTTTGCCGATCCAGCTCGTTACCGCAGCACAGAGCCACCTCAACCGACCCAATCAGAGCGCCTGGGCCCTGATCCCTTCTCCGCATAAGGTCTGGACGGAAATCGAAACGGATACGGATCCCGAAATGGTCTCCCCCGCGGTCGCGGATCGGGTCGTCACCCTCGTCTCCGAATGGCTGGGCGGTATAATCCCCGCCCATGATTCCTGACACGTTCCATCTCCCCAAAGCGGGGCAACGGGCGAAACTGCCGCTGCCTTTCCCAGGGCTCATTGCCCCCTACCTCGCGGAATTGAAGCGCCGCACGCGCGCCCCGCTTGTGCTCCTAGCGGCCAATGCCGCTGAAACCCTGCGGATCCAAGCCGAACTCACCTTTTTTGCGCCGGAACTCCGCGTCAGCCACTTTCCCGACTGGGAAACGCTGCCCTACGACCCCTTTTCGCCCCACCAAGACCTGATCTCCGAACGGCTCGCGACGCTCTTTGCGATCACGCAGCAGGGGGTCGACGTCGTCGTCACTTCGGTGGCGGCGGCGCTACCGCGACTTACGCCGCCTGCGTTCGTTGCCGGGCGAATGTTTCGCACCCGCAAAGGGGAAACGCTCGATCTGGCGGCGTTCAAAGCCCAATTGACCCTGGCCGGATACGAACCCGCGGCCCAGGTGCTTCGCCCCGGAGAATTCGCGATTCGCGGTGGGATCATCGACCTCTACCCGATGGGCGCAGCGCTCCCCTATCGGATCGAACTCTTCGACGACGAAATCGAAACCATCAAAACGTTCGACCCCGACACCCAGCGCACGCTCTACCCGGTGGAGGCGATCGAACTCTTGCCGGCACGCGAGTTTCCCACCGACGACGAGGGGCGCACGACCTTCCGCCGCCGTTTTCGCGAAACCTTCGAGGGCGATCCCAGCAAAGTGGCCCTGTACAAACAGGTCAGTCAGGGGTTGCTGCCCGCCGGGATCGAATACTATCTGCCACTCTTTTTCGACGAAACCGCCACCCTCTTCGACTATCTGCCCGACGCGCTCTGGGTCACCCTGGGTCCGGTTGCCGAAACCGTCACGGCCGATTGGCAAGAAGCGCTCGACCGCTACCGGCTGCTCAACACCGACCCGGATCGCCCGCTGCTGCCACCAGAGGCTTGGATGTTGCCGCCCGAGGCGTTTCACGGTCGGCTCTCTGCCTGTGCGCGGATCGACCTCTCGCTTCCCGAACGCGCTGAAGACGAGCTTCCCCCGATCGCCCTCGATGCGCGCGCCGAACAACCGGCTGCTGCATTGGCCGCATGGCTCGACGCCCACCGCGACTGGACCGTGCTCCTTGCCGTTTCCAGCGAAGGGCGCCGTGAAACGGTGCGTGAGAAATTGCGCGCGGTGGGCTGGGAACCGAGCGACGTGCGCGAGTGGGAAACTTTCCTGGCAGAAAGACCGCCACTCGCGCTCACGGTCGCGCCCGTGGAAAACGGCTTTCTCGACGCGGAACGGCGCCTCGCCTTTTTCGGTGAAGCGGAGCTCTTCGCGCATCTGGTGCGGCGCAAAGGAGGGACGAAACGCAAACACGCCGCACACGATCCCGAGGCGTGGATTCGCGACCTCACCGAACTCACCCCCGGTGCCCCTGTCGTGCACCTCGAACACGGAATCGGACGCTACCGAGGCCTCGTGCGCCTTGCCGGCCCTGAGGGCGAAGCGGAATTCCTCCACCTCGAATATGCGCGGGGCGCCGCGCTCTACGTCCCGGTGACCCAACTGGCGCTCATTGGCCGCTACCTGGGAACCGACCCCGAAACGGTGCCGCTTCACGAACTCGGTTCCGGTCAGTGGGAAAAAGAGAAACGCAAAGCGGCGGAAAAAGCGCACGATACCGCGGCAGAGCTCCTGGCGCTCTATGCTGAGCGGGCCGCGCGCGGTGGCGAACGGTTCGCATTCGACGCTGCCAGCTATGAAGCGTTCGCCGCGGGCTTTCCCTTTGAAACCACGCCCGATCAACAAGCCGCGATCGACGCGGTGATCGCCGACCTTACCTCTGGCAAAGTGATGGATCGGTTGGTGTGCGGCGACGTCGGTTTCGGGAAAACCGAGGTGGCGCTTCGCGCCGCGTTCCTGGCCGCGATGAATGGCCGCCAGGTGGCGATCCTCACGCCAACCACCTTGTTGGCCGAACAGCACACCGAAACCTTTCGTAACCGCTTCGCCGGTTGGCCGGTCCACATCGCCGAGCTCTCGCGCTTTACCAGCAGCAAAAACCAGAAAGTGACGTTGGCGGCGCTTGCCGACGGCACCATCGACATCGTGATCGGCACCCATCGCCTCATTCAGCCCGACGTGCGCTTTGCGCGGCTGGGGTTGGTGATCATCGACGAAGAACACCGCTTCGGCGTGCGCCAGAAAGAGGCGCTGCGCACCTTCTGCGCGCACGTCCATACCCTTTCGCTTTCGGCCACCCCGATTCCCCGCACGCTCGGGATGGCGCTCGAGGGGGTGCGCGACTTCTCGGTGATCGCCACCCCACCTGCGAAACGGCTGGCGGTGAAAACCTTCGTCGTCAAAAAGAGCGACGCGCTCATTCGCGAAGCCGTGGCGCGCGAACTGCGGCGCGGCGGCCAAGTATTCTACGTGCACAACGAGGTACGCACCATTGGCAATGCGCTGGAGGCGTTGCAAAAATTGCTGCCCAACGTCCGCATTGGGGTCGCGCATGGCCAGATGAGCGAACTCGAGCTCGAACGGGTAATGCGCGACTTCATCCACCAGCGGTTGCAGGTGCTCCTTTGCACCACCATCATCGAAACCGGTATCGACATCCCCAACGCGAATACCATCCTGATCGAACGGGCCGACCGCTTTGGACTGGCGCAACTGCACCAATTGCGGGGCCGGGTCGGCCGCAGCCACCACCAAGCGTTCGCCTATCTGATGCTCGACCCACACATCAAGCCGACCGCTGCCGGTGCGCGGCGGTTGGAAGCGATCGCGCAGGCGGAATCGCTCGGCGGCGGTTTCACGTTGGCGATGCACGATCTGGAGATTCGCGGCGCAGGGGAAATCTTGGGCGAAGCGCAATCGGGCGCGATCGAATCGGTTGGTTTCGCGCTCTTTACCCAGATGCTGCAAAACGCGGTTCGCCGCCTCAAAGCCCAGAACGCGGCATCGAAGATGCACGGCGAAGTGACTCAGACCGATACCTCAGCCTCAGAGTCGCTCCTTGCTGCGTTTGCGGTGACCACCGAAATCACCTTGGGCGAACCGGCGCTGCTCCCCGAAAGCTACTGTCCGGACATCGCAGTGCGCCTCGACCTCTACAAACGGCTCGCCGACGCTGCCGACGACGAGGCGGTCGATGCGCTCAAAAGCGAACTGATCGACCGCTTCGGGCCGCTGCCACCGCAAGCCGTTGCGCTCATCGCGACCCATCGGCTGCGCATTCGGCTGCTTGCCCACCGCGTTGCGCGGGTCGACGCCAACGGGCAGCGCATCCTGGTGCGATTCGCCAAGGATGCGCCCGTAGACCCGGCAAAAGTGGTCGCGCTCATCCAAAGCGACCGTTCGGTGCAGATCAAAGGCAGCGACACTTTAGTCCGAACCGGTTCGTTTCCCACCCATGCCGAGCGCGCTGCGGCCGTGGAGCGCCTGGTGCAAGCGGTAGCGGCCCAAACGAATCACGCCGCAATTGCGTAAAATCGCTCCTTTATCGTCCCACGACAAAAAATCTCCACCAGGGAGCAACCATGATCCAATACCTTTTGGAAAACACCAACATCGAGGCGTTCGAGCCGATGCCGACGCCTGCGGAAATCAAAGGGGCAGTGCCGCTCACCGAACGGGCTGCAACGACCGTTGCTACCGCGCGGCAAACGCTTACCGCGATTCTCGATGGGACCGATCGCCGCCTCTTTGCGGTGGTCGGCCCCTGTTCGATTCACGACCCGGAAGCTGGGCTCGACTTCGCACGTCGCCTCAAAGCCCTGGCCGACGAAGTCGCGGAAACGATCGTGCTGGTGATGCGGGTCTATTTCGAAAAACCCCGCACCAGTGTTGGCTGGAAAGGGTTCATCAACGATCCTTTCCTCGACGATTCGTTTCGCATCGACGTCGGCATGGAGCGCGCCCGCGCGTTCCTTCTTGCGGTGAACGAACTGGGGCTTCCTGCCGCCACCGAAGCGCTCGACCCGATCGGTCCGCAGTACTACGGTGACCTGGTCAGTTGGACGGCGATCGGCGCCCGTACGGTCGAATCGCAAACCCACCGTGAGATGGCTTCTGGCCTCTCCACTCCTGTCGGCTTCAAAAACAGCACCGACGGCAGCTTGGAGGTCGCGATCAACGCGATCCTTTCTGCCTCGCACCGCCACGCTTTCCTGGGGATCGACGAAAGCGGCCGCACCGCAATCGTCCGCACCAAAGGCAACCGCTACGGCCACCTCGTTTTGCGCGGTGGCGGCGGACGCCCCAACTACGATTCGGTCTCGGTCTCCCTTGCGGAACAGGCGCTCACCAAAGCGAAGCTACCGGCGAACATCGTGATCGACTGTTCCCACGCCAATTCGTGGAAAAAGCCCGAGTACCAGCCCCTTGTCCTCAAAGACATCGTTCATCAGATCCGGGAAGGGAACGGCTCGATCGTCGGCTTTATGGTGGAGAGCTTCCTTGAGGCTGGCAACCAACCGCTGCGCCCGCGTGAAGCGCTCCAATACGGCTGCTCGATCACCGACCCGTGCGTCGATTGGGCAACCACCGAGACGATGATCCGCTCGGCACACGAAGTATTGCAGCAGGTCTTGCCGGACCGGAAGCGGAGCGGATCGGCATCGTGAGCCTGCGGCTGCACCTTCTTGAAACCCCCGCGGCAACCGCGTGGCTCACCGCCCGGGGTATTGCCTACCGCCGGTTGCCCAGCACGCCCGGCCTTGGGGGAGCGGTCCGCGATGACGCGGCAACTACGCCCACTGCTACCGCCCCACTACCTGCCGCTCACGTCCTTGAGGTCACAACGCCGCTACCGCGAACCCATGCGCTTGACCATGAGCTTGCAGCGGCGCGCTGCGATTGGGGCTGGTGGTCTCCCTCGTGGAACTTTGCCGCGCTGCGCCTTTTCGTCACCGATATGGATTCGACGCTCATCACCGTTGAGTGCATCGACGAAATTGCCGAAGCGGTGGGCAAAAAAGCGGAAGTGGCGCGAATCACCGAAGCGGCGATGGAAGGGAAACTCGATTTTCGCGCCGCGCTCACGGCTCGGGTGGCGCTTCTCAAAGGGCTGCCGGCAACGGAACTCGACGCGATCGTTCGCACGGTCGTTCAATACACTCCCGGAGCACGGGCGCTCGTTGCAGCCCTCAAAGCGCAAGGAACCTTTTGCCTACTCGTTTCCGGCGGTTTTACCCACTTTACCGCACCGATTGCCGCGGAACTCGGCTTTGACGCCCACGTTGCCAACCGTTTGGAGATCGACGCACAGGGCCGGCTCACCGGCCGCGTTTTGGCACCGATCATCGACGCCGCCGCCAAAAGGGACGCGCTGCTGGCCGCACGCGCGCAGCTGGGTTGTGATCGCAACGCAATTCTTGCCGCAGGGGACGGTGCGAACGACCGCTTGATGCTCCAGGAAGCGGGACTACGCCTCGGTTACCGTCCGAAAGCGGTGCTTCTGCCTGAACTCAATCTGGTCTCGATGACTGCCGGGCTTGCGCTTCCGCTTTGGCTCTGCCGCTAACGTGTCTCCCACCCCACGATCCGCCGCGTGGTTTTGCTGAATTCCACCGCAAGTTCGATCACCCGCGTCACGCCCGGCGCGGTGCGATACGCAGATGCGTAATCACGCGCACGCAGCTGCGCCAACGCCGCACCCGTGGCCTGTTCCCCCTCGATGACCTTGAACTCGATCACCCAGACAGTCGCACCCGCTTGAACCACCAGGTCGATCCGCCAATCCCGGGTGTGCGCTTCGGCGAGCAGCCGCACGCCCGTGCTCGCCAGAAAGCTGTAAAAGAGGCTCGCGTAGTAGGCCTCGAGGTGACCGAGCGGATAGTGCCAGTCATACGGTATCTGCGCAAAGAGGTGCTCAAACTCGGCGCGCAGCGTCTCGCTGTCGCCTGCACGCAACGCCCGTAGCACCGTGAGGGTTGCTTCCACTTCGTGGCGCTGGGGTAGAAGCGCATCAAGAAGCGCTTCGTTCAATGCCACCCGAACCTCTTGGTTGGGGACGGTCAGCTCGTAAAGGAGGTGCCCCGCCTCCTCCACTTTCCGG
>NZ_JAHLSY010000002.1 GCF_019049855.1 Hydrogenophilus thiooxidans | reverse complement strand
AGCAAGACGTGTTCGGCTTGCGGTCATCTGCAAGACTCTTTGCCGTTATCGGTTCGCGCATGGGTCTGCCCAGAATGCGGCGCGATGCACGACCGCGACATAAATGCCGCCAGAAATCTGCTTGGGTTGGCCACCCGAAACGGCCCTACGGCGAGTTCCGCCGGATGTCAAGCCTCGCGGAGAGGAAGACTCTGGCTTCAAGGCTCTTCTCTCTTGGAGCGAAACCGTCCTCAGTGAAGCAGGAAGTCAGCGTTGTTCTTGTTTAAGCAAGAATGAGTAAGTCTGACGGAACGGAGATTGCCCGTGTTAGGAGAGAGGTTGCTTGCGCTTCTATCGAGCCCCTTTCTCTGGCCCTTCGTGGCTGGACTCCCTTTTGCGGTGGTCTTGCCCCTTTTGGGTAACCTCCTTCGCTTGCGCGGGGAATGGTTGGCGGCGCTTGGCGTCGCGTATCTCAGCAGCGCCGCTGCGCTCTTGGGGGCGGGCTTTGGGATCGCGCCCGCCGTTGCAGCGACCACTGGAGCTACGGTGGCGGCAGTGGTCAAACAGCGGGACGGTTTTTCTCGCAACAGTGCGTACGGTGTGATGATCCTAGCGGGTTGGTCGTTGATGATGCTCGTTGCCGCCAATACTGCGCTCGGACACGCGCTTGCTCAGTCGTTGGTCGATGGGCAGATCTATTTCGCCAGCCCTACAGAGGCAGCGGCTGCGCTCGTGATCACCGGCGTTGCGCTTCTGCTGCTTCCCTATTTTACCCGTCGCCGCATGCGTGCCCACTTTTTTCCGGCGTACGACGCCGCAAATGGGTTACCGCGCTGGCGGTGGTACTTGGGTTTTGATTGGGTCGCAGCAGTGACCACGGCTGTGGCGATTACCATTCTCGGCGTCATGGCTGCGTTTGCGCTGCTTTTTCTGCCGGCGCTCACGGTTTTCCCGCTCGCCAAAAGGTGGCGAACCGCCAATGTGGCGGCAGCGCTCTTAGGGGTTGCAAGTTATCTCGTTGCTTTTTTTGTGGCCTTGTCTGCCGATCAGCCCTTCGGTCCCCTTTTTGTCGGGGTGCTGTTATTCGCGTTTGCATCCAGCCGTTTTCTGCGCACAGCAAAAGGGGCTATCTCCCCGGGCGCCAACTGAGCTATACTCGACAACATGAACCGTCGAAATGGCGCGCTCCTTTTTGCCCTATGGTGGTGCCTTGTCGCGTTCTTTCCCCTTCTTTCGTGGGAAGGAAGGGCAGCGCGCACGTCTGCCGACGTGTGTCTCTCGGTCAGTGACGACACCAGCGCTACGAGAGGGGGCGCGCCATTGCACACGTCCAGCGCCGCATCTGACCATCACGACCCCTTTGCGGCGTGCGGTTACTGTCTTCTTGCAACGATCCACCCAGGCATTGCGTCGCCATGGGGCGTGCCCTGGGGGTGGGTTGTCACCGTCGCGGCGCTACCCCGCTCCGTTGCTGCTCTTTTTGTCGATACGTTTGCGCATCGTCTCCCTCCGGTTCGCGCACCGCCTCGCTGATTGGCTATCGATCAGGTTGTTGTGCGGTCATCAAATCATCGGGGGATGCTATGGCTCGTCTCTTCGCCGCATGGCGTCGAATCGTATGGGCGATCTGTGCGGTGGTGCTCGCTGCCTGTTCGGATCAACCGGCGTTTCACGCCCAAGAGATCACCGGGGCCGACTTCGGACGCGATTTCGTGTTGCCAGATACCGAAGGGAGGGTGCGACGCCTTGCCGATTTTCGTGGCGAGGTGGTGGCGCTCTACTTCGGCTTCATTCAGTGTCCGGACGTCTGCCCAACGGCGCTTGCGCGTGCCGTCGAGGTGAAACGCCTTTTGGGCGCGCAGGGGGAGCGCTTTCGCGTGGTGTTCGTGACTGTCGATCCCGAACGCGATACGCCAGAGGTGGTGCGCGCCTATCTGAACGCGTTCGATCCGACCTTTGTCGGTTTGATTCCGCCCGATGCGGCAACGCTCGAAGCCACCGCCAAGGCGTTTCGTGTCTTTTACCGCAAGGTGCCAACGGGCGCAAGCTACACGATGGACCACACGGCAACCACGTTCGTGTATGACCCGAAAGGGAGATTGCGCTTGGCCGTGCCGCATGCGATGGGTGCGAAGGAGTTCGCTGAGGACGTCGCGCGGCTCTTCGCCGAAGCGCCGTGAGTGTCGATTGGGTGGGTGCGCAGCGCGCATACCCAACACGGATTCGGAAAGGATTGATCATGGAAAGAACACTTTTTGCGGTTCGTCGTAACCTGTTGGCTTGGCTGGTGGTTGGCGCAGTGGCCGGGGTTTCGGCAACGGCGCACGCGCACGCGCCGGTGACGATAACCGATCCGTGGGTTCGGGCGACGGTGCCCGGTCAAAAAGCAACCGGCGCGTTCATGCACATCACCGCGCACGAAGCGGTGACGCTGGTGGGCGGCAAGACCCCGGTAGCGCCGGTGGTGGAAATCCACGAAATGAAGATGGTGGGCGACCGTATGCAGATGCGTGCGCTCCCCAACGGGCTCGCGATTGGAGCGGGGCAGACCGTTCATCTCGAACCCGGCGGTTACCACGTGATGTTGATCGATTTGCCGAAAGCGGTCGAGGTGGGGCAGAAGGTTCCCCTGACCTTGACGTTTACCACCGCCAATGGTCAGCGACTGGACGTCGACATCGAGGCGGAAGTCCGCCCGCTGGGAGGGATGGGCCGCCCGATGTCGCACGGAGGGCATGGCCATGGGCCTCAGCGTTGAAGCGCTTCTTGCAGGTTCGGTCGAATCGGTCGCAGCAGCTAAGGTACCGGCGAACGCGCCGCAGCAGGTGCACGCCATGCGCCACTTCGAGCGCGGGGTGCGTCTTTGGGGGGCAAGGAGTTCTGGTCCAACCTGGCGGATCGAACGGGGGATCGTGGCGCTCTTTCAGCCTGACGATCGCGTCACGAGCGCTGCCGAGCGGTTCGTGATGCTCGCCTACGGGGGCGACCTGATCGGCGTGGAAGCGCAACTGTTTGGCACCTACGCGTTCGATGCGGTTGCGCTCACCCGTACGGTGCTCACCTCGTGGAGCGCGTCGCCAGCGATCGCGACGCACTATTTGCGCCACGCCGAACGGGCGCACGAAGGGGCGCTCTTGCGTTCCGGTTCGGCGCTCGCGCGGCTCCAACGGTTGCGCAGGCTGCTCGACCGTGCTGCACCGGGGGCGCCGTGGCCAAGGCTGCGCGACATCGCCGCGATCACTGGGTTGCAGGTGGAGACGGTCTCGCGCCTCCTGTCACGAGAGCGTGGTAGGATTGTCGCTTCGTGTTCGTGACCGGATTTCCCCGACGATGGCAGACGCACCCGAACGGTCAGTGGCATCCGAATCGACATCGGTGACGCCAGCGCCCACGCAAGCCGACGCAACCGAGGCGCGCCATCAGGCGCGGATGGCGCGCAAAAAAGCGGTGGTCGACCAGAAGATCGCCGCCGCGCGCACCCGACGCGGGGTGGTGCTGGTCCATACCGGGCCGGGTAAAGGGAAGTCCACAGCGGCCTTTGGGTTGCTGGCGCGGGCGTTGGGCCATGGGCTCCGCGCCGTCGTCGTGCAGTTCGTGAAGGGGCGAGGCGACACGGGCGAAGAGGCCTTTTTCCGGCGGCAGGCGAACGTCACCTGGGTGGTGAGCGGCGAAGGGTTTACCTGGGAGACGCAGAGTCGAGCGCGCGATGTCGCGGCGGCGGAAGCGGGGTGGCGCGCCGCGGAGTCGGCGCTGGCGGATCCCGCGGTTGGGCTCGTAGTGCTCGACGAGCTCAATATCGTATTGAAGTATCGCTACCTGCCGCTCGAGCGGGTGTTGACGGCGCTCGCCAACCGTCCGGCGATGCAGCACGTGGTGATCACGGGGCGCGGCGCGCCGCCGGAACTACTTGCCGTTGCCGATACGGTGACCGAGATGCGGCTCGTGAAGCATGCGTTTCAGGCAGGCGTTGCCGCGATGCCGGGGGTGGAGTTTTGATCGCGTCGCTGCTTGCTGCTCCGGCGTCGGGGCAGGGGAAGACGGTGGTGACCGCGGCGCTTGCGCGAGCGCACCGCAAACTGGGGCGACGGGTACGGCTCTTCAAGTGCGGTCCCGACTTTCTCGATCCGATGGTGCTCGCGGCGGCGTCGGGGGCGCCGGTCGAGAATGTCGACCTCGCGATGTGTGGCTTGGACGATGCGCGCTGGCGCTTAGCGCGCGCGGCTCGGGAGGCCGACGTCGTGCTCGTCGAAGGGGTGATGGGGCTTTTTGACGGCGCTCCTTCGGCGGCCGAGTTGGCGAAGCGGCTCGGATTGCCGGTGTTGCTGCTCATCGACGCAGGCAAGATGGCGCAGACTTTTGCGGCGATCGCCCACGGCTTGGCGTCGTTCGACCCCGAATTGCGCGTCTGGGGGGTCGTGGCGAATCGAGTGGCGGGGGCGCGTCACGCGGCGCTCCTTGCCGAACGGCTGCCCCCGCGGCTCGCATTCGTTGGCGCGTTGCCCAAGCGCCCCGAGGCGCAGTTGCCGGAACGCCATCTGGGGCTCTTTCAGGCTGCTGAGATCGCCGATCTCGACGCTCGGCTCGACGCATTGGCCGATGCGATCCTCCCCTGGGTTGCCGACGCCCTCTGGCCCGAGGTCGCTCTGCCGGATATCCCCCCTCCGAACTTGCCACCGCTTCTTGCAGGCAAACGCATTGCGGTGGCGCAGGATGCGGCGTTTTCGTTCGTCTATCCCGCAAACCGCGAATGTCTCGAAGCGCTGGGGGCAACCCTCATCCCCTTTTCCCCCATTGCCGATGAGGCCGTGCCGTCCTCTGCCGACGCCCTCTGGCTTCCCGGAGGGTACCCCGAGCGTTTCGCGGTGGAACTGGCCGCAGCCGAGCGGT
Source organism: Hydrogenophilus thiooxidans (assembly GCF_019049855.1). Lineage (GTDB taxonomy): Bacteria > Pseudomonadota > Gammaproteobacteria > Burkholderiales > Rhodocyclaceae > Hydrogenophilus > Hydrogenophilus thiooxidans. The sequence goes on along the minus strand of NZ_JAHLSY010000002.1, from coordinate 194,173 downwards.
TTCGCGCAAGCCTTCGCGCCGCCCATGCCGCTGGGGTTCCGATCCTTGCCGAATGTGGCGGGATGATGGCGGTGGCGACCACGCTCGAAACGCTCGATGGGCAGCGATATCCGATGGCAGGGTTGCTGGCGGGGCATGTCGTGATGCAGTCGCGCCTTGCGGCATTGGGCGGGCAGCGGCTGGTGCTGCCGAATGGGACCCTGACGGGCCACACCTTCCACTATTCGCGCTGGAAAACGCCACCGCAGCCGCCGTGGCGCTGGGCGGAATATTACCCGTCACGGGAGAACGGCGCGCACGGCGAAGCGATCTACCGGGTGGGGTCGCTCACAGCGAGCTACGTCCACTGGTATTTTCCTTCCGCACCTGCCGTGGTCGCTGCTTGGTTGGGTGGCAAGCCGGAGTAAGCGGTGCGCTTGCCGGTCGATCGCATCCTCGATTCCCCTCATGCCGACGCCCGTCCGCCTGACGCCGTGGTGACGCTTGCGGTGATCCACGCGATTAGCCTGCCACCGGGGCATTTTGCCGGGGACGCGATCGAGCGCTTTTTCCTTGGCTGGCTCGACCCAGAGGAGCACCCCTTTTTTCGCACGATTGCCGGGCTTCGCGTCTCGGCGCACTACCTGATTCGACGCGATGGCACGACCATTGCGTTCGTCCCGCCCGAACGACGGGCGTGGCACGCGGGGGTCTCCTGCTGGCGCGGGCGCGATCGGTGTAACGACTTCTCGATTGGGATTGAGCTCGAAGGCGACGACAGCACGCCGTTTGCGCGGGCGCAGTACGATCGCCTCGCCACGTTATTGACCGCGCTTCGTTCCCGTTTTCCGCAGATGGTCGATCTGGCCGGCCATAGCGATATCGCTCCCGGTCGGAAAACCGATCCCGGACCGCTTTTCTCATGGGGGGCGCTTGCAACGCGCTTGTCCCCAACGGGTCTCTCTTGGCGCTTTCCCCCCACGTGATCGCAGCGCTGTCGCAGATCCGCCACAGCGTGGTCCGTTTTTTTGCTTGATTTTCGTAATTTTTCTTGCTACGTCAAGCGCTTGACGCTATCCTAGCGATTGCCCCAAAGAGAGACTACTGCCGCTAGGAGTGTGCCGAAGCGGTAAAGCTACCTTTCGCCCGATGGGAATCGGGTCATCGATAATAAGGAGTCCCACGATGAAATGGGTGCACTGGTTTGGTCAGGGAGCGGTCCTGACCTTTTTTGCCGGGTTGCTCTATGTGGCCCACCACGATCCGCGTCCGCTACTTACTTGGTCGATCGAGCCGGTGAATGCGGCCAATATGCCTGCGCCACAGCCCACTTATGCGGGCTACCAAGGCGAGGACCGCCTCGTGACGCATGCAGCTGCGGCTCAAGCAGAAAAGCGTCACACCGTTGCGGATCCCAACCGCACAAAGCCCGATGCCCAACCTTCGTTATCGATCTATTCGCTCACGGAGAGTACGCCGGAACTCCGAAAATTGCGCCGCTTCGTCGCCAAGCGCTACGAGACGCCAGAGCAGCAGTTGGTGCGCTGGTTCAAGGCGATCGAGACCGAAGCGCGCCGGTATGGCTTCGATCCGCTGCTGATCGTCGCGATGATCGCGGTCGAATCGGGGTTTGACCCGAACGCAAAAAGTGAGCAAGGGGCGCTGGGGCTGATGCAGGTGATTCCGAAATGGCACCTCGACAAGATCGATGCCCGCGTGGCCGGCGAGCCGCAGGCGGACCACCTCTTCGACCCCGAGGTCAATATCGCCGTTGGGATCGAAGTGTTGGCCGAAGGGGTGCAACGCTACGGCACGCTGGAAATGGCGTTGCAGTACTACCACGGCAGTTTGAAAGATCCGAAACAGCGCTACAGCAAGACGGTGCTGTCGCTCTACCGGCAGTTACAACGCCTGGTTGGTGTTGACCGAGCACCCGCAATCGGGTTGGTCGATTTCAACCGCCGCTGACGTTCGGCGAAACACCACGACGTGGCGGGTGTCGAGCCGTACGCCGATTGCGCTCTCGAGCGGCAAAGGGTCGTGGCTGGGGTGGTCCATGAGAACGGTGGCGCCGCTTGCAAGCCGCAACGTGTAGCGAATGATCGAACCGCGAAAGACCGCATGGATCGGGCGCGCGATCACCGGACTGGCTTCGTCGTGTACGAGATCATCTGGCCGCAGCAGCACGTCGACCGCATCTCCCGGAGAAAGGGCGGGTTCGTCCTGACAGGGTAACGTCCCCAATTCGGTGCGCACTTGGTTGGGCGCTTCGAAAGTTCCTGGTAGAAATGCCCCCTCTCCGATGAATTCAGCAACGAAGCGGTTGTGCGGTTGATGGTAGAGCCCATACGGGGTATCCCATTGGGCAAGCTGGCCGTTTGCCACCACGCCCAAACGGTCGGCGATTGCAAATGCCTCGAATGGGTCGTGGGTGACAAGTAGCGCCGTGACCGCTTCGTGTTTGAGGATGCGGCGCACCTCCATCGCCAAGCGTTCGCGCAGCATCGAATCGAGGTTGGAGAACGGCTCATCCAAAAGCAGTAGCCGAGGCCGAGGCGCAAGCGCCCGGGCCAGCGCAACGCGTTGCTGCTGCCCCCCGGAGAGTTCATGCGGATACTTGTGTGCAGCGTCGTCGAGATCGATCAAGCGCAGGAGCGCGGTAACGCGCGCGGTGCGTTCCGTGGCGTGCCACGACCGTAACCCGAACGCGATGTTTTCGGCTACCGTCAAGTGGGGAAAAAGGGCATGGTCTTGAAATACCATGCCCACTTGGCGGCGATGGGGTTCGAGCGCGCGACGGGCATCGGCAACGGGCGTGCCGCCGATCGTGATCGTTCCGGCGTCTGGCGTCTCGAAACCGGCGATCAGACGCAGCACCGTTGTCTTGCCGCTGCCGCTCGGCCCCAGCAGGCAGCCGATCATGCCTGCATCGAGCGTCAGCGAAAAATCGCGCAAAACCGTATGGGTGCCAAAGCGCTTCGTGACCTGCTCCAGTGTCAGCATGGTGTTTCCGGGGTGTGTGCCGAGGTGGGATGGGTGATCTTTTTGGCAAGAAACCACGCGGGAAGGGCGCCTGCCAACGTCACCGCCAATGCTGGGAGTGCCGCCTCTTCCCAACGCCCGTCGTTGGTCAATTCGAAAATGCGGGTGGCGAGCGTCTCCCAGCCGAAGGGGCGGGTCATCAGGGTGATCGGCAACTCTTTCAAGATATCGATGAAGACGAGCGCAGCTGCGGCAAAGAGTGCCGGGCGCAGCAACGGAAGGTGGATACGGCGCAGAATGCCGTATTGGGTTTCACCCAAACTTTGCGCGGCTTCGTCCATCCGTGGCGTGACCCGTGCCAGAGCTGCCTGGATTGGGCCGAACGCGACCACCAAAAAGCGGATCGCATACGCGATGAGCATCGCCACGACCGTCCCCCCCAGAAGGGGCGCCCAGTGGGCATCGAACCACCGTCCCAGTGCGATCCACACGTGATCGACTGCGCTCGTGACCGCAACGACCCCTACCGCCAGAACTGCACCCGGCAAGGCGTAACCGACGGTCGCGATGCGGACTGCGGTGTGCATGATTGGGCGCCCGTCAAGCCGTTGCGCGTAGGCAAGAAGTAGCGCCAGCGTCACGGTGACGCCCGCGCCACTGCTGCCCAGTATGAGGGAATTGGCGAAAAAGTGCCAGTAGCGGCTCGTCAAAGCGTCCCGCCCCAGTGTCCACGCCCAAACGCAGAGTTGCGCAACGGGCAAGAGAAGCGCGACGGCCAGCACCGCCGTGCAAAGCAGCGTTGCGCCCCAGGCAGGGAACGAGGTAAGCCGTGTCGGAGTGAGTGGCTGACTGCGGCCCGTCGTGGTGAAACGGGCCCGTTTGCGGGCCCACTGTTCGAAAAAAAGCGCCAGAACCGCCAAGAATGCAAGGAGCGCGGCGATCTGCATCGCTGTGGATAGGGAAAAGAGCGCGTACCACGCCTTGTAGATGCCGACACTCAACGTTTCGACGCCGAAAAGCGCCACCACCCCGAAATCGGCAAGCACTTCGAACGCAACGAGCGCACATCCCGCGACGATCGCCGGGCGAGCGAGCGGCACCGCCACGCGCCAGAAGGCTTGTCGTCGGGTGAGCCCCAACGCCTGACCCACCTCCAACGCCCGAGCGCTGGTGGTCACGAAAGCGACGCGCGCTGCCAAATAGATGTACGGATAGAGCGCGAACGCCAAGACCCAGGCCGCGCCCCACAAGGATCGAACTTGAGGCAAAGGGATCTCCCAGCGCCGCAGGAAAAGGGCAACACTGCCGGTGACGTCGAACCAGGCAAGATAGACGAACCCAAGCACGTACGCCGGCATGGCCAGTGGCAGCAGCAACACCCAGCGAAAGAGCGTCACACCGGGAAAGCGGTACGCCGTGGTGAGCCACGCAAGCCCCACTCCCAACGTGAACGCCAAAAGCAGGACGACGAGCAGCAACTGCGCCGTCTCAAGGAGTTGTGTCGGCAAGAGATAGGCGGTGAGGTGGTGCCACACGTCAGAGTCGATCGCGCGAAATGACGCGACGATCGCAATGAGCGGTGCAGCGGCAAGAGCAACGAGCCCCGCCACCACGACGTGCCAAAAAGCGAAACGGGGCACACCTGCGGGTGTGCCCGTCACGGTAAAGCGTTTCAACGTGTGCAAACCACCGATTAGCGCCAGCCAGCGCGATCCATCAATTGTACCGCTGCACGCTGCCATTCACCCGCTTTGCTGAGCGGCGTCTGGCTCGCTTGGAAGGTTCCCCAGCGGGCGACGACGGGGCTTACCGGTGTCCCCTCGACCACGGGGTATTCGTGATTCAGCTCGGCAAAGAGTTTTTGCGCTTCGGGGGTGACCAGCCACTCGATGAACCGTTTCGCCAATTCCGGGTGCTTGGCGTGTTTCGTGACGCCGACCCCTGAGACATTGACATGGACGCCGCGCTCCTGTTGATTCGTCCATACCGGCACCACAGGGAACTGCGGCGTTTCGGCAACCAGGCGCCCAAGGTAGTAGGTGTTGGCAATCCCGACGTCACAGACCCCTTCTGCGATCGCTTTCAGGACGGCCGTGTCGTTGGGGAAGGGGAGCGTGGCAAGGTTCGCGACCCACCCTTTGACGATCGCTTCGGTCTTGGCTTCACCCAGGTCGGCGATCATTGTCGCGACCAGCGACTGGTTATAGACGTTTTTCGACGTGCGCAGACACAAACGCCCTTTCCATTTCGGGTCGGCCAAATCCTCGTAGCGGGTGATTTCCTCGGCACGGACCCGCTCAACGTGGCGCATCACGGGGCGGGCGCGCAGGCTCACGCCGAACCAGTGGTTGTCTGCATCGCGCAAATGCGCGGGAATTTTTTGCGTGACGATGTCGCTTTGGAGCGGTTGCAGTACGCCAGAACTCTTCGCAAGCCACAGGTTGCCCGCGTCTACGGTGATCAAGAGGTCGGCTGGTGTGTTTTCGCCTTCGGCTTTGAGCCGTTCGATCAACGCGCCGTCTTTGTCCGTGGTAAAGCGGACAGCGATGCCAGTGGCTTTGGTGAACGCATCGAACACCGGTTGAATCAACTGTTCGTTGCGTGACGTATAGACGGTGAGCGTCTCGGCCGCATGGGTTGCCGAAACGGGCGCAGCGATCAGGGTTGCGGTGAGCGCAGTCAGAAACGTACGACGGTGCATGGTCATCGACTCCGAGTAATGGACAACGAAGATTATGATAAATCAAACGAGAATTGTTTGCAATAGCTTTACGACATATGGGTACCTATGCGGCTGTTCTGGCAAAAAAGCTGTTTTCCGCTACCCGGCAGTAAGGAGGCGGCACAACCGCGCGCACGCCTCTGCGATGCGCTCGGCGTCCGTAGTATAGGCAAAGCGCAGGTAGCGGTTGGCGTCGTGTTCGCCGAAGTCACGCCCGGGTGTGACCGCCACGAATGCCGTTTCCAGAAACCGGTGGGCCCAGGTGTCGGCGTCGCCACCAAGCGGCGTGATATCGACATAGGCGTAGAACGCCCCTTGCGGACGCGCCGGCGGGGTGAGGTGGAGCGCAGCCAACCCCTCGAGGAGCGTTTCGCGGCGCTCAGCAAACGCCTGGCGCCGTGCCTCCAAAATTGCCAGCGTCTCCGGCGAGAAGGCAGCGAGTGCGGCGTGTTGCGCCACGGTAGAAGGCGCGATGTAGAGGTGCTGGGCAAGTTTTTCCGCTTCGCGCGCGATCTCGGCGTCGGGGCACAGCAACCAACCGAGACGCCAACCGGTCATCCCGAAATATTTCGAAAAGCCCATGAGGATCACGTCGTGCCCGGCGCGTTCCAGGGCGTGCGCGCGGCGCAGCAGTTCCATGACATGAAAAGGGGCGATTTCCGCAACCCGTGGGGCGAGCGTCCAGGAGGGCATCGTTTCCTACTCACGTTGTCAGACAAGCGGCAATGTTTTATCATGTTCGTCATCCATTGCCTAGAGGATACGCGAACATGCCAGCGGGGCGAGTAGTGCAGCGGCTCATCGTGGGGTTTGCTTTGATAGGGATCGGGTTTTCGTTCGCCTACGCTACGGCTCCGGGTCCTGGGTTGCGGTCGGAAGCCTATCTGGCAGTCGACGCCCAGTCGCTTGCGGTGCTGGCGCAGCACGGGGATCCAGAAGTGCCGCGGCCAATCGCGTCGATCACCAAACTTTTGACGGCGCTCGTGGTGCTCGAAGCCAAGCAACCATTGCAGGAGCTGATTACCATTACCGCGGAAGATTACGACCGGATCAAAGGGACCCGCTCCCCCCTGGTTGCTGGAACCACGCTGACCCGCGGTGACGCGCTCAAGCTTGCGCTGATGGCTTCCGACAACCGCGCGGCGATGGCGCTTGCGCGCCATTATCCTGGCGGACGCGCGGCGTTCGTGCGCGCGATGAACGTCAAAGCCAAGATGCTTGGGATGCGCCACAGCCACTTCGTCGATCCGGCGGGGTTATCCCCAGAGAATGTTGCCTCTATGAACGATCTGGTGCGCCTGGTGCGCGCCGCCTACCAGGACCCGGTCATTCGCGACTATTCGACGGAGAATGAGGAGTTGGTGCGCACCCACAGTGGTACGGTCCGTTTCCGGTCTACCAATGCGTTGGTCCGTAACGACGCGATGCCCATTGCCTTGCAAAAGACGGGCTATACGCGTGAAGCGGGTCGTTGTCTGGTGTTGGTGACCCCGGTGAAGGGGCGACCAACCATATTCGTCCTGCTCAACAGTCAGGGGAAGTACACGCGGGTTGCCGACGCCAAGCGGTTGCGCCACTGGTTGGAAACGGGCAAACCGTTGCCTGCCCGGGCGCAACGGGGCAACCCCCGCGCCGGGTAGATCGCGGGGCGCGCGCAAGGGGGCAACCGCTTATTGCCGGTACCCGAGCGCGCGCGAAATCGCTTGAGCGGTGGCTTGGACGAGCGGCGCTTTGCTGCGGTCGAACCGTTCCGCAGGGGTCGAGAGCGAAATGCCAGCAACGAGTGCCCCGGTTTCGTCGCGGATCGGCGCGGCGATGCAGCGCACCCCCAGTTCCTGTTCTTCCATATCGTACGCAACCCCTTCCTGCGCAAGTTCCGCCAGTTCCGCTTCGAGCGCTTCCCGCGTGGTCAAGGAGTGGGGGGTTTGCGGCGCCAGACCCGTACGGGCACAATAGGCGGCGCGCTCAGAGGGCGACATCTCGGCCAGAAACCACTTGCCGGTGGCGGTCGTGTGCAAGGGCGCGCGCGAGCCGACGATATGGACCACGCGCACGGACGAGCGGCCGCCCGAGGTGCGCTCGATATAGACGATCTCGTCGCCATCGCGCACCCCCAGATTGACGCTCTCGCCCGTTGCGTCATGAAGCTTTTGAAGGTAGGGAAGCGCGACGTCTCGGACGGTGAGCCGCTCTTTCACCTTCGCGCCGAGTTCCAGGAGGCGCAGACCCAGTTGATAGTGACCGCCGTCGAGCCGTTCGATGAGGCCGCTGGGAACAACCGCGTTGAGGATGCGATGCACGGTGGACGGGGGAAGCTCCGCCTGCGCGGCCAGGTCCCGGAGCGCGACGGGGGCGTTGTGTTTGGAGAGAAGATCAAGAAGGCGCACCAGGCGGTCGATGACTTGGATTCCGGCGGGCTTCTCGTAGGGGGCGTTCATCTTTTTTGGGCTGATCACGATCCCGTCATTGTACCGTACTTTCCATCATATGGAATAACGCTTCCCTTGACGGTAGGATTCGAACTGTTTAGAGTGCACGAAACAGCGAAAGGTGTCCTGCACATGAATCTACAGCAGTTGCGTTATGTGGTCGAGGTGATTCGCCACGGCATGAGCGTTTCCGACGCCGCCGAATCGATGTTTACCTCGCAGCCTGGCGTTTCGAAACAGATTCGGGCGCTCGAGGAGGAGCTGGGTGTCGAGATTTTCGTGCGCCACGGCAAGCGCCTCACCGGATTGACGGAGCCGGGCAAACAGGTGGTTGCGCTCTGTGAGCGGATTCTGCGCGACGTCCATAGCCTCTATACCGTTGCGGAAGAGTTCGCGAAAAGCGACGACGGCGTGTTGGCGATCGCCACCACCCATACCCAAGCGCGCTATGTGCTACCGCCGGTGATCGACCGCTTTCGTCGCCTCTACCCGAAAGTGCGCTTTTCGCTCCATCAGGGGAGCCCCCGGTACGCGTGCGAAATGGTTTTGGCGGGCGACGCTGACTTGGTGATCGCAACCGAAGCGATCAGCGAATACCCCGAATTGGTCGAACTGCCGTGCTACCAGTGGACCCATTCGCTGGTGGTTCCGAAAGACCATCCGTTGGCAACCGTTGAGCCGCTCTCGCTCGAAGCGATCGCCCAATACCCGCTCATTACCTACGACGGGGCGTTTACCGGGCGCGACCACATCAACAAAGCCTTTTTGGGGCGGGCGTTGAAACCGACGGTGGCGCTTACCGCGATCGACTCCGACGTGATCAAAACCTATGTGCGCTTGGGACTCGGCGTCGGGATCATCGCCAAGATGGCGTTCGATCCCGCGGTCGATAGCGATCTGGTGCAGCGTGATCTCGGCCATTTGATCGAATCGAACGTCACCCGCATCGGGATTCTGCGCAACGCCTACCTGCGCGGCTTCGTCTATGCGTTCATCGAAACGCTTGCGCCCCATTTGAAGCGCGACGTGGTGGCGCGGGTGGTACGCGGTGAGGGGAGTCTTTACGAATTGTGACCGCGAAGCGGCATGTGGCCAAGGGGCTGCGCGCCGCGCCCGGCAGCGATGTGGGGGCACGCGCCGATCGCGCGGTGCAGGTAGCGGTGCGCCGCAGCAAAACGGGTTTGGGCGGCTTCGGCGGTGAGGGTTGGCGCGGCGTTCGGCGCGGCAGGAGAATCCCCTCTCAAAGCGTTCTGCCCAATGTACCAAAAACCGAGTTCCACAGTAATCGCCGCAGCAAGCGTACAACCGGTGCCGTGCAGCGCGCCATAGGGTTGGCGGGGCGCGCGGAATTCGAGCATCGTTTCGCCGTCAAACGCTAGGTCGATCAGCTCGTCGCCGGGAAGATGCCCCCCTTTGAGAAAGACCCAGCGCCCAGGGGTGGCAGGAAGGAGCGCGCGCACCCGTTCGGCAGTCCGGCGCATCGCCGCGCGTGTCGTCGCTTCGGGTAAGCCGGTGAGCGCCGCAGCTTCCGGAAGGTTCGGGGTCACCACCGTCGCAATCGGAAAGAGCGCTTCGACCAGAAGCGAGACCGCGTCGGCATCGAGCAGCCGGTCGCCACTGGTGGCGATCATCACCGGGTCGACAACGACGGGCGGTTGTGCGGCTGGGTCGGGAAACCAGCGGCGCAGCGCCGCCGTGACCGTTTCGATTACCGCGCGGTTGCCGAGCATCCCGGTTTTGATCGCGGCAACGGGGAGGTCGGCAAAGAGGGTGTCGAGCTGCGCGGTGAGAAACGGTGGGGGTGGGGTGTGGATCGCGGTGACTCCTTGGGTGTTTTGCGCCGTAAGCGCGGTGACCACGCCGCAGCCGAACGCGCCCAGCGCTGTGAAGGTCTTGATGTCGGCCAAAAGCCCCGCGCCGCCCGACGGGTCGACACCGGCGATCGCAACGCAGTTGGGGGTAGGGGCGGGGCGGGGGTCGGTGATCGTCGGCATGGTGATCCGGTTAGTCGTTCGCCTGCTTCTGTGTGGCGGAAAAGGGCAGTAGCGGAATTCCGACCCGTTCGATGTGCGCGTCCAACGCGGTGTTCGCCAGACGCGCGCGGTTTACGAGATCGATCGACCACGGCAAATCGAGCCCATCGAGCGCGGTGAGCATTCGGGTCAAATCGTACGCTTGCCACGCGGGGGCCCAGACCGCGAGGTCGATATCGGAGCCTTCCTGCCACGTGCCCTTGGCGCGTGAGCCAAAGAGCCACGCCTGTTCGATTCTGGGGTCGGAGGCAAGGCAGGTAAGCAGCCGTTGCCAGTGGGGCGCGGGAATGCCGCTCAACGCGACCAGTGTCGCCAACGGGGGGGCAGCAAGGGGGGCGGATCGCTCATGCGGCGGGTTGGGAAAGGGGAGCATCGCGGTTAGGTTGCCTGGATTCGTGTGGCCAAATCGCCAGCCAGCGTGCGAAAAAGCGGAAGGTAGCGGGTAACAATTGTCTGCGCGATCGCTTCCGCGGTCGCTTCGTCGTAGAGATGCGCGGTACGGTTCCGGTCGGTGATCATCGCCAACCAGGTCTCGCCGTCGTGGATGAGGCCGCGGCGAAACGCCTCGCGAAAGGCGTCGCGCGAGCCGGCAACGTTGGGTTCGCCTTGAAACAGGAGATAATCTTTGAGCACGTTCCAGGCAAGCTCATAGGTGAATTCGAACGACTTGATCAACCCGCTGCGCTCAAGGGGAGAGAGCGGCCGTTTTGCTGCGAGGTCCGCCGCCGCTTCGAGCGCTTCGAGCGCCCGCTGAAAGCTGGCGAAGCGCTGCTGCCAGCGCAGTTCGGGGGGCGTGCTCATAACACCGCGTCTGCTTGCGGGGTAAGCCACGCCCGCAGCTTTTTCAGCGCTGCCGCTTCGATCTGCCGCACCCGTTCCGCAGAAATGCCATATTCTGCGGCAAGCTCCTGCAGGGTTGCCGGCGACTCGGTGAGCCAGCGGCGGGTGACGATCGCGCGGCTGCGTTCATCCAGCTTTGTGAGCGCATGCTCAAGCCCCTCTTGGCTCAACCGTTCCGCTTCGGCTTCGGCAACCGCTTCTTCCGGCGTGCCGCTGGGGTCGGGCAGGTAGGCAAGCGGCGCGCGCCAGTCGCTCTCTTCGTCGCTGTCGGGCATGCCTTCCAGCGCGACGTCGCCGCCGGCAAAGCGCGCGTGCATCTCTGCGACCTCTTCCGGTTTCACCGCGAGGGTTTCTGCGATCGCGTCGGCTTTGGCGCGGGTGAGGGGCTCGCCGCCAAGGAGCTTACGGAGGTTGAAAAAGAGCTTCTTCTGCGCCTTGGTGGTGGCGATTCGCACCAGCCGCCAGTTGCGCAGGATATAGTCGTGAATTTCCGCTTTGATCCAGTAAGCGGCGAAGGTGATGAAGCGCACCCCTTTGTACGGGTCGAAGCGGCGGACCGCTTTGAGGAGCCCCACGTTGCCCTCTTGGATGAGGTCGGCTTCCGGTAGCCCATACCCAAAATATTGCCGCGCGATCATCACGACGTAGCGCAGGTTCGCCAGCACCAGTTTCCGCGCCGCGTCCAGGTCGTTCGTCTCATGAAAGCGACGCGCCAGTTCGTACTCTTCCGCTTCAGAGAGCACGGGAAAACGGTTTACCGCCTGAATGTAGCGTGACAAACTGCTCACGGGGCTTGGGAGCGACCCGTGCCACGCCGTCGGCAACGTAGCTGCGCGCTCTGTGCCCACCGCGACCGGTTGGGGGAGCGTGATGGTAGCTGGGTGCATCGTGAACCCTCCTTCCTCGACCCGATGGTCATTTTAGCACTCATGACGTTCGAGTGCTAAAACGAAGGGAAAGTTCCGTAACAAAACGGATCGAACCCTGTGTGGCGTAAATGCAACAGCTTGGTGCGCTGAGAGTGGAGCAATTTTTTCGTGCCTCTTGCGTTGGGGCGTGATCACGGTCACAATAAGCGGCAAGCATTCGCGCTTGCGGTGCTCAGTTGGCGGGTGCAGTTGCGCCCAGGGTTAACATCTCATGCAGAGGAGAAGCACGATGCAAAAGAAACTGATCGCTCTGGCAGTTGCCGGGCTCGTCGCCGCGCCGGCAATGGCTCAATCGAACGTGACGATTTATGGTCTGGTGGACGTCGGCGTATCGCATCGCAGCGACAACATTGCGCCGGGCGTCGGCTCGAAGTTCTCGGTGGATAGTGGGATTCAGTCGGGCAACCGCCTTGGGTTCAAAGGAACTGAAGATCTCGGTAACGGGCTCAAAGCGGGCTTTGTGTTGGAAACCGGTTTTGGTATCGAACAACCCGAATTTCGCAATGGTAGCCCGCTCTTTGGTCGCCAAGCGTTCGTGACGCTTTCGGGTGGTTTTGGTACGTTGGCAGTGGGCCGCGTCTACACCCCGCAATTTAACCTCCTTTCCTCGGTCGATCCGTTTGGGTTCGGTACGGTTGGTGAGATGAACAACCTCTATCAAACCGACGTGCGCGTGGATAACACCGTTGCGTACATTTCGCCGAGCTTCTCCGGTTTGACGGTGACTGCGGCTTATGTGAATCACCTCGCTGGCGCAGAAACCGCGGGCAACGACAATGATACCCGTGTCTTTGCGTTGAGCCCGGTCTACAAAAACGGCCCGATCCTTCTTGGGCTCAACTACCACAAGATCGATCCTCAGGCCGCGGGGGCAGCCAGTCTGGATGTTTGGGATATCGCGGGTTCGTATGACTTCGGGGTTGCGAAAGTGGCGGCAGCCTACGGCAATCGTGAAGTCAATGCCACCGATGAGCGCAACAGCTGGATGCTTGGCGTGACCGTGCCGGTTTCTGGCGCTGGTCGTGTGCTCGCTTCGTACAACTACACGAAGCGTGATGTGAGCGGCACTTCGGTTGATCCGAAGTCGACTCAGTGGGCGATCGGTTACGAGCATGATCTGTCGAAGCGCACCAACCTCTACGTGGCGTATGCCGACATCAGCAACAAGAAAGGGGCTACCGCGTCGGTGGGTGACAGCTCGAACGGCGGTGCGGGTTACCAAAACGGGTTCAACATCGGGATCCGCCACAAGTTCTGATCGGATCGGCTGAACGATCCCATCATGTGGAAAAGGGCGCGTAAGCGCCCTTTTTTATGAATGCCGCCAATTGAACGCGGCGCTTTCATGCGTGGCTTCTTGGGTCAAATTTCGGGAAAGCGTTCGCGAGGGTCTCGTACGCGGCGCGTTGCGCGTCGTTCGCAGGTTGCGGAAGGACGACGGTGAGTTCCAGGTAGAGGTCGCCTGCTGGGTTTCCGGGAATCCCACGGCCTTTGACGCGCAGCGTCTTGCCGTTTTGCGCGCCCGCGGGCACGCGGACTTTGAGTTCGCTGCCGTCGGGCAGTCGCACGGGGACGACCGCGCCCAGCGCCGCTTCCCACGGCGCGAGCGGCAGTTTGCGGTAGACGTCGCGCCCGGTGACGCGATAGTCGGCGCTGGGACGGAAATGGACTTCGAGCAGCAGGTCGCCGTTTGCGCCGCCGTGGATACCGGGACTTCCTTGGCCCGCCAGCCGGATGATCTGCCCTTCGCGGATGCCTTTGGGAATCTTGATTTCGAGCGTACGCGGTTTGACCACCAAGTGGCCGAGCGCGTCGAACTCGGCAGCGTGCAAGGTCACGGTTTTGGTGCCGCCGCGGTAGGCGTCTTCGAGGTCGATGAGGATCTTTGCGTGGTGGTCTTCGCCGCGAAACCCTTGGGCGCCGCTCTGGGCGCGGCGATGGGTTCGGTGTCCGGCGCCCATGCGGCCGAAGAGTTCGGTGAAAAAGTCGGAGAAGTCGCCCATCTCGGCAGCGTCGAACGGCCCGCCGCGAAATTCGAAGCCAGCGTCCCACCCGGGTGGCGGCCGGAACTCTTGCCCGGCCCGGTAGTGGGCGCCCAGTTGGTCGTACGCGGCGCGTTTTTCCGGGTCGGAAAGGACCGCGTAGGCTTCGTTGATCGCTTTCATCTTTTGTTCGGCGTCCGGCTCTTTCGAGACGTCCGGGTGGTACTGCCGCGCCAGTTTGCGGTACGCTTTTTTGATCTCGTCCTGGGTCGCAGTGCGCGGCACACCCAAGATTTGGTAGTAGTCGCGAAATTCCATCCGCTCAGCCTTTTTCTGCTTGCATTGCCTGTTTTCAATGTAGGCGCGCGCGGATGGGTTTTCAAGTGGCGCGCTGCGGCTGGGAGCGGAGCGGTTGTGGTGGACAAGCCTAAACCGGGCGGCAAGGTGGTGCGGTAGAATCGGGCAACAGCTTGGGGATGTGCTCTATGCTCGGCCGTCGCAAACTTCCCATTGGTATTCAGACCTTTGCGAAGATCCGCAACGAAGGTTACTACTACGTGGATAAAACTCCGCTCGTTGCCGCTCTTGCAGAGGGTGGCGGCGCCTATTTTTTGTCTCGTCCACGCCGCTTCGGCAAGTCGCTTTTCCTCGATACCGTGGCCGAAGCTTTTGCCGGAAATCGTCTGCTGTTCGAGGGAGGAGCGCGCGCCGAGCGGCTGGGGGCCGATCCGCAGGCGGCTGCGCGCCCGCGGCTTTATCTTGCCGACCATTGGGATTGGGGAAAACGCCATCCGATCGTTCGGGTTTCGTTTGCCGAGGGGCGATTGGAGCGGCGGGCGCAGCTCGAGGAACACATCCATGCGGTCCTGGAAGAGAACGCGGAGCGGTTAGCAGTGCCGATCTCGGATCGCGCAAGCGACGTCCATATCCGGTTTCAACAGCTGATTTCGCGCGTGGCAGAGCGGTACGGCGAGCGGGTGGTGGTATTGATCGACGAGTACGACAAGCCGATCCTCGACAATCTCACCGAACCGCAGGTGGCGCGGGCGATGCGCGAGGGGTTGCGAAACTTCTACTCGGTACTGAAGGGGCGTGATGCCGATCTGCGCTTCGTATTGCTGACCGGCGTTTCGAAGTTCAGCAAGGTTTCGCTCTTTTCCGAGTTGAACCATCTGCGTGACATTACTTTGTCGCGCGCGTTCGCCACGATCTGTGGCTATACGGAGTACGATCTCGATTCCGTTTTTCAGCCCGAGTTCGCCGCAGCGGCAGAAGCGGGTGTGCCATTGGAGCGGGAAACGGTGCGCCGATGGTATAACGGGTACGCGTGGGAGGGCGAGCCGGTATACAACCCGTTCGACATCTTGCTGCTTTTTGCCGAACGTGTCTTCCGGCGCTGGTGGTTCGAGACGGGGACCTCTTCGTATTTGGTCGACTGGCTTCGCTCACGCGGCTACTTTACCCCTGCGCTGGAACAGACCTTCGCCACGGAACAGCTGCTGTCGGCGTTCGATGTCGATCATATCGAACCGGAAGCGATGCTGTGGCAGAGCGGTTACCTGACGATCGAGGCGGCTATCCCTTCCCATAGGGGAGTGGTCTACCGCTTGCGGTTGCCTAACCAAGAGGTGCGCTCTGCGCTCAACGAGGCGTTGCTCACCGTCTGGGCGCCGCCACAGGTCAATGCGCTTGCCAACGCAGCTACCTTTGCTGTGTACGACATTTTGGCCAAGGGTGATGCGACCGCGCTGCGCGATCATTTCGAACGGCTTTTTGCGGCGATACCGCACGATTGGTATCGTAAGAACCCGATCGCGCAGTACGAGGGCTATTTCGCGAGTGTCTGTTACAGCCATTTGGCAAGCCTGGGCGTGACCATCGTTGCCGAGGATGTCACGAACCAGGGTCGGACCGATCTGACGGTGCAGCACGGCGGTACCGTTTGGGTCTTCGAATTCAAGGTGGGGGAAGGGCAAGGGGCACAGGAGGCGCTTGCTCAGCTTCGAGCCCGGGATTACGCCGCGAAGTACCGCAATGCACCCGGCGTGAACCAAGTGGTCGAGGTCGGGGTGGCCTTTTCGCCGCGCACGAAGCGCATTGCCGGTTGGGAGGTGAATCGGATTGCGGTCAATTCGGCGGGGTGATGAGCCGCTGATGTTCGATTTTGAGGCATCGGTCTTGCACGACGGTGATGCCGCGCGCGATCAGGGGTTCTACCGCTGCGTCGTTGCGGATCCCAAGCTGTAGCCAGAAGGTTTGGCACCCTTTGGCGAGCGCTGTGGTGACCACTGGCGGGACCTCTTCGGCTTTGCGAAAGACGTCGATGATGTCGATCGCACCGGGTACGTCAGAGAGCGTCGGGTAGGCGGGGATGCCTTCCCAGGTGGTGAGGCGGGGGTTGATCGGCACAATTTCATAGCCCGCGTCGCGCAGATAACGCGCGACGCGGTAGCTCGCGCGGTCGGGCTTGTCGGAGATGCCGACCACTGCGATGCAGCGCGCGTTTGTAAGGAGCGTTTTGAGCGTTTCGTCGTTTGGGTTGGGGATCATCGTGTGGCTCCGGAAAGGGTCAATCGGCAAAGGTAAGAGCTGCGGTCGTTTCAGTCACCGGCAGCGCGGTGACCGCGGGTATCGCGGCTGGGTTCCAGTGGGCAACGGCCCATGCCACGATGGTTTTCGGGGATGCGTTGCAGAGCGCCTTTGGGGGATTTTGCCGCAAAAAGGTGAGCGCGGCAACGAGCGCAGCGGCAAGCGTTCGGGGGTCGTCGTAGGGGAGCGGTGGCGCGAGGTTCTGTTTCGAGAGTTTCTGGCCGTTCGCTGCAAGCGCGACCAGTACGTGGGCGTACTGGGGAACGGGTAGGTCCAGCGCCCGAGCGAGCGCAATCTGGCGGCAGGTGGAGCCGAGGAGATCGGCGCCGCGGACGACGTGGGTGACGCCGATCTGCGCGTCGTCGACCACGACCGCCAGCTGGTACGCGGCAACCCCATCGGCACGCCAGACGATGAAGTCGCCCAGATCTTCGGGGAGGTTTTCAGTGACGCGCCCTTGGATGCGGTCGCAAAAGGTGATGGTTTCGGTGGTGCGGTAGCGCCACGCCCGGGGTGTGCGCTGAGGGGCAAGGCCGTTGCGGCAGGTGCCGGGGTAGCGGCGACTGCCGTCGATGGCGCGCGGGGCGTCGGCAAGGTCTTTGCGCGTGCAGCCGCACGGGTAGAGGCGACCGTTTTGGCGTAAGGTTTCGAACGCGTCGCGGTAGGCGTCGCGGTGGTGCGACTGGTAGGTGACGGGGCCGTCCCATTCGAGTGCGCACGCTTCGAGTTGGCGAAGGATCGTTTCGGCGGCACCCGGAACGACCCGAGGGGTGTCGAGGTCGTCGATCCGAACGTGCCAATATCCCTGATGCGCGCGCGCGTCGCAGTAGCTCGCGAGCGCCGCGACGAGCGAGCCGAAGTGGAGCGCCCCGGTGGGCGAGGGGGCGAAGCGGCCGTGGTACGCGAAGGGCGGTGGTGCGGGTTCCGTGGTGGGGTTTGGGTCAGCGCTGGCTGCAGGTGCCGCGGTTGGGTTCGCGTTAGCGGCGTTCACCATGGTTTGCCAAAAGGCGTTGGATGCGCACAAGGCCCCGTTCCCGGCGGAGCCGTTTGATGATGCGCGCCAAATGGACGCGGTCGCGCACTTCGATCACGAATTGGATCAGGGTGGTGGCTTCGGGTTGCGCGTCGAGTTGGACATGGACGATGTTGCCGCCTTCCTGTGCGATTGCGGCGCTGATCCGCGCAAGCATTCCGATCTCGTCGCGCGCGACGACGGTGAGCGCCGCGGGGAAGTGACGCGATTCGGGGATGGTGTCGCTCCATGTGACTTCGACCCAGCGCGGTTTGCCGCCGCGGCGCACGATGGGGCATTCGCTGCGGTGGATGTCGAGGCCGTGCCCTTGCCGCAGGATGCCGACGATGTCGTCGCCGGGCACAGGGCGGCAACAGGGGGCAAAGGTGATCGAGGCGTCGGCGCGTTCGCCCACTTTGAGACGGGAGAGTGGTTGCGGTTTGAGGAGGCCGCTACGGCCGCTCTCTTGGTCTTGTGCGGCAACGAGGAGTTCGGCGAGCGCGATCGCGTTGCGGTGTCCCAACCCCACCTCTTGGAGGAGCTGTTTTTTGCTTTTGCCCGAGAGTTGGCGCAAAAGCCGATCCCACGCGAGCGTGGAGATCGCGCCCAACGTGAGACCATAAGGGCGCAGCGCTTGGTCAAGGAGCCGCTCACCTAGGATCACCGCTTGCTCTTGGGTCTCTTGCCGCAGGAAGCGGCGAATCGCGGCGCGGGCGCGTGCCGTGCGGACGAAGTTGAGCCACGCGGGGTTGGGGCTTGGGGTGTTGCTGGTGATGATTTCGACGCGGTCGCCGTTGTTGAGTTCGGTGCGCAGCGGCATCAATTCACCGTTGATGCGACAGGCGATCGCCGCGTGGCCCACTTGGGAGTGGATCGCGTACGCGAAGTCGACCGCAGTGGCGCCGCGTGGCAGCGAAAAGATCTCGCCGCGCGGGGAAAAGACAAAGACTTCGTTGGGGTAGAGGTTGATGCGCACCGCTTCAAGAAAATCACGCGCTTCGCTTTCGGCTTGGAGCTCGAGGAGCGACTGCAACCACGCGTGGGTTTGCCGTTCGGCGTCGCTGGCTGGTTCGGCGCTTTTGTAGCGCCAATGGGCGGCAACCCCTTGTTCGGCGAAGCGGTGTTGCTGGACCGTGCGGATCTGGATTTCGAGCGGCACCCCTTGTGGGCCGATCACCGTGGTGTGGAGCGACTGGTAGCCGTTGGGTTTGGGAAGTGCGATGTAGTCTTTGAGTTTGCCGGGGATCGGTTTGAAGTGGCGGTGGATCGCGCCCAGAGCGAGGTAGCAGCTCGGTTCGTCCGCGGTGACGATGCGCAGGCCGAAAAGGTCGAGGATCTGGTCGAAAGGAAGGTGCTTTTGCCGCATCTTTTGGTAGATCGAGTAGAGGTGTTTTTCGCGGCGGGTGATTTCGGCATCAATGCCCCACTCGGCGAGCGCTGCGGCTACCGCACTGTGGAGTTCGTCGAGCAGTTGCGCGTTGGCGCCGCGTGCGGTTTCGACCGCAGCAGCAAGGACTGCGTGTCGCCACGGGTGTTCGGCGGCGAAGGCTAGGTCCTGGAGTTCGCGAAAGAGGGCATTGAGCCCCAAGCGGTGGGCGATGGGGGCGAAGATTTCGAGCGTTTCGTGGGCGATACGTCGCCGTTTGTGGGGTTTGAGCGCCGAGAGGGTGCGCATGTTGTGGAGGCGGTCGGCGAGTTTGATCAGTATCACCCGCACGTCGCGCGCCATCGCCAGAAACATTTTGCGAAAGTTCTGCGCCTGTGCCTCTTCGACGGTTTGCGATTCCAGCTTTTCGAGTTTGGTGAGCGCATCGACCAGTTCGGCGACCGTGGCGCCGAAGCGGTGCGCGATTTCGTGTTTCTTGACGCCGCAATCTTCGATCACGTCGTGCAAAAGCGCCGCGATGATGCCGTTGTCGTCGATGTGCCACTGCGCTGAGATTTCAGCAACCGCGATCGGATGGGTGACGTAGGGTTCGCCACTTGCGCGCGTCTGACCTTCATGGGCCCACGCGGCGAAATGGACTGCGTCGTCGATTCGGGCGAGCGCTGCGGCGTCAAGGTAGGTAGCGAGCGTTTTGCGCAGCGCGGCGTAAGTGACCGGGATGTTTTGCGGTTGAAAAGGGCTGAGCCGAGAAGTCGGTGCGGCAGCCGCAGCGGGAGGGGGTGCGTCTGCCATCGCGGCTTCCCGGTTGCGGATCAGGTGTTGCGTTTTTCCAGGATCTCTACGCCCACCGCACCCGCGGCGATTTCCCGCAGTGCGATCACGGTGGGTTTGTCTTTGCTGTTGGGTTTGAGCGGAATCAGTGGTTCCGCGCCCAGGCTCAACTGCCGCGCCCGCGTTGCGGCGGCGAGCGTCATTTCGAAGCGGTTGGGGATCTTTTTGAGACAGTCGTCTGCAGTGATGCGTGCCATCTTCGGGTTCCTCAATGCGTTGGGGACAATGCGGCAATTTCCGAGAAAAGTTTCCGATGCCGTGCGGCCTGTTTGGCAGTACGGCACCGTTCGGCGGTCACGACCGCGATGAGTTCTTGGGTTGCAACGTCCAAGTGATCGTTGATGATAGCATATTCGAACTCATGGACGTGGCGAAGTTCCTCATGGGCGTTCGCAAGCCGTTTGGCGATCACCGCGTCCGAGTCCGAAGCCCGTTTGCGCAGCCGCGCTTCCAGTTCGGCAAACGAGGGGGGAAGGATGAAGATCGTGACGCAGGCGGGAAAACGCGCTTTGATCTGCCGGGCGCCTTGCCAATCGATTTCGAGCAATACGTCGCGGCCGGCGGCCAGTTCCGCTTCGACCCACGCGCGCGCGGTGCCGTAGCAGTTGCCATGCACTTCGGCCCATTCGAGAAAGGCGCCGTTTTCGACCATCGTGCGGAATTGCGCCGGGGAGACGAAGTGGTAGTGAACGCCGTTTTGCTCGCCAGGGCGCGGGGCGCGCGTGGTATAGGAGATCGAGAGACGAAGATGCGGGTCGGACGCGATCAGGCGGTGGACGAGGGTGGTTTTGCCCGCTCCGGATGGTGCGCTGACTACGAAGAGGGTGCCGGCGAAGTGGATGGTTGGGTTCACGGTCGCGTTCCTTTGCGCGTGACTGGGATGCTGACGCTACGGGGTCACTCGATATTTTGCACCTGTTCGCGCATCTGTTCGATCAATACCTTCATTTCCAGCGCGATGCGGGTGAGGTCCGGGTGTGCTGCTTTCGCCGAGAGGGTGTTGGCTTCGCGGTGGAACTCCTGCATCAAGAAGTCGAGCCGTTTCCCGACGGGGCCGTCGCGGGTAAGCGTATGGGCGAGTTCGTCGAGGTGGGCGTCCAAGCGATCGAGCTCTTCGGCGACGTCGACTTTCTGGGCGTAGAGTGCTACCTCTTGGCGGATGCGATCCTCGGTCTCGGGCGTGGTGATCTGGGCAAGCGCTGCAGAGAGTTGCGCGGCGTAGCGGGCGTGCGCTTCGGGGGCGAGACGGCGCGCTTCGCGGACCCATTCGCGGAGTTGCTGGGCGCGCGTTTCGAGCGCTGCAGCCAATTGCGCCCCTTCACGGGCGCGGTGGGCGATGAGTTCGTCCACTGTGGCGTCGAACGCGGCAAGGAGCGCCGCACGTTGGGCTTCGGTGTCGTCGGCATCACCTGAGAGCACCCCGGGCCATTGCGCGATTTCGGCGACAGAGAGTGGCGGCGCGTCGGGAAAGTGTTCGCGAATGGTTGCTTGCAATTGCGCTAAGGCTGCCAATGCTTCGGGAGCGACCGCAGGCGGGGTGCTTGCCGCAGAGCATTGAAGCTGCAGACGCACTTCGACTTTGCCCCGTTTGATTCGTTCGGCAAGGCGCTGGCGCAATTCCGGCTCCAACGGCCGCCACGGGTCGGGGAGGCGAACGGAGAGGTCGAGGAAGCGATTGTTGACGCTTCTGAGCTCCCACGCGGCTTCGAAGCCGTGGCCAAGCGCGATGCGCTTTGCCGCAAACGCGGTCATGCTGTGGATCATCGGTTGGCTCGTTATAATGCGATGATGGGAATTGTACACGCTGCCCACCATGGCTGAAAATGCGTCGAACGTTCCGTTGCCCGTCGGGTGGTTGGTGGAGGGGTACCGGATCCAATCGCTCGTGGCGCGCGGGGGCTTTTCGTTCGTCTACCGCGTAACGGGGAAAGATGGGCAGACCTATGCGCTCAAGGAGTTTTTCCCGCACGAGATGGTGGTGCGCCACGCCAAAGAGGTCGAGTTGACCGTTTTGCCGGGAAAAGAAAAGGCGTTTTATTTCGGTTTGAAATGTTTTTTCGACGAGGGGCGGACGCTCGGGCAGATCGGGCATCCCAACATCGTGCGGGTCTATAGCCTCTTTCGCGCGTTTGAGACGGTCTATCTGGCGATGGCGTTCGAGGAAGGGGCGAGTTTGCACGACTACATCCGCCGAAAGCGCGGGCGATTGCGTGAGACGTTTATTCGCATGCTGCTCATTCGGCTGCTCAAAGCGTTGCGAGAGATTCATGCGCACAAACTGCTCCACCTCGACCTCAAGCCCGCCAATATTTTGTTGCGCCAGGGGGGAGATCCGGTACTGATCGATTTCGGTTCGGCGCGGCAAGGGATCGCGCACGAGATCGCTTGGGTGCGGACGATGTTCACGCCGGGGTACGCGCCGCCAGAGCAGCTCGCTGCAAATAAGGAGGCGATCGGCCCGTGGACCGATCTCTACGCAATAGGGGGAATCGTCTATGCGTGCATGACGGGCAGTTCGCCGCCGCGCGCCGAGGATCGTCAGGAATCGGATCCGGTGCCGCGTAAATTGGCTGAACTCAAAGGGATTTACAGCGAAGAGCTTTTGGAATTGACCGCGCAACTTTTGGCGCTCGATGCCGCGAACCGGCCGCAGAGCGCCTATCAAGTCTATAAACGGATCGCTGAAAGTACCTACCAATTGACGCGAACGAGTACGCTCGTGGTGGGCGGCGAATAGGGGAAAGAGGATGCGGTTTGCCATTTTCCAGGCGACCTCGGTGGGCGATCGCCGCAAAAACGAAGACCGGGCTGGTTATGCTTATTCCCGCGACGCACTCCTCATGATGGTCGCCGATGGAATGGGCGGGCATGTCTCGGGTGACCGTGCCGCAGAGGTCGCGGTACAGGTTTTGGCCAAAGCCTTCTCGCTTGCGGCAAAGCCCACGGTGGACGACCCCGCGACTTTTCTCGCCCATGCCTTCATCGAAGCCCATTTCGCGGTGAATGCGCTCGTTGCCGGCGATCGCGCCGGTAGCGATCAGCAACCGAGGACAACGCTGGTTGCCGCGTTGGTGCAAAATGGGCAGCTGTGGATCGCCCACGTCGGTGATTCGCGCCTCTACCATCTGCGTAACGGGCGGGTGACGCTGCGCACGACCGACCACTCCCAAGCGCAGCTCTTACTGCAGCAAGGGCTCTTGACCGAAGCGGATCTGCGGTACCACCCGTCGCGCAACCGGCTGCTGGCGTCGATCGGCGGTGAAGAGGTGCCGCGGGTCGAATTCACGCGGCGCGTCACGTTGCAGCACAACGATGTCGTCGCCCTCTGCTCCGACGGGTTGTGGGGGCAAGTGGACGACGAAGAGATCGCGAAGCGCCTCTCTGTGCCCAACCTGGAGTGGGCAACCAAAGCGCTGGTCGAAGAGGCGGTGACCCGCGCGATGGGCCATTCCGACAATGTGACGCTCTTGACGATGCGGTGGCTGGAAACCGCGCACGAATCGCTCGATGCGGTATTCACCGAGACCACCGCGGGGGTGGTGACCTCGATTTTTTCCGAGATGGACGACGCGGTGCCGAGCGATCTCGTGTTGTCCGACGACGAAGTCGATCGGGCAATTCAGGAGATCAACGAAACGATCGAAAAATTCCGGAGGAACCGATGAGCGAGCGTGTCGATGGCCGCGCTGCCGATGTGTTACGGCCTGTCACCATTACCCCAGGGGTCGCGCCTTATGCCGAAGGTTCGGCGTTGATCGCGCTGGGCAATACCCGAGTGCTGTGCACGGCAAGCGTCGAGGCGCGCGTGCCGCCGCATCGCAAAGAGAGCGGCGGCGGTTGGGTCACCGCGGAGTATGGGATGTTGCCGCGCGCGACGCACACCCGCAGTGAGCGCGAAGCGGTACGCGGCAAACAAAGCGGGCGTACCCAAGAGATTCAACGGTTGATTGGGCGGAGCCTGCGAATGGCGGTCGATCTCGACCGCCTGGGGCCGCGGCAGATCATTCTGGATTGCGACGTGTTGCAAGCCGATGGCGGGACCCGCTGCGCGGCGATCACCGGGGGCTGGGTGGCGTTGGCGCTCGCATGTGACCGTCTGGTGCGCGATGCGCTGGTGCCCGCTTCACCCTTGGTGGCGCAGATCGCCGCGGTCTCGGTTGGGGTCGTTGCGGGCGTGCCGCTGCTCGACCTGGCGTATGAGGAAGACTCCCGCTGTACGTTCGATATGAACGTGGTGATGAACGGGCGTCAGGAACTCATCGAAATCCAGGGTACGGCAGAAGGGCAAGGGGTGTCGCGTGCCGAGTTCATGCAGCTGCTGACCCTTGCCGAACACGGGATTGAGGGGCTTATCGCTGCGCAACGGGCTGCGTTGCAGGCTGCTGGCGTAGCGCTGGCCGAGGAGTGTGGAAGATGGTGACCGTGGTACTCGCGAGTGACAATCGCGGCAAACTCGCTGAATTCGAGGCTCTGCTTGCACCGCTCGAGGTGACGGTGCGGCCCCAGGGCGCTTTCGCGGTGCCCGCGGCAAGCGAGCCGTACGGCACGTTCCTGGAGAACGCGCTCGCCAAAGCGCGGCATGCCGCGCGCCTGACTGGGTTGCCCGCGTTGGCCGACGACTCCGGATTGGTCGTTCCAGCGTTGGGTGGCGCCCCTGGGGTGCTGTCGGCGCGCTACGCGGGAGAACCGAAATCGGACGCGCGCAACAACGACAAATTGCTGGCCGAAATGGCAGCGCTTGAAGGGGAAGCGCGCCGTGCCTACTTTTACGCCTGCCTGGTTTTCGTCGTGCACGGTGACGATCCTACCCCGTTCGTCGCCGAAGGGCGGTGGTGGGGGACGATCGCTGAAGCGCCCCGAGGCACGAACGGGTTTGGTTACGATCCGCTCTTTATCGACCCGGAGTCGAACCAAACCGCTGCGGAACTCACGCGCGACGAGAAAAACCGTCGTAGCCACCGTGCGCGCGCTGTTGCGCGACTCGTGGCGGCGTGGCCCGAACTGTCTGCGGCGCTTCCGACTGTTACCGTGCGCTCGTAAGGTCCCTGCGCATCGTGACAAAGCCCGACGCGTACCCGGTCACTCCGCCAAACGAACGGGAATCCTACCCGGCACCGAGTAAGCCCCCGCCCCTAGCCGTTTATATCCATGTCCCTTGGTGTGTGCGCAAGTGCCCCTATTGCGATTTCAACTCCCACCCGCAACGAGGCGCGTTGCCAGAACGGGCTTTTGTGGCGGCACTCGCCGAAGATCTGGCACACGAGGCGGCGCTCGTTTCCGGCCGCACTGTTACCTCGATCTTTTTCGGTGGCGGCACACCCAGTCTGCTGTCACCCGATGCCATCGCGGCGATTTTGCAGCACGTGCGCGCTACGCTTTCCGTTGCCGCAAACGCCGAGGTGACGCTCGAAGCCAATCCGGGGGCCACCGAAATCGCAGCCTTGTCGGCGTGGCGCGACGCCGGGGTGAACCGGGTGTCGATCGGGGTGCAGAGCCTCGATCCCGTGGGGCTCGCCGAATTAGGGCGCATCCATGACGCTCCCACGGCGGAACGGACTGTTGCCGCTGCGCTCGAGGTATTCCCGCGCGTCAATGCCGATCTGATCTACGGCTGGCCGGGACAGACCCCGCAAGGAGCGGAAGCGGAGGTGATGCGGTTGCTCGCCCTTGGTGTCGCGCACGTTTCGGCGTATGAGCTGACGATCGAACCCAACACCCCGTTTGCCGCAGCGCCACCGGCTGGCCTGCCGGACGAGACGCGTTTGGGGGCGATCGAAGCGGCGGTTCATGCGGTGTTGGCAGGCGCTGGGTTCTCGCGCTACGAAGTGAGCGCTTTTGCTAAGCCCGACCACCGCGCGCGCCACAACCTCAACTATTGGACCTTTGGTGATTACCTTGGGATTGGGCCGGGCGCGCATGGCAAGATTTCGTTTCCCGGTTCGGGCATTCTGCGAACCCGCAAGCGCGCGCATCCCAACGATTACCTTTCGGCAGGGCAGCATAGGAACCGCCCAGACCGTGTCCAGGGCTTGGACACCTCGTCCGTGACCAACCCCTATACCGCTGCGGCACATTGGGTGCAGGCAGACGCGTTGCCGTTCGAGTTCCTGATGAACGCGCTGCGCCTGGCCGAAGGGGTGCCGCGCCCGCTTTTTACCGAACGGACCGGGTTGCCATTCGCGGCGATCGCAGACACCTGGGAGCGGCTCGCTGCGCGTGGCTGGGTGGTGGACGATGCGGCGCGTCTGGCGTGCACGCCACTTGGTTGGCGTTACCTCAACACCGTCCTCGAAGCGTTCCTGGACCCTATGGTATGCTAATCGGTTCCCCAACGGAGCCTCTTTGACGGAAATAGCGATGCAACCCGACCGAACCGCCGAATTGACCGCGTTACTCGAAACCCGCGTGCTGCTTTTGGACGGCGCGATGGGGACGATGATTCAGCGGTACCGCTTCGACGAAGCCGATTTTCGTGGAACACGCTTTGCCGATCACCCCACTGAGCTCAAAGGCAACAACGACCTTCTGACGCTTACCCAGCCCGACGCGATCGCTGCGATTCACCGCGCCTACCTCGACGCAGGCGCGGACATCATCGAGACCAACACCTTCAACAGCACGCGCGTGTCGCAAAGCGACTACGGGTTGGAAGCGCTCGCGTACGAATTGAACCGCGAAGGGGCGGCGATCGCGCGCCGCCTTGCCGATGAATATACGGCGAAAACCCCGGAAAAACCGCGTTTCGTCGCCGGGGTGCTGGGCCCCACGTCGAAAACCCTTTCCCTGTCACCCGACGTGAACGACCCCGGTTACCGCGCGATCACCTTCGACGCGCTCGCCGACGACTATTTCGACGCGGCGCGCGGCCTCATCGACGGCGGCGCGGACCTCATCCTCATCGAAACGGTCTTCGATACGCTCAACGCCAAAGCAGCGGTCTTCGCGCTCGAACGGCTCTTTGCCGAACGCGGCCAGCGGCTTCCGATCATGATCTCCGGGACGATCACCGACGCCGCTGGGCGCACCCTTTCAGGACAGACGCCGGAGGCGTTTTGGGCGAGCCTTGCGCACGCCCGCCCGCTCACCTTCGGGTTCAACTGTGCACTCGGTGCGCGCGAATTGCGGCCGCACATCGAAACGATCGCGCGGGTGTGCGACACCTTCGTTTCGGCCCACCCCAACGCGGGGCTGCCCAACCCGTTGGCGCCGACCGGTTACGACGAAACGCCGGAGATGCTCGCTGCCGAAGTCGAAGGGTGGCTTGCCGAAGGGTTCGTGAACGTGGTCGGCGGTTGCTGTGGCACGACTCCGGAGCACATCGCGGCGTTGGCGGAGGTGGCCAAGCGCTATCCGCCGCGCAAACGCCCGGCCCCCAGCAAGACGCTGGTGTTGTCGGGGCTCGAACCACTCGTCGTCGATGCAACCACCGGTTTCATCAACGTCGGGGAACGGACCAACGTCGCGGGGTCGAAAAAATTCGCGCGCCTCATCCGTGAGGAGCGCTACGACGAAGCGCTTGCGGTTGCCGCGCAGCAGGTCGAAGCGGGCGCGCAGGCGATCGACGTCAATATGGACGACGCGATGCTCGATGCCGCAAGCGCGATGACCCGATTCTTGCAACGGGTGGCTGCGGAGCCGGAAATCGCTCGGGTTCCCGTGATGGTCGACTCCTCGCGGTGGGAAGCGATCGTTGCCGGGTTGAAATGCCTGCAGGGAAAGGGGATCGTCAATTCGATCTCACTCAAAGAGGGCGAAGCGACGTTCCTTGCGCAAGCGCGTGAAGCGCGGCGGCTGGGCGCTGCGGTGGTGGTGATGTGCTTCGACGAAGCGGGGCAGGCCGATACCTTTGCCCGCAAGATCGAAATCGCGGAACGAGCCTATCGGCTGCTCACCGCAGACGGATTCCCGCCGCACGAGATCATCATCGACCCCAACGTCTTCGCGATCGCCACCGGGATCCCGGAGCACGACCGCTACGCGCTCGATTTCATCGAAGCGGTACGCTGGATTCACGAAAACCTGCCGGAGGCGAAAACCAGTGGTGGGATCTCCAACGTCTCGTTTGCCTTTCGCGGCAACGACACCGTTCGCGAAGCGATGCACACCGTCTTCCTCTACCATGCGATCGCTGCGGGGCTCACGATGGGGATCGTCAATGCGGGGCAACTGGGCATCTACGACGCGCTCGACCCGGAACTGCGCGCGGTGGTCGAAGATGCACTATTGTGCCGACGCCCCGACGCCGCGGAGCGGTTGATCGCGTTTGCGCAAACGCTTGCCGAACGGGGGCAGGGGCAAGGGAGCCAGACGGCGCAGACGGCGCTCGAATGGCGCAACTTGCCGGTTGCGGAGCGGCTCAAGCACGCGCTCGTCAAAGGGATCACCGAATTCGTCGTCGAAGACACCGAAGCGATGCGCGCCGAATTCGCGCAGCAAGGGAAAGGGCCGCTTGCGGTGATCGAGGGCCCACTGATGGACGGGATGAACGTCGTCGGTGACCTTTTCGGCGCGGGCAAGATGTTCTTGCCGCAAGTGGTGAAGTCGGCGCGCGTGATGAAGATGGCTGTGGCCCATCTGCTGCCCTATATCGAGGCGGAAAAAGCGGCGAGCGGCAACACCGCGGCGAAAGGGAAGGTGGTGATCGCCACCGTCAAGGGCGACGTGCACGACATCGGCAAGAACATCGTCAGCGTCGTGCTGGCCTGTAATGGCTACGAGGTGATCGACCTGGGCGTGATGGTGCCGTGCGAAAAGATTTTGGCCGAGGCCAAAGCGCATGGGGCCGATGCGATCGGCCTTTCCGGGCTCATCACCCCGTCCCTCGAAGAGATGGCCCATGTGGCGAAAGAGATGCAACGCCAAGGGTTCAAGGTGCCGCTCTTGATCGGCGGCGCGACGACGAGTCGAACCCATACCGCGGTCAAGATCGCCCCGCACTACGATGCCGGTGTGGTCTGGGTGCCGGACGCATCGCGCGCGGTGGGGGTGGTCTCGGCGCTCCTTTCCCCAGAAAGCAGCGCCTATTTGGCGAACGTCCGTGCCGAGTACGACCAGATTCGCGCGCGCCATGCGCAGAAACAGGGGTTTCGGGTCGTTCCGCTCGAAGCGGCGCGGCAAAACGCCTTTGCGACCGACTGGGCGCACTACCACCCCCCGCGCCCCATGCGCGAAGGGATTTTTGCCGAAACGGTGCCCCTTGCGACGCTCGTTGGGTACATCGACTGGGCCCCTTTTTTTCAGACGTGGGACCTTTCGGGGAAGTTTCCGGCGATTCTCGACGATCCCACCGTTGGGGAGTCGGCGCGCACCGTCTTTCGCGACGCCGTTGCGCTCGTTGCCGCGCTGGTTGCGGCGGACCCGGCCTCCCAGGGCATCACACCGCATTGGCACGAAGCGGTAGAGAACCTCTTGCCGCAGGGGGTGGTGCCGCTTGCGGATGGTGTGGTCGGCACCAGTGGAACACTCACGGCCCGTGCGGTTTGGGGCCTGTTCCCGGCGCAGCGGGTGGCGCCCGAGGATATCGCGATCTATCCCCCCAACACGCAGCCGTGGCGGGAAGCGGGGGAGCCGCTCATGGTCTGGCATGGCTTGCGGCAGCAGCACGAGCGACCGGCTGACCAACCCCACTACGCGCTGGCCGATTTCGTCGCGCCTGTGGGGACGCCCGATTGGATCGGCGCGTTCGCGGTCACCGCTGGGATTGGGATCGAGCCGCTTCTTGCGGCGTACGCCGAGCGGCACGACGATTATCACGCGATTCTCCTCAAAGCGGTCGCAGATCGCCTTGCCGAAGCGTGCGCCGAGTGGTTGCACGAGCGGATTCGGCGCACGGAGTGGGGGTACGCGCCGGATGAGCACCTGACCAACGACGAGTTGATCGCCGAGCGGTATCGCGGCATCCGGCCCGCACCGGGGTATCCGGCCTGTCCCGACCATACGGTGAAGCGCAACCTGTTCGCACTGCTGGAGGTACCCCAGCGCATCGGCGTGACGCTCACCGAAAGTTTCGCGATGCATCCCGCCGCGAGCGTCTCCGGCTTCT
The DNA here is from genome assembly GCF_019049855.1 of Hydrogenophilus thiooxidans. Classification (GTDB taxonomy): domain Bacteria; phylum Pseudomonadota; class Gammaproteobacteria; order Burkholderiales; family Rhodocyclaceae; genus Hydrogenophilus; species Hydrogenophilus thiooxidans. The sequence goes on along the minus strand of NZ_JAHLSY010000002.1, from coordinate 164,416 downwards.
ACTTCAGCCACCCCCAAGCGCGTTACTTCGCGATCCCCAAGATCGGCGACGATCAACTGCGCGATTGGGCGCGCCGCACCGGGATGGCGGTGGACGAAGCCGAGCGGTGGCTTGCGCCGATTCTCTGAATGGGCTTGAGCGAGGCGTTGGCGCGTTACCCTTCGGGTGGTCGTGCGCTGCGCGCAAGCATCTCGAGGAGCGTTGCGAGCGCCCATATGACCGTCTGAATGCGCACCGCTGCGCGGTTGCCGCGGAAATGGCGGGTCGTTGCCGTGACCCCGTTCGGCCCCGCCCACGCAAAGCAGACCGTTCCCACCGGTTTCTGCGCCGTTCCCCCGCTGGGGCCAGCGATACCGGAAACTGCCACGGCCCAGGTGGTCGCAGCGCGCGTGCGCGCGCCATTGGCCATTTCGCAAGCGGTTGCCTCGGAAACGGCGCCGTGCGCGGCGAGCGTCTCGGGCAAAACGCCCAGCAGCGCCGTCTTTGCCCGGTTGGCGTAGGTAACGAACCCCGCTTCGAACCACGCAGAGCTACCGGCGACGCTGGTGATCGCGGCGGCGATCAAACCTCCGGTGCACGATTCGGCGGTGGCGAGCGTTTCACCGCGTTCGCCTAATAAGCGACCGACGCGCGCAGCAAGGTCATACAGAAGCGGCGGGACGTCGTGCACCGCATCGTAGGTCTGGGCATCGTCTAAGGTCTCTTCGTCTGGGAGCGCCTCGTTGGCTGGTCCGATGCGGGACTGCTGCATTGTCTCTTCCTTTCGTGTGCAATGCCATTTCGCAGAAAATGGCTTACCGCGGCAGCACGTCGTAATGGACCGCAACGGCGAGCACGAAGAGCGTCATCACCGCCGCGATCAGATCGTCGATCATGATGCCCAACCCCCCCTTGACGCGGCGTTCCACCATGCGAATCGGCCACGGCTTCGTGATGTCGAAGAGGCGAAAGAGCGCAACCGCAGCCCCTTGGGCCAGCCAGTTCGCGGGCGTGAAAAGCAAAACCCACCAAAGCGCGACGATCTCATCCCAGACGACGGCCTCTGGGTCGTTGTCCCCCAGCGCGTGTGCTGTGACGCCGCATGCCCAGACGCCAAAGCCCGTGCATGCGATGAGCCAGGCAAGCAGCCATTCTATGGGGAGCTGATGGACGAGCAGTGGCCACAGGAACCAACCCGCCAAAGTGCCCATCGTACCGGGTGCCCAACGCGAAAGGCCGCTGCCCAAGCCGAGAGACAGGAAATGGACGGGGTGCCACAGCAGCGCCGTTGGGGAACGCGCGTGTGCCGGGGCGCGCACGGATGTGCGTGTCACGAAAAAGACTCCGGTTGAATGTCCAAATCCAAGGGCTCAGCGACACGGAACGGGTCCCACCCTTGGGGAGGTAGCGTGGTACGGGTGCCATCACGCCGCAAAAGCACCAGCGGCGACGCCTCTGGGATGAAGCGTGGCACGACCGAACCGATGCGGTGCACGGAGACACCCGCGCGTCGTGCCGCTTCCGCGACGGCTGTTCGGTGCCTCGGGTTCGCAGTAAACAGTAACTCATAATCGTCTCCGCCGCCCAAAAGCGCTGCCCATGCCTTTTCAGCAGGCGCGCCTTGGGCCACCAAAGGTGCCAGCGGCAATGCGGCCTCTTCCACGCAGAGCGTCAATTCGGGTCGCGTCTCCACCAGATGGTGCGCGTCCTGCGTCAGCCCGTCGGAAATGTCGAGCATCGCCGTCGCGATGCCGCGCAGCGCAAGCCCAAGCGCGATGCGCGGTTGCGGCCGTTCCAGCGCAGCGATCCATTCGGAACACCCCGGCAGATCACCTGAGAGGCGTCCCGTGCGCACCGAAAGCCCCAACGCGGCGCGGCCCGGTTGGCCGCTCACCCACAGATCGTCGCCAACCTGAGCGGTCGAACGGCGAATCGCCGCTTGCCACGGAACCACCCCGAGCGCGGTGATCGTGATCGCAAGTGGTCCTCGCGTCGTGTCGCCTCCGATGAGCGCGACACCATAGCGCTGCGCGCACGCTTGCACGCCGCGTGCAAACCCTTCTAGCCATTCCGGATCGTATCGCGGGAGCGTCAGCGCAAGGAGGAACGCCGTCGGCTCTGCCCCCATCGCTGCAAGATCGGAGAGATTCACCGCAAGCGCTTTCCACCCCAGGTCCTGCGGGGCGAAGTCCGGCAAAAAGTGGCTGCCCGCAACGAGGGTATCGGTGGTGAGCGCGAGCGTCGCAGAGGCATCGTCGCGATTTCCACGCAGCGCAGACGCGCACGGCAGGAGCGCGGCATCGTCGCCGATTCCCAAGATGGATGGCTCGGGCGGAGCGCACGATCGGAAAAAGCGCGCGATCAGCGCAAATTCGTCTATTTTTCCCATAAAAAAATTGGCTGTCCGAAACGGTTATTGTTACAATGGTAGCAAAAGGTGGAGTGGATCATGTCACTTGGACTGCCACAGGGCAACAAGGTATTGGTGACGGGCGGAGCGGGGTTCATCGGCTCACACCTCTGTCGTCGGTTGTTGGCCGAAGGGTATGAGGTGCTCTGCGTTGACAACTTCATCACCGGACAAAAACGCAACATCAAAGCGCTCTTGGACGATTACCGTTTCGAATTCATACGGCACGATATCAATGAGCGCCTCTATGTCCAAGTGGATCAGATCTACAATCTGGCGTGCCCCGCTTCGCCGATCCATTACCAGTTCGACCCGGTGGCGACGGTGCAGACTTCGGTCCTTGGAACGATCAACATGCTGGAATTGGCGCGGCGCACCCGCGCGCGGATCCTGCAGGCGTCGACCAGCGAAGTCTACGGTGACCCCGAAATCCATCCGCAACCCGAACACTACTGGGGGCGCGTGAACCCCATCGGGCCACGCGCCTGCTACGACGAAGGGAAACGGTGCGCTGAAACGCTCTTTTTCGACTACCATCGCGAGCATCGCGTCGATATCAAAGTCGTGCGCATCTTCAACACCTATGGTCCCAACATGCACCCCAAAGATGGGCGCGTCGTCTCCAACTTCATCGTCGCGGCGCTCACAGGCGAGCCGATCACCGTCTATGGCGATGGATCGCAGACGCGATCGCTCTGTTACGTCGATGACTTGGTCGGGGGCTTGCTCAAGATGATGGCGCAACCAAAGGAATTCACTGGGCCGGTCAATCTGGGCAACCCACACGAAATCACGATCTTGGAATTGGCAGAAACCATCCGCGATCTGGTAGGGTCACGGTCCGAAATCGTCTTCCGTCCGCTACCGCAGGACGACCCGAAGCAGCGGTGTCCTGATATTACGCTGGCGAAAACCCACCTGGGGTGGGCGCCTACGGTCCCTTTGGAAGTGGGTCTCGCGAAAACGATCGACTATTTCGACCAGTTGTTGCGCGAAGGAACTGGGTGATGGGGTACGGATCCAACCGGTGGCAAAAAGGTCTCTGGATCGGGGGGGTTCTCGCACTCTTTTGGGCGAGTCAGCCCGCAGATGCTTTCGTCGAAGACGAATTCCGCCCGCCTGAGGAAGATGCGCCCCCTTTCGATGTCCCGGAAACCGGACTCTTTTTTCCGCGCATCATTTATGACGAACAGGGCGACGACGTGACCCGCGTACCGTACCACCCCACGGGCTACAACGACACTGCGTTCATCAAACGGGAAAAGTTTCAGATTCTGAAGTGGCAGCAAGATCCGCCCAACTTCGTGATCGTCTTCGTCGAAGATGCCACGCCGTATCAATACGAGACCGCGGAAGTCGACATCATGGTGCGCATCGGTCACTTCGATCGTTTGAAAAATCTCATCGAAGCCAGCCGTGTGGTGCGCACCAGTATCCCCATTCAGAAAGGGATCAACCGGATTCCGATCAATGTGATGAATTACAAAGGGGATATCGTCCAGGCGAAACTCATCGGGGTGCGGATGAAGCAGGCCTACCAACCTGTCGAATTGGGAGATTGAGATGTATTTCGAATTTTTCCATTTCACGCGCCCCCCTTTCGCCAATACCGCCGACCCCGGTTGTTTCTACGCGAGCGCGGCACACCGCGAAGCGTTGGCGACACTGCTTTATGGCGTGCGGGAGCGCAAAGGATTGTGCCTGCTCACGGGGCCGGTGGGGAGCGGCAAGACCCTTTTGCTGCGTAAACTGGCCGCGGACAACCCCACGTTTCGGTGTCTCTTTTTGACCAATCCGTGGTTGTCCGAACAGGAGTTTTTTTCCCTGTTGTGGCAAGCGTGGGGTGAGGGGGACGAACCAGCGTTCGTCAGAGAGCCCCTTTCCGCGATTCAACAAGCGCTGGCGCGTCAGGCGAAAAAAGACGAAGCGCTGCGTTTCGTACTTCTGGCCGATGAGGCGCATCTGCTGCCCGAGCGCTTACTCGAGGCGGTGCGTCTGCTCCTCAACCTGGAAGACGAACGCGGAAAATTGATCCAGATCGTTCTGAGCGGACAAGAGGAGCTCGCGCTCATTCTCAAACAACACCACATGCGACCGCTGTTGCAGCGCGTGGCGCTGGTCGAGCATCTGCGTCCCTTCTCGTTGGACGACACCATTGGTTACGTCCAGCACCGCTTGCGCGCGGCAGGGGGAGACCCGTATCTCTTTTCCCGCCCGTGTTTGGAGTGGATTCATCAGGTCAGCCGTGGCGTGCCGCGGCTCATCAATCAGATCTGCGACCATGCTCTGATCTTCGCGTTTGGGCGCCAGTCGCGAACCGTAGAACGGCAAGATATCGAAGCCGCATTGGCAAAGCTTCCCCTGGGTGCGGTCTTTCTCGAGGCAGAACCGGTTTCGGCGCCCCAAGAAGCGGCAGCCGACGGCGCGGCAAAAGCCGAGGAGCCCGTGGTCGACGCCACGCCCCCTTCGCCCGAATCGGCTTCTTCTATTACCGCAGCCGATACACCGCCGGAAATTCCCGGTTTGAACCGGCAGCAGCAAGCCGCTCCTGCGGTAGCGCCGCCGTTTCCGCAGACAAACGCAGCTCCCTCTCCTTTTGATGTGGCTGCGCTCACGACCCACGCCGCTGCCGGTCCTGCCGCACCACCGTCTTCGCCGTCGCCAAATGGGAGCGGAGAGCCAGTTGCGCGTCATCCGCTTGCCTGGAGACAGTGGCTTTTGAGTGTCGCCATTGCGTTGCTGCTTGGCGCAGGGGGCGCTTATTGGTGGCTGCAGAGCCGCTTGCCGGCGGAATCATCGGCTGGGCGCGTATTGGGCACGCAACTCAGCCGGTCAGCAGGTGAAGCGAATCGCACGGCGCCTTCGCGCACCGCCGATCCCTCGATTCCCAACCGCGTCGAGGGGGTTCCGCCTGATCGCAGTATGCCCTCTGCGCCTTCTGGAGAGTCTCTCTCTCTTCGTGACGGCGCACCAGCAACCGGTTCGCAGTCTGTGCCAAACGCGCATTTTCCCTCAGCGCTGCCGTTGCCGGTGGCAACGCACAGTACCGAGCAAATGGTCCATGACGCCAAGGCGGCCCTCACCGCGATCAGCAACCATTTCGGCGCGGACAACACCACGGTGCGGGATCTTTTCGCCGCAGCAAACCCGGGGGTCAATCTCGATCGGGTGACCGCAAATACCCGGATTCGGCTGCCACAATTTCGTCGCACCGACATGATCGTCGCTGATCAACGTGGACGGTTCTATCTCTACTACGCCACGCTTGCCGACGACCAGCAGGCCGCAGCGGTCAAACAGCGGTTGGCACCGATGGGCGCTGCGGTGGTGCAATTGCCCGCGATGCTTGCGGGGCAGACTGTGATCCGACTCTATCTGGGCCCCTTTACCGATTTCGACGAAGCGGCACGGGTTGCCGATCTGGTGCGGTTTAGCTACCTTCCCCTCTTGGAACGGCCTGGTGCAACCGGGTCTTAACGAGGCGCTTGGCTAGGTTCAAGGGGCGGTCGGTTGCGCCGATCCCGACTCGGGGGAGCACGCGCGGGGAAGGTGCGCTGCGCTGCCAAGTCACCCACCCCGGTTGCGTGGTGAAAATGGCCTGGAAACCGAGCTCGGCAAAACGGTTGATCTGATCGCGGCGCCAGTCGCCATTGGGTGGCGCAATCCACTGGGGCGCTACGCCAAGCCGTTCGGTGAGTAAGCGCTGACTGAGGGTGAGGGTGTGCGCAAGCGCTGCCTCGTCCAGGTGCGCGAAAATTTCATGGCAGTGCCCATGGTTGCCGATTGCGACACCGGGTAGCCGCGCGAGTTGCTGCGCTTCCGCCCAGGTGAGGGGGCGAAGCGCCGGTGTGGGGGGTAAAGCGGCATGGGCGCCGCACGCCTCGAGAATCGCTGTCACTTTCGCTTCGACAGCAGACGGGGCGAGCGCTTTGATCTCGGCAACGAGCGCAGCCGAAGGTTTTTTCCCCACCGTGGCAAGGCCAGCGCGAAGGCGGTCCCACCAAAACCACGGAGTTTCCAGGTAGCCGGTAGCCAGGAAAAAGAGTGCGGGCACCCGGTACTCTTGGAGAATGGGTGCGGCGACGGTTAGGTTGTTGGCATAGCCGTCGTCGAAGGTGACGAGGAGCCTTGGTTTCTGCCATGCTTTTCGTGGCGTGGTGAAAAACGTTTCGACGCAGACGGGCGTAAACCAGCGGGTGAAGAACGCCAATTGATCGCGAAAGCGCGACGCGGGGACTTGGAGCCAATCGTCGAGCGGTTCGTCGTCTGGTACGACGCCGTGGTACATCACGATGAGGTCGGCGGTAAACATCTTTAGTCGCGCTCCGTCCGTTTCCACCCCAACCGGCGTTCCGTCACCATCGAATGCAACACAGCCCACAGTTTTTCAAAAATATAGCGTGGTGCGTGCATCAACGCGCGGGCAAAGAGTGGCAGGAGTCGATAGCGATGCGCGGCGTGTAGGTAGTGGATCAGGATTGCGCCGAAACCGAGCAACGCGGCAATGCGGACCGGTTGCGGCGCGATCCATGCAAGGAGCGCCAAGAGGATCGCCACCCAGGCGATTGGCGGGATCAGCAGATCGAACAGTTGCCCGACGGTTTGCCAGGGGCGGCGAAGCAGCTGGCGGAGAACCTGTGGCGCGTAGTGGCGAATCGTCCATAACTTGCCCCGTTCCCAGCGCGCGCGCTGGGTAGCCAACTGGTGGCGCGCAACCGGCATCTCTGCCCACACCGCTGCCGCATCGGTGAAGTCGACCCGTTTTCCCGCAAGAAAGAGATGTTGGTGGTATTCGATATCCTCGACGATACCGTGGGCACGGTACGGGACTGCGGCAACGGTATCGCGCGCCAAGGCAAAGCCGTTGCCGAAAATGCCCGCCGACCACCCGAAACGGGAGCGCGCGAGCGGGCGCACGCCGTTGAGTGACGCCAGTTGAATCGCTGCGATCTCCGTGCGCGCATTGACACGCACGTTGCGCACTGCGTAGCGGAGCTGAACCGCCTCGGCTCCGCATTGGAAACAGGCGTCCAGCACGGTGAGCGCATGTGGGTCGAGCACCGAATCGGCGTCGAGCACGAGCACTGCGTCCCACGACGGGTCGCGAAGGAGTTGGTTGAACGCATAATCGAGCGCACCCCCTTTTCCGGGGGGCGGGTAGCTGAGCACCGCCGCCCCTGCCGCCTGCGCCACTTCAGCGGTTTCGTCGGTGCAGGCGTTGGCAACCACCAGAACCGAAAAGTGCGAACGGGGATAATCCAACGCCAGCGCCGCGGTGACCGTCGTCGCGATATGTTTCGCTTCGTTGTGTGCCGGGATCACGATGCGAAAGCGGGTTTGGCCCTGCGCACGCGACGACCGGGCTTTTTCCGGTAGCCACGGGTAGGGAAGGGGCGCAGCGACCCAGGTCAGAAGGAGCAGATAGAATGACGGTATCCCACCCAAAAGCCAGACGAGCCACCACCATGTCATCGCCGCAGCCTCATTATCTCTTCGTTCATTCCCGTTTCCCATGTTTGAGCGAAACGTTCGTCGTCGCACAAGCTGAATCGTTGGCGCGCATGGGGGTGCCGGTTTGCCATATCGCCAACCGCCGCCCGGCGTTCGACGAGGTCCATCCGCCGATGCGTCCTTGGCTGGAACGGGTATTGTACCTGCAATCGCAGCGCCTCTCGGTATGGGTACGCGCCCACCGTTGGGCGATTGAGCGTTTTGCGCGTCGCTATTGGCAAACGCTTGCCGAAACACTACGGTACGAAGCGCCGCTACCTACCGCGTTGGCGCACTGGGCCGGTGCCGTCTTGTTGCTGTACCACTTTCGTGGGCAACGGGTCCATGTGCACGCCCACTTCACGTACGGTGCTGCGGCGGTCGCTCATTGGTGTCACCGTTTGGCAGACGTGCCCTATTCGTTGACGTTACACGGCTCCGACGCGCTCTACGACAACCCGCCCGATTTGGCGCGCAAATTGGCGGCAGCCGAGGCGCTTGTGTCGATTTCGGCGCACAATTTAGCGGTGCTCAGCACCCGTTTTCCGGGTCTATTGCCGCGTAACAGAGCCGTGATTCCGCTGGGCGTCGAACCGCTGCCGTACCAGCCGCCGCCACCGATCGCGCGACCGCTGCGTCTCCTCAACGTTGGGCGTTTGAGCGAACACAAAGCCCAACATGTGCTCATTGCCGCGTGCGCGCAGTTACGGGAAAAAGGTGTTCCCTTTTTGTGCGACATCATCGGCAGTGGCGAGCGCGAAGCGGCGCTGCGCGCGCAAATCGCCCAGGCCGGGTTGGGCGACGTGGTTCGGTTGCTGGGCGCCAAATTTCACGACGAAATCCTGGCCAGCTATCGGCGCTACCACGTCTTTGTCTTGACGAGTGTGGTCGAAGGGATGCCGCTCGTTTTGATGGAGGCGATGAATGCTGGTATACCCATCGTGACGACCGCGGTTGGGGCGATCCCAGAATTGGTGGGGCCAGAGGGGGCGTTGTTGGTGCCGCCGGAGGATCCCGACGCGGTTGCCGAAGCGATTCTTCGGATCGCAGAAGGGAAAATCGACAGCGCGCGCATGACCCAGGCCGCGCATGCGCGGCTGACCGAACGCTTCGATCTGCGCCGCAACCATGCGTGCTTTGCCGAGTGGCTGCGTGCGCAACCGACGGCACTGATCCCGCAATAGCCGTGGGCGAGCGTCGTAGTCCGCGTTATTGATTCCCTATTGATCCCCTTTGCCGCGCAGCGTCACCCAAACGGTCTTGACGAGCAGCAACAGGTCGGTGTGAAGACTCCAGTCATCGATGTAGGCCAGATCCATCCGCATCCATTCGTCGAACGGAATCGACGCGCGGTTGGGGGCGATCTGCCACGTGCAGGTGATGCCGGGGAGTACGCTCACCCGGCGCAGGTAGGTGATGCGGTCCATTCGGGCGTAGTCGTCGAGCGGCAACGGGCGGGGGCCAACCAGGCTCATATCGCCCCTGAGGACGTTGAAGAGTTGGGGCAGTTCGTCCAAGTTGAGTTTGCGCAACCAACGGCCGAGCGGGGTGATGCGTGGGTCGTTGCGCATTTTGAACGCCGCGCCGTCGCGGTCGTTGTGGGCGCGTAAGGTTTCCCGCAGCGCGTCAGCATTGGGAATCATCGTCCGAAACTTGTAGAGCAGAAAGATGCGGCGGTGGTACCCCAGCCGCGGTTGGACGAAGAAAACCGGAGAACCCATCGTCACGCGGATCGCCAGCGCGATGAGGAGGAAGAGCGGCGAGAGGATCAAGATGCCGAGCGCGGCGGCAGTGACGTCCAGTAGGCGTTTGACGAGCAATGCCCGCCCCATCTGTGGGCCGGAGTCGAAGCTTAAAAGTGGGACGGCCCCGCTACCGACCGACCAGCGAATCAGATGGGTTCGTGGCGCCAACGGCTCTGGCAGAGGGAGATAGGGCGCAAGAAGCGGCACTGGGAACAACACCTCGATACCCTCCGCTTCGGCCGCGCTGAGCGCGTCTCTGACCGCTGGATCGAGGGTGGCGAGCGGCAACGTCACGACCACTTGATCGACGACCGATTCGTGCATCCAGTAGGCGAAATCGTGCAGTTGCCCCAAACAGGGAACCAAATTTAGCCCGTCTGTTTCCGTTGTTGGCGTACCGAAGTAACCCAGGAGCCGAAAATGGGCGTTCGCTCGCAGCGAGGAAGTTATCTCTGCCGCGAGCGGCGTGGCGCCAAGAAGCACGGTATGGTTTAGGTAGTGTTGTTCCGGATCGAGAAAACGGAGCACCCGGTTGTAGAGCCAGTGCAACAGATGGCTGGCTACGAAATAGAGGAGCGCGAACGCCACGATATACTGCGGGGTGATGAGCGCGATCGCAAAGAGTTGGCTGCTTGCCGCAAGCACCAGCACCCCAATTCCGGTCATCACGGCGATCTGCACGGTGGGTAAAACGAAGCGCCTAGTTGTTTTGGTACGCGTCTGCGCCAGGTAGGAGAGCAGCAGCCAAAAACCGCTCCAAACAAGGAGCAGCAAAAGGTTCTGTAGCGAGATCCGCCATTCCAGGAGGCGGAGGAACCGTACGCCCTCGAACGCGGGCCCGGTGAAATAGGCCGCAAACAACAATGCGACCCAGAGCGCGACGAGATCGACGAGGGGCAACGAGCGCAAGACGAACGGGGGCACGACTGCGTCACCGATCGGATCAAAAAGGGGGACAATGATACCATGCGTGCAGCAATGTTTTGGGCAAGCTTACTGTGATAACCAGCGCCAGCGGCAGAGGCGCTGTTGCCACGCGAAACCTGCTTTGCGAATGCCGCTGAGCGAGGCGCAGTTTTGTGAGGCGCAGTAGATCCAAAGAGTGGCAGTGGGAAAATGGTCGCAGAGGCAGCGCAGCGCAACGGGATAATGGCCGCGCCCACGGGCAGCACCGAGCGTGTAGCAGTCGTAGATCACCACCGATTTGGGCGGAAGGGACCAACAGGCATCTCGCCCCAGTTCGTAGGAGAGGTCCAGCCACCCGTCGTGGCGCGTCCAGGCGAAATGGACTGGGTCGCCGTGGGCACGGAGAACCCAAAGGAGGTCGCCGCGCGCGAAACGGGAAGGTGCGACGCGATCGACCAGTGCCAAATGGGGGTCGGTAGCAAAAAAAGGGGCGAGGTGTGCGTGACAAGCGGTGGGCGTATCGATCCATGCCAGGGTCACTTCCCGAACCCGAGGCTCGGGGGGGGGATCGGATGCCGCGCGGTCACGCGGGGCGGCGAAGAGTTCGATACAAACGCGTCGCGGGACGACAGATCGAAGGAAGGAGCGCAGGGTCATGAATGGAGACGGTGTTGTCGCGGCACCACTGCCGTCAGTCGAGATGATGGGGGTACGGATCCATCGTGTCAACCGCGAAACGCTGCTGGCGTGGTTGGGGGATGCCCTTGTTGGGGAAGCCTGCCGGTTCGTCGCCAACGTCAATGCTCATGCGATGAACCTCGCCTGGGTCCGCCCATCGTTTCGGGCGGCGCTCAACCGTGCCGATCTGGTCTTCGTCGACGGCTATGGGGTGGTGCTTGCCGCACGCCTGCTTCAGATGGAGGTGGGTGAGCGGTTGACCTTTGCCGACTGGATGCCCGATTTCTTGCGGCTGTGCGCAGCGCGCCAAGCGCCGCTCTTTTTCTTGGGGGATACCGAGGAGGTGGGCGCTGCGTTCGCAACATGGGCGCAGACCCACTTTCCGGGGCTGCTGTGGGCCGGACACCACCACGGTTTTTTTGCTCGCTCAGGGGCGGAAAACGAGGCGGTGGTTGCGAAAATCAACGCAAGCGGCGCACAGGTGCTCCTTGTCGGGATGAGCATGCCCATTCAGGAGGAGTGGTTTGTGGCAAACGGCGATCGGCTCGCTGGGGTCCGCGTTGCGCTGATGTCTGGAGGGTACGCGCGCATCGCAACCGGCTTGATCCCGCGCGGGCCGCGCTGGATGACCGATCATGGGTTGGAATGGCTCTACCGATTCTTCCAGCAGCCGCGTTACACCTGGCGGCGCTATTGGGTAGGTAATCCTCTGTTTTTGATGCGTGCAGTAGCGTGGCGCTATTTTGCGGTTTCACCCCGCGACTGACGTTCCCATCGCCGCGCCGCGAGCATTGCACCCCAGATGACCCACAGGTAGTAGGGCATGAAGATGTAGTCCGGGTTCGCCTGTTCTTGAATTGCCCACGCGAGCGTACCACCCATTGCGGTCAGCCCGATATCGGCAAAAAAGCCGGTGCCTCCGCGAAACGTCTGCCAACTGTACCAGCTTATCAAAGCCAGAACGACCAGATGGACGATGAGGCCAGGAATGCCGGTTTCGGCCGCAGTCAGCAATGCAAAATTGTGCACCGGTTGGTTGTACCACGAAGCGACTTGGAGGTAAGTACGGTCGTAGCGGTGCATTTCACGGGTATATTGTCCAAGTCCAACGCCAACAAGTGGCCGGTCGGCGATGATGTTTGCGGCCGTTTCGGCAAGGGGAATGCGCACCAGCGCCGAACCGCGATCCTCTTTGGTCAACCGGTCACGGAACGTCGCCGATGTGGCGTACAACGCGGCAAATACTGTGCTCACTGAAAAAATCATCACGAGTGCGCCGATGATGACGTTCTTGCCGTTTTTCTTCATCCACAACAGCATTCCCAAGGCCAGCGCAAAGCCGAAACCCAGCCACCCGGCACGTGAACCGGTCAGCGTAAAGGTAGCAAACCCGACGATCAGTGCGAACACGACGAAAGCGCGTTGCCATCGTCTTCCCTTGAGTGTGGGAACGAAGAACCAGAGGTAGAGCAACGCGACTGCAAGAAAATTCGCCAGGGTATTGGGGTGACCGAACGTGCCGCCGAAGCGCAGGAGATAACCGCTTCCCGCGGCGCTTTTGAGCGCAAATTCCGTTTTGAGCAATTTTTCCGTGAAAATGGCCTGGACGGTTCGTTGGTCCAACACCGCGATCGCTTCGAGGATCACCTCGGCAGCAAGAGCCAATCCGAGCCAATGGAGGTGGTAGGGGCGGAGGTATCGTGCCAGGATCCAAAGAAAAAAGACGGCCTTGATTTCGCGCCAGTAGAGGCTCCAGGCAAAGAACGATTCCTTGGCGACCAGGAGCGCATTGGCGCCGTCCCACAAGAGCATCGCAACGAGTGCGATCGCCAGGGGCTTGGGAATCGCGGAGGTCGCAGACTGGTACGTGCGATCGAACCACCACAACAGGGCAAGGAACAGCAACAACAGATCACTGAGCGAAACGCGAAAACCGTTTGCCAAAACGGTGTACGGCCAGTTTTCGCGGAACGCGAAGTTGTTGTCGATGAAGGTGAGCGCCAGTGCGAAAACGGCCACCGTCCACGCCAGCTGGTCGATCGCTTGACGCGAGAGAAACAGAAAGAGAACGGGAAAGAGCGCAATACCGAGTAGCCCCGCCAGCGTTGCCAAAAGCGTAGCCGTATCTTGCTGAGCAAAGGCAATCGACAGCAACCAAGCGCTACTGGCGCCAACAAGCAGCGCCGCGGGAAAAGTGAGCAAGGCGTGTGGGTCGGAGGCGCCAGCGCGCATGGTCGTCACAGCAAGCGAATCAACCAACGGGGCAAGGGATATTCACGGAAGGTGAGAACCGACCCCAAGACCGGGATGCTCAAGCCGTTGAGCTCCTTGACGAGCGCTGCGACAGCTGGCTTGCGCACGGCGCCGCTTTTGAGCACCAAAACCACGCCGTCGGTTTCGCTTGTCAAGAGATAGCTATCCGGACAACGGTTGAATGGCGGGGTATCGATCACCACCGTCGCGTAGAGACGACGCGCTGAAGCCAACAGGGATCGGTACCAGCGGACTTTTTCCGCAACCGAATAGTTTTCACCGCTGTACAAGGTGAGGATGTTGAGCGCTTGGTCCGAAGGCAGTTGCTGCCAGGAAAAAGGGTCGCCCACAGCGAGTGTCAGCGAATCGTGACGCATCGGTTGGGGTTCGAGTACGAGGCGAAGCAGGAGGGTCTGCCCGTCTGGGGTGCTGCTCGCCAGGTGGTGGGCCAGAAGGAACGTGAGGGTGGAGACGCCACTTTGTGGAATCGGTGCCGCAAAAAGGACGGTGTGAGGCGCTTGCGCATGGCCAAACGCCAAATGGTGCGCGATGCGTTGCACCTCCATGCCCCAAGCGCTGGGCAGTTGGCGAATAGGCGGCGGAAGGATCAGCCGTTTTGGCGCGCGTGCTGTCTCCGAACGGGATGGCTGGGCGACTACGCCCAAGTCGTCCGGGCGCGTGGTGTGGGCCGGCTTCGCCTGAGCTGCGTCACGCACGCTCGTCTCGCGTTGCGGTTTCTGAGCATGCGGCATCGTTGGCTGGGGTTCGTAAGCGGTATCAGGCTTTTCCAGCTCATCGAAGCGACCCCAGGGGTCGTGGCTATCGATTGCGGCATCCCACGGGGTTTTGCGTCGCCAGGGGTCTGCGTTGTCACGCGCCAGAATGTCGGAAAGTCTCATGATGCTCTCCCGCTAGCGTGCGGAATGGTCTGCGCGAAGGCGCTTTGCCAGGGGTGTCCAGGCGGAGGGGCATCGAGCGCACCCAAGAGGGGCGCGTACGGTGCCGCGTCGGTGGGGGTATAGATGCGCTGTTCCACAAGGTACGCTGCTGCCGCTACGCCGGCGGCGACGAAAGGTCCGACGATGAGTGCCAGCGTAAGCATCAAGCCGGGACGGGGAAAGACGGGAGACACGGGCAGTTGGGGTTGTGCGGCGATCGAGACGTTGGCAAAGCGTGCATCGTCTTTGGCTTGGCGAATACGCGCCTCTTCTTGTTTGTCGACGTAGAGGCCGTACTGTTTGCTTGTGAGTTCGCGTTCGAGTTGCAGTTGTTCGTAAGCGAGCGAACGTCCCGTCAATTGCACCGCTTTGTCGTTGAGGTCATCGATGCGCGCCTGAAGCGCTTCGAGCGCCGCTTGACCGCTTTGCGTTTCGACCTTGAGGTCTTCGATGATCTGTTTGAGGTATTGCCGAATCTGGTTGCGCATGTTCGCGTACTGGGCTTCGGCGTCTTGTACCGGTTTAGATCCAGGTTGATAGTCGTTGCGCGCGCGCTGCAGATTGATCGTGAGCTGCGCGAGACTCTTTTCCATCTCGATCAGGGCAGGGTACTCGTAGATTGTCGTCTTCGGTAAGCCGACGAGGGTGCGACCCCCATTCTTCTCGAATCGGGTGAGCGCTTCCGAGAATGCGTGGGTTTTGGCGCGAAGCTCTTCCAGGTTGGAGAGCATCTTCATCCGCTCCTGCTCGAGGTCGCGCAACAACTGAAGCAGGGTTTGGCGTTGGACTGCGGGGTCGACCACGCCGGTTTGTGCGATCACCTGTTCGAGCTCGCGATTGAGTTGCGCGAGCCGCCGTTGCAGAAATTCGGTTTGGTTGCGGAAAAATTGGATGCCGCCGGAAACGCGGTTGATTTCGATATAGTAATCGACGAAGGTATTGACGATCGTTTGTAACACGTGCTGCGTCTCTTGTGGATCCCCCCCTTTCAACGTGACGCGCACGACGTTCGATTCGGTCAAGGGTTCGGCTTTCAGCCTTCCTTTGAGTTCGGCTACCGCTCGTTGTATTGCCGCGGGGTCGTCGCCATTGGCTACCCCCAACCGTTTGGCAACTTGGGCGAGATGTTCGCTCGATTGCAGCAAAAAGATGATGGTGTTGAGGTCTTTCAACGTGACGTCCGAGGCAAAAAATGCTCCCCCCTCAGGCGAGATCATGAACGGGCGCGTGAGCGCCGGTTTGACGAGAAGATCGGCGCTGGTTTCGTAGCGCGGCGGGGAGAGAAGGGTAATGGCCAGCGTGACGCCGATCACGCCAAGCAGTGTCGCAACGAAGACCCTTTTTTTGTAGAAAAAGATGCTGAGGACGTCGCGGACGGTTTGCGTTGGTGTCGTGGAAGGCGGAGTGCTGCTGGGCACGGGAAGATTCGAAGACGCTGTGTTCATCGCGAGATCCTTAGAGGTTCCGTTGATAGCTGAAACTGAACGGGCGGGGGATCAACGACCAGAGCTGTTCCGCAGTAAGCGCCGCATCAGCCAGTCGCGTGTTGGGGACATAGATGACATCACCTTGGCGCAGGATCGGGTCTTTCCCCAAATTGCCAGTGGTCAGGATCGCGTTGAGATCGATGACGCGACCCACGGGGTGGTTCGCTTCGTCACGGGTGATCAGCAGCACGGTGCGGGCTTCGGCGCGCGGGTCGAGCCCGCCAGCCATCGCGATCGCCTGGGTGACGGTGGTGGGGCCGATCAGTTCGACGTAGTTGGGTCGTCCGACATAGCCGAAGACATAGGCCCGGTTACCCGTCGCTTTGAGGAGCAGCGTCGAGACGTTGAGACCCGAGATGACACGGGCATACGCCGCGGTGATCGCCCGCTGGGCTTCGTCGATCGTTTTCCCGGCGACGAAGATCGGTTCGATCAGCGGGAGCGTGATTCGGCCGTCGGGTCCGACGACCGTCAACCGGCTCTGCCCGCGCGTTGCGGTGCGGATCGCCTCTTTGAGGTCGCGAATCCGTTGCCCAAAGCGCACCAGACTCACGGTGCTACGGGGCTTTGTGAGCAGTTTGCTGTAGAGGCGATCGAGGTCACGCGCCAATTCCTCCGGGGTTTTTCCTGCGGCGCTGACGTCCCCGATGTACGGAACGGTGATCCGCCCGTCCGGGCGGACGTCGACCGTGCGATCGAGCTGCGGGTAGTCGACGAATTCGACCCGGATCTGGTCGCCGATCGCCAGCCGGTATTCGGGTTGGAGTTGCGTGTCGAATTGGTAGACGATTTCGAGTTCGTCACCTGGGGAGAGGAGATAGTCGCGCCCGACGAAGAGCGCGGTATTTTCCCGCACGTCGGAAGTATGGACGGAAACCCCGTTGGGGATCTCTGGCCGTGGGGTGGCGCATCCCGTGAGGATCAGGGTTACTGTAACCAGTGCCATGAACCCTTTGCGCAGCCGAAAAACCGACATAAACGTACCCCCCTATTCGATCTGCTGATGACAGTATAGTGGATAAATCGCGCACGATCGAATTTTTGTGGGTGTTTCGTTCGTTATGGCGCAATTTGTCGTGTATATTGTAAGACATGTCGAGCGGGTAGGGAGGTCGTATCGTGGAAGTGCGAACGTCTCGTTTGCCGTTGGTCGCGGTTGGGGTGGCGGCATTGATCGCGGGGTGTCAGTCGGCAGCCTACAACGTGCCGGGAATAGAAGAGAAGGAACGGGGGGTTTTGCCCGCGACGCAAGGGGTCGCGGCGCCACCGCCGAGCGGTGCGATCGTCGAGCGCTACGCCGATCACCTCTTCGACGGACCGGCCGGGCAAGATTTCCTCGGGGCACTCAGTATGGGCTACCGCGAATTGGCGCGCGAGCGCGATAGTGCCAGCGACTTTGCCGACGCCGCAAAATTTTTGCAGCGCGCCGGCGCCGCCGCGCGCGGTGAGCGGATCTGGCCAGAAGAGATCGCCGCGCGCGTGTTGCCGAAATATGCGCTTCAGGATCTCATCTATGCGCGAACCCGTCTGATGCGCGCGTTCGATCAGGGTGCCGACCAGCGGTACCCGCGCATTGCCGCGCGGGCACAGGTGGCGTTCGACTGTTGGATGGAGTCGCAGGAGGCCAACCGGTACCCTGAGTACGTGCACCGCTGCCGCATGGCGTTCGAGGAGGCGATGAGCCAACTGGAGGCAGGTAGCGGAGGGGCTGTTTCTGCGGCTGCCTTGAATCCCTTGCCTCATTCGGCGAGCGCCCCTTCGTGTGCTGGGAACGGGTGTGTGCCCTTGTCGCTCTATTTCGAGTTGGATAAAGATCAGCTCTCTGCAACGGAACGGGAAAAACTGCGTGCGTGGGCGCTGGCGGCAAAAGCGCAACCCGGCATGATCGTTATTGCCGCGCACACCGACCGTTCGGCGAGCACACGCTACAACGACGCGTTGGCTGAGCGACGGCTCCGGCACGTGTTGGGCCTTTTGGCGGCAGAAGGGATCGGGCGCGATCGTATCGTCGAAGCGCGCGCGTACGGTGAGCGGCGCGTTCCGGTTCCGACACCAGACGGGGTGGTCGAAGCGCGTAACCGCGTCGTCGAGGTCTGGCTGCTCAGTCGTTGAGCGCGCCTTCTTTGCGCCACCACCGTTGGTGGGGGCCTGGGATACGCCACAGACCCACCCCATAGACCGACGCGCAACCGAGCACGACGATCAGGAATTCCGTGATCGGAGAAGCCGACGGCAAAGCCGTGCGCACCGCGAAAGAGAGGAGCAGCGCGGTGAGCGCCGTCGCCGCAGCGAGCGCTAAGCCTGCGCGGTTCGCACCCAACCAGGGCCGCCAATCGAGGCGCAGGAGTCCCAGTGCGACGGTTCCCATGGTTGCCAAGAGGTAAAGACTGGGGATGAGATGCGCCCACGCTGCAGCGCGCAGTCCCAATGGGGCCGCAACCAGCAAACTGACGGCAAGGAGTCCAAGATAGCCGCTTTGCAGGCGCAACTCTTTTTTGGCGCGGCCACACGCTTCGAGCAGAGGGCCAGCCAGATGGTGCGTCAAATCGAGCATCGCGATCAGCGCCAGGATGCGCAGAATGGGTGCCGCGTCACGCCAAGCATCGCCGTAGAGCGCGACGATCACGACCTCGGGAACGGCCGCGAGCGCAGCCAGGATCGGATAACAGACGAGCGCGAGCGTCTTTTGGGCGTCGAGGAGCGCACACGCCAATTTCACCCGATTCTGTTGAATCAGCGAAAACGCCGGAAACATCACGTGGCCGACCGTAGCGCCCAGGCGTTGCAGAGGGATCGATGCCAGTTGCGCGGCCCGCTGGTAGAGGCCAAGCGGTGCAGGGCCAAGGAGCCACCCCAGGATCAGGCTGTCGAGCGCACCGCCCAGATAAACGAGGAACCCTTTGGCGCTCAACGTGAGGCCGTATTGCACAATCACCGTTCCTTCCTGCACGGACCAGCGTGGTCGCCAGACGCGGATACGCGAAGCGTGCCAGCACAACAGGGTAGCAAGCAGCCACCAGGCGAAGAATCCCCACGCGAGGCTGACGGCACCCCAGCCGTGCCACGCGAGCGTCACGCTGACCGCCGCGTAGCCGAGCGCGTAGCTGAGGAGATCGATCAGCGCCAACCGTTTGAGGTGGAGGTGGCGGCGCAAGAGCGCGCGCGGTACGATCCCTAAGGTCATTACCGCTTGGGCGGTGCCGATGATCGTCAAAATGGGTTTGAGTTCCGGCGCGTCGAACCAGAGGCTCAGAATTGGCGCCGCGGCAAAAAAGAGTGCGAGAAAAAGGGTAGCGAGCAGAAGCGAGAGTAGCCACGTGGTTTCGACCGTGGCGCGTCGGATGCGCCGTTTTTGGATCAGCGCCGATCCCAACCCGGCCATCGCCAGCGCTTCGGCAAGGACGGCAAAACCGGTAGCAATCGCGACGACCCCGAAATCACGCGGCGGTAAAAGCCGCGCAAGCGCAACGCCGACACCGACGCTGAGAAAAAGTTGCAGCAACGCGCGTGCAATCGTCCAAGCCATGCCGCTGCCGGTTTTGCGTTCGCGGGGATTCATCGCGACCAACCCGTCAGCCACGTGACGAGCACGCGCCCAAGCCACCCTTTCGCGACGCGCCAGTCGGCCTCTTCGCGCACGCGCGGTCCCCATTCGAACTTGTAGGGTTCGTCGCCCAACAGGAAATCGAACTCCCGCCACCCCTTTGCGATGCCGGTTTCGAGCAGCGCGGCGATGAGCATTTTGCTGGGGCTGAAGCGCGCAAAAGCGGTGTCGAACGCCGGTTGGTAATAGCGGTAGGTGCCTTGGTCGTGAAAGCCGTAGGCGATCGCCCACGGTGTACCGGGTTCGCCGAAGGTGTAGAGCCCAAGTTGCGCCGAGGCGTGGAGGCTGTGCGAAAGGTCGTGGTGAAACGCGACGAACCGGGGGTCGTTCCATGCCGACGCGGCACCGTGCTGGCGCGTACTCCATTCAGCGAGCTGCTTCAGGGTATCCCCGATCGCGTCCGCTGGAACGGCACGAAGCGTGGCGTTCGGAGTGTCGCGTACGATGCGGCGGTGCAAGTAGGCCAGTTCTTTGCGCAGTTTGGGGCGCCAGTTTCGTGCCAGCGCGTCGATGTCTGGGATTCCCGCTAGGGGAATATAGGGGCAGCGCCGGGGTGGCCGATCCCACAGTACGAGCGTTTTCGGCCACGGTAGCGCCAACAGCGCGCTCGTGCTTCGCACCCCTTCCCAAAAGAGGAGCGTGACGTCGGCGTGTGCCACCACGTCGGAGAGAAAACTGTGCCAGAGCCGTTCCTGGTGCGCCAGAGGGGCGACGAGGTCGAGATGATCGGGGTGCAATGCGGCACCCAGCCAACGCCAGGCCGAAAAACCGTGCCAACGCACCGCTTCGAGCGGGAGCGCGCCGAGCGGTTGCTCCCCTGCGAACGCAACCCAGAGACGCAATTGGGGGCAATAGTGGCGCAGTACTGCGTCAAGCCACGGAGTATCGCAAAATAAGGGTAGCTCGGCCGCAGCAACCCATTCACGCCACCGTTCCCGTTGCGTTTGCCACCAGGGTTCGGAATAGCACCGCCACTGGACGGTCATCGCGTCACTTCCGCGCCTTTTGGTGGTGCCATTGCCACGCTGCGTGCACGGTAGCCCAGACCCGTTCCGCGTTGTGCTGCCACGTGAATTCCCTTTCGACCCGAGCCCGGGCCGCATCGCCCAGGCGATGGCGCAGCGGCGCGTCGCGTACCAAGCGTTCGAGCGCCGCAAAGAAGGTGGAGTCGTCGTCCGGGTCGAACAGCAACCCTTCGCGTTCGGCCGTGAGCACTTCCCGAACACCTGCCGTGTCAGGCGCAACCACTGCTTTGCCCATCGCCATGTATTCGAAGAGTTTGAGCGGCGAACAGTAGGGTTGGGTGTGGGGCAGCACCGCGATATCCAACGCCGCCAGGTGCTGTGGGATCGCGTCATGAGGCAGATGTCCGGTCCAGACGACCCATCGACGTTCGTGCGCGGGCAACTCCGCTAGCCTGCGCGCAACCGCTTCGTCGTGCCGCCCGATGAGCAGCAGCGCGACGGGGTGGCCTGCTGCGCGAAGCCGCTGCCACGTTTCGATGAGCCGTTGCGGCCGGTGCCAGACGATGAAACTGCCGCTGTAGCCGATCACCACCGTCTCGGTTGGCCACTGCCATTGCTGCCGCAGGGGTGTTGCGTCGATCTCGGGGTGAAAGCGGGTGGTATCGACACCGTTGTGATTGACAGTGATCGGTTTCTGGTCTGGGTTGCAGCGGTGTAACGGCGCGGCGATCGCACCCGTGACCGTAAGCGCGCCCGCTGAGAGGGCGAACGCATGACAATTGCTGAAGAGGCGATCGCACCAGGGAAGCGGTTTGACGTCGAGGTAGGTGCCTCTTAGTTCGCCGCGGTCGATGCCGTTGAATTCGGTGACCACAGGGATCCCGCGTTTGTGACACGCCCAGTGGATCGACAGCGTTTCGGCATCATAACGGGTGATCACCAGATCGGGGCGATCGGCGTCGAGCTGCGCGCCTTCTTGACGCGACCGCTGCCACTGCCGCCACAAAAGGAGCAGGTCGCGCAGATAGTAACGCCCCAACGCGCGACGGACTTTGCGCCACACCGTCTCGTTCGTCGTCGGCACCCTGGACCGTTGTGGAGGCGCGACGACACGAAAGCGCACACCGCTTTGTGCGCAGAGCGCTGCGAAAGCCGCGATGAATTCGGCAACATGGACCGCGGAGCCGTCGGTTGGACTCGATTGGTAGTGCACATACCAAAGCGTGCGAAGGGTGGGGTTAGGTTTTGGGTTCATGGTCGCAGTGGCCTGTCGCGGAGGTGCCGTGGTGAATTGTAACCGCACCACACCGAGTGGGGACTTTGGCGCTTTCGGGCGTCAGCGTCAAGAGGCGTGCCCTCAGCTCAGAGATCTGTTCCGTTGGGGCGATGCCGACACGCAACAACAGCAGTGTCGGGAACGAACGGACGAGGATCTGTCGGGTTGCGAAAAGCGTCCCGGCCGCTTCTGGATCGGGATGGGTGAGTAGGATCGCGTAGGGGAAGAGTCCATCACGAAAGGTTTGTGGGGCGGGATTGGAGGGGGTGACCGACAACCAACCTGTTTCGGTAAGAAGCGCCACCAGTTCGCGGTATGCCAGCGTCATGCGCATGAGTTGCCGTTTTTGCCAAACTGTGTCGGAAAGCGCAAGGGTCGCGGCCCAGCGTGCGGGGTGGCTGACTGCCCACGGGCCCAGGTGTGCGTCGAGCGCGGCAAGGAGTGGGGGTTCGGCAAACGCAACGCCGAAACGTAAGCCCGCCAGTCCAAAGAATTTGCCGAGCGACCGCAGGACGACCGCGCCGCGGGTTTGGGCAGCCCACGCGGGCAGCGGACTGGGGCAGGCAGTCGCAATCGCTTCGGCGTCGGCAAACGCTTCGTCGATTACGAGCAGACCGTGACGCCGCGCCAGCCGCTCGTGCCAGGCGCGGATCTGGTCGAACGACCAGCGGTGGCCGGTGGGGTTGTTGGGTTGCCCCAAAACGAGGGCGTCGGCCGTTTCGAGTGCCTGGTCGATCGCTGAGGCAGTGAGCGGTACGGTTCGGACCAAGCGGCCGGCAAGCGCCCAGGTGCGCTGGTATTCGCCGTAGCTCGGGGTGGGGATCACTACGGTGCGGATCGCGGGAAAGAGGGTAGGGAGGATTTGCAGCGCCGCTTGGGTGCCGGGAATTGGAAGCCCTTCGGCGCCGTAGTACGCGGCGATCGCCGCGGGCAGCGCGTCGTCGGGCTCAGGGAGGCGTTGCCAGACTTCGGGAGGGACCGGCGGGAGTGGGTATGGCCATGGGGCGATTGCGGTCGAGAGGTCGATCCAGCGCTCTGGAGGCCCGCCGTAACGGGCGATCGCAGCGCGCAGGCGCCCGCCGTGGCCGATCGCGGGGTTCGCGTGCTCGGAGACGCTCATCGGCTTACCCACCACGCGGTCAAAAGGAGTACGCCGATCGTGGCGCGGCGCAGGAGCGCAAGGGCGGCAAGCGGCGTTTCTGGCGTTGCATAAGCGCCGCAGCCGAGCGTGCCGCGCGGTTGCCAGACGCCGTGGTAGGGTGCGGGGCCACCGAGCCGCACGCCCAGTGCGCCCGCGCCCGCAGCCATTACCGGGCCGGCGTTCGGGCTGGGCCAATGGGGGGCTTGGCGCCGCCAACAGCGCAGGGCGTCGCGAACATGACCGGCAAGCGCGTAGGCAAGCGCGGTGAGGCGCGCACTCGGCCAGCCAAGGAGGTCGTCGGCTCGGGCGGCGAACCAGCCGAAGTCACGGTAGCGCGGGGTTCGGTACCCCCACATCGCGTCAAGCGTATTGGCGAGGCGGTGGAGCAAAACGCCAAAGCCGCCAGCGACCGCGAACCAGAAGAGTGGCGCGATCACCGCGTCATGGCCGTTTTCGAGCGCCGATTCGGTCGCAGCGGTGGCCACGCCGCGCGCATCGAGAAGCGCTGCGTCGCGGCTGACGATTCGCGCAACGGCATCGCGCGCGGCAGCAAGATCTCCACGCGCCAGGGGGTCGGCTACGGCCACGATGTGCTCTTCGAGACTGCGCCAGCCAAGCGCCACGCCCAGGATGAGCCCTTCCCAGAGCCAGCGCAGTTTCGGGAATGCGGCAAAGAGCCAAAAGGCGAGCAACAGCGGCGGGGTCACCGCCGCTAGCCAAGCGAAGAGTCCGGCGAGCCGCTCACGCCACATCGCAGTGGCAAGTGGCAAGCCGCGTTCGCGCGCCCACCGTTCGCATCGCTCCGCCCAGCGCCCGAACGCAACCAATGGATGAAAGCGCTTCGGCTCGCCGATCAGGCGGTCCCAAGCCAAACCGATGAGAAGCGCAAGCAAGTGGGTCATGGGCGCGATTATCGCAGAACCTCAGGTGCCACAGGTGGTGCGGAACTGCGCCAGGAACGCGGGGCTGGATGGGCGCGCCAGGTCGGCGTATGCGGGGTTTTCGCGAAAGGGGGCTTGGATTGCGCTCAAGAGCCGTTCGAACGGGGCGAGGTCGCCCGCTTCGGCAGCGCTCAATGCGGCGGTGACCGCTTCGTTGCGTGGGATCAGCCACGGGTTTGCTTCCGCAAGCCGTTCGGCGAGTGCGTGGTTCAGTTGCCCTGGCGCTAGGCCCACGCGGTGCTGCCAGCGTTCGAGCCATCGGGGGAGTGCCGGATCGGGAACGAGCGCGCGCAGCGGGGCTGGGTCACCGGCGCAGGTGCGGGCGAGTGCCCGGAAAGCGGCGGTGAAATCGGCGGTGTGTTGGGCCAAGAGCTCAAGCCAATCAGAGACGAGCGCTCGGTCGTACGCGATCGTTTCCGCGTCGCCGTCCGGCGTCAATCCCAATTTGCGGCGCATCGCGGCGAGCCAGGCCGCTTCGTACAAGGCGGGAAAGCGCTCGAGGACGCGGTTTGCAAGGGTCACTGCAGTGTGCGGGTCGGGGTCGAGCAGCGGCAACAGCGCTTCGGCAAACCGGGCGAGGTTCCACTGCGCGATGCGCGGTTGTTCGCGATAGGCATAGCGGCCGAAGCGGTCGATCGCACTGAAGACGGTCTGCGGGTCGAACGGTTCGAGAAAGGCGCACGGCCCAAAGTCGATCGTCTCCCCACTGATCGTCATGTTGTCGGTGTTCATCACGCCGTGGATGAAACCGACCGCCATCCACTGCGCGACCAGGTTGGCCTGCCGTTCCACTACCGCCTCAAGGAGCGCGAGCGCAGGAGGAGCCGCGTCGTCGATTCGCTCGGGGTAGTGGCGCGCCAGCGCGTAGCGCGTGAGGCGTTCCAGTTTTTCGCGTTCGCCGCGTGCGGCGAAAAAGGCAAAGGTGCCAACGCGCAGGTGGCTGGCGGCAACTCGGGTGAGGATCGCGCCAGGGTGGCGTTGCGTGCGCATCACCCATTCACCCGTGGTCGCCACCGCGAGCGTCCGCGTCGTGGGAATGCCGAGCACGTGCAGCGCTTCGCCATAGAGCACCTCTTTGAGCATCGCCCAGAGCGCTGCTTTGCCGTCGCCGCCGCGCGAAAAGGGGGTAGGGCCGGAGCCTTTGAACATCAGGTCGCGGCGACAGCCGTGGCGGTCGATGACTTCGCCCCAGAGCAGCGCGCGGCCATCCCCAAGCATCGGCGCGAACCCGCCGAATTGGTGCCCGGCGTACGCTTGGGCGACCGGTTCGGCCTCGGCGGGCAGCCGTTGGCCGGTGAAAAGCACCGCGCAGGTGGCTTCGTCGAGCATCGCGAGCGGCAGATTGAGCTCCGCTGCGAGTTCGTGGTTGAGATAGACGAGCTTGGGGGCGGGGACGGGGTCGGGTTGCCACGGGATCGCGAAGTCGGGCAGCTCGCGGACGAAGGAGTTGTCAAACGGAAACGGGGGGAGCGCAACGTGGGGTGTCGAGGACATCTCTGGGACTCCGTGGGGAACTTGGGTTCGGTTGGGATTGGTTTGGTTGGGTTTTGTTGGGTTTGGGTAAGCGTAGCGTGGGGGCGCGCTCTTGGCAACCCAACTGGGGTAGGGGGCAAGCGGCGCTACAGGTACAATCGCGCAATGCACGCACGCGCGATCATGATCCAAGGGACGACTTCGGACGCGGGCAAGAGTACGCTCGTCGCTGCACTGTGTCGTCTGTTACGCCGCAATGGGGTTCGGGTGGCCCCCTTCAAACCGCAGAACATGGCGAACAATGCCGCCGTGACCATCGATGGCGGCGAGATCGGGCGGGCGCAGGCGGTGCAAGCACAAGCGGCGGGGCTTGCGCCGCACACCGATTTCAATCCGGTGCTCTTGAAGCCGCAGAGCGATCGCACCGCACAGGTGGTGATCCACGGGCGGGTGGCGGCGCAGCTCGACGCGCGGCAGTACCACGACTACAAACGGCGCGCACGCGAAGCGGTGCTCGAATCGTGGGCGCGTCTGACCGCACAGTACGATTTCATCGTGGTCGAGGGGGCGGGCAGCCCTGCCGAGGTCAATCTGCGCGCGAATGACATCGCGAACATGGGGTTTGCCGAAGCGGTCGACATTCCGGTAGCGCTCGTTGCCGATATCGATCGCGGCGGGGTGTTTGCGCAGCTCGTCGGGACTCTTGCGTGTCTGTCGCCAAGCGAAGTGGCGCGGATTCGCGGCTTCGTGATCAACCGTTTTCGCGGTGACGTTTCGCTTTTGACGCCAGGAATCGAATGGCTGACGGAACGTACGGGCAAACCGGTGTTTGGCGTCCTCCCCTATTTGCGCAATTGGTCGCTCGACGCCGAAGACAGTTTGCAGTCGGCAGCGGTGCGGTGCGACGCCAAGCTGCGGGTGGTGGCGATCGCTTACCCCCGGATCGCGAACCACACCGACCTCGACCCGTGGCGGCTCCACCCGGAGGTCGATTTTCGCTGGTGGGCGGGCGGCCCGTGGCCGGGTGCCGACCTGGTGATCCTCCCGGGGTCGAAAGCGGTGCGTGCCGATTTGGCCTGGTTGCGCGCGCAGCAAGGGGATGCACACCTTCTGCGCCATCTGCGTTACGGCGGCAAGGTGATTGGGATCTGCGGCGGCTTTCAGATGCTGGGCGAATCGATCGCCGACCCCGAAGGGGTTGAAGGGGAAGCGGGGGAAAGCAAAGGGTTGGGGTTGCTTGCGATCACGACCACGCTCACGCGCACCAAGCGCCTGACGCAAGCGCGTGGCTGTTTGATCCACTCTGCGGTCGTCGGCGCGACGCCGGTACCCGTCGCCGGGTACGAAATACACCTGGGGGTGAGTGACGGGGCGGCACTCGGTGCGCCCCTTCTGACGAGCGACGTTGGGGCGAGCGACGGGGCAGTTTCAGCAGATGGCCAGATCGTCGGTACCTACTGGCACGGGCTCTTCGACGCCGCTCCGGCGTTTGCTGCATTCGCTCGCTGGGCTGGTGCGGAGACGCTTGCCGCGGTCGATGCCGAGGCGCGGCGCGAAGCGATGATCGAGCGGCTGGCCGACACGGTTGCGGCGCACTGCGATTGGCGCGCGCTCGTTGGCTACTAGCCGCTGCTTGCTGCGTGCTTGAGGCGCGCGCGTTCACTCCGGCAAGAAGATCGCCCGTTTCGCCGCGGCGATCGCCGTTTTCACAACCAGCCACAGAATCACCGCTGTGGTCAGCACCATGAGCGCGACGGCAAGGGTATGTAGGCCGCTGTTTGCGGTGAGGTGTGCCATCGTCATCGTCGCAACCGTAAGCGCCGCAAGCGGGAACGAATAGGCCCAGGCGGAGAGGAAAAAGGGGACCTTGACGAAACGCACCGCGTTCGTCGCAAGCACCAGCGCCAAAAAGAGGGCGACCCCGTAGAGAATGCGTGCGGTGGCGTCGAGCGTCTCACCGTCGAGTTTGAGCCACGCGAGCATTCCCACCGATGGCGGCGCAAGTAGGATGAAGAGGGTGGGGGCAAGCCGCTGCGGCAGCGGTTCGAAGAAGATGAGGCGGTGGACCACGATCGTCAGAAGCACCAACCAGAAGACGATGCCGACCGCAAAAAAGTACCAACTGGCTTCGAGATGGCCGTAACCGACCCCTGCGAGCGGCGCGACCACGTTTCCAACCACGGGGATGAACCAGGCTGGGTTGATGTGGGTCACCTGGTAGTTGGTGTGGTGCAGCCAGGTGTGCATGATCATGGGAACGAGGAGAGCATGGCCGATTGCGCCGAGCAGCCAAAAGCCGTGACCGATTCCCGGGGCAAAGCTCTGATACGCGGTGCCCAAAAGCAGCAGCGAGATCGTGATCGCCGCAAAGAAGTTGAGCCGGACCGGATGGCGCCAATCCTCGCGAATGGCTTGGGGGTTGCGCGCTGCTTTCAAAAGAAGGAGTAAGCCGTAGAGCAGGAAGAGCGCGGTTGTCGCGACCGTGATCGCCTGACCAACCCCTGCCGGCCAGTGCCAGAGGTGGGCGGCTTTGAGCCAAACGAGCGCAAGCCCGCTCAACCCCATGATCGAGGCAAAGAGCGGCAACGGAAAGTAGCGAATCACATCGGGTTGCACCGCATGAGATGGTGTGGGAGTCGGTTGGTTCATCGTGGTTTCCTCGGCGTTCCGTAGCTAGTTCCGTGAGCTCAGAGCAATTCAGAGCAATTCTAGCATCTAACCATTTTCTGATCGATCGGAAAGAAAAACGGCGCACGGGAGTGCGCCGCCAAAGAAGCGAAGTTAGGAGGAGAGACCCATGAGACCTGTGCGTTGGGGTTGGAGGTGCCAAACAGTGGACACAGGTCAAAGGTTCGCTTCACCGGACCGCTGAGCAAAAGGCGTGCCAAAAAAGAGATCTAAGACTTGATTTTGATAACCGATTGTATGGGAACTATTTTTTTGCAGGGTAGCCGAGGAGGGGATAAAAAACGACGGTCACAATACTGCCATATCATGACAAAATGCGACAACTTGGCAGTGTCTTGTCAGTTTTTGCCGGCTTTGCGGCGCCCGATTCCCAATGCCGCAAGACGCCGGTAGAGGGTGCGTTCGCTGATCCCCAGATGGGCGGCGAGGGCACGTCGCGGGCCAGGAAAGGTTTCCGCCAGTCGGCGCAGGCGTGCGTCATCGAGCGCGTCGCTTTCGTGCCCGATGCCTTGGCTGGTCTGCGGTTCGCGTGCTTCAGCCGAGCGAAAACGGACTTCGTCGGGAAGGTCTTCTGCGCGAATCGTCTGGCCGTCGCTTAAAAGCACCGCACGCTCGAGGATATTGCGCAATTCACGCACGTTGCCGGGGTAGTCGTACGCTTCGAGTAACGCCATCGCGTCTGGGGTGACCGTGGGCGGCTTCTCGGGGGCGATTCGTTTGAGGAGCGCCGCAGTGAGGAGCGGAATGTCGCCCGCGCGCTCGCGTAGCGGCGGGACGTGGATCGGAAAGGTATTGACGCGGTAGTAGAGGTCTTGCCGAAAACGGCCGTCGCGTACCATCGCCGCCAACGGTTGGTGGGTTGCGGAGATCAATCGAACGTCGGTGGTGCGCAGCTCGGTCGACCCCAAACGGCGAAAGGTGCCGGTTTCCAGTAGCCGCAGCAGCTTCACCTGCATCGACAAGGGGATGTCGCCCAATTCGTCGAGGAAGAGAGTACCGCCGTCGGCGGCTTCCACAAGGCCGATTTTTCGCTGCGTCGCACCGGTGAATGCCCCTTTTTCGTGGCCGAAGAGTTCCGATTCGAACAAGGTTTCGGGGATCCCGGAGCAATCTACCGCCACGAAGGGTTTGTCTGCGCGGTGGCTCATGCGATGGATCGTCTGTGCGATCAGCTCCTTACCGGTGCCCGATTCGCCTTGGAGCAGAACAGCCGCATTGGCACGCGCCACGCGGTCGATCAGTTCGACCATCCGGCGAAATGCAGGTGACTGTCCGATGAGTTGCGCTCCCGTTTCACCGTGACGGTCGATCGGCAGCGGCTGCTGCCGTTCGACCAACCAGCGGATGGTGCCCGTCTGGTCGGGCAACGGGGTGAGTTCGATCGTGACGTAGCGTTCGCCATCGGTGGTGTGGTGGCGGTGGACCGTGCGCGCTATCGTTTTGGTGCGCAGCGCCGTTTGGAGGGGGCAGGTTTCACCGGCGCGGTCGCACGGGACGTCGTAGTGGTGGGAGAGGCGGTAGCAGGTCGTGGCCTCGCTGAATGGACCCATGAGTTCGCGGTAGGCAGGGTTTGCGGCAACCACGCGATAGTTGCGGTCGATCACGACGTAAGGCGATTCTTGCGCGTCGAGCCACGCCACCAGTGTGCCGAGTTCGTGGGAAGGATCGGTCGCGGTCATGATGCGGTGTCAGAACCGTTCCAGCCACAGGAAGAGCCAAAGCGCCGCTGCTGCGATGAGCGTCAGAAAGACCGCGGCGCTCCCCAGGTCCTTGGCACGCGCGATCAGTGGGTGGGGATCGGGATGGACGAGGTCGCAAAGGGCCTCGATCGCTGAATTGAGGAGTTCGACGACGAGTACCGCAACGAGACTCAGCACAAGCAGGAGCCGTTCTGCCGTGGTTTCGCCCAGCCACATCGCCAGCGGTAGCGCGATCACGAGGAGCGCCACTTCTTGGCGAAACGCCGCCTCGAAACGCCACGCCGCAGCAAGCCCCTTCAACGAATAGCGCAACGCTGCGCTGAGCCGCTGGAAGCCACCGCGGCTTTTGAACGACGATCCCGGTTCCGAAGGGCGAAACGGGCGCATCAGGCACTCAGGGGGTCATCACGACGCAACGTCAAGGGTGACCGGCACGTCACGTCGCTCTCCCGCGCGTTCGACGGTTACGGTGACCGTTTCCCCGGGTTGGTGGCGCTCGAGGAGATCGAGAAGTGTTTCAAGGTTGGGTGTCGCTTCGCCGTTGAGCGCGACGATCACATCGCCTGCGATCACCAAACCGTCGCGGGTCGGGCGGAAGGGAACGATTCCAGCGCGTGCCGCAGCGCCGTTGGGGTCAAGGCCGATCACCGCAACACCCTGCGCAATGCCCAGTGCTTCCAGGAAAGCCGGCGGGGCGACGCGGATGCCCAGCGCCGGTCGGATCAAGCGGCCATCGCGGATGAGCCGCGGGACGATACGGTTCACTTCGTCGACGGGAATCGCGAACCCGATTCCGGCAAACGCGCCGCTCGGGCTATAGATCGCGGTATTGACGCCGATCAGGCGTCCTGCGGAATCGAGTAGCGGCCCACCGGAGTTCCCGGGGTTGATCGCGGCGTCGGTCTGGATTACGCCGCGAATGGGGCGTCCGGTGACCGATTCGATCTCCCGGTTGAGGGCGCTCACGATCCCAGTGGTGAGGGTCTGGTCGAGGCCAAACGGGTTGCCGATCGCATAGACCCGTTGCCCTACCTGGAGCGAGCGGCTTTCGCCAACGAGAATGGGGCGGAGTTGCTCGCGCGGCGCACCGATCCTCAGCACCGCCAGGTCTTTGTCCGGATAAGCGCCGACGATCGTCGCCGGCCAAGTGCTTTGATCCGCAAGCGTGACGTAGGCGCGGTCTGCCCCTTCGATCACGTGAAAGTTGGTGACGATGTGGCCAAGCCGATCCCAGATGAACCCAGTGCCGCTTCCTTTGGGAATCGCAAAGAGGTTGAGCGAGAAGAAGTCGAGCGCGGTTTGTGCGGTGCGGATATGAACCGTTGAAGGAGAAGCAACACGAAACACTTCGATCGCGTTCTGCTCGTCTGCCGCCAACTCGCCACGGGCAACCACCGGCCGCGGCTCGACGGCTTCCCGCGGTACCGCACGCTCTTTCGGAACCAGCCAACCGGTGAGGGCGGCCGCAGCGATGATCAGAAAAACGACCCAAGCAAGCGGCGAAAGGAGCCGCCTTTCGCTATCGGGGGGTTCGCTGAAACGCATGGGACGCATCCTCGCAGCCTTGGATGCGTCCCATTGTAGCAGCGACGGTTCCTGTGCGTCCAGAGGGAATCAGGCAACCTGGACCGCGATCCGCCGTGGCTGGGCGTGTTGCCGTTTGGGAATACGAAGCTGCAAAACCCCGTCTTGCAGTTTGGCTTCGATCCCTTCCGGATCGAGTTCACGCGACAGGGTGAATTGTCGCGCGAACCGGGGGGTGCGCACTTCGGCATAGAGCGGCTCCAGCCCTTCTGGGGTGGGCAAGGAGACGCTGCCTTCGATCGTCAGCGTTTCACCTTCGATTTTCACCTCCAACGCCTCTTTGCTGACACCAGGCAGATCGGCCCACAAGGTGATCCCTGTCTCGTCTTCGACGATATCGACACGCGGGGGTGTCACAGTGACTTTCTCCGCTTGGCGCGGTTCCGGGGTTTGCTGCGGGTTTCGTGCGGTCGTCGGAACTGTCCGTTCGGTTGGCGTGGTCATCGTTACCTCCTTCTCGATAGGCACATTCGGGCGAATCTCACTGCACCGCGATGCGACGCGGCATCAGGTGCGCTTTGCGGCCGATGCGGATGGTCAACACTCCGTCGCGGTATTTCGCTTCGACCTGGTCGGGGTCGACATCTTCCGGCAAGGTCAGCGTCCGTTTGAATTTGCCGCTGAAACGCTCGTGCGCGTAGATCGTCTCTTTCGCTTTCGGCTGCCACGGGCCGCGTTCGCCCGCGATCGTCAATACGCCTTGCTCCAACGTCACCTCGAGCGCGTTGGGGTCGACACCCGGGACAAACGCGTAGACGAAGATCGCATCGTTCGTCCGGCCGACATTGACCGCCGGAAAAAGCGGCACCCCGCTTGCTTCGCGGAGCGACAAAGGCCAACCGGCGAGCGCCTGTTCCAAATCGCGCTGCAGCCGCTCAAACTCTTCGAAAACATGCGAAGGAAAACGCAGAAGGCTCATCATCGCGACACTCCTTTTTTACTGTGCGATATTGGGCATAATAGGGGCTCAGCTCATCTTTTCAAGGGGTAGCGATGAACGAGCAACAAAAGCAGAACCTCAACGTCGGTTACTGGTTGATCGCGATTGCGCTGCTGCTGCTCTTCCAAAGCCAATGGCAAGCAGCAAGTCAGGTCGAACCGGTTCCTTACTCCGAATTCGAGCGCGCCTTGGCCGACGGGCGCGTGGCGGAGGTGGTGATCGGCGAGCGCACGGTGACCGGTATCTTGAAGCAACCGGAAGGGAATAAACGCGCGTTGGTTGCGACGCTCGTCGAACCCCAGCTTGCCGAGCGGTTGGAGAAGTATGGGGTGACCTATACCCGGAGGCTGGAAAACACCTTGTTCCGCGATCTCTTGTCGTGGGTCGTCCCGGTTCTGGTCTTCTTCGCCGTCTGGTATTTTCTCTTTCGCCGCTTCCTCGATCGTCAAGGAATGGGCGGGTTCATGACTATCGGCAAGAGCCGCGCCAAGGTCTATGTCGAAAAGGCGACCGGGGTCACTTTCGACGACGTTGCCGGGGTCGATGAAGCGAAAGCCGAACTGCAAGAGGTCGTCGAGTTTCTCAAGAATCCGCAGGAATACACCCGGCTGGGTGCGCGGATGCCCAAGGGGGTGCTGCTGGTCGGCCCTCCGGGTACCGGGAAGACGCTGCTCGCGAAAGCGGTGGCAGGAGAAGCCGGGGTCCCCTTCTTTTCGATTTCCGGGTCGGAGTTCGTCGAAATGTTCGTCGGGGTGGGGGCCGCGCGGGTGCGCGACCTGTTCGAGCAAGCGCGGCAGCACGCGCCGTGCATCATCTTCATCGATGAACTCGATGCGTTGGGGCGGGCGCGTGGCGCCTTTCCCGGGTTGGGTGGTCACGACGAAAAAGAACAGACGCTCAACCAGCTGCTCGTCGAGATGGACGGGTTCGACACTTCCGCGGGGATCGTCGTGCTCGCTGCGACCAACCGGCCAGAGATTCTCGACCCGGCGCTGCTTCGTGCAGGCCGTTTCGATCGGCAAGTGGTGGTCGACCGCCCGGATAAAGCGGGCCGCTTGGCGATCTTGAAGGTGCATGCGAAGAAAATCCGCTTGGCGCCCGACGTCGATCTCGATAAGGTCGCAGCGATGACCACCGGTTTTGCGGGCGCCGATCTTGCGAACCTCGTCAACGAAGCGGCGATCCAAGCCACGCGCCGCAAAGCCGATGCGGTGACGATGAGCGATTTCACCGCAGCGTTCGAACGGTTGGTGGCAGGCGCCGAGCGCAAGAGTCGCACGCTCGATGCGCGCGAACGCCAAGTGGTGGCGTACCACGAGATCGGCCACGCGCTGGTTGCCCGCGCATTGCCGGGTACCGACCCGGTGCACAAAATTTCGATCGTGCCGCGCGGGGTAGGTGCGCTCGGTTATACCCTGCAGCGCCCCTCTGAGGATCGGTATCTCCTGACGCGCGAAGAGCTCGAGCGCAAAATCATGGTGCTTCTGGGCGGGCGCGCCGCCGAAGTGTTGGTTTTTGGCCACCTCTCGACCGGCGCGGCAGACGATCTCGCCCGGGCTACCCAGATTGCGCGCGATATGGTGACGCGTTACGGGATGGATGAGACGTTGGGGTTCGTGGCGTTCGAAACGCAGCGCCCCCGCTTCCTGGAGGGGGCGGTGCCAGCGGATCAAGCGCTTGCGGCGGTATCAGAACGGGTGCGCGAGCAGATCGACGCCGCGGTGCGGCGAATCGTGATGACCGCATTTGCCTGTTCACTGGAAATCTTGCGCGCCAACCGTGATGCGCTCGAAGCCGCGGCGCAAGCGCTCCTTGAGAAAGAGACGCTCGAAGAGCCAGAGGTGGAAGCGCTTTTGCGCGACCTCGTCCAGCCTCCCTGTGTCCAGGGTGGTAAGCGCACAGAGGGCGCTCTGGCGGCGCCGACCGATGGGATGCCGAACGAAGTGTGACGGTTGTTAGTGGCTCCGGCACCACGGTCCCGCAAGCGGCGGCGCAATTGCACCGCGTTCGGTGAGGATCGCGGTGACGAAGCGGGCGGGGGTGACGTCGAACGCTGGGTTGGGACCAATACCGATACCGTCGGGCAGTGTGGGCAGCCGCATGACGCCGTTTGCAGCCCGAACCACCGCGTGGGTGAGTTCGTCGCTGCCCCGATCCTCGATCGGGATCGCGCCACCGTGGGGACAATCGGGGTCGAACGTGCTCGTGGGCGCAGCCACCAAGAAGGGGATGCCGTAGGCGTGCGCGGCGAATGCTTTGAGCGCGGTGCCCACCTTGTTGGCGACGTCGCCGTTGGCGGCGATGCGATCGGCTCCGACGATCACCAAGTCCACCGCGCCGTTCGCAAGTAACCACGCGGCTGCATTATCGGTGACCACCTTCGCAGGAATGCCAGCTGCGGACAGTTCCCATGCGGTGAGCAACCCCTGATTGCGCGGCCGTGTTTCGCTGGCCCAGACTTCGATCGCGATACCGGCTTGGTGCGCCAGATAGACTGGGGCGAGCGCAGTGCCAATCCCGCAGGTTGCCACCCAACCGGCGTTGCAGTGGGTCAATACCCGTACGGGTGCTCCTGCCCGCGCTTTCGCCGCGGCTTGTAGCCACGGCAACCCGGTTTCGCCAATCGCGTGGCAGAGCGTAGCGTCTTCGCTCTGCAGCCGCTCGGCGGTCTCCCACGCCGCTTCGGCGCGTTCGGCAGGCACAAGCGGCGCGAGCACCGCCCGCATCTGCGCAAGCGCCCAATGGAGATTCACCGCGGTGGGGCGGGTGGCGGCAAGGGTGGTGATCGCATCATCGAGCGCCGCGTCACTCGCGTCACGCTGCATCGCCAACGCGACGCCAAAAGCGGCGGTGACCCCGATGAGGGGGGCGCCGCGTACCGCCATCGTGCGGATCGCGTCGGCGGCATCTTCGAGCGTACGCAGCGTCCGAAAGCGCACAGCGAACGGGAGTTCGCGCTGGTCGAGGATCACAACGGTATCGCGGTCGCGACGGATCGTGGCATAGGGCGGAAGCGTGACAGTTGCGGTCATTCGAGCGCTCACGAATACTCAGCCGGCCGGAATTGTATTGTACGTCCCTTTGCAACCGCGGCAAACTTCCTTACAATGTTTGACTTCTGGGTGGGTTTGCGCTCCTTTCGGCAAACAGGGGAGAAAGGATGGCCGTACGATCGGTCGGAGTCGTGTCGCCGCAACGGATGGTCTTCGACGAACCGCTGCGGCTAAAGAGCGGCGGCGTGTTGCCGCGCTACGAACTGGTCTATGAGACCTACGGCGAACTCAACGCAGCGAAAACGAATGCGGTGCTCGTTTGCCACGCGCTTTCCGGTTCGCACCATGTTGCCGGTTACTACGAAGACGACCCGAAGAACATCGGCTGGTGGGACAATTTCGTTGGACCGGGGAAACCGCTCGACACCCGGAAATTTTTCGTGATCGGGGTGAACAACCTCGGCGGATGTTACGGGTCTACCGGCCCCAAATCGATCGATCCGGAGACGGGAGAGCCGTACGGTTCCCGCTTTCCGTTCGTGACGGTGGAAGATTGGGTCGAAGCGCAAGCGCGTCTTGCCGACCGTCTGGGTATCAGCGAGTTCGCGGCGGTGATCGGCGGGTCGCTCGGTGGGATGCAAGCGCTTTCGTGGGCGTTGCAGTATCCTGAGCGGGTTCGGCACGTGTTGGCGATCGCCACCGCACCGAAGCTTTCTGCCCAGAACATCGCGTTCAACGAAGTGGCTCGGCAGGCGATCCTTACCGACCCCGATTTCCATGGTGGCGACTACTACCGTTACGGGGTGGTGCCGAAACGCGGATTGATGCTTGCGCGGATGATCGGCCACATCACCTATCTTTCCGACGATGCGATGGCAGAAAAATTTGGGCGGGCGTTGAAACATGGCGCGTTTCGCTATTCGTACGACGTCGAATTCGAGATCGAATCCTATCTGCGGTACCAGGGGGAGAAATTCTCCCGCTATTTCGATGCGAATACCTATCTCTTGACGACGCGTGCGCTCGACTACTACGACCCAGCGGCCGAATATGGTGGGGATCTGGCACAGGCGTTCGCCCGCGCGCAAGCGCGTTTCTTCGTGCTCTCCTTTTCTACCGACTGGCGCTTTTCGCCGGCGCGCAGCCGCGAGATCGTCTCGGCGCTCGTCCATTCGGAAAAGCCGGTCAGTTATCTGGAAATCGAGAGCAAAGCGGGGCACGACTCCTTTCTCTTGGAGCATCCCCACTATCATGCCGCGGTGCGGGCCTACCTCAACCAAGTGGCGGTCTGAAGGAGGAGCGGATGAGTATGGTGATGAACCCTGCCACGAACGAAACGGCCCAGC
Organism: Hydrogenophilus thiooxidans; assembly: GCF_019049855.1. GTDB lineage: Bacteria > Pseudomonadota > Gammaproteobacteria > Burkholderiales > Rhodocyclaceae > Hydrogenophilus > Hydrogenophilus thiooxidans. The sequence continues at coordinate 127,879 of NZ_JAHLSY010000002.1, read as the reverse complement.
CGGAATCGGCGTTGCGCTTCGACCTTGCCGCGATCGCCCGCTGGGTTCAACCGGAAGAGCGGGTGCTCGACCTCGGGTGCGGTGACGGGGCGCTCCTTGCCTATTTGAGCGCAACCAAGCGGGTGGTGGGCTACGGTATCGAAAACGACGTCAATCGCGTGATCGCCTGTTTGGACCGTGGCGTCAATGTGATCCAGAGCAACCTCGATCAAGGGTTGGCTGGGTTCGAAGATGGCTTTTTCGACCGGGTGATCATGAGCCAAGCGCTGCAAGCGATGCACAATACGCAGGGAATCCTGCACGAGATGCTGCGGGTGGGGCGCGAAGCGGTGGTGAGCTTTCCCAACTTCGCGTTCTGGAAACACCGCAAAAGCATCCTGGAAGGGCGGATGCCGGTTTCCGAAAGCTTGCCGCATCAGTGGTTCAACACGCCGAATATCCGTTTCTTCACGGTTGCGGACTTCACCACCCTGTGCGATCTTCTGGACATCGAAATTTTGGAATGGATGGGGTTCGACGACCAGCACCAGCCGCTTCCGCCGGATGCCGACCTCAATTTTCTGGCGACACTCGCAATCGCGCGGCTGGCGCGTCGCTGACCCGCGCGCCCGTATGAACGATAGTGTGGGCGCGCAGTGCGCACTTAGGGGCTAGCCGATGCGGTTTTGGTCGACGTCTACCAACACCACCGGACGATCGAAAATCGCCGCAACGGCTTGGGCGTAGCACTGGGCCCATTCGCCACCTTCGGCAAAGAGCGATTCGCCCGCGCAGTGCGCAAGCGCCAATGCGATATCGGCTGCAAGAATCTTGCCCATCTTGTTCGGCATGTCGCATTCGAGTGCGTCCATCTGGTGGGCAAGCCAGCTGCGCGCCGCATCGGGTTCCAACGTCGCAACGGCATTGTCGGTCAAATCGAAGGTGTATTCGCGGTCGACTGCGAAGCGGACGGTGACGGTAGTGCTCATGGTCAATCTCCCTCCAAATGTCATCCGCCGCATTGTAGACCACTTTTTGCCGTGTGTGCTCACCGGCTTTGCGTCCGGTTTGCCGCTTTATACTCTGCTGCAGCTCGTGCCCGCGTGGTTGCAGCAAGAGGGGGTCAGTTTGGCGACGATCGGTGCGCTTTCCCTGATTCAACTACCGTACACGTGGAAGTTTCTTTGGGCACCGGTGCTCGACCGCTGGGCGCTTTGGCCGCGATTGGGGCGTCGACGGGGGTGGATACTGGTCCTTTCGCTGGGCGTTGCCGCGGCGATCGCAGGCGTCGGTCAGGTCGATCCTGTGGCTTCGCTGCCGCTTGTGGTGACGCTGCTCGTTGCGATCGCTTGGGGAAGTGCAACACTCGACGTCGTGCTCGACGCCTACCGGCGGGAACTCCTATCTGATGCCGAGCTGGGTTTTGGCAACGCGGTGCACGTCAATGCGTATCGCGTGGCGGGACTCGTCCCGGGCTCGTTGGCGCTCATTTTGGCTGAAGATTGGCCGTGGCCTGCGGTGTTTGCGTTCACCGCGGCATTTCTGCTGCCGGGCGTGGTTTTGGCCCTTTGGCGGGTGCCCTTGGCGCATGGCGAGGAGGCAGCGCCCGCTTCGTTGCGTGCCGCTGTAGTCGAACCCTTTCGCGAGTTTTTTCGCCGTGAAGGACATGCGGCTGCGTTCCTGACGCTTGCGGTGGTCTTCGCGTACAAATTGGGTGACGCGTTGGCAACCGCGCTCGCCACGCCATTTTACCTCGCGATGGGATTTTCGCTCAGCGAAGTGGGGCTGATCGCGAAGCACGCCGCGCTCTGGCCGCTCATCGCAGGGAGCCTGGTGGGCGGGATTTGGATGATCCGTTTGGGGATCGTCCCTGCGTTGTGGTGGTTCGGCTGGGCACAAGCGGTGACGATTTTCGGCTATTGGGCACTGGCGTTGTTGGATGCCGGGCCAAGCGATGCGGTGCGGCTTGCGGCGTTGGCGGCGGTGATCGCAGCCGAATATTTCGCTGCCGGTTTGGGGACCACGGCGCTCGTTGCGTTCGTCGCGCAGCAGACCCACCCCGCGTATGCCGCGACGCAACTGGCGCTCCTCACCTCGCTTGCCGCCGCGCCGCGTAGCATCGTCAATGCCTTTTCCGGCATGCTCGTCGAGGCGCTGGGGTGGCCCCATTTTTTCGTGCTCTGCTTTCTCCTGGCGTTGCCGGGTATGGCGCTGGTGGGGTTGTTGTGGCGACGTGCTATAGTAAATGGCGATCGAAATACACCATGAGGATGAAGCGATGGTCCTGAAACCCCCGGCTTTCGACGAAGTGGCGCAAAAATTGCGTGAGCTTGCGGAGACGAGTCCGCTGCGCGATTTCGAAAAGAACGCAAAGCTCTTGATGGCGTCGCTCTTTGAGCGCATGGAGCTGGTTACGCGGGAAGAGTTCGAGGCGCTGCGCGAGAGTCTCCACCATTTGCGGCAAGAGACGGCGCGGCTGCATGAGCGGGTTGCGCAGCTCGAAGCCAAACTGGGCGATGTCGAGCGCGAAGGGAGTTGAGAAAGCGCCTGTTCTCAGTAGGTGCGGTGACGGTCTAACCGGGTCATCGCGCCACTCGTTCGGGGTGGGTATAGATCAGGTAGTGTTGCCCGGTGGCACGCCCAATCAGCGTCATACCCAGACGTTGGGCAACGTGGTATCCCATTGCCGATATCCCAGATCGTGAGACGACGATCGGGATGCCCATGAGCGCCGCTTTGAGCACCATCTCCGAGGTCAACCGGCCGGTGGTGTAGAAGACATGACCTGCCGCTGGAATGTCGTCGAGCCACATCCAACCGGCAATCGTGTCGACGGCATTGTGACGGCCGACATCTTCCACGTAATACCGAATCGCTACCTCTGTTCCGTTCACGGCAACGAGGGCGCAACCGTGGATCGCCCCTGCGATCTTGTAGAGCGTGGGGTGCAGACGCACTGCTTCAAGGAGCGCGCCGATGGTTTCGTGGTGAATCGGAGCGGTTTTCGGTAAGGACACGGCGTCAACCGCTTCCATGATCGACCCGAAAACGGTTCCCTGGCCGCAGCCGGTGGTGACGGTTCGTTGCTGCAGACGACCAGATTCGAGTGCGACAGACTCCGCAAGCCAGACCGCTGCCGCTTCGACCTCCCAGTCGACCTGGACCGACGTGATCTCGGAGAGCGAACCGACCAACCGTTGATTGCGTAAGTAGCCGATCACCAATGCCTCCGGAGCAGCGCCAAGCGTCATCAAGGTGACGAGCTCTCGTTTGTTCACGTACACGGTCAAGGGGCGCTCCGCGGCGATGGCGATTTCCCGTTGCGTACCCGATTCATCCCAGGCGGTGATCGTCTGGGTGAGGGGGATCTGGGCGTTGCTCAGAAGGGGTTTGGGTTTCCGCATCGTTGGTTCCTTGCGCAATCGACGGTCTTGCATTCTAACGTGCCTCAGATTACGATGGGTAATATGGAAGCGATCGAATTATCGGGTTACGTAGTGCTCGAATGGGTTTCCAGTCAGACACCGTGGAGTGACGGGAGCTGGCAGGTGACCGCGTTTCACGTTGCTATGCCAGAAGGTCTTTCATGGACGTCGCGCTCGGAAGTGGGGGGGCGAACGGTTGCGGTGCTCTATGACGATGCCAGGCGCAAATGTTTTGCGATGGGGCCGTTGCCACTGCGAATCTTTCCAGCGGAAGCCGAAGGGATCTATCTCAACGTCACGGCGCCGCAACCGATGCTCTTTGTGTTGCTGCGCTGCGACGAGGGCGAAAGCTGGCCGACGCCGCGCCATTTGACAGTGAGTCAAAACGAAGCCGCGCGCTGGATGGACGGTGGTGAATGGGTGGAATCGTGCCCATTGCCTTCACCGTTATGGGATCCGCTGCGGGGGTTTGCATTGGCGCACTATCGACCGGAGCGCAAGCGTAGGGTGAGGCGCAACGACCCACTGGGAATACTCAAGCGGTCGACAGACGAGGAGAAGGATGGCGACGAATGATCGATTGGCGGGGTTGGGCACAACGCAAACGCTTAACGCACGAAAGTGAAGCGGTCGCCCGCTGGCGTGCAACGCTTGCCGCGCTACCGCCGGACGGTGATTTGACGCCGTTCTTGGCATCGGAGGTGCCAGAAGCGGTTCGCCAGGAAGCATTGCAGCGCCTCTGGGCCACGGGGGCATTTGGCCAGCCGGACGGGCTTGACAGCGATTTCATCGATGTCACGAAAGATCCACTGCTGAGCGAAGACGAGGCCAGAGCGCTCGTCCAATGGCAAAACGTCACTTCTGGTCTGCATCGCGAAGAAGAGCAGAGCCACGATGGGGGGGATACGCGCTCTGCTTCACCAGACGACGAAGAAATGGCACCGCTCCCCGTGGAAACGGAAGCGCAGAAACTCAATGGTGACGAAGCGAAAGACCGATCACAGCCTATTGAAGAGACAGCTCGGTTCGTTTCTCCTTATCTTTTTGTGAACACAAAAGCTTCTTGATTCAAAATTTCAAAATTGAAGTTCAATTTTTCCTTGTCTATAGTACCAAGCAAACGATAATCATCGATCACAACGGAGAGACCACCCATGTGCACCGCATCCGTTGCCTTCCTCTCTCAGAGGCGTTCCAGTTGTCGCTATTTTTGTGCTTAGGGAGGGGAAGAGCGGAGAATGAGCAATTTGCCTCGCGAACGCGCTTTGGCGGCGATTGCGGCGCTTCCCTCGTTCGCACCGGTTCCCGCACTCGAATTTACAGTAGGCAATCGTCTGGCGATCATTGGGGATCCTGAAGTTGCGTTCGGTTGGGGGGAGCGCGTTCAGCAATCGTGTGCCCTCATTGTTCTGGCAACCACCCATCATCGCCTTGCCGCGTTGCGCGCGGCCCACCCCGACGCCTTGGTGCTTCCCGTGGATCGCGTGGCGATCGAAGGGCATGCAGGCGCCTACCGCGTTCTGTGGGAATGCGGTGATGAACAAGGTGAGATTGCCTGTGACTTGATTCTCGATCTGCAGGCAACGCCGCACTGGTCCGGTTTTGAATTGCCGGTGGGCTATTTTGCTCCAGGCAGCGATCCGCTCGATCAGGCTCTTGCAGCACTGGCACTCGTGCAGCTCATCGGGGAGTGGGAAAAGCCCCGTTACGTGCGCTTCTCCTCGGCGCTCTGTGCGCATGCACGGAATCGGATCGAGGGGTGTTCTCGTTGCCTTGCGGTCTGTGACACGCAAGCGATCCGACCGTCAGGGGATCATGTCGCCATTGACCCTTACTGGTGTCAAGGGTGCGGGGATTGTGTCGGGGTTTGTCCCACCGGTGCCGTGCGTTTTCAATACCCACGCCCAGCCGATTGGTCGGCCGCGCTCTCAGCCGCGCTCGACGCGTGGGCCGATGCGTCTCCGTGTACACTCCTTTGTTACGACGAACGATGGCGTGGCGCCTTGGCGCAATGGCAGGCCGAAGGTGGGGAGTTACCCGACCACTTTTTGCCCCTGCCGATTTGGCGAACCACGATTTTCAACGAAGAGTGGTTGCTCTATGCCCTTTTGCGCGGCGTTGCGCGGGTTGTGCTGGTGAGCGCTACCGAGAGGGAAAAACCGGCACTTTTATGTGCCGCCGCGATGGTGCAAACAGTGTTCGAGGCGCTCGGTGATCCGGCTGCAGCGGAGCGGGTAGCGATCGTTGGCGAAACCACACCGGAAGCGCTCGCGAAGCGTTTTGCGGCACCCCTCACTCCCTATGTCTTGCCGGGGCGGTTCCGTTTTCGCTTGCAAACGGAAAAAAGCGATTCGATGCGTCTGATTCGCGATGCGCTTGCCGAGCTTGCAGCCGAGCGTCAGGTCGATGGGCCCGTGCCATTACCGTCAGGCGCTCCATGGGGCGCTGTGGCCGTTTCGGATCGGTGCACGCTCTGTTTCGCCTGTACTGGGGTTTGTCCCACACAAGCGTTGCAGGCGGGGGGGGATACCCCAAGGCTTCAATTCACGGAGGCGCGTTGTGTGCAATGCGGGCTGTGCGCCAACACCTGTCCGGAGCAGGCAATCGAACTGACTCCGCGCTGGAATCCCACCCAGGAAGCGAACCAAGCGGTGATCCTGCAGCAGTCGGAGCCAGCCTATTGTGCCGAGTGTGGCGCGGTTCTAGGTCCTCGATCGGTGCTCGACAAAATGGTGGCCACGCTCCAATCGCATCCCCTTTTCGGCCAATCGGATCGTCAGCTTCTTTTGCGGCTCTGTGCCGATTGCCGCGTCAAAGCCCAGTTCCGCGAAACCGACCCCGTTCGCATTTGGGAGCTTTGAGATGACGGCAAAGGACGCTTTCGTCGTCGATGAAGTCGTGCAGGCGCGGGTCGAACACTATGCGATGTTCAGCGCTTTGCTGGCTGAACCACCCAGCCCTGAGTTGATGGAAGCAGCAAAACGGTTGGCCGCTCATTACGGGGGGAGTGGTGACGAAACGACACGCCTCGTGACGGCTTGGCGCCAGTTCGCGCAAGCCTTGGAGACCCAACCGCCGGCAGTCTGGGCAGAGGAATACGAACGGCTATTCTACGGTGTTTCTCGCCCCGAAGTGATCCCGTACGGTTCGTTTTATCTGACGGGGTTCATGATGGAAGAGCCGCTTGCAGAACTCCGCTCCTGGTGGGCTGAAAAAGGGTTGCGCCGACGTGCGGAAATCAGTGAGCCCGAGGATCACATCGCGGCGGTGCTCGAAGTGATGACCCACTTGATCGCGCAGCGGGACGAAACGGCACAACGTGACTTTTTCGTTCGGTTCGTCTGGCCATGGGCGGGGCGATTTGCTACTGCCCTTGCCGAAGCCCCCAATGCTGGCGGGTACCGTGCACTCGCAGAGCTGCTCGATGCCTTTTTGACGTTGGAAGCTTTTTACTGGGAACTGGACGTGTGAGGAAGAAAAGGAGTTACCCATGGGCACGATGAAAACCAACCGCGAAACACACCCATTGATCGACGCGGATCGCCGCCGCTTTTTCCGAGCACTCGGTGCGTCGGCGATTGGCGGTGGAACGTTCGTCGCAGCGCTATCTGCCGAAGCCGCACAAGTGGGCAATGAAGCGTTGCCCCCTGCCGCGCGCAAAGCGTCGCTTTCGGAGCATCAGAAAAAATATTTTCGAACCGCACGCATGTGATGGGACGGGATCAGGCGCACAGCGAGAGTGAACAAGGAGAACTAGGATGTTGACCAAGAAAAGGGTAAGCAATGCCACGGTTGGGTCTGCGCGCAGCCTCGCCACGCCGATGGTGTCGCGGCGCGAGTTCTTGAAACGAGCGGGATTGGCCTCAGCTGCTGGTGTGACTTTTCTCGGTGCCCGGTCTGGTCGGTGGGTTGCGCCAGCCGAAGCGCAGACCACCCAGGCAGTCAACCCGGCAAGCGGGGAAGTGGTACGGCGCTCCGTTTGTACCCACTGCTCCGTGGGGTGCGCGATCGATGCGGTGGTGAAAAATGGCGTCTGGATCCGTCAAGAGCCGGTCTTCGATTCGCCGATCAACCTCGGCGCCCACTGTGCCAAAGGGGCCAGTGTTCGCGAGCATGGCCACGGCGAACATCGCTTGAAATATCCGATGAAGCTCGTGGACGGTAAATGGAAGCGGATCAGCTGGCAAGAAGCGCTCGACGAAGTCAGCGCCCGCCTTTTGAAGCTGCGCGAGCAGTTTGGTCCCGACAGCGTCTATTGGGTTGGGTCGTCCAAGCACAACAACGAACAAGCGTACCTGTTGCGCAAATTCGTTTCGATGTGGGGCACCAACAACTGTGACCATCAGGCGCGGATTTGCCATTCGACCACGGTAGCTGGGGTTGCGAACACCTGGGGCTACGGGGCGATGACCAACTCCTACAACGACATGCAATTCTCGAAGGCGATCCTCTTTATCGGCTCCAATGCTGCGGAAGCACATCCGGTCTCGTTGTTGCACGTACTCCATGCGAAAGAGAATGGCGCAAAGATCATCGTCGTCGATCCGCGCTTTACCCGGACCGCCGCCAAAGCCGATTACTACGTCCGGATCCGCTCGGGAAGCGACATCCCGTTGATCTATGGGGTTTTGCGCCATATTTTTGCGAACGGCTGGGAAGACAAAAAGTTCATCGCCGAACGCGTCTATGGCATGGACGAAGTGCTCAAGGAGGTCGAATATTGGACCCCTGAGCGGGTCGAAGAGGTCACCGGGGTTTCCGATGACCAAGTCCATATGATCGCAAAAGTGATGGCGGAAAACCGCCCCTCAACGGTCGTCTGGTGCATGGGGCAGACGCAGCATACGACGGGAAACGCGATCGTGCGCACGATGTGCATCCTCCAGCTGGCGCTGGGCAATGTCGGGGTATCAGGCGGCGGCACCAACATTTTCCGCGGCCACGACAACGTCCAGGGGGCAACCGACGTGGGGCCGAATCCCGATTCGCTGCCAGGGTACTACGGCATCGCGGAAGGGTCGTGGAAGCATTGGTGCCGTGTTTGGGGCGTCGACTACGAGTGGATGAAAGGGCGATTCGCTTCCAAAGAGCTGATGGAGCGGCCGGGAATCACCGTCTCGCGCTGGATTGACGGCGTTATGGAAGATCCGGCCAAGATGGACCAGCCCACCAACCTCAAAGCGGTCGTCTTTTGGGGGCATGCGCCCAACAGTCAATCGCGCGGCAAAGAGATGATCGAAGCGATGAAGCGGCTCGATACCTTGGTCGTGATCGACCCCTACCCTTCGGCTACCGCAGCGATGGCAGCGATGGTGCGTAAAGAGGGCGTCTATCTCCTACCGGCCGCGACGCAATTCGAGACCGAAGGCTCCTGCACCGCGTCGAACCGTTCCGTGCAGTGGCGGGAAAAGGTGATCGAACCGCTCTTCGAATCCCAGCCTGACCACGTGATCATGTACGCGTTCGCAAAAAAATTTGGCTTTGCGAACGAACTGTGCAAAAACATCAAGGTGACGCAAAACGCCCGCGGGTGGGACGAGCCCAACGTCGAGGACATCCTGCGCGAGATCAACCGCGGCACCTGGACGATCGGCTATTCGGGCATCTCGCCGGAACGGATCAAGCTGCACATGAAGTACATGCACACCTTCGACGTCAAGACGTTGCGTGCCAACGGGGGGCCGTGCGACGGCGAATATTTCGGTCTGCCCTGGCCGTGCTGGGGAACGCCCGAAATGAAACACCCCGGTACTCCGAACCTTTACGATACGTCGAAGCCGGTGATGGAAGGCGGCGGCTGTTTCCGGGCCAACTTTGGGGTTGAGCGCAACGGGGTTTCGCTGCTGGCTGCCCAGGGTTCCCATCCCAAGGGGGCGAGCATCCAAGGCGGGCACCCTGAGTTCGACGACAAACTCCTCAAGCAGCTCGGTTGGTGGGACGAATTGACCGACGCGGAGAAACAGGCGGCTGAAGGCAAGAACTGGAAGACCGATCTCTCCGGCGGGATCATCCGGGTAGTGATGAAGAACCATGGATGCCTTCCCTTTGGCAACGCCCGGGCACGCGCCGTGGTCTGGAATTTCCCCGATCCGGTGCCCAAACATCGCGAGCCGATCTATTCGCCGCGTCCCGATCTGGTCGACAAATATCCGACCCATGAGGATAAGAAATTCTGGCGGTTGCCAACGCTCTTCAAGACCTTGCAACAGCAGGTGAAGGAGATCAGCAAAGAGTATCCAATCATCATGACCTCGGGGCGGATGGTCGAGTACGAAGGTGGGGGCGAAGAGACCCGCTCCAACCCGTGGCTTGCTGAATTGCAGCAGGAGATGTATGTCGAGGTGAACCCGCGCGACGCCAACAACGCCAACGTGCGACACGGCGAATGGGTGTGGGTGGAAACCCCGACGGGTGCGCGGATCAAAGTCAAGGCACGAGTGACCCACCGCGTTCCTCCTGGCACGGTCTTCCTGCCGTTCCACTTCTCCGGCCATTGGATGGGGCAGGACATGTTGCCGTTCTACCCCGAAGGGGCCCATCCAATCGTTCGCGGCGAAGCGGTCAATACCGCGACCACTTACGGCTATGACGTCGTGACGATGATGCAGGAAACGAAAACGACGCTTTGCCGCCTCAAAAAGGCATAACGAAGGAGTTCAACGATGGCGCGAATGAAATTCGTCTGCGACGCCGAACGGTGCATCAACTGCAATGGGTGCGTTACGGCATGTAAAAACGAACATGAGGTGCCGTGGGGAATCCAACGGCGTCGCGTGGTGACGCTCAACGAAGGCCAGCCGGGCGAGAAATCGATCTCGGTGGCGTGCATGCACTGTTCGGATGCCCCTTGTATGGCGGTCTGCCCCACCAATTGCTTTTACCGAACCGAAGAGGGGTTGGTATTGCATGACAAAGACAAATGCATCGGGTGTGGCTACTGCTTCTACGCCTGTCCCTTCGGTGCGCCGCAATTCCCCAATGGAGCGAGCGCTTTTGCTGCGCGCGGCAAGATGGACAAATGCACGTTCTGCGCCGGCGGGCCTGGCGAGAACGGTTCCGAGGAGGAGTTGAAAAAGTATGGTCGCAACCGTCTGGCGGAAGGCAAATTGCCGCTTTGCGCGGAAATGTGCTCGACCAAAGCATTGATCGCGGGAGATGCCGAAGTGCTCTCCGACATCATGCGGGAGCGGGTGTTGCGCCGCGGTTATGGCGCTGAACTGTGGGGGTGGCGGGTTGCGTATGGCGACGGAAAACAAGCACAGCGCGGACAGCGCGTCCATGCGCCTGAAAAGCCGTGAAGAAAGGAGAAGGTCATGTGCAATCGAAAGATCGTCGCTCTGTTTTGCGGGCTGACTGGGTTGCTGCTTACCGCTTGTACTGAAAAACCGCAAACCTACACCCCCGGGGTGAGCACCGCGGCAAGCGATCCGCCACCCTACGCGACCCCGCCCTTTGCGGGGAACCGTTCGGCTTGGGAAGCGGCAGTAAGCACCCGGATGAAGGGGCAGAACGAATACGTTCGCGTCCAGTGAAGGAGGACGTACGATGAGCCGGTTGATTGCGTGCTGGATGCGGAGGGTGGGGCGTTGCACCGCGGCCCTTCTCGTGCCGCTCCTCATGGTGACTGCTGCGTATGGAGCAGAGGTTGGGAGCTACCGCGGCGGACGGATCGATCCGCAAGCGCCAGCGGTAATGGTTGTTCCGCAAGGCCACAACGCGGCTGCCTTTTATGACGGCGTTCGGCGTTCGCTCTATGCGCCGGGGGTGACTTCGATTCAGACGCCGGAAGCAAACGTCCTCATCCAGTCCGAGGGAAACACCTGGCGGCAGATCCGTAATGGCCCGATTACCGTGTGGGGCGGATGGTTGATTCTCGCCGTGATGGTGGCGATCACCCTTTTCTATTTGGTAAAGGGGACGATCAAGCTCCATGAGCCTACGACGGGAAGGAAGCTGCTTCGCTTTACGGTCTACGAGCGCTTGGTTCATTGGGTCGTGGCGATCAGCTTTGTGCTGCTTGCACTCACCGGATTGAGCCTACTCTTTGGTAAGCATCTCATCGAGCCGATCTTCGGTACTTCGGTCAATGCCGCGCTTTTGTGGGTAGCCAAGAATGTCCATAACTATACAGGCCCTCTCTTTGGGTTCTTTTTGGTGTTGATGATCGTGCGCTGGGCAAAAGACAATCTTTTCACCAGCGTCGATTGGCTTTGGGCGAAGAAGTTCGGCGGCTTACTCTCCGGTGAAGAGATCCCGTCTGGACGCTTCAATTTTGGTGAGAAATTTTGGTTCTGGGTGGGCGTGACCGTGCTGGGGCTTACGATCACGGTGACCGGCCTGATCCTCGATTTCCCGCTCTTTGGTCAGACCCGCCAAGATATGCAACTGGCGCATATCTTCCATGCCTCGGCAGCGCTTTTCATGATCGCGATGGCGTTTGGCCACATCTATATCGGAACGATCGGGTCGGAAGGGTCGCTTGAGGGGATGAAGACCGGCTACGTGGACGAAGCGTGGGCCAAACAACACCACGCGGTCTGGTATCAAGAGATCACGGGACGGCGGCAATGAGAGCGACCGAGTGGATGGCTGCCGCTGGGGTTTTTGCATCGGAGGAAAAACCAGACGGCGGTCACCACACCGTTCCCCTAGTGCGTGCGCCAAACGGGGCGCCTGTGATCGGCTTTGCGGGATGGTCGGGTAGCGGTAAAACGACATTGGTCACTCAGGTGGTTGCGGCACTGACAGCAAAAGGGTGGAACGTCGCTGTCGTGAAACACGCCCATCACATGAGCGATATCGATCATCCCGGAAAAGATTCCTGGCGCCATCGCCATGCGGGCGCGCGGCAGGTCGTGGTTGCATCGCCGCGCCGCTGGGCGGTGATTTATGAAAATCAAAATCAGACCGAAGCGCCGATGCTGTCCGAATTGTTGGCTGCTTTGCGCCCTTGTGATCTCGTACTGGTCGAAGGCTATAAACGAGCGGCGATTCCGAAAGTAGAAGTCTGGCGCGGTGAGACCTTTGGCCCTGCCCTCTGGCCAGAAGACACTTGGGTTTTCGCTGTGGCCACGACACCCGATCTGCGCGCAAAACTATCCTGCAATCGATTGATGCTACCATTGGAAAACCCTGATGCGATAGCCATGGCTGTAGTCGATCTCATCAGGCGTAGCACCGTTACGGTGAAAATGAAAGCGCCTTTCACGCGTTGAATCGATCCCGAAGGAGAGAACCCATGAACAAAAGAACCTTTGTGCAGGCGTTGCTTGCTACCGTCGCGCTGGGTGCGTTGGCCCCAACAGCACGCGCCGACGAACCGGTGAAAGCGGTATACCATTTCACCCAAGGGGTGGAAGAGGCCGCGCGTGGGCTCAACAACATCAGTAACCACCTCGACGCCGATCCCTCGGCCAAGATCGTCGTCGTCGCAAACGGTAAAGCGGGGGTCCAATTCCTTTTGGAGGATGCGGTCGACCCAAACGGGAAACCGTTCGCGGAGCGGATCGGCGCGTTGGCAAGCCGTGGCGTTGAGTTTCGCGTCTGCAACAACACGCTGACGGCATTCAAAATCCCCAAAGAGAAGGTCGCGATGGAAGCGAAGATCGTTCCCAGTGGCGTTGCCGAAGTGGCGCGGTTACAGGCAAAAGAGGGGTACGCCTACATTCGGCCGTGATCGGGTATGATTCCGCTCATGGCGGAATACCCCGAAACCGAACCCCCCGTGGTCCTGGGTGTCAATGTGCTCGGCAAGCCATTGGCGCCCTGTTCGTTTGCGCCGCTCACCGGTTTTACGCGCAACGGCCACTGCTGTGCGCACCCCGAAGATCCCGGGGCGCACACCATCTGTGTGCGCGTCACCGACGCGTTTCTCCAATTTTCTTTACAGCGGGGTAACGACCTCATCACCCCGCGCCCCGAATGGCGTTTTCCGGGTCTCAAAGCAGGCGACCGCTGGTGTGTCTGTCTTTGGCGCTGGATCGAGGCGCTCGAGGCTGGGGTCGCGCCGCCGGTGGTGCTCGAAGCAACCGACCAATCGGTGCTCGACTCTGTGCCGTACGATCTGCTCGTAGCCCACGCGTGGCCCGGTTGAGGGGTGGGTGTCGCGGTCCGTTTCGGGTTTTTCATGACACTGGAAGGAGGGAAAGATGGGCATTCAGACACGCGCGATCGAATACGTGGTCGATGGCAAAACGTTCGAAGGGATCCTGGCGTGGGATGATCGCGCGCACGGCAAGCGCCCGGCGGTTGCGGTGGCGCACGCGTGGGCAGGCCGCAGCGCGTTCGAAATCGACAAGGCCAAGCGCCTTGCCGAATTGGGGTACGTCGGGTTTGCGATGGACGTTTATGGCAAAGGGGTGTTGGGGCGATCGCGCGAGGAGAATGCAGCGCTGATGACCCCCCTGGTGCAGGATCGCGCGCTGCTGCAAAAACGGTTGCAAGCGGCGATTCATGCGTTGGCGGTGCAGCCCGAAGTCGATCCGGAGAAAATCGCAGCGATCGGCTTCTGTTTCGGTGGGCTTTCGGTGCTCGATCTTGCGCGGGTCGGTGCGCCGGTCAAAGGGGTGGTGAGTTTTCATGGACTCTTTACCCCGCCCGGGAATACCGCGGGCAACAAAATTTCGGCAAAGGTACTCGCGTTGCACGGCTGGGACGATCCGATGGTAAAACCGGAGGCCGTTCTCGCTTTTGCCAAAGAGATGACCGACGCGGGGGCCGACTGGCAGCTCCACGCCTACGGCCACACGATGCATGCCTTTACCAATCCGGAGGCAAACGACCCAGGTTTTGGCACAGTCTATGACGCCAAAGCCGATGCCCGGTCGTGGCAAGCGATGCAGAACTTTTTGGCGGAGCTTTTTGCGTGACGCCTGAGGAACCATCGCTCGTTGCGCTCACCCACTGTTTTCGGAACATGACGCTGCCGTGGTCGGATGCGGCAGCGATTGCCGCCCACGCACCGACGATCACCCATGTCTATGCGCCGCTCACCTATGCGTGGGCGCCGCACGAAGCGTACCTAAGTCGCTATGGCAGCGGTCGGAAACGGGTGCTCTTCGTCGGCATGAATCCGGGACCGTTCGGGATGGTCCAGACCGGGATTCCGTTTGGGGACGTTCCGAGTGTTCGCGACTGGTTGGGTATCGTCGCGCCGGTGGATGCGCCGCCCAACCAAGATCCGAAAAAACCGGTGCTCGGGTTTGCCTGTCCGCGTCGCGAAGTTTCTGGGCAGCGCCTTTGGGGGTTGTTCGCCGAACGGTTCGGCACGCCGCAGCGCTTTTTCGCCGACCATTTCGTCCTCAACTACTGTCCGTTGGCGTTCTTGGCGAACGGGCGCAACGTCACACCGGACAGACTGCCCGCTGCGGTGCGGGAGCCGCTCTTGACGCAGTGTGACGCCTATCTGCGCGCGGTGGTCTCGTTGTTGCAACCCGAATGGGTGGTTGGGATTGGGCAATGGGCGGCGAAACGGGCGGCACAGGCGCTTGTGCGCACCGAGGGGGGTGAAACGGCCGCCTTGCCGACAGGAAGCGGTGAACAACCCGATCCGCTGGCGCAGGCGATGCCTATGCCCAAGGTCGTCACGATGCTGCATCCCAGCCCGGCCAGCTCGGCGGCGAACCGGGGTTGGGCGGCGCAGGCCATCGCGCAACTCGAAGCGGCAGGGATCTGGTGACCATGGCGAACGGTTCTGTGACCGATCCCGACGCGTGTCGCAGCGGGCCTTTGACGGGATTGGTCGTGCTCGACCTCTCCCGTATTCTGGCCGGACCGTGGGCGACCCAACTGTTGGCCGACCTGGGGGCGGAGGTGATCAAGGTCGAGCGTCCTGGGCGTGGTGACGATACCCGCCACTGGGGGCCGCCGTGGTTGCGCGATCGGGAGGGTCGAGCAACAGGGGAATCGGCCTATTACCTCTGCGCAAACCGCAACAAGCGCTCAGTGACGGTCGATTTTACGCAGCCCGAAGGGCAAGCGGTGCTTCATCGGCTGGCACAACGCGCGGACGTGGTGGTCGAGAATTTCAAGGTAGGCGGGCTTGCGCCGTATCGCCTCGACTACCCGACACTGGCCGCGTGCAATCCGCGCCTCATCTACTGTTCGATCACCGGCTTTGGTCAAACCGGGCCGTATGCGGGCCGCGCTGGGTACGATTTTCTCATCCAGGGGCTCGGTGGGTTGATGAGCCTCACCGGTCGCCCCGATTCCGAGCCTGGCGGCGGCCCGATGAAGGTTGGCGTTGCGCTGACCGATATTCTCACCGGGTTGTACGCAACGGTCGCGATTCTTGCGGCGCTTGCCGCGCGTGCGCAGACGGGACGGGGTCAGCATATCGACCTCGCGCTCTTGGATGTTCAGGTGGCGTGTCTGGCGAATCAGGCGCTCAATTATCTCGTTTCCGGTAGCGTACCGCAGCGGCTGGGCAACGCCCATCCGAATATTGTCCCGTACCAGGATTTTCCGAGCGCCGACGGCCACATGATCCTCGCGGTGGGGAACGACGCGCAATTTGCGCGGCTTGCCGAGCAACTGGGGCACCCCGAGTGGGCAACGGAACCCCGTTTTGCCACCAACGCGGCGCGGGTTGCCCATCGTGACCTCTTGATTCCGCTCATCGCGCAGGAGACGCGCAGACGACCAACCGCGTACTGGATCCGGGCGTTGGAAGCGGTCGGCGTGCCTTGTGGGCCGATCAACGATCTTGCTGCGGTCTTTTCCGATTCCCAAGTGGTTCATCGTGAAATGAAGCGCATGTTGCCCCATCCGCTTGCGGGTGAAGTTCCACAGGTGGCCAATCCCATTCGCTTTTCCGAAACCCCTGTTACTTATCGGAACGCGCCGCCGCTTCTTGGCGCCGACACCGATGACGTGCTCCGTTCGCTGGGGTATGACGCGTCTGAAATCGCCGCGTTGCGCCAAAAAGGGGTGATTTGAGTTATCCTAATTAGCAATCAAAAAAATTTACCACAACCAAAGGAGACAGCGATGAAAAGACGGGAATTCTTGCAAAGTTCGCTCGCAACCCTGTTGTTGCCGGTTGCGTGGCACGCTCAAGCGCAGGGTCAAACCTTCGTGACGATCCTCACGGGGGGAACGAGCGGTGTCTATTATCCGCTTGGTGTTGCGCTGTCTCAGGTCGTTGGCCAAGTACTGCCCAATGCCAAGGTGAATGTCCAAGCCACCAAGGCCTCTGCCGAGAACCTCAACCTGCTTGCGAAAGGGCGGGGAGAGGTGGCGTTTACGTTGGGGGACACGTTCGCTTACGCATGGAGTGGTGATGCTGAGGCCGGTTTCCCAACGCCGCTCAAACAGTTGCGCACCCTGGCGGCGATCTACCCCAACTACATTCAGATCGTCGCCAGTAAAGATTCGGGGATTCGCTCTCTGACCGATCTCAAAGGGAAACGGGTTGCGGTGGGTGCGCCCCGCAGCGGCACCGAAATCAACGCCCGAACGATCTTTCAGGCAGCAGGGTTCTCCTACGCGGAGTTGGGGAAAGTCGAATATGTCTCGTTCGGCGAATCGGTGGAGTTGATGAAGAATCGTCAACTCGACGCGACTCTGATCTCCGCCGGTTTGGGTGTGGCCGCGGTGCGCGACTTGGGCGCGGCGCTACCGATCGTGCTCGTGCCCGTTCCCGAAGCGGTGGTGGCGAAAATCGGCAACCCAGTCTTCCAACCGGAGACCATTCCAGCGGGAACCTATGAAGGGCAGAGTGAGCCGGTATCGACGGTAGCCATCCGCAACTATCTTGCCACCCATGACGGCGTGGCAGAAGATCTGGTCTATGCAATCACCAAAGCGCTCTTCGAGCATCTCGAGGCGTTGGTCGCAGCGCACAGTGCCGCAAAAGGGGTTCAGCTCGAACGGGCGGCAGAAAATCCCCCCGCTCCGCTCCATCCGGGAGCGGCCCGTTACTACCGCGAACGGGGTGTGCTGCGCTGATCCCCTCCGTGTGACAGAGCGTGGGGGACGCGATGCGTCAAACGAGCGATACGGGTAAGGCGGTTGAGGGTGGGGCGGTTGAGCCGAGTGCCGCACCCCCTCATGTGCCCCACGCCGAAGAGTCGGAAGCGGTGGCGCGCCTTGCGGCACTTGCCCGCGGCTGGCGCTGGTTGGTGGGTGGAGTCGCGCTTGCGTTTTCGTGTTATCAACTGCTGGTCGCGGCGTTCCATCCCTGGTCGTCGCAACTCGTTCGGGAGTGGCACGTTGCGTTTTTGCTCGTCCTTACTTTTCTGCTCTATCCGGCGCGCCGCCGTGTTGTCGAGGCGGCAGCGCCGGTACGGGGCGGTGGGATCGGTGGACTGTTTCTGGCGCTCGTTGCAGCGTCTCTGGCTCTCTATTATGGGGTTTTCGAACACGATCTGATTCTGCGCGCCGGAGATCCGACCCAAGCCGATCTTGCCGTTGGCGTCGCGCTCTTGATCTTGGTATTCGAGGCCGCGCGAAGGGTGTTGGGTTGGCCTCTGCCCCTGCTCTGCGCGCTCTTCTTGGCGTACGCGCTCTTTGGTCAGTGGGCGCCTGGGGCGCTGGCCCATCGCGGTTATGCATGGCAGCAGGTGGTCGAGCAGCTCAGTTTCGGCGCTGAGGGGATCTTCGGAATTCCGATCTACGTTTCCGCGACCTATATCTTTCTCTTCATCCTCTTCGGCGCATTCTTGGAACGGGCCGGGATGGTGCAACTCTTCAACGAGGTGGCGTTGGGGTTGGTGGGTCGCGCAGCGGGCGGCCCCGCGAAAGTTTCGGTGCTTTCGTCGGCGTTGATGGGGACGATTTCCGGTTCAGCGGTGGCAAACGTTTTGACGACCGGACAATTCACGATCCCATTGATGAAACGCGGCGGTTTTTCTCCGACTTTTGCCGCAGCGGTAGAAGCAACCGCGTCGATGGGTGGGCAAGTGATGCCACCCGTGATGGGGGCGGTCGCGTTCATCATGGCGGAAAACATCGGCGTACCCTACGCTGAAATCGTCCGTGCGGCGATCGTGCCGGCGCTGCTCTATTTCGCTACGGTATTCTGGATGGTGCACCTGGAAGCGAAGCGACGCGGCTTAGCGGGGCTTGCGCCCAAGGAGTGCCCCAACGCGTGGCAAGCGTTGCGCGCCCGGTGGTATTTGGTGTTGCCGCTCGTTGGGCTTGTTTGGTTATTGTTCGCGGGGTATACCCCGATGTATGCGGGGATGGCAGGGTTGGCCCTCACCGCGGTGCTCGTCTTGGGAACCGCTGTGGCGGCGATGGTCTCGCGGCAAGCGTTTCGATACCTCTTCTGGATTGCCGTTGGCGTTTGGGGAGCGCTGGTCGTGCGCTGGGGCGTCTTGCCGGTGTTGCTGCTCCTGGCCGCGTTGGGAGTGGTGCTCTTTTGGCGTCGTGAGGGACGAAACACGTTGCATCGGGTGCGTGAGAGTCTCATCGTCGGAGCGATGCAGGCGTTACCCGTTGGGGTGGCTTGTGCGATCGTCGGGGTGATCATTGGCGTACTGACGCTGACGGGTGCTGCTACGTCGCTAGCGGGTTATATCCTCTCTGTCGGGAAGCAGCATCTGTTCCTGGCGCTCGTCTTGACGATGCTGATTTGTCTCGTCTTAGGGATGGGGATCCCGACGATCCCCAATTACATCATCGTGAGTGCGATCGCGGCGCCAGCGCTCCTCGAGTTGGGGGTGCCGCTCATCGTCAGCCATATGTATGTCTTTTATTTCGGCCTGATGGCCGATCTCACCCCTCCTGTGGCGCTCGCGGCGTATGCCGCGTCGAGCATCGCGAAATCCCCGCCGTTACCTACCAGTCTCAAAGCGTTTCAGCTGGGGGCCGCTGGTTTTGTCGTTCCGTATCTTGCCGTTTATGATCCTGCGTTGATGTTGCAAGGCGACCCAGCCTGGTGGGCCGTTTTGTGGGCGATCGTGCGCGCCCTGTTCGCGGTAGGGTGTTGGGGGTACGCGATCATCGGTACCCGTAAGGGTGGTGGTTCCCTTGCTTGGTGGGAGCGGCTTTTGGCCGTAGCGGCGGCGCTTCTTCTGGCGGTACCGTGGTGGGTTGCCGATCTCGCAGGAATTTTTGCGGCCGGGCTGCTCATCGTTCGCGAGATCGGGTTGAATGGATAACATGGCTTGGCTGCTTTGCCTCTCCTGGGCGGCATTCGGTGCCTCGGGGGCGCGTGACGCGTCGCCGCACGCCCCTTCGGCGCCGATTCTGGAGGTATTGGGAGCAGCGGGGACGTTGCGTTGGCGCCATTCCATCGAAAAGAGCTGGTGGGAAGAGGCGTACACGGCCGAACCCGGTGGCGTGCGTCTGCTTGCGGCACGCGTGCGGGGTAGCGGTGCGGGCATGGAACCGCCACCGGAGGCCCATTTTGAGCACGGTGTTTGGGTCTATCGCCCCAACCGGCTGTTGCCGAAAGTGGTTTTGACCCACTCTTCCTTTGCCGCGCCCTATGAATGGTGTGGCGAAGGAAGCGGCTGTCGTGCGTTGTTGCCACCGGCAAGCCGTTTGGATGCCGAGCAGGCTCCGATGACGTCGGTATCTGCTTGGCGTATGGAGATCGCGCCGTGTCGCGGGGAACAAAAAAGCACCTAATGGGAGCCGATCGATGAGCTATCGCCCTTTTTGTTGGGAAGATCCATTTTTATTGGAAAACCAGTTGTCTGATGAGGAGCGCGCCGCGCGCGATACCGCAGCGCGCTACGCGCGGGAGCGCTTGCAGCCGCGGGTGCGTGAAGCGTTTCGCGAAGAGAAGTGCGATCGTGCGATTTTCCGCGAGATGGGGGAACTGGGGCTTTTGGGATGCACGCTGCCTACCGAGTATGGGTGCGCCGCGATGAATGCGGTGAGCTACGGTCTGATCGCGCGGGAGATCGAGCGCATCGATTCCGGCTTTCGCTCGATGTTGAGCGTACAAAGTTCGCTCGTGATGTTACCCATCTATCTCTTTGGCACCGAAGCGCAGCGGCAGAAATTCCTCCCGAAGTTAGCCACAGGCGAGTGGGTTGGCTGTTTCGGCCTTACCGAACCCAACCACGGATCCGACCCCGGCAGTATGGAGAGCCGGGCGCGCGCGGTCCCGGGGGGGTATCGCTTGACGGGCCGCAAGATGTGGATCACCAACAGTCCGATCGCCGACGTCTTCGTCGTTTGGGCGAAAGATGACGCCGGCACCATTCGCGGTTTCGTGCTCGAAAAGGGCTTGAAAGGGTTGAGCGCGCCGGCGATTCACGGCAAAGTGGGGTTGCGAACCTCGATCACCGGTGAGATCGTGATGGATGAGGTGTTCGTCCCCGAAGAGAACGTTTTTCCGGAGATTCGCGGGTTGCGTGGCCCTTTTACGTGCCTCGATTCGGCGCGCTACGGCATCGCTTGGGGCGCTCTGGGCGCAGCGGAATTTTGCTGGCATACCGCGCGGCAGTATGTGCTCGATCGCAAGCAGTTCGGAAAGCCGCTTGCCGCGAACCAACTCATCCAGAAGAAGTTGGCCGATATGCAAACCGAAATCGCAATCGGGTTACAGGCGTGCTTGCGGTTGGGGCGGATGAAAGACGAAGGGATCGCGGCGCCGGAGGTCACCTCGATGCTCAAACGCAACTCCTGCGGCAAAGCGCTCGAAATTGCCCGAATGGCGCGTGACATGCTGGGCGGCAACGGAATTTCGGATGAGTTCGGCGTGATTCGCCATCTGGTCAATCTCGAGGTGGTCAATACCTACGAAGGGACGCACGATATCCACGCGCTCATTCTGGGGCGGGCGCAAACGGGGATCGCCGCGTTTTGACCCAAGCGGTTGCGCCGGAGGGGAAAATCAGCGGGAAGCGGTGGTCGGCGTGAGCGCCGCTTCTTTTTTGTTGCTCGTCTGAGTCCGCTTGACGGTTTCGCTGCGCGTAGCGGGTTTGTTCGATGCCGTTTCGCTCAGTACGCGCTTTATGTTGCGCGCGCCCTCTGGGGTTTTTGCCGTAGCGGTTACCGATTTCCCAGTACGTTCTTTCTGCTTTGCTGCTGTAGCCAGCGCTTTAGCCGGTAGGGTTCGTTGTGGCTCTTTGACCTTTTTGCTCGCTTCCTTTTGCGCGGTTACGTTATGCGCAAGCTGTGCAGTGACTCGGCTCGCGGTGCCGGTAGCGTTTTGGCGGGCAGCGGGGTGTTGCGTCGCCGCGGCGCGTCGAATTTGGTTCGAGGCAAGCTCTTTCGGTTGGTTCGTGGCCGGCGGTTGATGTGGGTGGGTTGAAGGAAGGGTAGCTACCTCTGCCACTTCGGTTTTGCCCACGGTGCGCTCGGTGCTCAGGGGGGGCGCAACGACCTCGGACGGGATGTTCTCGGCAGTGGCACCGGGAACCCGCCCTGCGCCGACAAATCGAGCGGTCCAGTATGCTTCGTTCATCGAGGCGACGGTGACCTCTTTGCCACGGCGCGGCGCGTGGAGAAACTGGTCGTTGCCGATATAGATGCCCACATGATCGACCGCGCGCTTTTTGTTTCGCCCGGTTTTGAAGAAAACCAAATCACCGGGACGCAACGCTTCGCGCGTGATTCGTTCGGTCGCATGAAACTGCTCCTGTGACGAGCGGGGCAGTTTGATGCCAGCGCTTGCAAACGCCACCCACACCAGGCCGCTGCAATCGAGCCCCTGCGCGCTCGTGCCCCCTGAGCGGTACGGGGTGCCTTGCAGATCGAAAGCGGTCTTGAGCGCTTCGCGCAGACGGTTTTCCCGTTGCGGCAGCTCGAATCCATAATTCGGCGAACGATAGGCAAGCGCCTGAAGCCACCCGTCGAGCGCGTCGTTTTCTTCCGCCTCCTCACCATTTTCCTCAGCCTCCTCGGAAGCGTTTTCGGAGGCAACGGTGTAGGGCTCTGCGCTCAGCCATGAGCGGTTATTGCCTACCGTGCTACAAGCCGATAGGGTAAAGAGCGCACCGAGGAGCGCCAAGAGCGCAAGAGGACGGATCGCGGTCATTGCGCGATGATGCCGAAAAAATGGAATTTTGGCAACTGGTTATAGGAGCGCCAACGTCGGCTCGGCTTGGTTCATCGTGTAAAAGTGGAATCCCGGCGCGCCCAAAGCACGCAACCGTTCAAGGAGGTGTGCAACTACCTCGTGACCGAAGGCGCGGATGCTTGCGATGTCGTCGCCAAACCCTTCCATCTTACGCCGGATCCAGCGCGGGATTTCCGCGCCGCAGCTATCCGCGAAACGGGCCAAGCGGAAAAACTGGGTGATCGGCATGATCCCCGGGATGATCGGTTGCGTCACACCACGGCGTGCCGCTTCGTCACGGAAGTGGGCGTACGCGTCCGGGTTGTAGAAAAATTGGGTGATTGCGCAGTCGGCGCCAGCGGCCATTTTTGCGGCGAACGCATCGAGGTCGGCGATCGCGTGTTTTGCTTGGGGGTGGTATTCCGGGTACGCCGCTACCGCAATCCAGAAGGTGTCATCGTAACGGGCGCGCACGAACGTAACGAGATCGCGCGCGTAGCGAAACGGCCCGGGATCGACGACACCAGAGGGGAGATCGCCACGCAACAGCACCAAGCGGCGGATCCCTGCGGCCCGATAGCGGTCGAGAATCGCAACGATCGACGCTTCGGTGGCGCCGATTCCAGAGAGGTGCGGCGCGACCTCCCAGCCGGCAGCTTGCAGCGCGTCGACTGCGGCAAAGGTCCGATCACGGGTGCTGCCACCCGCGCCGTAGGTGACCGAGGCGTAGGCAAAGCGTCCCGTGGTTTGGAGCTTTTGGGCAGTGGCGCACAGTTTTGCCATGCCTTCAGGGGTTTGCGGGGGAAAGAATTCGACTGAGTACTCCATCTTCGGGTTTCCTGTTTCGGGTGGGTAGTGCAGCGACATACGCGATCGAAAGCGGCGTTGGGCAGCGGAGAGCGCTCTCATGGGAACTCGGATCGACCGGCTATGTGGGCGCACCTCGAACCGCTGCGATCAGGAACTCCTGATTTCCCGGCTGGTTGCCGACGCCGCCGCCCCGAATCGGGCTGGGGAACCACGCGACGGTGTGCCAACCGAGTGCGGTGAGCGCTGCAACCATCTGCCGTTGCAGCGCGGGTTCGTGTTGCGCCCAGTCACGAACGATGCCGTTTTTGCCCAATGCCTCTGGACCCAGCTCGAATTGCGGTTTGATGAGCCAGATGAGCCGCGCCACGCTGCGCGCAAGGGGCAGGACCGCTGGCCACACCGTTTGCGCGGAAATAAACGAGAGATCGCCAACGATCAGATCGAACCCAGAAGGGGGAAACGCTGCGCCGAGCTGCGCTGCGGTGACCGTACGGGCATTCACCCCTTCGAATGTGACGATCGGTACCTCACGAACGGCAGCGGCATCCGGCTTCGTGCCAGCGGGAACCACAAGCGCTTGGGTGCGGAGCGGAGCCGCCAACTGATCGTGTCCGACCTCCAAGCCGACAACGCGCCGCACGCCATGGCGCAGCAGGCAGTCGGTGAAACCGCCCGTCGATTGCCCGACGTCAAGCGCCACGCAACCAGCGATCGACCAGCCTAGCGCGGTGAGTGCCGCGTCGAGTTTGTCACCCGCACGAGAAACATAGCGCGGGCGTTCGGTTTCCGCGACGGTGAGAGTGGCGTCGTAGGGCACCAGATGGGCCGCTTTACGGCAGATTGTGCCATCAACCGCCACCGCGCCAGCGGCAATCAACCGCTGCGCCGCGGTGCGCGACGGCGCTAGACCCCGCGCGACCAGCTCCAGGTCGAGGCGACTGAGGCCCGTCGGCGTCGTGCTGGCGTCAAAACGCGAACGATTCGCCTGTAGTGCGGTGGGCACGTCAGCGGATGCCGCATGCCCACGCCGTTGCGACGCCGTGCGGGGGCGTTTGCTGCGCGCGTGAAAGTGGTTCATCGCCATCGCGCGCGGTCCGCACTAGTAGCGGTAGTGCTCCGGTTTGTAGGGGCCTTCCACGGGAACGCCGATGTAGGCCGCTTGCTCCGGCGTCAGTGTCGTGAGTTGCGCATCGAAGCGGGTCAGTTGCAGCCGCGCGACCTTTTCGTCGAGCACCTTCGGCAACCGATAGACCCCCACCGGATAGCGCTCCGGGTGGTTGAAGAGTTCGATTTGCGCCAGGGTCTGGTTCGCGAACGACGAACTCATCACGTAGCTTGGGTGGCCGGTGGCGCACCCGAGATTGACGAGCCGTCCTTCGGCGAGGAGGATGATCCGTTTCCCATCGGGGAAGATCACGTGATCGACCTGCGGTTTGATGTTCTCCCAGCGATACTGGCGCAGGCTGGCGACGTCGATTTCGTTATCGAAGTGGCCGATGTTGCAGACGATCGCCTGGTCTTTCATCCGGACCATGTGGTCGTGGGTAATCACGTGGTAGTTGCCGGTTGCGGTGACGAAGATGTCGGCTTTGTCGCACGCGTAATCCATCGTCACCACGCGGTACCCTTCCATCGCCGCTTGCAGCGCACAGATCGGGTCGATTTCGGTGACCCAGACTTGTGCGCACAGCGCGCGCAGCGCTTGCGCCGAACCCTTACCCACGTCGCCGTAGCCGCAGACCACTGCGATTTTCCCCGCGATCATCACGTCGGTAGCCCGTTTGATGCCGTCGAGCAACGACTCGCGGCAGCCGTAGAGGTTGTCGAATTTCGATTTGGTCACCGAGTCGTTTACGTTGATCGCGGGGAAACGCAATTCGCCCCGTTCGTGCATTTGGTAGAGGCGATGCACGCCGGTGGTGGTCTCTTCGGTGACGCCGCGGATTTCCTGGATTCGCTGCGAATACCAGTTGGGGTCGCGGCGCAGCTGTTCCCGAATCCGAGCAAAGAGGACGCGCTCTTCGTCGCTTTTGGGGGCTTCGAGCACCGAAGGGTCACGTTCCGCTTTGACCCCAAGGTGAAGGAGCAGCGTGGCGTCGCCACCGTCGTCGAGGATCATGTTCGCATAGCGCCCTTCGCCCCAGTCGAAGATGCGGTGGGTGTAGTCCCAGTACTCCTCGAGCGACTCGCCTTTGCGGGCAAAGACGGGAATGCCGCGTGCGGCGATCGCCGCTGCGGCGTGGTCTTGGGTGGAGTAGATGTTGCAGCTCGCCCACCGTACCTCCGCACCGAGTTCGACCAAGGTCTCGATCAGGACCGCGGTTTGGATCGTCATGTGCAGGCTACCGGCGATTCGGGCGCCGGCAAGGGGTTTCTGCGCCGCGTATTCGCGACGGATCGCCATGAGGGCGGGCATTTCGGTTTCGGCGATCGCAATTTCGCGCCGACCCCATGGCGCGAGGGTGGGGTCGGCAATCGCACAGTCGGCAAAGGGCTTGCCGACGAGAGGAAGATCAGCCACAGCGTTCATCGAACCACTCCTTGACGTTGAACGGTGGCCGGGCGGGGGGCTCACCACTCCCCCAACCCGGCGGGTTGGGAATTGGTGAGCGCCGTTTGGGTAAGCCGAGCCTGGGCGGATGACCGCTTGCAGCGCTCCTCGGCACGATAATGATAACACACTGCGCTCGCGCTAGGATGGTGGCGTTTCGCGCGAGGCATGGATGAGATAACGCAGCAGCACGCCGGCAACGATCAGGGGGAGCGCCAGACCCAACGCAAACGTGCGGAATGGCGCAAGAGCGGGGTGGTGCAGGGCGTCGAGCACCAGATGGGTAAGGTAGGCGATATAGAGCGCCACCAAGAGCGCCCCCTCTCGGCGGTTTACGGAGTAGCCGGAAAGCACCACCGGCAGCAGCAGCAAGGTGGCCCCCAGCATCACCCAGAGGTCAGTTGTCGTCACCGAAACTGGCACCGCCAGGCCACCGTGCGGCGTTGCCGCGAGCGCCGACGCGCCCCCTACCGCGAGCAGATTGAAGACGTTGGAGCCGATCACGTTGCCCACTGCCATGTCGCGTTCGCCCTTATAAACGGCCATGAGCGAAGTCGCGATTTCTGGAAGCGACGTGCCCACCGCAACAATCGTCAAACCGATGACCACTTCACTCACTCCAAGCGCTTTGGCGATGGCGACAGCGCCGCTTACTGCAAGGTCGGATCCCCAGACGAGCAACGCCAACCCGCCGACGATGAGCGCGATTTGCACCGGCAGCGGGTCGTCCCAGTGGCTTTTCGGGATCTCTTCGGCGAATTCGGCTTCGGCCGCTTTGTCGGCCAGGCGCGACTGGCGGACGAGAAAGATCGTATAGCCGATGATGAGTGCGGTAAGTAGCGCCCCGTCCAAGGGCGAGAGTGTTCCGTCCAACGCGGTGACGGCAAAAAGCACCGATGTGCCGAGAAGGACCGGAAGCTCCTGTCGGATCACCTGAAGGTGGACGGTCACGGGAGCGATGAGCGCGGAAAGACCGAGTGCGATCAGAATGTTGACGATGTTGGAGCCAACGATGTTGCCCACCGCCATCGCCCCGCTTTCTTTGAGCGCGGCGCCCACCGAAACGGCCAACTCCGGCGCGCTCGTACCGTAGGCGATGATGGTCAGTCCGACAACAAGCGGCGAAATGCCAAAGCGCACGGCGAGTTTGGCGCCACCGCGCACCAAAAGGTCTGCGCCGACCGAAAGGATCACAAGGCCAGCAATGAGAAGCATCCAGGAGGTAGCGTTCATCGGTGCTTCCCAAACGCTCAGAGACCCGCATCGGCCCGCAGCGCGGAGGCTTTGTCGGTCCGCTCCCAGGTGAACTCCGGCTCTTCACGACCGAAGTGCCCGTACGCGGCGGTCTTACTGTAGATGGGGCGGCGCAGATCGAGCGTTTCGATGATCGCCCGCGGGCGCAGGTCGAAGTGGCGAGACACCAACGCTTCGATCTGCTCGTCGGGAATCTTGCCGGTGCCAAAGGTATTGACCATCAGGCTCACGGGGCGCGCAACGCCGATCGCGTAGGCGACCTGCACTTCACACCGCTCGGCAAGACCCGCAGCGACGATGTTTTTCGCAACGTAACGTCCGGCGTACGCAGCGGAGCGGTCGACTTTCGAGGGGTCTTTGCCGCTGAATGCGCCCCCGCCATGGTGTGCGGCGCCACCGTAGGTATCGACGATGATTTTGCGCCCGGTGAGTCCGCAGTCGCCGTGCGGGCCGCCGATTACGAAACGGCCGGTTGGGTTGATGAGATAGCGGATCTCCCCCCGAATCAGCTCGGACGGGAGCACCGGTTTGACGATCTCTTCGATCACCGCTTCCCGAATCTGGTCATAGGTGATGTCGGGGTGGTGTTGGGTCGAGACGACGACGGTGTCGATCGCAGTGGGCTTTCCGTCTTCGTAGCGCACGGTCAACTGGGCTTTCGCATCGGGTCGCAGCCACGGCAGGCGCCCGTCTTTGCGCAGTTGCGCCTGCCGCTCCATGATCCGGTGCGCGTAGTAGATGGGTAGCGGCATCAGGGTCGGCGTTTCGTTGCAGGCAAAGCCAAACATCAACCCTTGATCGCCCGCACCTTGATCGAGGGGATCGTCGTGCGCCTGATTTACCCCTTGCGCGATATCGGGCGATTGGCGGTTGATCGCAACCAGCACCGCGCACGATTTGTAGTCGAAGCCGATCTCGGAGTCGTCGTAGCCGATGCGCTTGACCACCTCTTGCGCGATTTCGCGGTAATTGATGTGGGCACTGGTCGTGATTTCGCCCGAAATGACGACGAGGCCTGTGGAGACCAACGTTTCACAGGCAACGCGCCCGTTCGGGTCTTCGCTGAGAACGGCGTCGAGCACGCCGTCGGAGATTTGGTCGGCGACTTTGTCCGGATGCCCTTCGGAAACCGATTCCGACGTGAAGAGGTAGTGTTTGCCCATGGTATTGCCTCCGATCCCCTTGCTGCCCTGCGTAGGCGGCTCTGAGGGGATCGTGGGCAGAGCTGCCGACGCTTTAGCGGTATTTGCTGTCCGCCCCGCAAGTTGTCGGATTAACTCGGCGGATGGCCAGGTATCATAACAAAATTTTGGGACAAAAGGAACCGCGGTTGACGAAACGGGTGCGGACGGTTTTGTTGCGGAGTCTGCGTTGGGTGTTGGCGCGGCTGTCGCTCGCGGGGGCGCAACGCTTGGGCCGGATGATGGGCTGGGTGTGGTGGCTCGCTTCCGCCCGCTATCGCCGCGATCTCGCGGAAACGCTCGCGTACGCCGGATTTCCGGACCGTGCGTTGCGGCGTCGCGTGATCGGCGAGACGGGCGTTCAAATCGTCGAAGCCTTATGGCTTTGGCTGCAGCCCTATGCGCGGGTGGTGTCACTCGTTCGGTCGGTTGAAGGTTGGGAAGCGGTACGCGCTGCACGAACGGGCGGGAAAGGAATCCTTTTTTTGACACCGCACTTGGGCTCTTTCGAGATTACGTCGCTGTGGGCCGCGCAAACGATGCCGCTCACGGTGCTCTACCGCCCGCCACGCCACCCCGAACTCACGCCCTGGTTGCGCGCGGGGCGAGCGCGCGGTGGGGTGCAGCTTGCGCCAGCCGATCGCAGCGGGGTACGCCAGTTGGTGGCGGCGCTGCGCCGTGGTGAGGCAGTAGGGTTGTTGCCCGACCAGACCCCCAAGGCGGGGGAAGGGGTATGGGCGCCCTTTTTCGGTCGCCCTGCCTGGACGATGACTTTGGCGGCGCGCTTGAGTCTGATGCGGGATGTCGTCACGGTGGTGGTGTGGGGCGAACGGTTGCCAGGGGGTGCCGGATTTCGATTGCATTTCGCGCCGGTGGCGTGGTCGGGTGATGAGGCGGTGGCAACACGCGCCGCGCAGATCAATCGCGTTTTGGAGGAGTGGATCCGGCGCGCTCCTGAGCAGTACCTGTGGGGCTACCCACGCTTCAAGGTGCCCGCTGGAGTAGCCCCGCCGGTGGAAACCTTGCATGGGTAAGTGGTGGCGTTGGCACAAAGATTCGCCGCTGCGGCTTTGGGTGTTGCGTCAGGCGGATCGCGCGGTGGTAGCGCTCATTTGGGCGCTGCATTGGCTGCCGCTACCGGTGTTGGCCAAAGTGGGCGCGCGCTTTGGTACGCTGTTGCGGCTTTTGGCCAAACGGCGGCGACGGATCGCCGAAGTGAATCTTGCGCGCTGTTTTCCGGAATGGACGGAGGAAGCGCGCGCGCGTCTGCTGCGCGAACATTTTCGATTCCTGGGACGGAGTCTCCTGGAGCGGGGCATCGCGTGGTTTGCGCCACCGGAACGGATCCGTCGGCTGGTCCGTTTGGAAGGCTGGGCAGAACATGTCGCGCCGTTGATCGCGGCGGGGAAACCGGTGATTCTGGTCACACCCCATTTTCTGGGTTTGGATCTGGTCGGGACCCGGTTGACGCTTGAAGGGGATTTCGTCAGCGTCTATTCCCGACAGCGCCGCCGCCCGGTCGCTGACCATTGGTTGCGCCACGGTCGGTCGCGGTTTGGGCGGCAACTCTTGGTCGCGCGGCAAGATGGCATTCGATCGGTGGTGCGCGCGCTCAAAGCGGGGCGGCCGTTTTATTATCTGCCAGACCTCGATTACGGAGATAAAGATGCGATTTTCGTCCCCTTTTTCGGAGTGCCGGCGGCAACGATCACGGCGCTGCCGCGCTTAGCGCGTTTGGCAAACGCTGCGGTGGTGTTGTGTATTGCCGAAATCGATCCCGCTGGGCGGGGCTATCGTGCGCGTTTTTCACCGCCATGGCGCGATTATCCAACGGGGGATGAGCGTGCCGATGTGGCGCGGATGAACCGCGAGATCGAGGCTGCGGTCCGTCGTTTGCCCGCGCAATATTTCTGGGTCCATCGCCGCTTCAAAACGCAGCCAGACGGGAAGGGGGCGTGGTACCGATGAGCGGATACCGTGCCTAGAATTGTTGAATTGTTGACTTTGGTGTGCGCTCGACTATAATTGCAAGCCTCGCCGAGCGGGAATAGCTCAGTTGGTAGAGCACAACCTTGCCAAGGTTGGGGTCGCGGGTTCGAGTCCCGTTTCCCGCTCCAGTGGCGCGGTGGCAGAGTGGTTATGCAGAGGACTGCAAATCCTTGGACGTCGGTTCGATTCCGGCCCGCGCCTCCAGGTGTGCGAAAGTCTAGCAACGCGGGAATAGCTCAGTTGGTAGAGCACAACCTTGCCAAGGTTGGGGTCGCGGGTTCGAGTCCCGTTTCCCGCTCCATCTTGCTTTTCTTCGTTTGCTCAGTGCATCTGTTCGGGATCTGGCGGTAGCGGGACGACCAGAATTCCTTCGTCCAACAGAGAAGCCACCTCTTTGCGGCTTGCTTGACCCTTGATCGGGCGAGCGGGCGCCTCACCGGCGTGGATTCGGCGCGCCTCTTCAGGAAATCGATCGCCTACGTCGTGCGCATCTTGTTTGAGTTTTTGCAGAAGCTTCCAGAGGCGCGCCTGGGTTTGTGCTGACGAATCCGGTTCAGTGGTTGGCGTTCTCTGTGACTCCGCTGGGGGTGGCAGCTTCGAAGCGGTATGCACTGCGGGTGCGGGAGGCAAGCGGCGCACTGCTTGCGTGCCGCAATGCGGACAAGTTACCCACCCCTTCGTGATTTGCTGGTCCAGCGCTTCCGCGGAAGGTACCCATAATTCGAAGCGGTGGGCGTTGTCACACGCAAGATCGAAAACAATCATCACGGTTGCGTTTAGGGAAGCGGGATTTGGAAATGCTCGAGCGTTTCCACCGTGAGCGCGCCTGCTGCGAGCCCGTGGTCGCGTTGGTACGCGATCATCGCGCGACTCGTTGCGATGCCGAGCTTGCCATCGATCGGGCCTGGATCGTAACCCGACGCTTGGAGCTTCGCCTGGAGCGCCCGGACCAATTCCGGTGTGATGTCACTGTTGCACAACGCTTGGCGAAGCGCTACTTGTGGCTCGCCTTCGTAGAGCGTCTTGATCAGTTCGATCACTTTGGGCGGCATCGCTCTCTCTTCGACCCGTTCCGGTTGGGCGAGGGTTAGCGCAGGAATTTTCTGAATGGTGGGTTGGATCTCCACCGGTACCGCGCGCGCGGGTTTGTCGAGCACCCAGCGGGTGACCTCTTTGTATTCGGCAGGAATGACTTCGACTTTGGTCGTTGGGGGTTTCACCAGCACGCGCCGCTCGACATTTTTGGTCTTGGCTGGGAGGGTGCGCGCGCAAAGGGGTTGCACTGCGCCTTCGAGCAAACGGTTGACACCAGGTATGCGGCACCGTTCGAGTATCGTGCGTTCGGCTTCGATCACCACCGTCTCGGTTCGGGTCTCATAGACCGGCGGGATCGTGATCGTTCGGCGGATTTCGGGTTTGACCAAAACTTTCTCGGTGACCGCTTTATAGACAGGCGGTTCGATACGATAGGTCGTTCCTCCTTCGCGGATGATGACCTCTTTCTGCGTCTTTGCCAGCTGTGCCGGGGAGACTTCGAACGTTGTCGCGCCATCCTGAACGACGATCGGAAGCGGCTCTTTTTTCGGGAGGGGATAGATCACCGCCTGTACCCAGCATTGCCCCGGGGTGACGCGGGTAGTCAGCAACGGTTGGAGGGGTTGCTGGGAGGGTGATGGCGATGGGGTGGCGGTCTGGTCGGCCGTTTCGGTATGATGGGCGGGGCTGGGTTCCCAGGCGATCCGATTGGGCAACGAATGGGCTTGCGGATTCGGTGCGGGCATGGGCGTTTGTGGTGGCTCGCTGGGGCGCGAAGCGGTGTCTTGTTGTTCGGTGCGCGATGGTGTGGATGTCGATGCATAAGGCAGTTGCGAACACGCAGGGAGGATCGCGGACAAAGCAAGCCACAAGCTTAAACGGGACGTGGTCATTTTTTGCTGCTCCGGCTGGCGGTTACAGATAGAATTGTAACGGAATTTCCAAGGGGTGAAGGGTGGGAAATCATTTGCGTTACATGCCGGGTTGGTTACTGACTGGAGTTGGGGTCGTTTTGGCATTTTGGCTCGGTTTTTTTGGGGTGGTCGCGTGGTGGCACGGGCAGCAACAACCCGACGATCCGAAGCGCGTCTTCGCCGCGAAACCGGTTGCTGAAACGCAAGCGACTTCCGTTTCGCAGTCTCTTCCCCACATGCAGGTTCCAGAGCAGGAAGTCGGAGCCGGAGTCGATACTGCGCCAACGGTATCGTCGTCGTCCGTTCCGAACCCAGGGGATCTGCTGCAGCTGCCCGCGACGCGTCCGGAATCGTCCGCTCCGAATTCCGCCGACGCAACGCAGGAACAGACGTTGTCTGTCGTTTCCAGTACCAAGAGCGAGAAAACTTCCGTTCGACGGCTGTCGCAATCTGCGGCGCCTGTTGACGAGGACGCTTCGCTCGAGGTGGTGCGACACCAATGGTATGCGTGGCAACAGGCGAATCGCTGGGTTTTGATCGTTCGTCGAGGCGTATCGAAAGCGTCGCTCGAAAAAGAACGGTCCCGGTTGCAGCCGATGGTGCCCTCTGGTTTGGAGCTGCTACTCGTACCCACTTCTCGCGGCAATAACCGGCACGTGTGGTTGCTGGTGTTAGGACCCTTTGCGACCCAAGAAGCAGCGCGTTCGACGGTGTTCGCGTTGCCCGTATCTTTTCTGAACGAGGAGATGGATCTGACGCGCGCCAACGCGATTCGTTGGCAGTGGTGAGGATAAAGGTGGTGGCCAGGGGCGGAATCGAACCACCGACACGCGGATTTTCAGTCCGCTGCTCTACCAACTGAGCTACCTGGCCGGGAGACCCGAATGATACGGGAATCCGAGGTTTGGGTCAATGGGTTTCGGAAACCATTTTGGTGGAGCCGGGGGGAGTCGAACCCCCGTCCGGAAGCCCTCCACAGCGAGGACTACATGCTTAGCGCCTTGTTGCGTTTGGCATCGACGCCGGCCAAGACGCGCGCCACGTCGATGCGAGCCGTTTTGGGTTTCGCACAAAGCCGCCAAACGGCCAGGCAACTTTGGCTAGCCTCAAGGGTGACGCTGCACAGGTGACCGAAGTCACCATCCGGCCGTGAGGCTCAGCCGGTGCAGCGCGTCGCCGGGATTAAGCGGCGACGGCGAAACGCTCGTCGTTGGCGTTTGTTTTTTGCCAGTGGATTTACGAGGTGACTGGACCTCGGCATGCCCTCGACTGCTTTGCAGCCCCCGTCGAAGCCAAGTACGGCCCCAGCGAGAACGTCATTATAGACGAGAAATGGGGTTCAAAGTTCCGGCGGCTGGGAAATAATTCCCGTCGCAAATGGCGCTTTCCTCAGCGCGTGCGATCGGCATTACCATTTGGTGAAAGCGATGAGGTAGTTCACGGCAACGTCTTCGGTGAGGAAGTAGCGTTTTGTGAGCGGGTTGTAGCCCATGCCGATGATCGCTTTCGGGGTGAGTGTGGCGGTTTCTGCCCACGCGGTGATTTCGGCGGGTTTGAGGAATTTTCGCCAGTCGTGGGTGCCTTTGGGGAGAAGCTGTAAGAGATACTCCGCGCCGATGATCGCAAAGAGGTAGGATTTCACGGTTCGGTTGAGGGTGGCGAAACAGACGGAACCGCCCGGTTTTGCCAGCTTGGCGCAGGCGCGAATGGTGCTTGCGGGGTCGGGTACGTGTTCGAGCATCTCCATGCAGGTGACGACGTCGAACGTTTCTGGGTGCATTTCGGCTAATGCTTCAGCAGCGATCATTTCGTAGTGCACCGGCGCGCCGCTTTCGAGTGCATGAAGCTTGGCCACGGTGAGCGCTTTTTCCGAAAGGTCGATGCCGGTAACCTCAGCGCCTGCGTGCGCCATCGCCTCGGTGAGGAGGCCGCCGCCGCATCCGACGTCGACCACGCGTTTGTCCGCAAGCCCCCCGCACTGCGCAGCGATCCAGTCGAGACGAAGAGGGTTGATTTCGTGCAGCGGTCGGAATTCACTGGTGGGGTCCCACCAGCGGTGCGCCAATTCACTAAATTTGGCGATTTCGTTGGGATCGACGTTTGCGGTTTCGTTCATGGCGGGGCCCATAACAAAACGCCCTGCTTGGGCAGGGCGTTTTGGGGTGAGCAGTTATTGGTGATTACTTGGTGCCGATCACTTCCACTTCGACGCGGCGGTCCGGCTGCAAGCAGGCGATCAGGGCTTTACGCTCTTTGATCTTGTCGCACTTGTTACCGGTGACCGGCATCTTCTCACCTTTTCCTTCGGTGTAGATGCGGTTCATCGGAACGCCCTTGCTCACCAGGTATTTCTTCACGGCTTCTGCACGACGCTCAGAGAGTTTCTGGTTGTAGGCGTCGGAACCGATCCGGTCGGCGTGACCAACCGCCAAAATGACCTCGACGTTGATATTCTTGATTTGCGCAGCGAGCTCATCGAGCTTGCGCTTCCCTTCGGGCCGGAGGGTTGCTTTGTCGAAATCAAAGAGGGTGTCGGCAGAGAGCTTCACCTTGTTGGAGACCGGTTGCGGCGCCGCTTTCGCAGCAGGAGCCGGTTTGGGCGCTTCGCACTTCTCTTTGGCGATCACCTCGGGGTCACACGAGCAGGCGAGCGGCTTGCCGTTGGTGTCTTTGACTTGCTCGGCAAGCGCCGGCGTCCAATAGCCCGTACGCCAGCAAAGCCCGGTGCCGCTACGCGCCACGACGCCCCGGCTGTCGATTACATAGGGAATCTCCCCTTGTTTGGTATCGACGACAACATCTTGCGCAAATGCAGCCATCGAAGCGCCCGTAACGAGCGCGGCGGCAACGAAATGACGAATTGGGTTCATGGTGCCTTCCTTTCTTTTCTGGGTCACTGATGGGACCATTATAATGGTTGCGCCACTTCATGACAAGCATGGCGCCAGGTCATTTGTGGTTTTGGCGCCATTTTTCGGCGAAAACGGCAAGTTGTGTGTTGCTTTTTTGCAACAGCAGGGTGTGGTCGCGCTTTTTGGGGACCCCGGCGATCCACACGTCACAGACCTGTTCGCGGTCGGCAACCCAAACGAGATGGGAAATGGGGTCGAACAAAGGCCGCGTCAGGAACGATTCGAACGAGACGGTGATGAGGTCTGCGCTTTTCCCTGGGGTGAGGGAGCCGATTTCGTCGGCAAGCCCGAGCGCTTTGGCGCCGCCGAGTGTCGCCATTTCGAGTAGGGTCGCCGCAGGGAGCGCGGCAGCGTCTCGCTGGGTGAGCTTGGCAAGAAGCGCCGCGTGACGCATCTCCCAAAACAGGTCGAGCCGATTGTTGCTCGCGGCGCCGTCGCTGCCAAGCGCCGCGATGATGCCGTGCGCGTGCCATGCGGTGACATCGGCGGCGCCGCTGGCGAGTTTCATATTGGAGGTGGGGCAATGGACGAGCGCGGCTCCGTATTTGCCCAACGTCACCAATTCGTCGCGATCGAGATGGACGCCGTGCGCGGCGATCACTTGCGGCGTTTCCAGGATGCCCGTGCGCGCGAGCCGTTCAAGCGGCGAGACACCGAACTGCGCAAGCGACTGCGGCGTTTCGTTGGCCGTTTCGTTGAGGTGCAGGTGAACTGGGAGTTCCAGTTCGTTGGCGAGCGCCGCGATTCGGGCAAATGTGGCGTCACTGACGGTGTAGGGGGCATGGGGCGCCAGCGCAAAGGAGAGGAGCGGCGTGTCGCGCCATTTTTCCCAAGCGGCCAGCCCCTTTTCGAGGTAGGCGTCGGCGTCGTTGGCGTACGGGGTGGGGAATTCCAGCGCGACGAGCCCAACCATCGCGCGCAGCCCTGCTTCGTGAAACGCTTGCGCGGCGGCGTCGGGGAAGAAGTACATGTCGAGCGCCGTGGTGATGCCGCCGGCGATCATTTCCGCAGCGGCGATCCAGCTTCCTTCATAGACGAATTCGGGTGAAACGAGCGCCTGCTCCCGTGGCCAGATCGCCTCATGGAGCCAGCGTTCGAGCGGCAGATCGTCGGCAACGCCGCGCAAGAGCGTCATTGCGGCGTGGGTATGGGCATTGACGAACCCAGGAAGCGCCACGTGGTTGGGGCGAATGAGCCATGGCCATTGCGGTTGCGGATAGCGCATTTGGGCTTCAGAGGTGGGAAGCAACGCAGCGATGCGCCCCTCGGCGACGACAACGGCGTGGTCGGTGAGGACCGTGCCTGGAGGATCCATCGGGATCACCCAAGCAGCGGCCAAAACGAAGCGTTCCTGTATGGGTGGTTGGGGCGTCGTCGCAGGCCCATTTTGGCGATCTTGCGTGGCCATCATCCGGTGTTCCTTGCTCGGGGTGGTAAAATTGGCGCAACGAATCGCATGAGTGTACCGTATGGAGTCGATTGCGCGTGAAACCCTGGCGGTGAGTCTCGAGGAAGAGATGCGCCGCAGCTATCTCGATTACGCGATGAGCGTCATCGTGGGCCGGGCGCTTCCCGATGCGCGGGATGGTTTGAAGCCGGTCCACCGGCGCGTGCTCTACGCGATGTATGAGCTGGGGAACGACTGGAACAAGCCGTACAAGAAATCGGCGCGCATCGTCGGGGATGTGATCGGTAAGTACCACCCGCACGGTGACTCTGCAGTCTATGACACCATCGTGCGTATGGCGCAGGATTTCAGCCTGCGTTATCCGTTGATCGATGGACAAGGAAACTTCGGTTCCGTAGATGGTGATGCCGCCGCGGCGATGCGCTATACCGAGATCCGTATGGCGCGCATCGGTCACGAGTTGCTGGCCGATATCGACAAAGAGACCGTCGATTTCGGGCCCAACTACGACAACTCCGAGCGTGAACCGCTGGTGTTGCCGACGCGGGTGCCCAATCTGCTGATCAACGGCGCAAGCGGTATCGCAGTCGGGATGGCGACCAATATTCCACCGCACAATTTGGGCGAAGTGGTCGACGGCTGTCTGGCGCTACTCGAAAACCCGGAACTGACCGTCGACGACTTGATGCGTTACATTCCTGCGCCCGATTTTCCCACCGCCGGCTTGATCGTCGGCTTGGAGGGGGTGCGGGAAGGGTATCGCACCGGTCGTGGCCGCGTGGTGATGCGCGCACGTACCCATTTCGAAACCCTGGGCAAGGGGGCATCCGAACGCGAAGCGATCATCATCGACGAGTTACCGTATCAGGTGAACAAGCGCGCCCTGTTGGAGCGCATCGCCGAGCTCGTCAATGAGAAACGCATCGAAGGGATTAGTGAGATCCGTGACGAGTCCGACAAATCGGGCATGCGGGTGGTGATCGAACTCAAGCGCGGCGAACATCCCGAGGTGGTCTTGAACCACCTTTTCAAATTGACGCAGTTGCAAGAGACCTTCGGGATGAATCTGGTTGCGCTCGTCGACGGGCGGCCGCGCACCCTCAATCTCAGGGAGTTGGTCGAATGCTTCCTCGACCATCGGCGTGAGGTGGTGACGCGGCGCACGGTCTTCGAGTTGCGCCAAGCGCGGGAGCGCGCGCATATCCTCGAAGGGTTAGCGGTGGCGCTTGCGAACGTCGATGAGATCATCGCGCTCATCAAAGCGTCCGCTACGCCCGCTGCGGCGAAAGCGGCGTTGTTGGCACGCCGTTGGCGCTCGCCGCTCGTTGAAGCGATGTTGGCCCGCGCCGTTGCCGATGCGCGTGCGTACCGGCCGGAAGGGTTACCGGCCGAGTTTGGTTTGGCAGATGAGGGGTACCGGTTGAGCGAAGCGCAAGCCGATGCGATTCTGGCGCTGCGCTTGCAGCGGCTCACCGGTCTCGAGCAGGAGAGAATCCTCAACGAATACCGCGAGGTGATCGACCGCATCACCGATCTGCTCGATATTTTGGCGCGCCGCGAGCGGGTGACCGCGATCATCGCCGACGAGTTGCGTGACGTGAAAGCGCGTTTCGGTGACCCGCGGCGCAGCGAGATCGTGACCGAAGCGGACGAAATCCGATTGGAGGATTTGATTGCCCCCCACGAAACCGTGGTGACGCTCACCCATTCGGGGTATGTCAAGCGGCAGCCGCTCGACGACTATCGCGCGCAGCGGCGCGGCGGGCGCGGAAAATTGGCAGCGAGCACCAAAGAGGACGATTTTGCCGAACAGCTCTTTGTCGCGAACTCCCACGACTGGCTGCTCTGTTTCTCCAGCCGTGGTCGGGTCTATTGGCTGCGCGTTTTCGACCTGCCCGAAGGGGGGCGGACCGGCCGCGGCAAACCGATCGTCAATTTGTTGCCGATCCAGCCTGGCGAACAGATCCAGGCGGTATTGTCGGTAAAAGCGTTTCGCTGCGATGCGTTCGTCTTGTTCGCGACCGCGCAAGGGGTCGTGAAGAAAACCGCACTCGATGCGTTTGCCAATCCGCGTAAAGCGGGCATCATCGCGTTGGCGCTCGACGACGGCGACCGCCTCATCGGTGTTGCGATCACCGATGGCCAAGCCGATGTGATGCTGCTTTCCGACGCCGGTAAGGCGGTGCGCTTTTCGGAGGACGACGTGCGTCCGATGGGTCGGGAAGCGCGGGGGGTGCGCGGGATGCAGTTGGAAGAGGGGCAGCGGGTCGTGGCGATGGTCGCGGTGGCGCAGCCAGACGAGGATGCGAGTCTGCTTTTGGCAACCGAAAACGGCTTTGGAAAGCGGACCGCGGTTACCGAATTCACCCGCCACAGCCGCGGCACCAAAGGGATGATCGCGATTCAGACGAGCGCGCGCAACGGCAAATTGGTCGGCGCGTGTCTGGTGCGGCCGGGGGATGAGGTGATGCTGATGTCGCAAAACGGGGTCGTGATCCGGACACGTGTGGACGATATCCGCGAATTGGGGCGCGTCACGCAAGGGGTGACGTTGATGGCGCTCGATGCCAACGACCGTTTGGCTGCGGTGGTGAAAGTTGCGAAAGGACCGAACGGTGAAGCGGATGAAAGCAACGGCTGACCCGGGGACGGGCGTGGCAGGATAGCGAGAAACACGGTGAGGGGTGGTGCGATGCGGGTATTCAATTTCAGTGCCGGGCCGGCGATTTTGCCGCAACCCGTGCTTGAACAGGTGCAGCGCGAGCTTTTGGATTGGCACGGCATCGGGTCGAGTCTGATCGAAGTGAGCCACCGCGGGCCGCACTTTTCTGCGGTGCGGGACGAAGCGGAGGTTCGGTTGCGGGCGCTTTTGGCGATTCCGGACGATTACGCGGTGCTGTTTTTGCAAGGTGGCGCGACGTTGCAATTTGCGCAAGTGGCGATGAACCTTTTGCGCGGAGGCTCTGCCGATTACATCGTCACGGGCGCGTGGTCGCAAAAGGCGTACCGCGAAGCGTTGCGGTTGGCGCCAGTGCTGGGCGGAAAGGTGCGGCTTGCGGGTTCCACCGAAGAGAGCGGCTTTACTCGGGCACCGCGTGCCGATGAGCTCGACATCGATCCCAACGCAAGCTACGTGCATGTCTGCACCAACGAAACGATTCATGGTGTCGAATGGCTCGACCTCGACGCGATCGCCGCTACGGGTGTGCCGATCGTCGCCGATATGAGTTCGCACCTTTTGTCGCGGCCGATCGATGTGCGCCAATTCGGTTTGATCTACGCAGGGGCGCAGAAGAACGTCGGCCCCGCTGGGGTGACGATCGTGATCGTGCGCCGTGACCTCATCAACGACCCCTGGGTCGGCACGCCGTCGGTGATGCAGTATGCAGCGCAGGACGCCAACCAGTCGATGTTGAACACCCCGCCCACCTTTGCGATCTACGTCGCGAACCTCGTTTTTGCCTGGCTCGAGGCGCAAGGCGGCGTTGCGGCGATCGAGGCGGTGAACCGCCGAAAAGCGGAAAAACTCTACGCCGCAATCGACGCGCTGCCGCTCTATGAGAATCGAATCGAGCCCCCGTGGCGCAGTCGAATGAACGTGCCTTTCCGGTTGCGGGACGAATCGCTGAACGAACGGTTTTTGTACGAGAGCGACGCAGCGGGGCTCAAATACCTCAAAGGGCACAAAATGGTCGGCGGGATGCGGGCGTCGATCTACAACGCGATGCCTGAAGAGGGGGTCGATGCGTTGGTGGCGTTCCTACACGATTTCGCCGCACGCAACGCCTCGTGACGCGTCGGAAAAAGTAGGGAGCGGGGGATCATGGAAACGTCGGACAAGGCCACCGAAGACCCGGCGTGGCGGGAGCGGGAACTCATAGCGGTTCGGCAGCGGATCGACGCGATCGATGCCGAAATTTTGCGGCTGTTGTCGGAACGAGGCGAATGCGCCCGGCGCATCGGTGTGCTCAAAGGCGGCGGGGTGATCTACCGCCCTGAGCGTGAGGCCGACGTGTTGCGCCGACTGATCGCCGCAAATCCCGGACCTTTGCCGAACGAAGCGGTTCGGGTGATCTTTCGCGAGGTGATGTCGGCGTGTCTGGCGCTCGAACAACCGTTGCAAGTCGGGTTCCTCGGTCCTTGGGGGACCTTTTCCGAGATGGCAGCACGCAAGCACTTCGGTTCGGCGCCCCACTTTCACCCGATGACCACGATCGACGAAGTGTTTCGAGAGGTCGAAGCGGGTAACCTCGACTATGGGGTCGTCCCGATCGAAAATTCGGCCGAAGGGGCGGTGGGGGTGACCCACGATCTGCTGCTTCTGCACCCCCTCAAGATCTGCGGCGAGGCGTTGCTGCGCGTCCACCAACATTTGATGGGACAGGTTCCGTCGCTGCGCGCGGTGAAGCGGGTCTATTCGCATGCGCAAAGCTTGGCGCAATGTCATGAGTGGCTCAACCTTCATCTTCCCGACGCGGCACGGATTCCGGTGGGGAGCAACGCCGAGGCGGCACGGATGGCGGCCGAAGACCCCGACAGCGCAGCGATTGCTGGCGCAGCGGCAGCGGAGCGGTACGGGTTGCCGATCCTGGCGCACAACATCGAAGATGACC
The DNA here is from genome assembly GCF_019049855.1 of Hydrogenophilus thiooxidans. Classification (GTDB taxonomy): domain Bacteria; phylum Pseudomonadota; class Gammaproteobacteria; order Burkholderiales; family Rhodocyclaceae; genus Hydrogenophilus; species Hydrogenophilus thiooxidans. The sequence goes on along the minus strand of NZ_JAHLSY010000002.1, from coordinate 86,850 downwards.
CCAACAACACGACGCGCTTTCTGGTGATTGCGAAGCACGACGCCGGGCCTTCGGGCAAAGACAAGACGTCGCTCGTCTGTTCCGCGCCGAATCGCCCCGGAGCGATGCACCGTTTGTTGGAGCCCTTGGCCAAGCATGGCGTATCGATGACGAAACTTCAATCGCGTCCGGCCAAAGGAGGGCTGTGGGAGTATGTCTTCTTCATCGATATCGAAGGGCATCAAAGTGACCCACCGGTTTCGCAGGCGTTGGCGGAGCTCGAGGAGCGTGCTGCATTCGTCAAACGGCTCGGTTCCTATCCCGCCGCAATCGCATGAGCGTCTGCACGGCAGCTCCCTTTATACGACGACAAACTCCGTGAGGTGACACGTGACCCATCAACCACACCTGGAACAGACGAACGGGGCGCAGCGATCGGTACTGACGCATCTCCCCGCAGCGATCCGCGCGCTGGCCCCTTATCAGCCTGGAAAACCGATCGCAGAGTTGGCGCGGGAACGGGGGCTGGATCCCGATCGGATCATCAAATTGGCGTCGAACGAAAATCCGCTGGGGATGAGCCCGAAAGCGATGGCGGCGGTTGGCGCAGCACTGGCCGACGGGGCACGCTATCCCGACGGCAATGGCTTTGTGTTGAAAGCGGCGCTTGCGGAACGTTTTGCTCTGGCACCGGAACAGATCGTTTTGGGGAATGGCTCCAACGATGTGCTGGAGCTGGTGGCACGGCTGGTCCTGCAACCTGGAACGAGCGCGGTTTTTTCCCAATACGCGTTTGCGGTCTACCCCTTGGTGACCCAGGCGTTGGGTGCGCGGGCGATCGTCGTGCCTGCGCGCGATTATGGTCACGATTTGGAAGCGATCGCTGAAGCGATCGCCGATGACACCCGCATCGTTTTCGTCGCCAACCCGAACAACCCCACAGGCACCTTCGTGCCCGGGGAGGCGATCGAGCGGTTTTTGCAGCGCGTCCCTGGCCACGTGCTCGTCGTGCTCGACGAAGCCTATACCGAATACCTCGATCCAGCCGACCGCTACGACAGTTTCGCGTGGCTTGCGCGCTTTCCCAATCTGGTGGTGACGCGCACCTTCTCGAAAGCGTACGGTTTGGCCAGTTTGCGCGTCGGGTACGCGGTGGCAGACCCCGCGGTGGCCGACGCGATGAACCGTATCCGCCAGCCCTTCAACGTCAATAGCTTTGCGCTCGCGGCGGCGACCGCGGCGCTAGCGGACACCTGCTTCTTGGCGGAGAGCGTTGCGGTGAATCGCGAGGGGTTGCGGCAGCTCACCGAAGGGTTCGAAGCGCTCGGTCTCTCCTACCTGCCGTCGAAAGGCAACTTCGTTGCGGTTCGGGTTGGCGATGCGGCGCGGGTAAACGACGCGCTGTTGGACCGCGGCATCATCGTGCGGCCGATAGCCGGTTATGGGATGCCCGAGTGGCTTCGGGTTTCGGTTGGATTGCCGGAAGAGAATGCGCAGTTCTTGGCAGCGCTTGCTGCGATCCTAAAGGAGCAGTCGTGAGCAATCCGGAAGCTGGAGTCACGGCGCCACTCAAGCGGCTCACGGTGGTTGGGGTTGGCCTCATCGGCGGGTCGTTTGCGTTGGCGGTCAAGCGTGCAGGGCTCGTTGCCGAGGTAGTGGGTCTGGGGCGAAGCGAAGCGACGCTCGAGCGCGCGCAGCGCCTCGGTGTGATCGACTGGGGAACGACCGAACTGAAAGCGGCCGTGGCGGGTGCCGATTTGGTCTTCCTGGCGATGCCTGTGGGGCAGACGCACTCGATTGTGCAGGCGATTGCGCCGCATCTGGCGCCGGAGACGATCGTCACCGACGCGGGAAGCACCAAACAAAACGTCGTCGAAGCGTTCTACCGCGATTTGCCGGATCATCTGGCGCGTGCCGTACCGGGTCATCCGATTGCGGGAAAGGAGTTGAGTGGCCCCGAAGCGGCCGATGCGGCGCTCTTTGTGGACCGCAAGGTGGTGCTGACGCCGCTTCCGGAAAACGACCTTGAAGCAGTGGCGCGCGTAGCCGCGCTCTGGGCGGCATGTGGTGCCGAGGTTCGGACGATGACACCGCAGGAGCACGACCGAGTCTTTGCCGCGGTGAGCCACTTGCCCCATGTGCTCTCGTACGCGCTCGTTCATCAATTGGCGGGGCGCGCGAACGCCGAGACGCTCTTTGATTATGCCGCAGGGGGGTTTCGCGACTTTACGCGCATCGCCGGTTCCCACCCGGAGATGTGGCGCGACATTTGCTTGGCCAACCGACAGACGATCCTGGCGGAGCTCGACGAATACCTTTCGGAACTGGCGTGGATTCGAGCGCTCTTGCTAAGCGGCAACGGCGACGGGCTCTATCGTCTGTTTGCCGCAGCAAGTACAGCGCGTAACCGTTGGGCGGCGGCGCGCGAACGGGCAACGGAGGGGCCAGAGTGAACGAACGCATTCCGCATCTCGATCTACCGCCCGCGTGCGCGGCGGCAGGCACGGTCACGTTGCCGGGCAGCAAAAGCATTTCGAACCGGGTGTTGTTGTTGGCGGCACTTGCGCAGGGCACAACCCGTCTTTATGACCTTCTTGACGCGGACGATACCGCACGCATGCGCGACGCGCTCACGATGCTCGGGGTTACGCTGGCGCCGCAACCGGACGGCGCGCTCGACGTTCTCGGCTGTGGCGGCCGCTTTCCCAACCGCGAAGCGTCGCTCTTTCTGGGCAACGCAGGGACCGCGTTTCGGCCTCTGACCGCGGCGCTTGCGGTGCTGGGGGGGAACTATCGCCTCGACGGCGTTGCGCGGATGCGCGAACGCCCGATCGGCGATTTGGTCGATGCCCTGGCGCGGTGGGGGTGCCAGATCGATTATCTGGGGACACCGGGCTATCCGCCGCTGCAGATTGGCGAACGCAAGAGGGTCGCGGCGCCTGCCGTCACCCGGGTTCGGGGCAGCGTCTCGAGCCAGTTCCTGACCGCTTTGCTGATCGCCGCGCCGCTCTTGGGAGACGAGGCGGTGATCGAGGTGGAAGGGACGCTCATCTCCCAACCCTACGTGGCGATGACGATCGCGCTGATGGCGCACTTCGGGGTGACGGTAGATCGCAAAGGGTGGCAGCGCTTCGTCGTTCCCGCGGGCAGTCGCTACCGTTCTCCCGGAACCTGGCACGTCGAAGGAGACGCGTCGTCAGCCTCCTACTTTCTGGCGCTTGGAGCGTTGGGCGGCGGGCCGGTGCGCGTCGTCGGCGTCGGGGAAAAGAGTGTGCAAGGCGACGTCGCGTTTGCCGACGCGCTCGCGCAAATGGGCGCGCGGGTGCGCAAAGGGGAAAATTGGATCGAGGCAGAAGCACCCGAAGGGTTCGATCCAAGGGGCGGTTCTGCGCCACGGCTGCGGGCATTGACCTATGATGCGACCGCGATCCCCGATGCGGCGATGACCTTGGCGGCGCTTGCGCTTTTCGGTGACGGGACCAGCCGCTTGACGGGAATCGGCAGTTGGCGGGTGAAGGAGACCGATCGGATCGCGGCGATGGCTGCCGAGCTCACCAAAGTGGGCGCAACGGTCGCATGTGGCGACGATTGGCTCGAGGTGACGCCGCCTACGTCTTGGCGCGCTGCAACGATTGCCACCTACGACGACCACCGAATGGCGATGGCGTTGTCGCTCGCCGCGTTTGGCGACTGCTACCAGCGGATTCTCGACCCAGCGTGCGTGAACAAAACCTTTCCCACCTATTGGGCGTGTTATCGCGCGATCGTTCGTCCGGTGCCGGTGGTGGCGATCGATGGCCCCAGTGCGTCGGGGAAAGGAACGGTCGCGGCGCGGGTTGCCGCGGCGTTGGGTTGGCACACCCTCGACAGCGGGGCCGTCTACCGGGCGCTTGCATGGCTGGCGCTGGAAAACGGGGTGGCGCTCGACGACCCGGCGGGGCTCGTTGCGCTGGCAGGCACCGTACGGCTCGAATGTCGCGAGGGTGGGGTGGCGGTGAATGGGGTCGCGGTCGGGGATGCGATCCGTACCGAAGCGGTTTCGCAAGCGGCGTCGCGCATCGCGACGCTACCAGCCGTGCGCGACGCGTTGCTGGCGTTGCAGCGCGCCCATCGGCACCGTCCGGGGCTGGTCGCCGACGGGCGCGATATGGGCAGTGTCGTCTTCCCGGACGCGTGCGTCAAGGTCTTTCTCAACGCGTCGCCCGAGGTGCGCGCCGAGCGGCGTTATAAGCAGTTGATCGCAAAAGGATTCGATGCTAACATTGATCAATTGCGTCGGGAACTGGCGGCGCGCGACGCCCAAGATCGGGCGCGCGCCGTGGCTCCGTTGCAAGCGGCACCGGATGCGCGGCACCTCGATACCACGGCGATGACCATCGACGAGGCGGTCGCAACGGTGCTCGAGTGGGTGCGTGCGGCATGCGCCGTGTGCGGTGCCGAACGTGTGGGGTAAACCAAACTTTTTTCACTTTTTGGATAAACGCAACATGGATTCTGTTACCGCAGTCGCTCAACCGACCACCAACGAAAGTTTCGCTCAGCTCTTTGAAGAGAGCCTGATGCAGGAGTTACGTCCTGGGCAAGTGATCACGGCCGAAGTGGTCGATATCGACGACAACTTCGTCGTCGTGAACGCTGGGCTCAAGTCGGAGAGCTTCATTCCAAAAGAAGAGTTCCTCGACGCGAACGGCGAACTCGAGGTGAAGGTTGGCGACTTCGTCAAGGTCGCGATCGAAGCGTTGGAAGACGGCTATGGGGAAACCCGCTTGTCGCGTCGCCGCGCGAAGATGCTGGAAGCGTGGGACGAGATCGAGCGCATCTTCGAAGAAGGGCGGACCGTAACCGGACGGGTCACCGGGCGCGTCAAAGGCGGTTTGACTGTGAATGTGATGGGGCTGCGCGCCTTCTTGCCGGGCTCCCTCGTCGATATTCGTCCGGTGCGTGACACCACGCCGTTCGAAGGGCAAGCGCTCGAATTCAAGATCATCAAAGTCGACCGCAAGCGCAACAACATCGTCGTTTCGCGCCGCGCCGTGCTCGAAGAGCAGATGGGCAGCGAACGGGAGCGGATCCTCGATGCGCTGGAAGAAGGCGCAGTGGTCCAGGGGGTGGTGAAGAACATCACCGATTATGGGGCGTTCGTCGATCTGGGTGGGATCGATGGGCTGCTGCATATCACCGACCTGGCGTGGCGTCGGGTTCGCCATCCGTCCGAAGTGATCGCGGTGGGCGAAGAGGTCACCGTGAAGGTGCTCAAGTTCGACCGCGACAAGATGCGCGTTTCGCTTGGCATGAAGCAGCTCGGTGACGACCCATGGGTTGGGATCGCGCGCCGTTATCCAGCGGGGACCCGCCTCTTCGGTAAGGTGACGAACCTCACCGACTACGGTGCATTCGTCGAGATCGAACCGGGGATCGAAGGGTTGGTGCACGTCTCCGAGATGGATTGGACCAACAAGAATATCCATCCGACCAAAGTGGTCCAAGTGGGCGACGAAGTCGAGGTCATGGTGCTCGAAATCGACGAAGAACGCCGTCGGATTTCGCTCGGGATCAAGCAGTGCAAGCCGAACCCGTGGGAAGAGTTCGCGCACAATCATCAAAAAGGCGACAAAGTGCGCGGTCAGATCAAATCGATCACCGATTTCGGGGTTTTCGTCGGTCTCGAAGGGGGGATCGATGGGCTGGTGCACCTTTCCGACCTTTCTTGGACCGAACCTGGCGAAGTGGCGGTGCGCCGCTACAAGAAGGGCGACGAGGTCGAAGCGGTCGTGTTGGGGATCGACGTCGAACGGGAGCGGATTTCGCTTGGGATCAAGCAGCTTGAGGGTGACCCCTTCACCAACTACATTGCGATGAATCCGAAAGGGACCGTCGTCAAAGGGAAGGTGAAGTCGGTCGAGCCGAAGGGGGCGGTAATCCAGCTCGACGACGAAGTCGAAGGCTACCTGCGCGCTTCCGAGTTCGCGATCCATCGGGTCGACGACCTCACCCAAGAGTTGAAAGAGGGCGACGAGATCGAAGCGGTGATCACCAACGTCGACCGGAAGAACCGCTCGATTCAGTTGTCGGTGAAAGCGAAAGAGCAGGCGGAGCAAGACGAAGCGATGAACCGGATCGCTGCCGAACAGCCTGCGGCGCCGGCGACGCTTGGCGACCTGATCAAAGCCAAGCTGAACGAGCAGAAACGGTAAATTGGCGCAGCGATGACACGATCCGAGCTGATCGCGGCATTGGCTGCTCGGTTTTCCCATTTGCCTCGGCAGGATGTCGACGCCGCGGTGCGCGTGCTGTTGCGCACGATGCGCGACACCCTCGCCCAAGGCGGCCGGATCGAAATTCGCGGCTTCGGCAGCTTCACGCTCCATCGTCGGCCGCCGCGGATGGGGCGTAACCCGAAGACGGGCGAAGTGGTTGCGGTGCCTGCGAAATGGGCGCCCCATTTCAAGCCCGGCAAGACGCTGCGCGAGCGGGTCGATGCGGCAAAATCGGGAAATAATTAAGGAGCAGTGATGAAGCGGCTGATAATCCTCGTCCTCTTCGTGGTGGTGTTCGCGGTCGTGGGCGCGCTTGCGTTTCGCAACCACCACAACGTCTTTTTTCACGCGTTGATCTGGCAGGGCGAGGTGCCGCTCGTTTGGTTGCTCGTGGGGGCATTTGCGTTGGGGGTGGTTCTCACGCTTTTGCTCTTTTTCCCTGCGGCGTTGCGTCAGCGGTGGCAGCTCTGGCGCGCCCGGCGGGAAGTGGCCCGCTTGTCTCGGCAGCAGCTTATGACTCCTGAGACGCACTGACGCATGATCTGGGATCAATGGTGGTACGCGCTCCTCATTGGGGCGCTTTTTTTTGCCTTGGGTTGGATCGCCGGACGGATCGATCTCCGTGCGGTGACACGAGCGGCGAGTCAACTCCCACGCGCCTACCTGACGGGGCTCAACCACCTGTTGCACGGGCGGCGGGATCAAGCGCTCGAGGCCTTACTTGCTGCGGCCGAACTCCACCCGGGACCGGTCGAACTGCAACTTGCGTTGGCGGCGCTGATGCGCGAACGCGGTGAGTACGAGCGGGCACTCGCGATTCATCGGGCGCTGGCGGCGCGATCCGACCTGACGGCGCAGCAGCGTGACGAGGTGATCGCGGAGCTGGCGCTCGACTACCATCGGGCGGGTTTTTTGGATCGCGCCGAAGCGGCGTACCGACAGATGCTGGGCGGTCCGCGCGATGGCTGGGCGCGCGCGGCGCTCGTTGCGATCCTGCAAACCGAACGCGATTGGAACCAGTGTCTCGCGCTGCTCCAAGCGGCACCGGAAGCGTTGCCCCACGCGCAACTTTTGCAGATGCATTTGCACTGTGAACTGGCCCAGGAAGCGATTTCCCGCGAAGACTGGGCGACGGTGGCGCACCATTGGCGAGCCGCGTGTGCAGCGGGGGGCAGTCAAACGCTGCGGACGTTGCTGGTCGAAGGGCAGTGGCGTCTTGCGACACGGGACGACGCGAAAGTGCGGTCGGTCTGGGAACGGATCGAACGCCTGCACCCCGACGGTTTGGCGTTGGTGCTGGACAAATGGCTCAGTGCGCTGCCCGTCGAGCAGTGGCCGACGGTCTTGCCGGTCGTTCGTCGATGGTTTCAGCGTTTTCCGCAGATCGACGCCTGGGCGCGGTACGTCGATGTGGAGCTGCAGTGTGGGTCGGCCGATGAGGCGTTTCGCCGTTTACAGGAAGCGATGCGGGTATCGCCCGACTTGATGGTGCTGGACGCCTATTTGCGCCTTGTCGTCTGGATGGTGCCGGAAGGGTGGCGGGTCGAGGTCGATCGGGTCCGTTCGCTGGTGCATGGGTATGTGGAGCGGCTGGCGCGCTATCATTGCCAAAAGTGCGGGTTCAAAGCCAAGCAGTATCATTGGCGTTGCCCCGCCTGCGGCGAATGGGGCACGTTCCCACCACGGCGAACGGTCGCTTTCGAGGGGCGTCGCGCGCAATGACGGAAAAGGAGTCAAGGATGGAATTTCCAACGATCGAAGCGTTTGTCGGCAATACGCCGCTCGTGCGGTTGCAACGCATCACGGCGGGGAAGAACAATACCATTTTGGCAAAATTGGAAGGGAACAATCCCGCCGGATCGGTGAAGGATCGTCCGGCGCTCTCGATGATCCGTCAGGCCGAAGCACGCGGCCGGATCAAGCCCGGCGATACTCTGATCGAGGCAACCAGCGGCAACACCGGAATCGCGTTGGCGATGGCGGCGGCGATTCGCGGGTACCGGATGATCCTGGTGATGCCGGAAAACCAGAGCGTGGAACGGCGCCAGACGATGCGCGCGTTTGGCGCCGAGCTCGTCCTGACCCCCAAAGATGGCGGCATGGAGTTGGCGCGTGACGTTGCGGAGCAGATGGAGCGTGAAGGTAAGGGGATCATCCTCAACCAGTTCGCCAATCCAGACAATCCGCTAGCGCACTACACCGGCACCGGGCCGGAGATTTGGGAACAGACCCACGGCCGCATCACCCATTTTGTTTCCAGTATGGGAACTACGGGAACGATCATGGGCGTGTCGCGTTTCCTCAAAGAGAAAAACCCGGCGATCCAGATCATCGGGTGTCAGCCGGACGAGGGGTCACAGATTCCCGGGATCCGCAAGTGGCCGCCGGAATACTTACCGAAAATCTACGAGCCCCATCGCGTCGATCGGCTGGAGTATGTCTCGCAAGCCGAGGCCGAGGCGATGACGCGGCGATTGGCGCGCGAAGAGGGAATCTTTGCTGGAATCTCATCGGGCGGCGCGTTGGCAGTGACGCTGCGCATTGCCGAAACCCTATCGGATGCGGTGATCGTGTTCATCGTCTGTGACCGGGGGGATCGGTATTTGTCAACAGGGGTCTTCCCAGCTTGACCGTTTGCGCTAAAATAGACCGGTTTGTCCGTCTTTTGGCTCGATCCGCACTCAGAAGGAAGCACGATGTCCGAGCACGATTGGAATGAAGGGCTCTACCGCCCGCATCTGGAACACGACGCTTGCGGGGTGGGTTTCGTCGCCCATATCCGCGGCGAAAAACGGCACGAATTCATCTTGCAAGGGCTTGAGATCCTCAAGAATCTCGACCACCGCGGCGCAGTAGGCGCCGATCCGCTGCAGGGCGACGGCGCGGGCATTCTGATTCAAATTCCCGACCGCCTCTACCGCGAAGAGATGGCGAAGCAGGGGGTGACCTTGCCACCGGCAGGGGAGTACGGCGTCGGAATGATTTTCCTGCCCAAGGAGCCTGCCGCGCGCCGCGCCTGTGAAGAGGCGCTCGAGCGCGCCGTCGTCGCAGAAGGGCAGGTGGTGCTCGGATGGCGTGACGTCCCGGTCAATCACGAGATGCCGATGTCGCCGGCGGTGAAGGCGAAAGAGCCGGTGATCCGTCAGCTCTTCATCGGCCGCGGCCCCAACATCATGGTGACCGATGCGCTCGAACGCAAGCTCTACGTGATTCGTCGCCGCGCGGCGAACGCGATCCTGTCGCTTAAGCTCGAACACGCCAAAGAGTTCTACGTCCCGTCGTTCTCGGCGCGCACCGTCGTCTATAAAGGGCAACTGTTGGCGCATCAAGTGGGCGAGTACTACCGGGATCTTGTCGATCCGCGCTGCGAATCGGCATTGGCGCTAGTCCATCAGCGCTTTTCGACCAATACCTTCCCCGAGTGGCGCTTGGCGCACCCATTTCGCTTCATCGCCCACAACGGCGAGATCAATACGCTGCGCGGCAACTACAACTGGATGCGCGCGCGCGAGCGCGGGGTCTCCTCTACCCTCCTCGGGCATGACTTGGAGAAGCTCTGGCCGATCATCTATCCCGGTCAGTCCGACTCGGCGTCGTTCGACAATGCGCTGGAACTCCTGGTGATGGCCGGCTATTCGCTTGCGCACGCGATGATGATGCTGATCCCGGAAGCGTGGGAAGCGCACACCAAGATGGAGCCGCGGCGGCGCGCGTTCTACGAATACCACGCCGCGATGATGGAACCGTGGGACGGTCCTGCCGCGGTGGCCTTCACCGACGGGCGCCAGATTGGCGCAACGCTCGACCGCAACGGCTTGCGGCCCGCGCGCTATCTGATCACCGACGACGACGTCGTGGTGATGGCCTCCGAGGCGGGAGTCTTACCGATCCCTGAAGAGCGGATCGTGCGCAAATGGCGGCTACAGCCCGGGCGGATGTTCCTCATCGACATGGCGCAAGGGCGAATCATCGAAGACGAAGAGTTGAAGACGACGCTTGCCAATGCCAAACCGTACCGGGAGTGGTTGGAGCGGATCAACATCCATATCGACTCGTTGCCGGCACCCAGCGCGTCGTCGATCGCGGCAAGCTTGAGCAAGCAGCCGATCCTCGACCTGCAGCAGGCGTTTGGATACACCCAAGAGGATCTCAAATTTATCCTCGAGCCGATGGCGAAAACCGGGGAAGAGGCGGTGGGGTCGATGGGCAACGACGCGCCGCTCGAGGTGCTTTCGAACCGTCCAAAGTTGCTCTACCACTACTTCCGGCAACTTTTTGCGCAGGTGACCAACCCGCCGATCGACCCGATCCGCGAACAGCTGGTGATGTCGCTGGTTTCGTTCATCGGGCCGAAGCCCAACCTCCTCGAACTCAACGAGATCAACCCACCCTACCGGCTCGAAGTGCCGCAGCCGGTGCTCGATTTTGCCGCGATGGCGAAGGTGCGGGAGATTGCCCGTTTTACCGACGGTCGCTTCAAGAGCTTCGAACTCGACCTCACCTACCCCGTTTCCTGGGGCAAAGAGGCGGTCGAAGCGTTCTTGGCGTCGCTGCAGGCGCAGGCCGAGGATGCGGTGCTCAACGGGTACAACATCTTGATCCTTTCCGACCGCAAAGTCGATCGTGAACGGGTTGCGGTGCCGGCGCTTCTTGGCCTCTCGGCGGTGCATCAGCACCTGGTGAACAAAGGGTTACGCACCCGCACCGGGTTGGTGGTCGAAACCGGATCGGCGCGCGAAGTCCACCACTTTGCGGTGCTGGCGGGCTACGGCGCCGAGGCGGTGCACCCTTACCTCGCGCTCATGACGCTCAAAGAGCTCGCCAATGGCGACGAAGCGCTCGAAGCGAAATACATCCAGCACTTCATCAAGGCGGTAGGCAAAGGCCTGATGAAGGTGATGTCGAAAATGGGGATCTCCACCTACATGTCCTATACCGGGGCGCAAATCTTCGAGGCGGTGGGGATCCAACAAGCGGTGTGTGACAAATACTTCACCGGGACGGTCAGTCAGGTGGAGGGGATCGACCTCTTTACGATCATGGAAGAGGCGATCCGCATGCATCAAGCGGCGTACGGAAAAGAGCTGACGCTCGAGAAAATGCTTGATGTCGGCGGGGAATACGCGTGGCGCCATCGCGGCGAAGAGCACATGTGGACGCCCGATGCGATCGCCAAGATGCAGCACGCGGTGCGCACCGGCAAGTTCGAAACCTACGCCGAATACGCGCGGATCATCAACGATCAGTCGAAGCGGCTGATGACCTTGCGCGGGCTCTTCCAGTTCAAGAAAGCGGCCGAGCCGGTGCCGCTCGATGAAGTGGAGCCAGCAAGCGAAATCGTCAAACGGTTTGCAACCGGTGCGATGTCGCTCGGTTCGATTTCGACCGAAGCGCACACGACGCTTGCGATCGCGATGAACCGCATCGGCGGGAAATCGAACACCGGCGAGGGTGGGGAGGACCCGGCGCGGTTTGCCCCGATCACGCGCGACACGACACTCGCGGAAGTGCTTGGCAAAGACCGCGTCGTGCGGGATATTCCGCTCAAAGCGGGGGATAGCCTGCGCTCTGCGATCAAGCAGGTGGCGTCTGGCCGCTTCGGGGTGACCACCGAATACTTGGTGAATGCCGACCAGATCCAGATCAAGATGGCGCAAGGGGCCAAGCCGGGCGAAGGCGGGCAACTGCCGGGGCACAAGGTCTCCGAGTACATCGGGTTCCTCCGCCACTCGGTGCCGGGGGTCGGATTGATTTCGCCGCCGCCGCACCACGACATCTATTCGATCGAGGATCTGGCGCAGCTCATCCACGACCTCAAAAACGTCAATCCGAACGCGTCGATCTCGGTGAAACTGGTCTCCGAAGTGGGGGTCGGCACCGTTGCCGCGGGTGTGGCGAAGGCGAAAGCCGACCACATCGTGATCGCTGGGCACGACGGCGGCACCGGCGCGTCCCCTCTTTCGTCGATCAAACATGCCGGGACGCCGTGGGAACTGGGGCTTGCGGAAACGCAGCAGACGCTCGTGCGCAACCGCTTGCGGGGCCGGGTGCGGCTGCAAGTGGATGGCCAGATGAAGACGGGGCGCGACGTGGTGATCGGGGCGCTTTTAGGGGCCGACGAATTCGGCTTTGCCACCGCGCCGTTGGTTGCCGAAGGGTGCATCATGATGCGCAAGTGCCACTTGAACACCTGTCCGGTGGGGGTGGCGACGCAAGACCCGGAACTGCGCCGCCGTTTCGTCGGGCAACCTGAGCACGTGATCAACTACTTCTTCTTCGTTGCCGAAGAGGTGCGGCAGTTGATGAGCGAGCTCGGGGTGCGCCGCTTCGACGAGCTTATCGGTCGGGCGCACGAACTCCTTGAGATGCGCCCGGCGATCGACCATTGGAAAGCCAAAGGGCTCGACTTTTCGCGCATTCTCGCCAAGCCCAAGGGCTACGGCGAAACTCCCCATTATCACTGCGAAACGCAGGACCATGGGCTCGAAAAGGCGCTCGACCATCAGTTGATCCGCGCCGCGCAACCGGCGCTGACCCGGGGCGACGCCGTGCGCATCGACCTAGCGGTGCGTAACGTCAACCGTACCGTCGGGGCGATGCTCTCCGGGGAGGTGGCGAAGCGTTACGGCCACAAAGGGCTGCCGAACGATACGATCCACGTGACGTTGCGCGGCACCGCGGGCCAAAGCTTCGCAGCGTTCCTCGCACGCGGGATTACCTTCGATCTCATCGGCGAAGCGAACGACTACGTCGGCAAAGGGCTTTCCGGCGGTCGCGTGATCGTGCGTCCGTCGCCGGAGTTCCGGGGCGAACCGACCCAAAACATCATCGTGGGGAATACGGTGCTCTACGGGGCGATCGAAGGGGAGGCCTATTTCTGTGGCGTTGCCGGTGAGCGTTTCGCGGTGCGGAATTCGGGCGCCGTCGCGGTCGTCGAAGGGGTGGGCGATCACGGCTGCGAATATATGACCGGGGGTACGGTGGTCGTTTTGGGACGCACTGGACGCAACTTCGCCGCCGGGATGTCCGGTGGGATCGCTTACGTCCTCGACGAGGATGGCACGTTTGCGGAGCGGTGTAACCTCGCGATGGTGGCGCTGGAACCGTTGCCGGACGAGATCGCTGCGCGCGCCGAGTGTGACTGCGGCCCAGAGCTCGAGTCGCACGGGTTCGTCGAGATCGACCACCTGACGATGGGTGACGAATTGATCCTCAAAGGGTTGATCGAGCGGCATGCCCATTTCACGGGCAGCCGCCGCGCGAAAGAGATCTTGGCCCACTGGAGTCACTGGCGGACCCGTTTCGTCAAAGTCTTCCCGCACGAATACCGTCGCGCACTCGGTGAGATGGCGCAGGCACGGGAAACGCAGTCCGCTTGATCGATAAGGGAAAACAACGATGGGTAAACCAACCGGTTTTCTGGAATTTGCGCGCATTTCCGAGGCGTACGAAGCGCCCGAGGTGCGGGTCCGATCGTTCAAAGAGTTCGTGCATCGCCTCACCGACGAACAGGCGAAGATTCAAGGTGCGCGGTGCATGGATTGTGGGATCCCGTTCTGCAACAACGGTTGTCCGGTGAACAACCTCATCCCTGACTGGAACGACCTCGTCTATCGCGGTAACGTCCGCGAGGCGGTGACGGTGTTGCACAGCACCAACAACTTCCCGGAATTCACCGGCCGCATCTGTCCGGCACCGTGCGAAGCGGCCTGCACGCTCAACCTCGACGACGACCCCGTCGGTATCAAATCGATCGAGCGGTATATCGCCGATACCGGTTGGGAACACTGCTGGATCGTTCCGGAACCGGCGCGCGACAAGTCCGGGAAGCAGATCGCGGTGGTCGGCTCGGGCCCGGCAGGACTGGCGTGTGCCCAGCAGCTGGCGCGTGCCGGACATAGCGTTACCGTGTTCGAAAAGAGCGACCGCATCGGGGGGCTCCTGCGCTACGGGATTCCCGACTTCAAGCTCGAAAAGTGGCTGATCGACCGCCGGATCGCGCAGATGGAAGCAGAAGGGGTGGTCTTCCGCACCCGTGTGCGGGTGGGCCCGCCGCTCCCGGAAGCGGTGAACGACGACGCCACCGAGTCGATCACCCCAGAAGCACTGCGGGCGCAGTTCGACGCCGTGGTCCTTGCGGTGGGGTCGGAAGTGCCGCGGGACCTCGACGTGCCGGGGCGCCAGCTTGCGGGCATTTATTTCGCGATGAAGTTCCTTACGCCGCAAAACAAAGCGGTCGCGGGGGATCGGCCAAACCCCATCGACGCCAAAGGCAAGCACGTGATCGTGATCGGCGGCGGGGATACTGGCGCCGACTGTACCGGGACGAGCCTGCGTCAAGGGGCGCTTTCGGTCACCCAACTCGAGCTGCTCCCCAAACCGCCGGAAAAGGAAGCCAAGCTCGTCACTTGGCCCTATTGGCCGCACAAGCTGCGGACCTCGACCTCGCACGAAGAGGGGCGGGTCGTCCGCGAATGGGCGGTGATGACCAAAGCGTTCCTCGGGGACGAGCAGGGGCGCGTTCGCGCGATTCGCTTGGCGCGGCTCGACTGGTCGAGCGGCAAGCCAGTCGAGATTCCCGATAGCGAATTCGAACTGCCTGCCGACCTTGTCTTCCTCGCGATGGGGTTTGTTCATCCGGCGCAAGAGCTGCTCGATGCGTTCGGGATCGAAAAAGACGCTCGCGGTAACGCGGCTGCGGCCACCGATGGGCCCAACGCCTACGCGACGAACGTGCCCGGCGTCTTCGTCGCAGGGGACTGCCGCCGTGGGCAATCGCTCGTGGTCTGGGCGATTCGCGAAGGCCGGCAGTGCGCGCGGGCCGTCGACGAGGTGCTGATGGGCTCATCGATCCTGCCGCGCTGAGTCCTTCCGGGGTAACGGCATCTCTTGGGGGCGCCTCTTGGCTACAAACGGGGGCGCCTTTGCCATTTATGGAGCAGGCATGACGAATCGAGGAGAGGAGCGAAAGGTTGCGGCGCGCCTGGCGGCGGTCTTTGCGCTGCGCATGGTCGGACTCTTTCTGGTACTCCCGGTGCTTGCCGACTATGCGCGCCACTTGCCGGGCGGC
Source organism: Hydrogenophilus thiooxidans (assembly GCF_019049855.1). Lineage (GTDB taxonomy): Bacteria > Pseudomonadota > Gammaproteobacteria > Burkholderiales > Rhodocyclaceae > Hydrogenophilus > Hydrogenophilus thiooxidans. Next base: position 71,544 of record NZ_JAHLSY010000002.1, on the reverse strand, counting down.
GATTCGGCGTCGATGGTCGGTTTGGCGTTGGGGGTGTATGGATTGACCCAGGCGCTTTTGTTGTTGCCGCTTGGGTGGGCGTCGGACCGTTGGGGACGCAAACCGGTCATCTACTTCGGGTTGGTGTTGTTCGTGCTCGGTGGGCTGTTGGCCGCGTGGGCGCCGACCGTGCACTGGCTGGTTGCGGCGCGCGCCATTCAGGGGGCCGGGGCGATTTCGTCCGCAGTGACCGCGCTCGTCGCCGATTTGACCGCTCCAACGTTTCGCACGCGCGCGATGGCGATGATCGGGGCGTCGATCGGGTTGGCGTTTGCGGGGTCGCTGGCGGTGGCGCCGTGGCTCTACGGAGTGGTCGGGATGCGCGGCATCTTTCTCCTCACCGCGGTGATGGGGGTGCTGGCGCTCGTGATGGTTGCGCGGGGGGTGCCCAACCCATCGCCGCTCACCCCAACGCAAGGTGTGACGCACCAGGAAGCGCAACGCTGCGGGTTTGCGGTCGTGTTACGGGATTCCCGCTTGCTGCGTCTCGATTTCGGCGTCTTTTGCCTGCACTTCGTCCAGATGGCGATGTGGGTAGTCGTTCCCGCCCTGTTGGTCGCACAGGCTGGGTTGCCGGTATCGGCCCACTGGCAGGTCTATGCGGTCGCGGTGGTGGTCGCGTTGCTCGTGATGGTGCCGCTGGTGATCCTCGCCGAGAAGCGGGGGAAAATCGCTGCGGTCTATCGGGGGGCGGTGCTGTTGCTGGTCGCGATGCAACTGGGGTTCGCCCTGTTGGCCTTTTTCCCGGACCGCAGCGGCCTGTGGTCGTTGGGTGTAGCGCTCACGCTTTTTTTCGTCGCGTTCAACGTGCTCGAAGCGACCCAGCCGTCGTGGATTTCGAAAGTGGCACCATCGCGATACAAAGGGGCAGCGTTGGGGGTCTATAACACGCTGCAGTCGTTGGGGCTTTTCGCGGGCGGAGCATTCGGCGGTTGGGTAGCGCAACACTGGGGGAGTGGTGCGCTCTTCCTTGCCTGCGCCCTGGCAGGGGTTTTGTGGTATGCTTCCGCGCAACGGCTCTCTCCCCCGGCAGAGGGCATCGAGGAGGTGAAGCATGGCATCGGTCAATAAAGTCATTCTGGTCGGCAATCTCGGGCGCGACCCCGAAACGCGGTATCTGCCCAGCGGTGAGCCGGTGGTGAATCTCTCCGTGGCGACGTCGGAACGGTGGCGTGACAAGCAAACCGGTGAGATGCGCGAACAGACCGAGTGGCACCGCGTCGTCTTCTTTGGGCGGCAGGCGGAGGTCGCCGCGCAGTATCTAAAAAAAGGGTCCCCCGTCTATATCGAAGGGTCGATTCGCACCCGCAAATGGACCGACCAGAACGGACAAGAGCGTTATACGACCGAAATCCGTGGCGATACCTTCAAAATGCTGGGTTCGCGCGGGGGCAGCGAAGGCGATGTGCCGATGCAACCGGCGGCAGCTCCGGCTGCGCAACCGTCTGGCGCGCCCAGTGCCGCGGCGGCGCCGTTCGTCGATAATGGCTTTGCCGACGACGATATCCCGTTCTGACGATTATGTCCGAAACGGTGGTGTGGGACGATCGTGGCGTTGCCACGATCGATACCGGTTATCTTCGCTCCAATCTCGCTGCAGTCTATCTCTTGGCAGCGGGAAACGAAGCGGCGTTCTTCGATACGGGCGTCAATAGCGCGTTGCCGCGTTACCTGGAAACTCTGGCCAGAAGCGGAATCGCGCCGGAAGCGGTCCGTTATCTTTTTCTCACCCATATCCACCTCGACCATGCGGGGGGGACGGGGCAGTTGTTGGCTGCGCTTCCCAACGCGCAGGTGGTGGTCCATCCGCGCGGCGCGCGCCATCTGATCGACCCTTCGCGCCTGTGGCAGGCAACGTGTGCCGTCTACGGTGAAGCGCAAGCCTTTGCGCTCTACGGTTACCTGATGCCCGTGCCCGAAGAGCGGGTGATCCCGGCAACGGAGGGGCAGCGATTCACCGTTGGCGATCACACCATCGTGGCGTTCGACGCGCCGGGACACGCGCGCCATCACCTCTTTTATTGGGATGAAACGGTGCGGATCGTATTTACGGGCGACACGTTGGGGTTGTCGTACCGGGAGCTCGACGTCGAGGGGCGTCCGACGGTGGTCCCGACCACGACGCCAAGCGAGTTCGACCCGGATGCGCTCGTGGCGACGACGAACCGCATCGCCGCGCTTGCGCCGGAAAAGGCGTACCTCACCCACTTTGGCGGGGTGACCGAAGTGGCGCGTCTGGTTGCGGAACACAACCGCCTGGTCGATGCGTACGTCGGGATCGCCCGTTCGGCGCGCGGCGAGGGGACGACGCGTCACCTCGAGATCTTGGAGGGGCTGCGGGCGTTGATGCTCGAAGAGGGGGAACGCCAAGGGTGGCCGCTTACCGGCGAGATGTTACTCGAGTTCCTCGCGTGGGATCTCGAATTGAACGCGCAGGGGTTGGGCATTTGGCGCGATCGGACCGTCCGCGCCGTCTGACGGCGCTCGCAAATCTCTTTGGCACCGACGGCTTGGCGCGACTCACCGCGGCGCACGTTGTGGTGGTCGGTCTGGGCGGTGTCGGTTCGTGGGCTGCCGAGGCGTTGGCGCGTAGCGGCGTGGGACGCCTCACGCTCATCGACATGGACGTGGTCGTCGAAAGTAACCTCAACCGACAGGTACAGGCGCTGCGCACCACCTGCGGGATGGCCAAAGTGACGGCGCTTGCCGAACGTTTTGCTCAGATTGCGCCTGAGCTTGACGTGCGTCCGGTCGATGCGTTCGTGACCCCGGAAAACGTCGCAACGCTCCTTGCCGAGGCGCCCGATGGCGTGATCGATGCGACCGACGACGGCAAGGCGAAGGTTGCCCTTGCCTGTTGGGCGCGGGAAAGCGGCACCCCGTTGATCCTAGCGGGCGCTGCCGGCGGCAAACGCGACCCGACGCGGATTCGCTGTGCCGATCTCGCGTCGGCGATCCAAGATCCGTTGCTTGCGAAGGTGCGCAGCCGCCTGCGGCGCCTCTACGGTTTTCCCCGCGCGCCGCGCAAAATGGGCGTGAAGGTCGTTTTCAGCGACGAACCGATGGTGCGCGGCGCTGCCTGTGACCCGGCTGCGGGACTGGCGTGTGCCGGATACGGTTCGGTGGTCACCGTGACCGGGGCGATGGGGTTTGCTGCGGCCCAATGGATGCTCGAGCGGCTCATTGCGCGCTGAGCGCCTATGGTAAGATTCCCGAAAGAAGGGCCTTTTCCCTGATTCGAGAGCGCGATGCGGATCCTGATCAGTAACGACGACGGCTATTTTTCCCCGGGTATCGAAGCATTGGCACAAGCACTGCGTGCGTACGGCGAGGTGACGGTGGTCGCTCCGGAGCGCGACCGCAGTGGCGCAAGCAACTCCCTCACCCTCGACCGTCCGCTCATGCTGCGGCGCGCGCCCAATGGGTTCTGGTTCGTCAACGGCACACCGAGCGACTGCGTCCATCTGGCGGTTACCGGGATGCTCGATGTCGTCCCCGATATGGTCGTATCGGGCATCAACCTCGGCGCGAACATGGGCGACGATACCATCTATTCGGGGACCGTCGCCGCTGCGATGGAAGGGTATCTGCTCGGGGTGCCTTCGTTGGCGATCTCACTGGTGAGTAAGAATCCGCAGTCGTTCGTGGCGGCTGCGGCGATTGCCGCCCAGTTGGTGGGGCGGGCACAAACGAACCCGTTGGGTCGGGTGCTTTTGAACGTCAATGTTCCCGACTTGCCGCTCGAGGCGATCAAAGGGATCGAAGTGACGCGGCTGGGGCGGCGCCACAAGGCGGAGCCGCTCATCAAGGGAACCAATCCGCGGGGGGAGACCGTCTATTGGATTGGCCCAGCAGGCGGAGCGGCCGACGCCGGACCGGGTACCGATTTCCATGCGGTGGAACAAGGCTACGTTTCGGTGACGCCGCTCCAGATCGACCTCACCGATTACGAGGGCATCGACGCGCTGCGCGCGTGGCTGGCGTAAGGAGCAGCCCATGGCGCACCAGTTGCGTTGGCAGGAAGCGAACGAAACGGTGCGTGGTGACGCGCCGTTTCGCCGCCAACGCGACGCGCTGGTGCAGCAATTGGCAGCCGAAGGGATTCGTGACGCGCGCGTGCTCGACGCGATGAGGCGGGTACCGCGTCACCAGTTCGTCGATGCGGCGCTCCAATATCAAGCGTATGCGAATGTCGCGTTGCCGATCGGACATCGACAAACCATCTCACAACCCTATATCGTCGCACGGATGTTGGAATTGCTCCTCGCCCCGCCGCAGCCGAACAAGGTGCTCGAAATCGGGGTGGGGTGTGGGTATCAAACGGCCCTGCTCGCCCATTTGGTCCCCGAGGTGTTCGGTGTGGAGCGGATCCAGGCGCTTTTCGAACAGGCGAAAGCCAACTTGCGACCGTTTCGGTTCGCCAACGTGCGCTTGAAGTGGGGAGATGGCGCTGCGGGGTTGCCGGAAGCGGCGCCGTTCGACGCGATCCTCGTTGCGGCAGCGTGCGCGAAGCCTCCTGCGGCGTGGTTCGAACAGCTAGCGCCCCACGGCCGAATCGTCGCGCCGATGGGGGACGAGACGGCGCAGTGGTTGACGGTCTGGCAGCAGAAAAATGGGCAGTGGGTGGCAGAAACCGTCGAGCCGGTGCGGTTCGTGCCGCTCGTTGCCGGCGTGGAATAGGAGAACGGACATGAGGGAACGGATTGCGATGCGAGTCGGATTGTGGGCGACGGTGGCGATGGTCGTGCTCGCTGGGTGTGCAACACCGGTGAAATCCCCGGTGGTCGAGCGCAGTAGCGGGGCGCCAACCGCCCCGACGATGGGGGGCGGAAACGTAGGGACGGCTCCCGCGATTCCCGAATTCCATCAAGTGGCGCCCGGCGAGACGCTCACCGCCATCGCCCGCCGCTATGGGGTCGCGCCCGAGACGTTGGTCCAGCTGAACGGCTTGAGTCGCCCGGACCGCATCTTTGTCGGCCAGCAGCTGCGGTTGCGTCCTGGAACTGCTTCCGATGGTGGCGCAACTGGGGTTCAGGTCTTCCCCGTCGCCCCGAGCGCACCAGCCGAAGCGCCGCAAGCCCAGGTGCGTGGCAGCTCGGCTCCTGCCGCGTCGAACGCGGCCACCGGCGGGCGCTTGAGTGCGCCGCCGCTCACGGCTGCTCCTGCCGCAAGTGCGTCCGAAAGCGGTGCTGCGGCCGCTGGGCAACCTGTGACGGCGCCACTGGCGGCAGGCGCAAGCGGCTGGATGTGGCCCGCGCGGGGGCCGGTGCTTGCGCCGTTCGACGGCAAAACCCGCAAAGGGATCGACATTGGCGGCAATGTGGGGGAACCGGTGGTTGCGGCGATGGACGGGACGGTCTCCTATGTGGGCGAAGGGATCGAAGGGTTTGGGCTGATCGTGATCCTACAGCACGCAGACGACTACGTTTCCGTTTATGCCCACAACGACAAGGTGGTGGTGAAGGAGGGCGATGCGGTCAAGCGGGGACAGACGATCGCGCGGATGGGAAAAAGCGGCAATACCGATCGGCCAAAGCTCCACTTCCAGATCCGTCGCGCGGGTAAAGCGATCGATCCGGAGAGCGTCTTACCCAAATCGTGACCGAACGGTCGCGGCGCACCCAGTGGGAAGGAGGTGTGATGGCCCGTACGAAAACCGCAAAAGACGAACCCAAGCGGGCGCAAGAATACGCCGACGAGGGGCTACTTGAAAGCCTACCGGACGAAATGACCCAGGAAAGCGCGGCTGAGAAGCGTTGGTCCGGCTTGGATACGCCAGAATGGGGTTCCGAGCGGCCGGAGGGCGAAGCGCTCATCGACGGTGCCGACGAGGCGTTGGATGACGAACTCTTTTCCGATCTCGCCTACCGTTACCTGGACGCCATCGGTGCGATCAGTCTCCTTGCCCCCCAAGAGGAGTTGGCGCTTGCCCGCCGCGCCAAAGCCGGGGACGAAGCGGCGCGGCAGCAGATGATCGAAAGCAATTTGCGGCTCGTGGTGAGCATCGCCAAACACTACCAGCATCGGGGGGTGCCCTTCCTGGATCTCATCGAGGAGGGGAACCTGGGGCTCATTCATGCGCTGGAGAAATACGACCCGGAGCGCGGTTTTCGCTTTTCGACCTACGCAACCTGGTGGATTCGCCAGGCGATCGAACGGGCGGTGATCAATCAGAGCCGAACCGTTCGGCTGCCGACCCACATCCACCGCCGGCTGGGACAGATGCGCGCAGCGGAGCGGACTTTGCAAGGGGAAGATTGCAGCGATGGCGAACTGGCCGAAGCGCTTGGGATTGCGCTTGCTGATCTCCATTCGCTGCAAGCAGTCGGGATGACGCCGCGTTCGCTCGACGAGTCGTTGGGCGACGACGACAAACGGCAATGGGTCGACAATCTGCCCGACGAACCCGACGCTCAGCCCGAAACGGTGATCGCGCAACGCGAGGTGACCGAGGTGATCCGGCGCTGGCTCGATACGCTGCCCACCCGTTACGCCTACATCGTGACCCGCCGTTTTGGCTTGGACGGACGCGATCCGGCTACGCTGGAGGAGCTCGCGGAAGAGGTCGGCTTGACGCGGGAGCGGGTGCGGCAGATCCAGATGGAGGCGATTCGCCGTTTGCGCCGGATCGCGCGGCAATCGGGGGTGCGACCGGACGAGATGTTGACCTCTTGACAGAGCTTGCCAGTCCGATAACGAAAAAGAGAGCAAAAGGGAGGGAAGGATGACGATGACGGCGCTGATTACCCATCCGGATTGCGCGCGGCACGAGATGGGGCGCCACCACCCGGAATGCCCGCAGCGTTTGAGTGCGATTCACGACCATCTGATCGCGCAGGGTCTAGACCCCTATCTGGTGCCCTATGAGGCGCCGCTGGTGACGCGGGAAGCGCTCGAGCGGGTCCATGACCCCGCGTATCTCGACGAACTGTGGGCGAGCGCGCCGCTCACCGGGCTGGTGCACCTTGACCCCGATACCGCGATGAACCCCGATACGCTGGTTGCCGCGCAACGCGCCGCCGGTGCAGGGGTGCTCGCCGTGGACCTCGTGCTCGGCGGCGAGGTGGGAAACGCCTTTTGTTTGGTGCGTCCGCCGGGACACCACGCGGGGCGTGCCCGCGCGATGGGGTTCTGTTTCTTCAACAACATTGCGGTTGCTGCGGCACACGCGCTCGCGCACCACGGCCTTGAGCGGGTGACGATCGTCGATTGGGACGTCCATCACGGCAACGGGACCGAGGAAATCTTTCGCGACGACCCGCGCGTGCAGATGGTGAGCATCTTCCAGCATCCGTTTTATCCCTATTCGGGAACCGAGAACCCGCCACCGCACATGGTCAATGTGCCGCTGCCTGCGCGTTCGGGCAGTGACGAATTCCGTCAAGTGGTGACCGACCTTTGGTTGCCGGCGATTCGCGCGCATCAGCCACAGCTGCTTTTGATCTCTGCTGGGTTCGACTCCCATCTGGAAGACGACATGGGTTCATTGGCACTGCGCGAAGGCGATTACGCGTGGGCCACCCATGAGTTGGTGCGCTTGCTGCGCGAGATCACCGGAGGGGCCGCGCCGATCGTCTCGATGCTCGAAGGGGGGTACGTGATGAGTTCGCTCGCCCGTTCGGCCGGGGCGCACATTCGCGCGTTGATCGAGGCGTAGCGCTCGGTTGGTGGTCAGCGCGCCGCGCGTGCCTGGCGAAACGCAACATATGCCGCACCGCGTAGCCCCAAGTCGCTCGCATGCACGAGCCAAAGCGGGGTTGCGGCGAGCGCGTCGCGGTAGCGTGGACCGCTCAGGAACGCGTCATGCCATTCTCGCCGCCGCAGCCACGGCGCGATCGCGTTCGCGAGGCTACCGACCAGCACGACGCCCTGAGTCGCCCACGCCATCAGCGTGGCTTCGGCGGCGAAATGGGCCAGTAAGCGGGAAAAGAGGGTAACGGTGTGGGCGGCGGCACTTTCCGGGTCCTCGTGCGCGGCGGCGACGATCGCTTCGGGCGCGAGCGTCGCGCCGTTGAGGAACTGATGGAGTCGCATGAGTCCCGGGCCGGAAAGGAGCCATTCCCAATAGGGTTGTTGCGCCGGCGCGTCTGCCGCGATCGCTGGCCAGTGAGTCGCCAGTTCGGGCAGAAGCGGTAGGCGCAGATTGCCCGCTTCTGTCGAAAGGACGAGGGGTGCCGGTGTACGCGCCGGTTGCCACAAGAACGCGATCCCGAGCCCGGTTCCCGGGCCGATCACTGCGAGCGGCCGTTCACCGGGTTGGGGAACCGTCGCTTGAGGCGAGCGTGGCGCGGACGCAGCGCTGGTTTCCGGTGCGATCGGTGCCGTTGCTGCAAGCTCAGACGGGTTGCCGAGCCGTTCGCATTCGGCATCGGTGACCGTGAGCAGCCCGTAGGCTTGCGCGGCGAAGTCGTTGAGCAGGGTAACGGGTGCGCCGAGCACGCGGCTGAGCGTTGCCGCGTCGATGCGCCAGGTGGGACGGTTCGTGAGTGTGATCGTTGCGTCGTGTACGGGCCCCGCGGCTGCGATCACGACCTGGGAAAGGGGTTCGGTGACGGGGAGTGCTGTCAGCGCCCGTTGCCACGCTTCGTGAAAGGTCGCGGCATCGTCGTTGCGTCCGATCCAGGTCGTGTCTACGTGCAGGTGTGCGCCGTCGAGACGAAGCCGTTGCCACCGGTTGTGGGTGCCGCCGATGTCGGCGACGAGAAACGTCGCTTGCGGCGTTTTTTGCGCTTCGTTTTCGCTCATGGTGGGTTCGCCGCGTGATGAGGCGCAGGGCAGGACGCGTACGGAACGGTTCCGGCGGCAATCGCACGCCAAAGCGCGTCGCGTGCTTCAGGTAGCGGGGTTGCGTTCGTGACCAACGCGGCGGCGACGCGCGCCTGTGCGGCGCTGAGGATCCCAGCAGGCCAGGTGCCCAGTTCGGCGTCGATCGGGTGGGGAAGCACGGGGCCGAAACTGCAGCGGCTCGCGCGGATGATGGGCGTACCGGAGGCGGTCGCGGCGCGGATCGATTCGTACCAACGCGTGGGGACGCTTCCATGACCCGGGCAGAGCAGGACGAACGCAGCCGCCGCCGGCACGGCCGCGTTGAGAAGCACGGCGTCGTCCCATGCGGTGCAGGAGAGCAGCGGCACAGCGGGCCAATCGGCGGGAAGCGGTAGCGGCAAGGAATCTGGAGGGATGCGGTGGGCGCTGCGGGCCGATGCGGGGGCTGGCGTGTGCGCGGGTTCGGTGGTGGCGGTTTCAAGCGGTTCGACTGCAGCGAAGGCATCGCGCGCGCAGGTGTGCGTTTTGCGCACGCCGAGCGCAGGGAAAATTTTGCCCGCGAACGCAACCCAGACGCCGGGTGGGGTTGCCCGATCGGCAGCGATTGCGAGCGCAGCGCGGAAATTGGCTTCACCATCGGACTCCGGATCGTCGGCGGGACGCATCGCACCGGTGAGAACGACCGGGATTGACGGGGCGAGGGTGAGCGCCAACAGCGCCGCGCTCTCTTCGAGTGTGTCGGTGCCATGGGTGATGAGGATGCCGCAACAGCCAGGGGTGGCGAGTGCCGCAGTGACGGCCTTGTGCAACTGTTGCCACGTTTCGGGGGTAGCCTCTTTCGAATCGATTTGGTAAGGGGTGCGTACGCGCACGGGAAGGGACGAGGTAACCCGCCACCGGGCGGCGAGCGTTTCGGCAGCGATCGCGCCAGCGGTATAGGTGTGGCCTACGCCCGCTCCGGCGATGGTGCCGCCGGTGGCGATCCAGACCAGATGGGGCGTGGCGTCGGGTGGCGCGTGGGTGAGGCGATCGGGTGCGGAACTCACGGCGTTACTCCTTGGTTTCGTTGTCGCCGCCGATGAATCAGGTGTCGGTACCAGTGAAGCGTGGAATGGGGGTCTTCGTACTGCTGTTGCCAGGCAAGCGGCAGGTGCTCCGGGGGAAGCGGCGTCCATGGTGGGGCTGCGGAGAAACCGCCGAAAGGTTGGGTGGCGTCCCACGGGTACGGTGTGCGCACCGCGTCGCGGCCGGTGCGGCTCAGCGCGGCGAGAATCGTACTGTCTGTCTCCCCTTTGGCGCGCAACGCGGCGATCGTCGGCTCTGCGGCACGGTCGTGGATTTGCGCCCAGTGGGTGAGCCGTGCGTTCGGCAGACCCAACTCTTGTCCCTGGTAGAGGATCGGCACCGCCGGTTGGAGCAGTTGCGCCGCCGCGAAGGCTTTCGCGGCGCGTCGCGTGGCGTCGGGATCACGATCGTCCGCCCAGCGCGAAACGACGCGCGGCAGGTCATGGTTTTCGAGGTAGAGGGCGGGGCGTGTTCCCAGCGCCCGTGCGGTTTGCCACCAGCGCACGCAGCTTTCGGAAAAGGCGACGGTGTCGAGCGTCGCGCCCCCTTGCGCCGTGGGGCGGTCGATGTGCCACAGTTCGAAGTGCAAGAGTAGCGACAGAAGCCCGTCGGGCTCGGCGATCCACGGCGCAGCGCGCTCGACGGGCAGACCGTTTGCTTCCCCGAGCGTCAGGTGGTCCCGAGTGAGTCCGGCTCGGCGGACGAAGTCGGCGAAGAGCGCCTCAAGACCGGGTTGGGCCAGGAAATGGCTCCAGGCAGGCTGCGGCAGGAGCGGGCTATTTGGGGATGGGGGTACGGCGGTGTCGGGGGGTACGGCGGTGTCGGCAGGTGCCTCGGCCTCAGGGGTGGCCATGCGGAGTGCCTCCCTCCTTGTTGGGGCGACGGACGGCAACCCCGGCGCTTTCTTGAGGACGGTGAGCGCATCGAAACGAAAGCCGTCGACGCCGCGGTCGAGCCAGAAGCGGGCGACTTCGGCAAGCGCGGCGCGCACGTCGGGGTTTTCCCAATTGAGATCCGGCTGTTGGGGGAGGAAGAGGTGGAGGTAGTACTGTTGCGCGGTTTCGCTCCACGACCACGCAGAGCCGCCAAAGATCGCTTCCCAGTCGTTCGGTGCGTCGCGCCAGTAGTACCACGCCCGGTAAGAGGCTTTGCCCCGTTCGGCAGCGCGAAACCAGGGGTGGTCGCAGCTCGAGTGGTTGATCACCAGATCGAGCACCAGCCGCATGCCGCGGCGGTGCAGTTCAGCAACGAGCGCGTCGAAGTCGGCGAGTGTGCCGAAATCGGGATGGATCGCGCAGTAGTCGGTGACGTCGTAGCCGAAATCGGCGTTCGGGGAGGGGTGGATCGGTGTGAGCCAGAGCGTGTCGACGCCCAGCCACGCAAGGGCGTCGAGGCGGGAGAGAAGGCCAAGTAGATCGCCGATGCCGTCGCCGTTACCGTCGGCAAAACTCCGCACCCAGACCGTGTAAATCACCGCGTCGTGCCACCAGCGGGGGCGGTAAGGAGGAGCAGCGGGGGTGGGCAAAGCAGCCATGTGGGCAACTGGCTTGGGAAGAGGCTACAATGATAGCGTAGGTAACCAAAAGAAAGGAGGCGGTGATGGGGGCGCTCCGTGGGGTCAATCTCGGGTCCTGGCTGGTGCTCGAAAAGTGGATGGTGCCAAGTCTCTTCGAGGGGCTTGCGGCAACGGATGAAACCACGTGGTGTGTGGAGCTGGGGTCTGCTGCCCACGAGCGGCTCCGGGCCCACTGGGCACGCTGGATTACGCGCGACGATTTTGCTTGGCTTGCTGAGCGGGGGATCGATCTGGTACGGATCCCATTCGGCCATTGGGTGATGGGGCCGCCCTACCCATACCACCCGAAATATGGGGAGAATCCTTACCCGTTCGTTCCGGGCGGAATCGAGGTGATCGACCGGGCGCTCGAGTGGGCCGAAGCCTATGGGCTCAAGGTACTTTTGGATCTGCACGCCGCTCCGGGGTGCCAAAACGGGTTCGATAACGGCGGGATGCTCAATGTCTGTGAATGGCACACCCAAGCGGAATACATCGATTTTTCGGTCGATCTTTTGGACCGGATTGCCGAGCGCTACCGGGCAAGCCGGGCGCTTTGGGGGATTGAGCTTTTGAACGAACCGCGCTGGGATGTCCCCACGGCGATTTTGCTCGACTATTACCGCCGCGCCTATCACGCGGTGCGCCGCCACCTGCCGGCAGAACGGGCCGCGGTAATGTTTCACGACGGTTTTCGCGATTGGCGCGAATATCTGGGGGCGTTTCCGCCCGGCGAATACCGGAACCTTTGGTTTGATGTGCACCGCTACCAGTGCTTTACCCGCGAAGATCTCGACGCCGATATCTTTGAGCACCTCCGTAAGACGGCGGTCGATTTGCGCCAAGAGGCCGATGCGATCCGGGAAACTTTGCAGTTGCCGACGATCTGCGGCGAGTGGAGCTTGGGGCTTGATCTCGAGGTGGTGTCGCTCTGGGCTGAGGGGCCGTTCAACCATCCGCTCGAACGGCTCGATCCTTTCCAGCAAGAGGTGGCGATGCGGGCGTTTGCTGCGACCCAGCTCCTGGCGTTTGAGCGCTACGACGGTTGGTGTTTTTGGAACTACAAGACCGAGACGACGCCTGCCTGGTCGTTGCGCGCTGCGGTGGAGCGTGGGTGGCTGCCGCCGTCGTTTGCGGAAAACGCCTATCCGTCGCTTGATTGAGCGTGACTCCGGGGCTGGTCGGCGTGGTTAGTCGGTTGTGGCGCGGTTGCGCTGCTGTGGGGGCTGCTTGTGGTATCGTGCGCAGTGACGATCACCACGCTTGGGGGTTGGGCGCGGGTGCGACACGCGTAGGCGATCGCCTCAAGGACCAGGGGGTCTGGCCAGTGGTCGCACTCGATCACCCACCAGGTTGCGTCGCTGAGCACGAGGCGAACAAGGGCAAGCTGCCGCTGTTTGAGCGGCGGTAAGGTGCGGTTCCAATCTTCGCGCTGGTCGAGTCGCGAGCGGAACGGTTCGAGGTGGAGGTCCACAAGCGCTGCTTCGAGCGCTTCGCGCGCGCGTGGGGTGGGATCGTTCGGGTAAGTGAGCGCGGCAAGAAGCGTCCCTTCTGGCAGGTACGGGCGAAGCGGCACGATTGCGATCGTAGCTCCTTCGGGGTAGAGGATGCGACCGCTTCCCCATGACCAGAGGCCAGCGAGCGATTTCAGGAGCGGCAGCTTTCCCTCTTCGGGGAGCGCCCAGATGGTAAGCGCATGTGGCGGGGCGGTCGCGGAAAAATCGGCAAGAAGATTCTGGCCATTGAGGGTTGTGAGCGTCAGGTGTTCGACCGTGAGCGCGGTGACGGTCGTAGCGCTGACGCACGGCGCGTCGAGGGGGCAGAGTTGATCCTGGGCGTCGAGCTGCTCCAGGTTTTCCCAGAGCTGGGTGAGTCGCTCGATTGAGGCGCGGCAGCGAGCGATCTCCCCTTGGTTGTTGATCGGCCACGACAAAGCGTTGGTGAGGCGCTCAAACGCCTGCGCTGCCTGCATCAAAAGCCCAAGCGTGATCGCCCCCGTGATATAGGGGGAAGCGAGCACCAGAAGGGGAAAGACCGGAAGGAGTGTTCCGTAGGCGGTCGAGAAGGCGACGATTCCGAAGTAGCCGCGGGTCTGCGCCCGCCACGCTTGCGCAAGCGACGCAAAGAGGCGGGCGACCAGGTTCCGTTCGTGGCGCTCCCCCTGCGCGATCGCGATCGCTTCCGATTTTTCGCGAACGTGCGCCAGCGCGAAGCGAAAATCGGCTTCCGCCGTTTGCAGCCGATGGGTAGCGCGGCTAAGCGGCAGACCGAGGTACCAGCCGATGAGGCTCCCAATGCCGGCGTAGAGGAGCGCCAGGAGAATCATCAGCCCGGGGGGGCCATAGTCGAGGTCCAGGGTAATGCGCCACAAAATCTCGGCAAAGAGGGCGATCGAAAGCATTGAGTAGAGCAGCGAGTGAAAAAGTTCGATCGCCACTTCGGTGGCGATCCGAGCATCTTCGGCGATGCGTGCGTCGGGGTTATCCGCGGCGTTTGTCAGATGGCGAAGCCGGTGGTAGTGCCCCTTCTCTAGCCAATGGGCGAGGAACCGTTCGGTGAGGAACTGACGCCAAGCAAGTTGCCAAACCCGTTTGACCCAGAGGTGGGCGCCGGTGACGGCAACAACGGCGGTCAGAAGCAAAGCGAAGTGCCCGGTCAGTTGTGGGAGCTGCTCGAGCGCGCGCGCTTCGAACGCATCGAAGAGCGTGCGCAAGAATCGGTTGATCGCAACAGCAAGAAGCACCTGCAGGACGGTGAGCAGAGTGAGCCCGGCGGTAACGCTCCACGCGCGCCATGCCGTCGGACCGCGATAGAAGGCAAAAAAGAGCGCCAGCAAGATCCGCCACTGGGAACCCACCCCTGCTGAGCTCATCGCTGCACTTCCTCGTCGTCTGAGGAAGGTGCGGATGCGTTGGGGCTTGCTTCGCTCCGGCTTTGCTGCTGCCACAGGGCGGCGTAACGGCCATTGTGCGCCAAGAGCGTGTCGTGGGTGCCCCGTTCGACGATGCGCCCCTCTTCCAAGACCAGGATTTCGTCGGCGTCGCGTACGGTAGAGAGCCGGTGGGCGATCATCAAGGTGGTGCGTCCAGCTCGCGCGGCGGCAAGTTCGGCTTGGATCTCGCGTTCGGTTTGGCTGTCAAGCGCCGAGGTCGCTTCGTCGAGCACCAGAATGCGCGGATTTTTGAGGAGGACGCGGGCGATTGCCACCCGTTGCTTTTCGCCGCCGGAGAGTTTGAGCCCCCGTTCGCCGACCACGGTCTGCAACCCGTCCGGGAGACGCGCTACCAAAGCGTCGAGGCGGGCAGCGCGGATCGCTGCCCAGAGCGCTTCGTCCGAAGCCTCTGGGTTGCCGTAGCGGATGTTGTATTCGAGCGTGTCGTTAAAGAGCACGGTATCTTGCGGGACGATCCCGATCGCGCGTCGCAACTCCGCTTGCGCGAGGTGGCGCACGTCGACGCCGCCGACGCGCACAGCACCCGCCTGCACGTCGTAGAAGCGAAAGAGGAGTCGCACCAGGGTCGATTTGCCGCTCCCGGAACTGCCTACGACCGCGACGGTTTTCCCCGCCGGAATCGTGAAGGTGACGTCGTGGAGGATCGGGCGGCGGGGGTCGTAGGCGAACGAGACGGCGTCGAAGGTGACCGTAAGGGGCCCTTCGGGCAACGGCACAGGGTGGTCGGGGTCGCGCACTTCGGGTGGGATGGTAAAGAGGGCAAAAAGGCGTTCGAGATCGACAAGACTTTGCCGGATTTCGCGATAGACCACGCCGAGGAAGTTGAGCGGCAGGTAGAGTTGCAGCATCAGGCCGTTGATGAGGACGAGGTCGCCCACCGTCATCGTGCCCGCTTCGACGCGCGTGACTGCTTGCAGCAACAGCAGGGTGACGCCGGTGGCGATGATCAGCGCCTGGCCGAGGTTGAGCGCGGAGAGCGAATATTGGTTCTTGATCGCGACTTCTTGCCATTGCGCGAGATCCCGGTCGTAGCGCGCCGCCTCCCACGCTTCGTTGTTGAAGTATTTCACCGTCTCGTAGTTGAGGAGCGCATCGACCGCGCGGGTATGGGTCTGCGCGTCGAGCCGGTTGAGGTGGCGTCGCAAGACGGTGCGCCAGTTGGTGACGATCACGGTAAAGAGGATATAGAGTGCGAGGGTTGCCGCGACGATCGTCCCGAAGCGGGCGTCGTATTGGCTGAAGAGGAGGGTGAGGACCAGCGCGATCTCGACGAGCGTCGGCGCGATCGAGTAGATGGTGAAGTTGATGAGGGTGCCGATCGCGCGCGTGCCCCGTTCGATGTCGCGGGTGATCGCGCCCGTTTGCCGTTCGAGATGAAAGCGCAGCGACAACGCGTGCAAATGGTTGAAGACCGCGAGCGACAGCTGACGGCTGATGCGCTGGATCACGCGCGCAAAGAGGATTTCGCGCAGTTCGGTGAAGAGCGAGACCCCGGCGCGCGCAATCCCATACGCGATGACGAGCGCCGCAGGCGCGGCCCAAAACGCCGGTTGCGGCGGTGCCGGCGCGAGCGCATCGACGATCCCTTTGATGAGCACGGGGTTCGCAACGAGCGCCACTTTCGCGGCAATGAGCGCGACGAAGCCCAAGAGGACGCGCGCCCGATACCGCCAGAGGTGTTTGAGCAGTTGCTTGACTGCTTGCCACGGGGCGGTGGCTTGGGTCGCGGCTGGCGGGGGCAACGCGGAATGCATCTCAACCGGCAGCGGGTGCGCTCAGGGGCGCATGCCGAGCAAGCAGCGCCAAGAGCGTCTCTTCTTGATAGGGTTTGCCCAAATAGTCGGTGGCGCCCAGCTCGAACGCGTGGGTGCGGTGTTTTTCGGCAAGGCGCGAGGTGATCATGATCACCGGGGTATTTCGGGTGGTCGGGTGTGCCCGGAGGTGGCGCAGGAGCTCGAATCCATCCATGCGGGGCATTTCGATGTCCGATAGAATCGCAGCCGGTGCGGCGTCTTGGAGTTTTTCGAGCGCCTCTTGGCCATCTTTCGCAGTCAGGACGCGATAGCCTTGGCGTTCGAGCAACCGCTGCGTAAGGCGCCGGACGGTGAGGGAGTCGTCGACGACCAGAATGAGGGGCGCAGCGCGTTGGGTTTCGGGGGTGGTGTCGCTCTGGGCCCCAGAGGGTGTGGCAGCCCTGCGAGCGGAAGCGTGCGCTGCTCTGGGCTGCTGCGCGGTCGTCTGACGCGCCGTTTGGAAGAGCTGGGTGGGGTGGAGGATCAAGGTGATCTCCCCGTCGGGGAGCAGCACGGCGCCGAGAATCCCGCCGACACGGCGCAGGAACGGCCCGGTCGGCTTCGCGGCGAGCTCTTGGCGACCGGCGATCGCTTCGACCCACATTGCGATCCGTTCGTCGCCGATCCGCGTGAGAATCACCCAATGGCGCCCTTCGCGCGCCGGTTCCGGTGCGGCAATCAGGGTGTGGAGCCCAACGAGCGGGTAGGTTTCGCCCCGATGTTCGATCGTTCCGGCCGCCCAAAGGGATTCGAGCGCTTCGGCTTTGAATTGTTGCGTATGGACGATCCATTCGGTGGGGATCCCCCAACGGCGCCCGTGACCCGTGACCAGGAGCAGTTGCGTGAGCGCCAGTTCCGTGGGAATCCGAATCTGGAAACGGACGCCGCGGCCGGGTTCGCTGGCGACATCGATGCGCCCGCCCAACGCGGCGATTTCGGCCTGCACGACGTCGAGCCCGACCCCACGCCCTGCGATCTGGGAGACCGTGTCGGCGGTGGAGAAGCCCGAACGGAAGATGAATCGCAAGAGCTCGCTTTCGGTCGGCGACTCATTGGGGGCCAGCCACCCTTTTTCCCGCGCTTTGGCGGCGATCCGCTCGGCGTCGAGGCCGCGACCGTCGTCGGCGAGCGTCCACTGCGTCTCCCCTTGGGTGGCGTAAACGGTGAGGGTGATGCGTCCGGTGGGGGATTTGCCGAGCGCTTGCCGTTCGGCGGGGGTTTCGATCCCGTGGGCGACGGCATTGCGCAAGAGGTGTTCGAGCGCCGGGGTGAGCCGTTCGAGCGCTGCGCGGTCAACGCGAGTTTCGCCCCCGAAGAGCGCGAATTCGACCCGTTTGCCAAGGGTTTCTGCGGTTTGTGCAACGAGGCGCGTGAAGCGCTCGTAGAGCGTCGCGACGGGCACTGCGCGCAGTGCGGTGATCTCTGCTTGCAGGTCGCGCGTTTGCCGCGATTGCCGATGGAGGCTCACCTCCGCGGCATCGACGGTGCGCACGATCGATTGTTGCAACGTGCCAACGTCGGCGATCCCTTCGGCGAGGATCCGGGTGAGCTCCTGAAGCCGCGTGTAGCGGTCCATTTCGAGCGGGTCGAATTCGGTGTGGTGCGTTTCCGCGACTTGGATCCGCGCTTGGAGTTGCGCTTCGGCTTGGATTTCGAGTTCGCGCAGGTGGTGGCGCAGCCGTTGGACGTTTTCGGTGAGGTCGTTGGCGGCCTGGCGCAGGGTGACGAGTTCGCTTTCGGCTCGCGCCCGTTGGATCGCGATCTCGCTGAGTTCATTGACCCAGCGGTCGATCGTTGGCGCGGGAATGCGGAGGGTCATCGGCAGCACCGCAGAAGCGGCAAGCGGCGCTTCGGTCTTGGGCTCGTCGGTGGGTGGCGTAAGGGGTTGGGTTTCGGGGTGTGCCGCGGCAGGGGGTTCGGTCGGTTGGGTGAGAAGTTGGAGGAAATGGGCGCGCGCAGCGGCAATGAGGTCGGGGAGCGCGTGCTGCGCGGTGGTAAGCGGCGCCTCTTTCAGGTGCTGTTCGATCTGGTGGATGCGGTCGCCCAGCGCGAGCGCCCCCGCCATTCGGGCGCTCCCTTTGAGGGTATGCAAGAGCCGCAGGATCGGTTCGAAGGTTTCGGGGCGCGCCGCAGCCGGTTCCGGGAGCTGCGCGAGCGCCGCTTCGAGTTGCGCGAAGAGATCGCGCCCCTCTTCGGCGAAGATCGGCAGAAGCGCGGTGTCGAGGTGAT
This sequence comes from Hydrogenophilus thiooxidans, assembly GCF_019049855.1. Classification (GTDB taxonomy): domain Bacteria; phylum Pseudomonadota; class Gammaproteobacteria; order Burkholderiales; family Rhodocyclaceae; genus Hydrogenophilus; species Hydrogenophilus thiooxidans. The sequence continues at coordinate 53,144 of NZ_JAHLSY010000002.1, read as the reverse complement.
CCTCCGTTTCGCCACTGGGTTCGGTTTCCGGTTGTCGGCTGGGTTCCTGATGGGGTTCGAGGGAAACAGCAGAGGGAAGAGCTGCTGACGGCGTTTCTGGCGTGCCCTCGGAGGAAGCTGCAGCGGGCGCTTCTGCTGGGACTGCGAAGGTGGCGACAATGGGCGCTTCTGATGGGACTGCGGAGGTGGCCGCAGCAGACGGTTCTGGCGCAGCGGCGGGTGGCGTTTCGAGCGTGGCGATCAAATCGTCGCGCCGTGGCGGGATTTTCCCGTCTTCGACAGTGACGAGGTCGGTGTGCAGCGCCGTATGCACCGCGTGGAAAAGGGTGAGGTCTTGATCGTTCGGGGCTTCGCCTGCGCGTTGCATCGCAAGGAGCCGCAATTCCCACGCCCGCGCGAGGTCGTGCATTTCGGGGATCTGCGCGGTACCGCAAATGCTGGCAAGCGTATGGGCTGCGCGAACGACGGCATCCGAAGGGGTTTCCGGGTCGTGCAGGAAGCGCGCGAGCGAGGCCAGATGTTCGCGCGCTTCGGTGCGGAAAATCTCGAAGATGGTGCGCGAGACTTTGCGGTCGCCAAAGGTGAAGTAGCGGTCGGGTTGGGGGGGCGCAGGTTGGCTTGGAACGGGTTGTGGCGCTGCGGCAGCCTCCGGTTCGAAATCGATGGCGTGCCAATCGGGATGTTGACCGAACGCTGCTTCGGCAGGGGTGGAGGGTTCCTGCGATTGCGGTGCCACGCGTTCGGGTGTGGGCGCTTCGCGAGGCGCTGCGCCGCTTGCGGCGTGCGGGGGGGTGGGTTGGGGGGGAGCGCCTTCGCTTTCTGATCGTGGCGTTGCGCGCCAGCGCTGTGCCGCTTCGACCAGTTCCGCGATGGGGGCGGGAAGGTCTTCGCCACTTTGGGCGATCGTTGTGGCGGCTTGCGCGAACGCGTTTTCCGCACCAGCCAGAAACGCAAGAAAGTCGGCCGAGGGGACGAAGTCGGGGTGGCGCAGGCAGTGGTTGAGGGTCTGTTCGACCTCCCACGCCGTTTCCCCGAGTTGGGTCAAGCCGACGATGCGGCTGCTGCCTTTGAGGGTATGGACTTGCCTCCGCCACTGGGTAAGCGCGTCACGATGGGTCGGTTGCCGCTCGAGCTGCGCACGGGCCTCATGCATCGCCGCAAGGATTTCGTCGCATTCGGCGAGAAAGATCGCGCGCAGCTCGGCCGTTTCGTCGCTATCCGTCTCGCTAGCCCTCGTGTCGTCCGCTGTGGCTACGGGGGTGGCAGAGGGTTCCGGTTGGGGCGCGTCGCGGGTGGTTTCGTCTGCTTCGGAGCGCGGTTCGTGCGGTGGCGCCGGTTCGAGCGTGGGCTGGACCGCGTCGGTGGCGGTGGCGTCTGTCGCCAGGAGAGATGCCAGGTGCTGGGGAAAGAGGCGATCCCACGGAATGGGGGTGGGATGCGGTTCGCTTTCGCTTGGGGGGGCAGGTTGGCTGATCCGTTGCCCCCAGGTAGCGATTTGGGCGATCAGCGGGTTTTGCGGGTCGAAGCGCTGTTTGCCCGCTGCGACGGTTTGCAACCAGGTACGAACCGCGTCGATTTCGGAAAGGAGCGCGGTGTGGTCGGTGACGACACAGATGGCGGCCAACTGGTCGAGCGCTTTCTTGATCGCGTCAAGGGGCAGGGTCGCCTCTGGGGTGCGCCAAAAGGTGTCGAGCGCGTGCTCGATCTCGCCGCAGAGCTGCGTCACTTCGGCGGTGAGGGTCTGCGTGAGCGATTCGTCCGATTCGACCCAAGCGGGGGCGCCCGTGTGGGGTTGCTGCCCGGAAAGCGCTGCGTGCCATTCATCGACGAGCGGGCGGCATCGCGCTGCGGTGAGTGTGCCTGCTTGGGCGTCTTGTTTGAGCGCAAGCAGCGTGGTTGCAAGCAGAAGCGCGCGCGCTGGGTCGGTCGCCGCAGCGTCGGGTAACTGCTGAGCAAAGGCCTCCAACGCGGCTGCCAGCGCTTGGATCTCGGGGTCTGGGCGGTCGTAGAGTGCGCGGGCTACCGCAAAGAGCGCTTCGATCCGCTCCGGCCAGGCAGCTTCCTCTTCCCAGAGCGTTTGGGCGTGTTGCGCTGCCGCGACCAATGCCTGGTCAAGCTCGATCAACGGCTGCTCGGGAAGGGGAAGAGCGGCGTCCTGGAGCCAATCGCGCGGACGCCAATATTGGTGGATGAGGCGCTGCAGGCGCGTTTGCGGCGCAACTGCCGCGAGCGGCAAAAGCAATTGGCGAAAAAGCGCCAGACGGGATTCTGCGGTGAGGAGTTCTTTTTGCGCCCGCTGCAGAAGGCGCAGAAGGCGTTGTGATTCGTTGTCTCGGTGAAGCTGCTTGCGGATGAGCGCTTCGACGAATGCGGTCGCGGCAATCCAGAGGGGTTCGTCATCCCGTCCCGCCTCGAGCATGAGGCGACCAACCAGCGCTTCGCGCACGGGTAAGAGCGCGACTGGGTCGCCGGTTTTGAGCCAACGCGCAAGGCCCTGGGTGAAGCGGTGCCGCAGTTTCGTGCGGGCTGTCTGTTCCACTTCGGGTGGGCGGATCTGCGGCGTACCCCCCGGTTCGGGAAGCGGAAAGAGCCAAAGGTCGGTTGGGTGCGCGTGGGTCGCTTTCGCAAGTGGCGCAAGTGCCAGGTAGGGATCTCGGAGCCGTAACGGCTGCCAACGGTGGTGGTGGGTCAGTTCATACCAGAGGTTCTCGATCGCCACAAGTGCGCGCTGGAGCGTTGCGAGGGTTGCCGACGAGAGATTTGGCGCGTCGACCAGGGTATCGATCGCTTTTTCCAGCAGGGCCAGGTAACGCGGCAGGGGGTGGATTTCGGCGACTTCGAGGACGCTTTTTGCGGCGAAGAGGTGGGTTTGCGCTTCGCGCAGATTCGCAGGGTCGAAGTGGGTGGCGCATGCCGCAACGAGGGTGCGCGCCGTTTGCAACGCGCGGGAAATTTCGTCAGCGATCCAGGAGAGCGCGTCGAAGTCGAGGCGAGCCACGTCGCAACACTCCCTCGGTTAGACCCGGAACCCGGCAACCGAGCCGCGCAATTCCGCGGCAAGGTCAGCAAGCCGCGCGATCTCTTCGGCGGTTTGTTCGGTACCGGCGCGGGTGGTCTGGGTCAGTGTCAAGACGTCGCGCATCAGGCGCGAAATGGTTTCGCCGCGCTGCGCTTGGGTTTGGATCTCTTGCGTCACCCGCGCGATCTGCGCGGCCGTTTCGCGCGAGGTTTTCGCGATCTCGTCGAGCGCGCGGCGGGCCTCTTCCGAAAGCGCTGCCCCTTGCACCACCTCTTGCGTCGTCGCTTCCATCGCGGCGATGGTTTCGTGGGTGTCGGTCTGAATGGTGCGCACGATCGCAGCGATCTGTTTCGTCGCTTCCGCCGAGCGTTCGGCAAGGCGTTGCACCTCTTCGGCAACCACCGAGAAGCCCCGTCCCGCTTCCCCGGCAGCGGCGGCCTGAATCGCAGCGTTCAGCGCCAGCACGTTGGTCTGCTCGGTAATGTCGGAGATGAGTTCGACGATCTCACCGATCTCCTGCGACGATTCGCCCAACCGTTTGATCCGTTTCGCCGTCTCTTGGATCTGCTCACGGATCCGGTCCATCCCTTCCACCGACTGGTTCACCGCAAGCGTCCCTTTTTGCGAGGCTTCGAGCGAGCGGCGTGCGGCCTGCGCCGCTTGGTTGGCGCTCTCTGCCGCGCGGGAAAGCGCTTGCGCCACCTCTTGGGTGATTGCGTCCGCCTCTTCGATCTCTTCCGATTGTTGCTGGGCGGTGGCCAAGAGATTCGTCGAGCGCTCTTGCGTCTGTGTCGTTGCTTGCGCGACCTGTTCGGCGGTTTCATTGATTCGGCGCACGAGGTTGCCGAGCTCTTCGATCGCGAAGTTCACCGAGTCGGCGATTGCGCCCGTTACGTCCTCGGTCACGGTTGCGCGAATGGTGAGGTCCCCTTCGGCAAGGTCGGCCATTTCGTTGAGGAGGCGCAAAATCGCCTCTTGCGTCCGCCGGTTTTCCGCTTCGGCTTTGGCCCGTTCGGCCTGCTCGAGGGCGCGCTGCGACGCCTGAAGGTCAAGGTAGTTTTTGATGAGTTGCACGACGATTCCAACGAACGCGACCCCAACCAGCATCAGGATGAGGTTGACCGCTGAGCGGGCGGTTTCGAGCTCTTTTTCGACCGCTTTGTAGAGCGCCCCAGCGCCCTTTTGCAGCTGCGGGAGGCGCTTTTGCACGACGATCAGGTTATCGGTCTGGGCAAAGTAACGAGGGGTATCGTGGATGAGCTCTGAGACGCGCTCTTGCAGGAGACGGGTCGCGTCGACCAGTTCGCGCAGTCGTGCCGCAACGGTGGGCGCTTCCCCTGCGACGTCGATGGCGGGGGCCAGTTCTCCGAGCGCGTCGCGGTCGCTTGCCAACGCCTCGAGTAGCGCTCCCCGCTCGGTGGGGGGCACGGTAAGCAAGCGGTTTACACGCTGCGCGATCCGTTCCGCCAAAAGCGCGACGAAGAGCGGCCGTTGCGCGCGGCGCGGGTCGGCTACTTGAGCGGAAAGGGACGTAGCGAGCGCGGCGATCGCTTGCGCAGTTTGCTCGATTTCCACGAGTGTCTGGCGAAAGGCGTCCACGGGCCGTTCGCTATTCATCGCTTCGCTGAGGCTTCCCTCCGTTTGGCGCCACAGTTGCGCGAGCTGTTCCAAAAGCCCTTCGACCTCCTGTTGTCGCCCCTCTTCAAACGCAGTCCAAAAAGCAAAGCCGAGCGACTCACGCAGCGCTTGGGCCGACTGGTGCAAGCGCTCGATCCGCGCCCGCTGTTCCTGGGCAATCGCGCGTAATTCCGCGCGGGCGTCCGTTCCGGCAGCCATCTGAGTAACCGCCGCTTGGAGCGGTAAGAGGGCGTTTTCAAAGTTGCGCAACAACGTATCCTGCTCTTCAGCAAGACGCAACGGTGTCGCGATGAGGAGAAAACCGAACATCGCAAGCAGAACGGTGAGAACGGTTGCGAGGATCGGGCCGCGGAAGGTACGCCACCACGCCGGAGCCGCGCGGGGGGTGCTTGTGGTCTTGGAGGTTTTACGTAACAGCGAGGTCAGCATGGCCGATGGTTCCTTTCGTCCAAATCGTCAATTTTTTGGCGACGAGGGGGTCTCCATCGAGGAGGCGCCCTTTTGGGTGGGGTAGCCAGCGCGTTGCCACGACGGGAGACCGTCGCGGAACCAATAAACGGCGGTGTAGCCCGCTTCGATTGCCCGTTGCGCTGCTTTATATCCTTTCCAACAGGGTGATCCGTTGCAGAAGAAGGTCAGCGGTGTGGCTTTGTTTGCGGGAAGTTGCGCAACGTCGAAGCGATCTTCTGGTCCGACGAGACGGGTGCGCGGGAACTGCTCGTGATAGGGAACGTGGCGCGCGCCCGGGAGGGTCTCCGCCTGATATTCGCTGGCGCTGCGGGTATCGATGAAGAGGGCACCTTCTATCTGGAGTTGTCGGGCGCTACTGGCATCGACGAGGGTGCCCCCCGGAATGGAGTGGGGGGTATGGTCGACGAAATAGTCGGCAGGGTTCTCAGCAGCTGCTGCGATGATGGGGAGTGTTGCGAGCACCGCGGTGACCCATGTGAACACCAGTCGAAAAAGCCCATTCATGGTTGTAGCTCCGCTGCAGGTTGGAAAAGGAGCGCGGCTCTTTTCAGCCAGAAGGCGAGGTCGATTTCCAGCCATTCGATGGGATTGGGTCCTGCTTCACGCCAGCGGGCAATGATTCCACTTGCTTCTGGAGCCGCCAAGCGGTGGGCGAGCGATTCCTCGCGGCGCAGCCCTACGACCCGGGCAACCAAGAGCGCAGTGCGCGGTGTGCGTGCCGGTTGCAGCACCACGAGCCGGGCCGAGGAGCTGGGCGCGGATGCGGCTTCGGTAAGGAGCGGCGCAAGGTCGATCACGTCGTGGAGCTCCCCCCGGACATTGGTGACACCGGCGAAATGAGCTGGAGCAAAAGGCACGGACGTCAGTGTGAATTCTTGGATCACCCCAGCAGTGGCCGCAAGCGGGAGCAGTACCGGTTGGGATCCGATCATCACGCCGAGCCAGCGCGCGGCGATCCCTTCGCTTCTTTGCTGCGCCGCTGCGAGCTTTTGCGCGAGCGCTTCCTGAAAGCGGCGGATGTCGGTCCGTTTGGCCATGGGATCAACCGAGTTGCTTGAGCGCGTCCAAAAGCGTTGCGCGATCGACCGGTTTGACGAGGTAGGCGATCGCTCCTTGGCGCAAGCCCCAGATCTTGTCCGTCTCTTGGCCTTTGGTGGTGCACATGATGACCGGGATCGCGCGGGTGGCTTCGTCGCGCGCAAGTTGCCGCGTTGCTTGAAAGCCGTTGAGGCCCGGCATCACGACGTCCATGATGATCGCATCGGGTTTTTCGCTCTTTGCAAGCGCAATCCCCTCTTCGCCCGAGGCGGCAAGGAGCGTTTCATACCCCGCTTCGCTCAGGATCTCCTGGAACGCAGCGCGTTCCGTGGGGGAATCGTCGACAATGAGGATACGTTTGATGGCCATAGCGGATTGACTCCTTACGTGGTGTGGCGGGCGACCGCCGCCAACAATTCACTTTTGGTAAATGGTTTCGTGAGGTATTCGTCACAACCGACCAACGCGCCGCGGGCGCGATCGAAAACACCGTCTTTCGAGGTGAGCATGATCACGGGAATGTGCCGGAAACGGTCGTTCTTTTTGAGGAGGGCGCAGGTTTGGTAGCCGTCAAGCCGTGGCATCATCACATCGATGAAGATCACATCGGGAGGATTGCCGACGATTTTGGTGAGCGCGTCGAAGCCATCCGTTGCGAGGATGACCTGGTGCCCCGCCGAGGTCAGGAAGAGTTCGGCGCTGCGGCGGATGGTGTTGCTGTCATCGATGACGAGCACGGTGGCCAACGCGTCCTCCAGGCAGTGGGGGGAGGGGATCCGGTATAATAAGAAATAATCGGCGCTTTGCCAAGATCGATGACGTCATTCATGCGCGCTACCGTCACGTGCCCGTTTTGGTACCTGATAACCCCAGACGACCCCGACACGGCGCAGTGGCGGGCGCGGGTTGCTGCGGCGCTCGAAGCGCGTCCCGATTGGGTGCAATACCGCAACAAAGCAGCGGCGCCACTGGTGCGCCGCAAAGAGGCGGAATGGCTCTGTGCCCGTGCCGCAGCGGTAGGGGTGGCGGTGGTGGTGATCAACGACGATGGGTCTCTGGCGCAGGCGCTGGGGGTGGGTCTGCATTTGGGGCGGGACGATGGTTCGCTGCGTGCGGCCCGCGAGCGGTTGGGGCCGGCGGCGGTGATCGGAGCAAGCTGCTATGCGTCGCGTGAGCGCGCCGAAGCGGCGGTTGCCGAAGGGGCGAGTTACGTCGCGTTTGGGGCGGTTTTTCCCTCCCAGACGAAACCCGATGCGGTAGCGGCGCCGCTCGCCCTCTTTGCCGCTTCAAAGGGGTTGGGTGTGCCGCGGGTGGCGATCGGTGGGGTGACGCTGGCGCGAGTGCCGGAGTTGCTCGCGGCGGGTGTGGACGGCGTTGCGGTGATCGGGGACCTTTTCGCGCCGCGGTCGCTTGCGGCGGTTGCCGCACGCGCTGCCGCGTGGCGGGAAGCGTTCGACCGGTGGCAACGCGGCTTCGCAGCGGATCGAACCGTAACGAGGAGCTAAAGCATGGATCGCAATGAGGTGTGGTTTGCCCGAGCGCAGCGGGTGATTCCCGGCGGGGTCAATTCGCCGGTGCGGGCGTTTCGCTCCGTGGGGGGGACGCCGCGATTCTTGCGCCGGGGGGAGGGACCGTTCGTCTGGGACGAAGCGGGCGTGCGCTACATCGACTACGTGGGTTCTTGGGGGCCAGCGATTGCTGGCCATGCGCACCCGAAGATCGTCGAAGCGGTTCAGAAGGCTGCGTGCGACGGGTTGTCGTTCGGAGCGCCGACGGTGCGCGAAGTGGAATTTGCCGAGCGGTTGTGTGCCCTCATGCCGTCGCTCGAGATGGTTCGGCTGGTGAGTTCCGGCACCGAAGCGACGATGAGTGCAATTCGTCTGGCGCGCGGCGTGACGGGGCGACCGCTCTTGGTGAAGTTCGAAGGGTGTTACCACGGCCACGCCGACAGTTTGTTGGTGAAGGCGGGCTCCGGGGCGCTCACTTTCGGTCATCCCAGCTCTGCGGGCGTGCCGGAGGCGATCGCGCAGCAGACCGTGGTGCTGCCCTACAACGACGCGGCAGCCGCCGAAGCGCTCTTTGCCGAGCGCGGTGACGCGATCGCCGCGGTGATCGTCGAACCGATCGCGGGCAACATGAATCTGGTGCGGCCGGTTCCGGGTTTTTTGGAGACGCTGCGTCGGCTGTGCGATCGCGCCGGGGCGGTATTGATTTTCGACGAGGTGATGACCGGTTTTCGCGTGGGGCTCACCGGGGCGCAGGGACTTACCGGGGTGACGCCCGACCTCACGACGTTGGGCAAGGTGGTTGGCGGCGGGATGCCGCTGGCCGCGTTTGGCGGCAAACGGGCGTTGATGGAGCATCTGGCGCCGCTTGGGCCCGTTTATCAAGCCGGAACGCTGTCGGGCTCCCCCGTTGCGGTCGCAGCGGGACTTGCGGCGATCGATCTGATCACGCAGCCCGGTTTTTATGATGCGTTAGCGGCCAACGCAGCGAAACTGGTTGCTGGTCTGACGCAAGCGGCCACGGCCGCCGGCGTGCCGTTTGCTGCCGACAGCGTCGGGGGGATGTTTGGGATCTACTTCGCTGCGAAGGTGCCGATCCGCTACGCCGAGGTCACCGCGTGTGATGGCGAACGCTTCAAGCGGTTCTTTCACGGGATGTTGGCGCGGGGGCACTATTTTGCCCCGTCGGCGTTCGAAGCGGGATTTGTCTCCGCAGCGCACGGTGACGCGGAGATCGCGGCGACGATCGCGGCAGCCGAAGCGGTCTTTGCCGAACTAGCGCGCGGCTAAAGCGCCCAATTGCGCCCGGAGCGCCTGGTACACCGGTTCGGTCTCAGGGCGCACGCCGCGCCATAACCAGAAGCTTTCGGCCGCCTGTTCGACGAGCATCCCAAGGCCGTCGATCGTCCGCGCGGCCCCCTGGTGCTGTGCGGCAACGAGAAAAGGCGTGGGGGTGGCGCCGTACATCAGGTCGTATGCGGTCGCATCCGGTGCCCAGAGGGTGGGGGAAAGTGGCGGCGCACTGCCTGTGAGGCTCGCGCTCGTGGCGTTGAGCACCAGGTCAAAGGGTGGCGTTGCTGCGGGGTGCGCAAGCTGCGCCCACGGGAGCGTGGTGAGGCTAACGCCAAGTTGCGCGGCGCGCGGTGCAAACGCCGCAACAAGCGCTTCGGCGCGCGCTGCGGTGCGGTTGGCGAGCATGATCGCGCACGGTCGCGCAGCGATGAGCGGGGCGAGGATCCCTTTGGCAGCGCCACCTGCGCCAAGGAGCAGGATCCTTTTCCCTTCGAGCGCTAGGCCCCAGCGGTTCGTGAGGTCACGAATGAGGCCAACGCCGTCGGTGTTGTCGGCGCAAATGGCTCCGTCTGCGGTGAGGAAAAGCGTATTGGCGGCGCCGGCTTCTTGCGCGCGCGGCGTTGCGTCGGCGGCGAGCGCCAGCGCCGCCTCTTTGTGCGGAACGGTAACGTTCGCCCCTTTGCCCCCTTCGGTGAAAAAGGTCCGAACCGTTGCGGCAAAGTGTTCCGGTGAGGCGTCGATTGCGGTGTACTCCAGATCCTGCCCCGTCTGCGCGGCAAACGCACGGTGGATGAACGGGGATTTGCTGTGGTGGATGGGGTGGCCAAAGACGGCGTAACGGTCAGGCATCGGTCGTACTCCCAAAATCGTCGCTATTGCGTCGCGAAACGGGCGTTGCGGGTGAAGGTCCAGCGGCGGGTGATCACGAGGATATCGGTTTCTTGGGCGATTTCGGGCGGAAAACGGGCAAACGGTGCGGCAAGACGGACGATTTTGAGCGCCGCTTCGTCCAGCACCTTATGTCCGGAGCTTTGAACGACCTTCGCGTCGCGCAGCGTCCCGTCGCGATCGATCGCCACTTGCAGAATGAGCGAACCGTAGATTCTGCCTTTTGCTTCACTTGGATAGTTGAGCGTTCCGATCCGCTCCACTTTTTGCCGCCACGCTTCGAGGTAGAGCGCATAGAGGTGCGATTGCGTCGAAGCGCCGATGTGGCGTACCCGAGGGCGTTCCGCGATCGCGCGGGTTTCCCGATCGATCTGTGCCTGCAATTGTGCGATCGTCTGCGCGGCGTTGAGAAGGTCGATGCCGCGCAGCGGCTCGGGGGGGTGCGGCGCGCGGCCGGTTTCTGTTCGGGCTGGCGCGGGATCGGTTCGCTTCGAGGGCTTTGGAGGTGTCGGTTTCGGTTGTGGTTGCGGTGCGGGGCGGGAAAGCGGGGCGGTTGGCGACGATGCCGAGTGCGGTGCGAGATCGACTTCGGTGGGTTCTGCGGCTTCCGGGGCGGCCCGTTGTTCGACGAGGGTCGTTTCCGCGTGCGCGTCGGGTAGCGGCGGCAGCGGCGCGGTCGGGGTTGCTGGGGTGGGCGAGTCGCCCCCGCCGTCGAGGTCGGCCTGGGCAAACCGTTTTGCCGTTTCGGGTGCGTGCTGGGTGCGGGCATTGACCAGAACGACCTGTAACGAGTCGTCGCGGCGCACTGCCGGTTGTGGCGGTGGCGCAACGAAGGTAAGGGAGAAGAGAAGCGCGTGCGCCGCAGTGGAAACCAGCAAGAAGCGAACCAGGGTGGGGGGGCGCGCGCCGCTCATACGGTGGTGACGTACCGAACTTTGAGGTCGAGGTCGACGAGATCGACCGTTTCGATCGCAACGCGGACCCGTGTGCCGGACGCAAGGGGGGGGAGCGAGGGTGCTTTCACCGCAAGCGGCGCGTTTTCGAGCCGGACCCAGTTTTCGCGCTGCACAAGTGCGGTGGTGGTTTCAACGCGCTCTTGCCGCAGCCAACGCAACGCCCAGTAGCGCTCCATGTGGCGTTGCCACTCTTGGTACTGCGCGTAGCGGGTTTCAAACGTCGGGATGATCTCGGCAAGCCGCTCCGCGGCAAGCGGTTCGCCGTGCCCCAGGGTGGCGAGCAACTGCCGCTGGTTGGCAAGATCGACGTAACGGCGTAGTGGCGAGGTCGCCCACAAGTAGCACGGAACGCCCAGCCCTTCATGCGGTTCGGCGAAGATCGACATCCGGACCTTCTCGCCGGGCGGCTGGCCGCGGTAGATCCCCGCGACGTCGTGCGCACGCAGCCATTCGCCCCAGCGGACGTTGGTGGCGATCGCCCATTCGCTGACCAGTTTGTCGAGCGGCGCGCCGCGGGGGCGAGGTACCAGCGTGACGAACCCCGGGCCGTCTTCGGTGGTGACCGCCCAATCGACGTAAAAGAGAAAGTCGACGATGCCGTTGGATACCGAGGGTTTGCCCCGTCCCGCTTCGAAGACGGTGGCGACGTCCCAAAGGAGTTTCAGTTCGTCGCGCCAGGGAAAAGGTTCCGGGAGCCCGTTGCTCAGGGTCTCTTCGTTGAAGTGGGGCTCCAGCGAGTTGAGACGCAGATTGGCGGCGATGAAGACCCGTTCGAGTCGGGTTTCGGTGCGTTCGAGCGCAAGCGACGGCGCAAGGTCGAAATAGAGCGAGAGCGCCGGAACCCATTGGTTTTCGGCGAGGGTATGGGGGGCAATCGCGCTGGCGGGGAGCATCGTGATTTTGCGCCCCGGCATATAGATGGTCGAGAGTCGCTCGCGCGCCCAGCGGTCGAGTTCGGTGCCGTCGGCGATCGAGAGCGCAGGGGCGGCGATGTGGACCCCCACGCGCCAACCGCCGTCGGCACGGCGGCGTACCGAGAACACGTCGTCGATTTCAGTGGTCGTGTGGTCGTCGATCGAAAAGGCGGGCGCATCGGCTTGCGGCAACGACGACCAAGCGGCGGCAAGCGCCTCGTCCCAGTGTGGGGGGGCGGCGTCTTCGGGGAGGAGTTCCCGCGCAAAACGCCCGAAGTGGTACTCGTGGGTTGAGGCAACGGCACCCAGCTCGATCAACAGCCGCGTCGGGGTAGTGTTTCGTTCGTTCGCGGCCGCTTCGAGCGCTTGGGTTTCGCTCTGGTTGCGGTCGGGCGCGTAGAGGATCTGAGGCAGAAGCGGCGCCCATTCGGGGGGGATCTTCCCCGCAAGCAGTTCGGCGCGCCACGCATCGATCTGTGCTTGGCGCTTGCGTTTTTTTTCGAGTCCAGCCAGTGCCGCTTGCAGGATCTCCGCTGGCGCTTTGCGAAAAAGCCCCTTGCCTTTGCGGTGGAAGTAGATCGGGGCGCTGTGGAGCTTGAGCAACATCGCAGCCCGTTCGACCGCCGATGGGGAACTGCCGAAATACTCCGCAGCAAGGGTCTCGAACGAGATCGTCTCGTCGGGGCTCACTTCCCAGAGAAAATCGATATCGAGGGTTTCGGCAAGCGCTTCGGCTTGGGTCAGGAGTTGCGCGGGATTGGGTTCGCGAAAGCGCAGCAACACGTTGGTTGGTTTGATTTTGACGCGGCGGCCGCTTGGGAGTTCGACCTGGACCGAGGCATCCGTTGCGGTCAGTTCGATTCCGGTTTTGAACGCACCCGCTTCTTCGAAAAGGAGATACATAGCGCCTTGTCGTTCGCCGAAGAAAGGGAGAGTTTACCGTACTTGCGCGCAGACGCCCGCGCGGCGGCACCAATCGAGCACTGCGTCGAACGCAAAGGGAAGGGTTTCGGCGAAGCCCCCAGTGAATTGCTGCCAGGCCGGCAACCAGACGTCGGAAACCGCGGTCAGAACCGGTAGGCCCAAGTCGAGCGCATAGACGATTTCGTCACAGAAGCCCTCGCCTTGTGCCTCGCTTTCGCCGAATTTGCTGAAGACGACGAGGTCGGGAGGGGGAAGCTCCGACAAGATCGTGCGCACACGCGCCGATGCGCGCGCGAGCGCGGCCGGATCGAGGCGGCACGATTGGGCATGGCGCCCCAAATCTTGCGAAAGCGAAAAACGCTCGCCGGTGGGGAGTACCTCGAGCGCCATCGCGCAGGGATCGTCCGGAATGCAGAGCCAGTGTTGCAAGGTGCCATAGACGGAGACGTTCTGCCGCCGTAATTCGGCAACGACCTCTGCAAGCAGCGTGTCGGCGTGCTCCCCTTTGCGATAGCCGATTGCGGCAAGTTTCATCGCACTGCTCAAGTTTTTTCTCCAAGTGCCGATAATAGCGTCACTGGGCACAATGTGCACTCCGTTGCTCGAGGTGCGCACGATGGGGGAAACGACCGTGGGGAAAGGGTGGGTGTCGCTCGCTGTGATGGTTGCTTTGTTGAGTTGGGGAAGGGGCACGTGGGCAGCGTGGGTGACGGTGGCCAAAGACCGCGAGCGCGAAGTGCAGGTCGACACCGAAACGATTTTGCCTGCGGAGGCCGGCGTCAAGGTGGCGTGGGGGCGGGTGCTCCTTGCGCCAAGTGAAGCAGAGCGTCTGGGGTTTGCGATGATTCGGGCGCTCAACCGTTTCGATTGTCAGCGCCGGACGTTTACCACCGTCAAACGGGTCTATCTCGATGCCGAAGGGTTACCGATTCGGGACGAAGCCGTCGTTCAGGAACAGGCGGTGCCTGTGGTCAAAGGGAGCGTCGATGAGCGGTTGTGGCGGGCGGTCTGTGAGCCGATGTCGCCGCAAGCGTTGCAACAGGTGGCAGCGCAGGCGCTCGCTTCGGCAAAAAGCGCGATGGAACCAGGGGACCCAACGACGCCCCAGGAGGCTTTGCGCAAGTCCCCCCCTAATCCCCACACAACGCCAACCGCTGCGCAGACGGCACCTGAGCTGAAGGCTGTAAAAGGAACCGAAGAAACCGATGAAAAGAGCAGGGGGGCCATCCCCCTCGGTGTCGACTTGGCCGATCCCAGTCAATTACCCCCCGAAATCGCGCAAGCGCCAGTGCCCAATCTGCTGCCGAAAAAACCGCAGCTTGCCGCTGCGGTGCCGGTGCCTAAGGAGAACCCCCCTTTGCCGCCACCCCAAAAAACGGCGCCGGTTCCCGAGCGTCGCGCCGAGACGAAGCAACAAGCTAGTGGCTCGACATCCCTCAACGCAAAAAAACCGGAAGCCGCGCCGCAACCAAAGGGTGCGTCCCCGGCGTTGCCGCAACCCCCCGCACGTGCGACCAACCCCCGAACCCGCACGGAGCAGCGAACGGAGCCTCTGCGCCGATCCTCCGAACTCCCGCTTTCTCGCGCCAAACTCCCCCCGCCGCAGGGGTGGCGGTATGAAGGGGCGGGGGGGCCGGCGGTGTGGGATCGGATAGATCCCGCGTGGCGCCTCTGTCGTACGGGGCTGCGGCAATCGCCGATCACGCTCGAAGGGGCGCTTCCCTCATCGGTCTCTCCGCCGGAATGGTTCGTCACCCCCTCTTGGCACACCGCGTCGCGTACGCCGCAAGGGGAGATCGTACTGGTGCCCGAAGCGCCTCAGAGCCTGCGTTGGCGCGGCGTCGTTTGGCAGTTGCAGCGCGCTTCGTGGCACCATCCCGTGCTCCATCCGGGGCGCAGCGGTGGGCCTTGGCTGGGGTCGTGGGTGTTACAGTTCGCGGCGAATGGGGCGCGCCTCTTCGTCGAGATCCCCGTGGCGCAGAGCACCCGCACCGCGCCAGAGTTGGAAGCGTTGGCGAAGTGGGCGCAGGGTGGGCGTAACGCATCGCGGTTGCGGTGGGATTGGCGTTCGCTGTTGCCGGTTTTCGATACCTTTTATCTCTACGAAGGGTCTGAGCCGTGGCCGCCGTGTCGCGAAGGGGTGGTGTGGCTGGTCTATCAGAGCGGAACGGAAGCGGAGGGGGCGGTGATTGCGCCACTCTTGGCCGGACCGCGAACCAGCCGCCCGCCGCAACCCGCCAAGGAACGCCTGCTCCTTGAGGCGACCCGGTGACTGAGGCGACACGGTGACCGCGCACGGGGGGAACGCGCAGGCCCAAAGCGCGGGTGAAGGTGGCGGGTATGCACCCCTTTGGGTCCGCACACTGGGCTTAGTGGTGGGGAAGGGGCAGCCAGAACGGCGCCTCTCCTTTGAGGAGTGGCCGCGCCCGTTCGGTGAGCGCGTAGCCGCCACCGTCTGTGAGCGTTAGCGCCCCGGTGAGCAACAGCGCCTGGAAGAGCCAGTGCCACCGTTCGGGGGGAATGCGCACACCGACGCCGAAGGTTTTGACGCGGTCGTACCCGGCGGCGACCACGCGGCTCGTGGCGTTGCCGCGCAAGACGTCGACAAGAAGCTGCGCGCCATGCCGCTGGCCGGTGCGATAGACTGCCGAAAGGGCCATTTGCGCCGCTTCACGCGCGTCCCACCGTTTCGGCGGTGCCAGGCAATGGTCGCAGCAGCCGCACGGCCCGATTCGCTCCCCAAAATAGGCAAGAAGCGGTTGGCGGCGGCAGCCTGAGGCGAGCACGACCTCAGCCAGAGCATCGAGCCGCGCCGACGCGGCGCTCCGCTGTTCGGGGTCGAGCTGTCCGTTGGCGGCGATTGCGATCCGCCAGCGCGCTGCATCTTCACCGCGCCAAAAAAGCTGTGCGAACGCCGCAGCGCCGTCTCGTCCGGCGCGACCGGTCTCTTGATAATACCCTTCCAGGCTCCGGGGCAGATCGAGGTGGGCGACGAAACGGACGTCCGGTTTGTCGATCCCCATGCCAAACGCGATCGTCGCGACCATCACCATGCCGTCGCGGTGCAAGAATTGGTGTTGGCGGGTGCGCCGAGTGGTGGCGTCGAGCCCGGCATGGTAGGCAAGCGCGGGGATGCCGTGCGCAGCAAGCCAGGCGGCGATGCGTTCGGTTTTCGCGCGACTGCCGCAATAGACGATGCCGCTGCCTTCGAGCGGGCGCGCGCGCAATGCGGCAAGAAGCTGCCGTTTCCCGTCGCCACTGCGCGGCGTCATCGCGTAGAAGAGGTTGCTGCGGTCGAAGCTGGTGAGAAAGATGCGGGCGCGGTGGAGGTTGAGCCGGGCGATGATCTCGTCGCGCGCCACGCAGTCGGCGGTTGCGGTGAGCGCAACGCGCGGCACCGTGGGGTAGCGGGTAGCCAAATGCGCCAACTGCAGATACTCGGGGCGAAAGTCGTGTCCCCACTGCCAGACGCAATGCGCCTCGTCGACCGCAAAAAGCGCGAGCCGGTTGCGTTCGTGGAGCGCGTCGAGGAGTGCCAAAAAACGCGGCGTGGGGAGGCGTTCAGGAGCGACGAACAGGAGTTTGAGCCGCCCTTCGAACGCCGCGTCGAGCACCGCATCCTGTGCTGCTTCGTCCAACCCGGAATGGAGCGCTGCGGCAGGGATCTTTCGTGCGGTGAGCGCGCGTACCTGATCGTCCATCAGCGCAATGAGCGGAGAGAAGACGACCGCAAGCCCCGCGCGCAGCAACGCAGGCAGTTGGTAGCAGAGCGATTTGCCGCCCCCGGTTGGCATCAAGACGAGCGCATCGCCGCCTGCGGCGATATGGCACACGATCTCCTCTTGCTGGGGGCGGAACGACGCAAGACCGAAGCGCGTGCGCAGCAAGCGCCGCGCCCGTTCCGCGAGCGTCGGATCGGCCCCGTCCGCCGGGGCAGAGGCGGGCGGACGGTCACGCAACTGCGCTTCGCTCACGAAGCGTCGGACGCAGGAACGTAGAGTTCGCCCCCCAGCTTCTTGAACGTTTCGGCCTGGTTTTTCATCCCCGCGGTAAGCGCGTCGGCTTCGTCGAGGCCAGCTTGCTCAGCGAACTGCCGCACCTCCTGCGTGATCTTCATACTGCAGAAATGGGGGCCGCACATCGAGCAGAAGTGGGCGACCTTCGCCGACTCCTTCGGCAGGGTCTCGTCATGGAATTCACGCGCTTTGTCGGGGTCGAGCGAGAGGTTGAATTGGTCGACCCAGCGAAACTCGAAGCGCGCCTTGGAGAGCGCGTTGTCGCGGATCTGCGCGCCAGGGTGTCCTTTGGCGAGGTCGGCGGCGTGCGCGGCGATCTTGTACGCGATGATCCCTTCTTTGACGTCGTCCTTGTTCGGGAGTCCCAAATGCTCTTTGGGCGTGACGTAGCAGAGCATCGCGGTGCCGTACCAGCCGATTTGCGCAGCACCGATCGCGCTCGCCAGATGGTCGTAGCCGGGCGAAATGTCGGTGACGAGCGGGCCAAGGGTGTAGAACGGGGCTTCATGACACCACGCCAACTCTTTCTCGACGTTCTCGGCGATGAGCTGCATCGGTACGTGACCAGGGCCTTCGATCATCACTTGGACGTCGTGTCTCCAGGCGATTTGGGTCAATTCTCCCAGCGTCTTGAGTTCGGCAAGCTGCGCTTCGTCGTTGGCGTCGTAGATCGAGCCGGGGCGCAGTCCGTCGCCCAAGCTGAACGCGACGTCGTACGCCTTCATGATTTCGCAGATCTCTTCGAAGTGGGTGTAGAGGAAGTTCTCTTGGTGGTGGGCCAGGCACCATTTCGCCATGATCGACCCACCGCGGGAGACGATTCCCGTAAGCCGATCTGCGGTGAGCGGAATGTAGCGCAGCAGCACGCCAGCGTGGATCGTGAAGTAGTCCACCCCTTGTTCTGCTTGCTCGATCAAGGTGTCGCGGAAGATTTCCCACGTCAGCTCTTCGGCTTTGCCGTCGACCTTTTCCAGCGCCTGGTAGATGGGCACAGTGCCGATCGGGACGGGGCTATTGCGGATGATCCATTCGCGGGTTTCGTGAATGTGCTTGCCGGTGGAGAGGTCCATCACGGTATCGGCACCCCAACGGATCGCCCACGTCATTTTGTCGACTTCGGTTTGAATGTCGGAAGCAAGCGCCGAATTGCCGATATTGGCGTTTACTTTCACCAGGAAGTTGCGGCCGATGATCATCGGCTCCGATTCGGGGTGGTTGATGTTCGCTGGGATGATCGCGCGCCCCGCGGCGACCTCCTGGCGGACGAACTCAGGGGTGATCGTTTCGGGAATGCGCGCTCCGAACCCTTGGCCCTTGTGCTGACGGGTGAGGCGCTCGGCAAGTTTTTGACCCATCGGTCCGGCGGCGCGAAGCGACTCCAGGTAGGCTTGCCGGTTGAGGTTTTCGCGAATCGCGACGAACTCCATCTCCGGGGTGATGATGCCGCGCCGCGCATAGTGCATTTGGGTGACGTTACACCCCGGTTTCGCGCGTCGCGGTGTGCGTTTCAATCCGGGAAAGCGTAAGGGTTCGGTCGCCGGGTCGGCAAGGCGCGCGCGACCGTATTGGCTGGTCGGCTGGGGGAGCAGTTCGGTGTCGCCACGCGCTTCGATCCAACCCGCACGCAGTGGCGGTAGGCCCTGGCGGATGTCGATCTGGGCGTCCGGGTCGGTGTATGGGCCCGAGGTGTCATAGACGTAAATGGGCGGGTTGGGTTCGAAACCGCCGCCAGGAAGCGGGGTGGGTGACTGGTGGATTTCGCGCATCGGAACACGGATGTCGGGCCGCGACCCGGTGACGTAGATTTTTCTGCTGTTGGGGAAGGGTTGAACCGCAGCGGCGTCCGGTTTCGCCAAGCGGGCATCGAAGGGTGCGTTCATCGCGCAACTCCGTTGTTGGGAAAATGGTACGTTAGCGCAACTCAGCTGGCGGTGCAAGGGGCCGGAGCATAGCGCAAGGGCACACGGCGCACGCGACACAACAGCTCATAGCCGATGGTGCCTGCGGCGCGTGCGACCTCATCGACCCAGACTTGCCGCCCCCACAGTTCGACCGCGGCGCCCACCCCTACCGATTCGGGGAGATCGGTGAGATCCACGGTGACGAGATCCATCGAGACTCGCCCAATGAGCCGCGTGCGGTAGCCCGCCACGGCAACGGGCGTTCCGGTCGGTGCGGTACGCGGATACCCATCGCCATATCCGATTGCGACCACACCGACGCGCGTCGCGCGCTCGGCAACGAAGGCCGCGCCGTACCCAACCGCTTCCCCCGCGGCGATCCAACGGGTTGCGATGATCTCTGAGCGCAGTGTCATCACCGGCGTCAATGCGGCGGGCAACGGTTCCGTGGCCAAGGGGTTCGCGCCGTAAAGCGCGATCCCGGGGCGCGCCCAGTCGCCATGCGCGGCTGGCCACGCAAGGAGCGCAGCCGAATTGGCGATGCTGCGTGGTACTTGGGCGTAGCGTTCGGGAAGTGCCTCCAATGCTTGGGCGAACCGTTCGAGCTGCGCGGCGGTGTGGGGGTGTTTGGGTTGGTCGGCGCACGCGAGATGGGTCATCCAGACGAGATGTCGGGGTTCGACTGCAAGGCGCTCCAGGCGGGCGATCACGCCAGAGAGCGCTTCCGGAGCAAAACCCAAGCGGTGCATGCCGCTATCGACCTTGACCCAGATACGCTCGGGGTGTGGCGCGCCGCGTCGGGCGTGGGCTTCGAGCCAGGCGAGTTGCGGTTCGCAGTGGACTACCGTCCAGAGCCGGTGCGCGCAACACGCGGCGTACTCGTCGGCTGCCAGACACCCTTCCAAGACGAGGATCGGCGCAGTGATGCCGTTTTCCCGCAGCGTCAGCGCCTCTTCAAGGAACGCAACCGCAAAGCCGTCGACGAAAGGCGCGAGCGCTGTCGCACAACGCACCGCGCCATGACCGTAGGCGTTGGCCTTGATTACCGCCAACGTGCGCCCTGGTTTGCCACGCGCCTGCAGCCAGCGAGTGTTGGCCACGAGCGCATCGAGGTCGATCGTTGCTACCGCAGGGCGCACGGTTCGATCCGTCGCGTCAGTACGGGACGTGGTGGGTTGCGGCCGCGGCGTGATGGGTGCGGTGGCGCGGCACTTCATCCGGTGGCGTGGGCGCTTTCGGCCCGAAGAGGCTTCCTACGACCATCGCTACCGCTGCGGCAAGCATTCCGATCACTTGCGGCTCGATCGCCATCTCGGGGAGATAAAATTCGCCGAAGAGCCAGACGCCCAGCCCCGTGACCACCGCCATCGTTGCGCCGAAGTTGGTTGCGCGCCGCCAGAAGATCCCGAACGCCAAGGGCACGAACGCGCCCGCCAACGTGACGCGATAGGCATTCTCCACCATTTTGTGGATCGAGTCGTTGGTGGAAAGCGCGTACGCGGTGACGAGCGCTGCAAACGCGACGACCGTCCAGCGGGTGGTGCGCAGCAGTTTTTGGTCGCTCATCCCGGGCCAGACGCTTTTGACGACGTTTTCGGTGAAGGTCACCGACGGCGCCAGCAGGGTGCCGCTTGCGGTACTCATGATCACCGAAAGAAGCGCGCCGAAGAAGACGATCTGCAACCACAGCGGCATCTCCACGGTCACGAGCGTCGGCAGAATCAACTGCGGGTCTTCTTGAAGCAATTTCGCCGTAGTCTCCGGGTCGATCACCGTTGCGCTGTAGGCGATGAAAAGGGGCACCGCGGCAAAGAGGAAATAGGCAACGCCTCCGAGTGTCGTTCCCCAAACCGCGACGAATTCATTCTTCGAACTGTTTACCCGTTGAAAGACGTCCTGCTGCGGGATCGAACCGAGCGCCATCGTGACGAGCGCCGCAAACCAAGTGACTACCGCTTGCGGATCGGCAAGGGAGGGGAACCCTTCGAGCTTGCCTGCCGCTTTGGCGTGGTCGAGCACTGCGGCGACGCCGCCAGCCTTTTCCCCAGCAAAATAGGCGACGAGCAGCAACCCGACGACGATTAGAATCATCTGGATGAAGGTAGTCCACGCCACCGACCACATGCCACCGAAGACCGTATAGACGAGCACCACTGCGCCGCCGATGAGTATGCCCGCATTTTGCGAAATCGCGCCGTCGGAAAGCACGTTGAAAACGACCCCCAGTGCGGCGAATTGTGCGCCGACCCATCCCAAATAGGAGATCACGATGCAAAAGGAGAGGACGATCTCGATGGTGGGGCTGAAGCGGCGACGAAAAAAGTCGCCCAACGTCAGGAGGTTCATGCGGTAGAGCGGCCGCGCAAAGATCAGACCGAAGAGCACGAGACAGAGCGATGCACCCAACGGGTCAGAGGCAAGTCCCACCAACCCTTCCTTCAAAAAGGTCGCGCTGATACCCAGCACCGTTTCCGAACCGAACCAAGTGGCGAAAACCATCGCCAGCACGACGATGAAGGGGAGATTGCGCCCCGCGACGATGTAGTCGCGGGCGTTATGCACCTTGGTTGCGGCCCAGAGACCGATCGCAACCGAAACCAAAAGGTAGAGAATGACGAACGCTAGGAGCATCTCGGCCTCCTCAGAACGCGTACAAGGTGAACACGGAAAAACCCGCTGCCCGCAATCGAGCGCTGCCGCCCAACGCCGGCAGGTCGATGATCGCCGCGGTCTCGACCACGGTCGCGCCCAGACGGGTGCGCAGATGGGCAGCGGCGAGCATCGTACCGCCGGTTGCGATCAGGTCGTCGATCGGCAAAGCGCGCGCGCCCGGCTCGATCGCATCGGTATGGATTTCGACTTCGGCTTCGCCATATTCCGGGTTTGGGCCAATCGGGAATCGTCCGGATGCGCGCAACGAGCGGCGCTGGATCGGGTAATGGGGGCGGCAGCGCACTCATGGGCGGGTCTCCTTACCACAGCGCGAATTTGACGAGGAAAAGCGCTGCGATCACCGCAACCGCGATCGGCAGCTCTTGGATGCGGCCGCTCAAAATCTTGAGCGTCGCGTAGGTGATGAAGCCGAACGCGATCCCGTGCGCGATGGAGAAGGTGAAGGGCATCGTGATCGCGGTGACCGCCGCAGGGGCGGCTTCGGTGAGATCGTGCCAATCGACTTCGGCAAGACCACGCGCCATCAAGATCGCCACGTAGAGGAGCGCTGGCGCCGTCGCGTACGCCGGAACCATCGCCGCAAGCGGCGAGAAAAAGAGCGCCAAGAGAAACAGCACCGCGACCACCACGGCGGTGAGCCCCGTTCGCCCTCCCACCGCGGTGCCCGCAGCCGATTCGATGTACGCGGTGGTCGACGAAGTACCGAGCGTTGCCCCGACCACGATCGCGGACGAATCGGCAAGGAGCGCTCGCCCCATCCGGGGGAGCTTCCCTTCGGCGTCGAGGAGTCCCGCGCGGTGTGCCACCCCGATGAGCGTTCCCGAAGCGTCGAAGAGCTCGACCAAGAAGAATGTCATCACGACGGAAACCAGGCCGACATGCAGGGCTGCGGCAATATCCATCGCCAGGAACGTTGGCGTGAGCGACGGCGGCGCGGCGATCACGCCCTGGAACGGGGTCAACCCCAGTCCAACGGAAAGGAAGGTGATCGCCAGGATCCCGATCAAGATCGCCCCTTTGACGCGGCGCGCCTCCAGCGCCAAAATGAGCACGAAACCAAGGCAAGCCAACAACACCGGGGTTTGATGCAGGTCGCCCAAGGTGACGAGGGTTGCGGGATGGTCGACGACGACCCCAGCGTTCTTCAACCCGATGATCGCAAGGAAAAGGCCGATACCTGCGGAAATCGCGTATTTGAGGCTTTTGGGAATCGCGTTGATCACCCATTCACGGATCCGAAAGAGCGAAACCAGAATGAAGAGGACCCCCGAGAGGAACACGGCACCCAACGCTTGCTGCCACGTGAAACCGAGCGTTCCTACCACCACGAACGCAAAATAGGCGTTGAGCCCCATCCCTGGGGCGAGCGCAATCGGCAGGTTGGCCCACCATCCCATGATGAAGGAGCCGATCGCGGCGGCGAGACAGGTGGCGACGAAAACGGCGCTTTTTGGCATTCCGGTGGTCGAAAGGATTTCCGGGTTGACGAAGAGGATATACGCCATCGTCAAAAACGTGGTCACACCCGCAAGGAGTTCGGTGCGCAGCGTCGTTTGGTGCGCGGCGAGCGCGAACTGCCGTTCCAGGAAAGTCGGCATGGTCGTTTGCTCACGCAAGGAGTTGATCGCGGAGTGAATTGTACCGATTCTTGGGCGCGACTTGTCATCAGGGGTTTCCCGGGCTATGATATTCGCGAAGGAGTGCGTCATGGCGATCTCGGCAGTTTCCGCTATCGCTTCGCTGCCACCCGGCGTCGGTTCGGTGCAATACGGTGCTGCCGATGCGCCAAGGGCGCGCACGCCGGTGCGGCAAGAGGACGAAACGGCGCAAAAGGTGGCCCGGTTGCGCGAAATCGACCGCAAAGTGCGCGCGCACGAAGCGGCGCATGTTGCTGCGGGCGGTGGACTGGTGACGCGGGGGGCGCAGTTCACTACGGTGCGCGGTCCCGATGGCCAGCAATATGCCGTTGCTGGCGACGTGCGCATCGACGTTTCGCCAGGCAAGACGCCGGAAGAGACCCTTCAGAAAGCGGAGCGGATTCGTGCTGCGGCGCTGGCGCCACCCGATCCCTCTCCGCAGGACCGCATGGTGGCCGCGAAGGCCGCGCAAATGGCCGCAGCGGCGCGGATCGAATTGGCCAAAGCGCAGCAGCAAGAGGCAAAGCGCGCGCAAGATGCCACCGAGCCTTCGGACCCGACCCGTTTTCAAGCGCAACGCGCGCTCGCCCGCTACCGCGTCAATGGCGCCTGAATGCGCACAAACGCCCAAAAGCCCACCGCTGCAATCCCCGCGTACGCCAAAAACGCCCAATTTGCAAGCGTAAGCCCAAAAAGCACCAAACCGGGGTCGCTGCAAAAACCGGTGGGGAGAAAAAGCGTCTCCGAAAGCGACGCAAGCCACTCCACGAATCGTTCCAGGGGCGACAATTCCGCGCCTCCACACGTGAACGATTCGGGTCGCCACTGTAAGAGCGATTGATACCCTGCAACGCCCAGGCCAAAGAGGGCGGTGAGAATGGTGCCGACCGCGGTGAAGCGATAGAGCAAGCGGGGCCGTGCGCTGCTCAACGCCGCGGTGCTTGCGAAAACGGCGAGTACCAGGAACAGAAACCGTTGCAGGATACACAAATGGCACGGCGCCAAACGCAAAAGATGGGTGAGCACGAGGCTGGCAAGGGCCAGGGCGCACGCGAGCGCAGCGATCCCCCACCACAGTGGGGCAGGGTTGCAGCAAAGCAGGGTGCCGAAAAATGAGCGCCATCGCGCCATGAGTTTCTGTCCGCTGTACTCGGAGTTTCGGGATAATAGCGCGTTTTGACGCAGACAAGGATGCGCGGATGCGCAGAGGCAAGACGACGACGCAAACGGTTCGATGGCCACGCCGCTTGGTGGCGCTGATCGCCGCAGGCCTATTGGCGCTTGCCGCTTGGTTTGTGCCCAGCGCGCCGCTACCCAACGACGACCCCTACGGTTGGCCGCGCGGTGGGAGCCGGTTCGCTACGACCCTGGTGAACCCCGGTTTCGTCGTACGCTACAGCGAATGGCACGGCGCGCCCGAGTGGGTGGCGTACCGTGCCGATCCCCCGCCCCGCTATCGTTTGGCGCCGCGTCCCGATCGGTTTGTTCCTGATGCGCGCACCTGGCGCTGCCGACTCCATCTGGGGTGCGTGACGCACGAAAGTTATAGCCGCTCCGGGTTCGATCGCGGCCACATGGCGCCCAACTTCATGATCGGGACCCGTTACGGGCGTGACGCCCAGCATGCGACCTTTCTCATGAGCAACATCGCGCCGCAAAAACCGGAGCACAACCGCGGCAGTTGGGAGCGGCTCGAGCGGCTCGAAGCAAACCGCTTTGCGCCCGGTGCCAGCAAACTTTGGGTGATCGTCGGCCCGGTGTGGGGGAAGCACCCCTCGCGCTTTTCTTCGGAGTGGGTGGCGGTTCCAGAGGCCTTTTACCGCATCTTGATGCGCGAAGAAACGGACGGTTCGCGACATGCGATCGCGTTTCTCGTGCCGCAGGATGCTCCTGCTGACAGCGACTTACGCGACTTCATCGTCGCGATCGACAGAGTCGAGGCGCTCACCGGCTTGGATTTTTTCCCCGCGCTTCCCGAAAGTGAAGCGGCGCGGTTGGAGTCCGTCGAAGCCGACCCCGCACAGTGGGGGCTCGACGACGCTTGGGCCCGGCAACCCGCACGCTACGTGGAGCGTAACTAACGGCGCCGCGTGCCAGGGGATTGTGCTTGGGGGCGCGTTTATACACGGACGAAAGGGTTGTGGGCGCGCTCTTCGCCAAAAGTGCTCTGGGGGCCATGCCCCGGAATGAAAACGATGTCATCGCCAAGCGCAAAGAGCTTTTTCTGGATGCCGTCGATGAGCGCCTGGTGGTCGCTGCCCGGAAAGTCGGTGCGGCCGATCGAACCGGCAAAGAGTACATCCCCCACCAACGCTAGCCGATAGTCCGGTTGGAAGAAAACCACGTGGCCAGGGGTATGACCCGGGAGGTGGAGCACCTGAAACGGAATCGCTCCCACCATCACCTCTTGGTTTTCGTCGAGCCATTCGTCGGGTGTGAACGCCACCGTGGGGGGGAAGCCAAAATAGGTGGCTTGTTGCGGCAAGCCTTGCAGCCAGTAGTGGTCTGCTGAGTGGGGGCCCAGAATGGGAACACCGCCTAAGGCTTTGGCAAGCTGAGGCGCGCCTGCGGCATGGTCGATATGGCCGTGCGTCAGCCATATGGCGCGCAGCGTGATCGCATGCGATTGCGCGGCGTCCAAGATCTTGGGGATCTCTCCGCCCGGGTCGACCGCTACCCCTTCATGGGTTTCGCGATCCCACAGCAGCGTGCAATTCTGCGCAAACGGCGTGACGGGAATGACGATCGTCCCCAGACGGCTCTTTTCTTGGCTTTGGGCGAATCGACGACTCATCGCAACAAGCTCTTGACGTGGTTGTCGAGCGCGAGCACACTGTCTTGCGCCGCCAGAATCGTGCCCTGGGTGGGGTCGACCAGTTTGGCGTTGATATGGACTGCCCGTTTCCCAACCGCGTAGGTGCCGACCAAAACGGCTCGTGCCGCTTGTTCACGAGCGATCTGGCCGATTTCGCGGCTGAGGAGCAATTCGCCCGTATCCTGCTTGACGAAGAGGCTTGCGCGCAGTTTGACCTCCACCACGGGAAAGCCCAGTTGCACCAAACGGGTGCTCGCCTGTTCGGTGATCGCGCGGCCCAAGGTCGAAGAGTGCTCCAACTGGTCGACATCGACGAAGGTCGCGACCAGCACCGGGCCGCTTTTGACCCAGGCGGGCGCCTGTTGCGCGATTGCGTCGATCAGCCCATAGGTGGTGTCGAGCACGGCGCTCGGGTTTTCCTCAGGGGCGCGCAGCGGCTCAGGCTGCGTGGTGAGACAGCCGCTCAAAAGGGCAGCACCCATCAAAAGGAAAGCAGCGGTTCGATTGCGGCGGTTCTGGCTCATGGCTCAGCTCCCACGTACCGGCAATACCGTTGGGGCAGGGAGCGGCGCAGGCGGCGGGGTGTAGAGCGCCAGATCGCTGTCGGCGATATAGAAGACCTCAGAGGTGCGCGCCAGATAGACCCCCTCCCGAACGGCGGAGACATGGACCATCAGTTCGACTTCTGGTGTCGGCCCTTGCGCGAACTGACTCGTCTGCCAGCGCCACAGGTCTGCTGCGGCAAGGCCGATGAGCGCAGAAGCGCCGGGAGAGACGTGTTCCCATACGCCGATGTTTTTGTCGTCGCTCAACACCCAAAGACCCGCCCCCAAAACAGCGGCGCTGGTGAATCTGCCGTCGGCAGGGCGGTTGCGAAAGCGGTTTGCCTGCACCTCCAAGCGCAGCGTGATCTCGGCGGGCAGTTCGGTTCGTACTTTCCAGCCCTGGCGCACCAATTCGGTGGTGATCGCCGCAATCAGCGCGCGCTCAAACGGTGAAGGGCGATCCGGCGAAGCGAACGCAAGCGTCGGGCACGCAAGCGGCGCACTGCGGCACCCTTGCTCTTGTTGCAGCGCCTGGGTGATTTGCGCCGCGATCCCTTCGGCGATTACCTGCCAGTGGTGTGCCGATTGCAGTTTTTCTTGGGTGGTGGTCGGAAAATTGGTGGCGACGGGCACTTCGCTAAAGGGCGTCGTACAAGCAGCTACGCCAAAGGCGATCGCGCCAACGAGCAGCGCACGCGCGACGATTGGGCGGTTCATCGATTCGCTCTCCTCGTTTCTGTACTGCTATCGTACTGCGAAAGGGGGGCTTTCGGCAAGAGCAGGCCGCGAGTACCGGTCAGCGGCGGTAACGCATTGGCATCTCTTCCTCTGGAATGCGGTATTCGTGCGCGTCGGGTTCGGCGGTTTCGGGCGTTTCCTCCGTGAGCGCAAGCAGTTCGACCATTTGGCGTGCGAATTGCCGCGCGGCATTGTTGAGTGGGGTCGGCAGGTGTGCCGGGATCTGCTTCAGCAACAGCAATTTGGTCGCTGAAAGCGCCGGAACAGGCCGTAAGATCCGGTGGCGATAGGGGCCCATCATCTGCGCAACCAGTTTGTCTGCGGCCTGCTGCTGCCAACGGTTGCTGACGGGCCATTGCGACGGCACGGCGTACGCGCGGGGGTACTGTTCGAGGTCGCGGATCACCGTGCGGATATCCTCGGCCGATTCGCGAAAGGGCAGAAGCGCCAAGTCGGCGATACCATAGAGCCGTTTGTCGACCTCGGGGCGGTTGCCGCCGCCATCGAGCACGCCCACCCAGTCGTCGAGCGTGCGCAGCTTGGTGACGATGCGCTCGAGCGTTGCCGCGGAACGGGCGTCGGCGATGACGTAGCGGCGCCCTTCGGGGCTCAATGGCTCACGCGCCGTGTCGGTGAGGATACAGGCCGATTTGTATCCGAGCAACCCCAGACCGTGGCAGAGCAGATGAGAGAGGGTGGTTTTGCCGGTTCCCCCTTTGTTGCCGATGATCGCGATCAAAATGGCCATGGCCGCGGCTCCTCTTCATCCGTAGTCTACGCTTCCGAGTAGACTATCGGCAACTGCAGGCGGTTCTTGAGCGAAAAAGTGGGGGAAAAGCGGGGCAAATCAGAATGGGTACCAATAGAGAGTGCGTCGTCCGGCTGCGTCGAGTGGCTGAACCCGGCTGGGTTCCTGGTCGGGTAAGGGGAAGGAGTTGCTGATCAGCACCGCGCCAGGCGCGAGTTCGTTGCGCGCTTTACGCGCCACCCGTGCCATCGGCGCGGGCGAAAGGAACGCATAGACGAAATCGTACCCCCGCCACGATTCGGAAAAGATATCACCGCTCAGATAAACGAGATTGGATTGTCCCTGCGCTTGCCAGCGCGCCAACCAAAGCGGCAAGGGTGCGCTTTCGATGCCGACGAAGGTGCCGTTGGGAAAGCGGCGCGCAAGCGGCAGAAGGAGCGCACCGGTGCCGCTCCCCAGATCGAGAAAGCGAAAAGGGCGATCGGAGGGGAGCTGCTCTGCGATCGCCTCGACCGCTTGCGCGTTGGAGAGGTAGAGCGGAACGCGCGTCCGGATGGTGTTGCGAAAGATGAGCCACGACGCAACGAATGCCACGAGGTACCAGTACGGGGCGATCGCGAGCTGTTGCGCGGCGATGATCGCGGGCGTGAAGGCCAGATGGATCGGGATCCACCAGCGGTCGCTCGCAAGCCACCAGGCAAGGGCCGCAGCGCAAACGGCTTGGATGGTGATGATTCCAGCCGAGGAGAGGCCACTTTCGCCGAGCGTACCCAGCCGCGCTGAGACGTAGGCAAAGAGCCACCCCCCCAGTTGCGCGATGAGCGCTTTTGCAAGGGGGGGAAGTGCCAGGAGCGAAAAAGGCATGCGCAAGCGTGCGGTTTGCTTTCGTCAGCTACTGGGGTGGCGCCGCGCGTCAGCGCAGTGTCTTCGCGCCATTTTGGGTGGTGTCATTCATGCTGACTGGCCCGTTGGCGTTGAGCGCATAGAGATTCTGCGCTCGCTGAACCGCAAACGACATCTGGGTTGCTTCCGGGCGCGCACTCGATGCGGTGTTGGGCGGTGGCGGGGTGGGTGTGCCGCTACTTGCTTGCTGTGCGGACGTTGAGAGGGTGACCCGCACCCCAGTAGAGGGTTGACTCGGTTGGTTTACAGACGAGGGTTGACCCGCCGCCGGGTTGGAACGGACCGGTTGCGGCTGCGTGAGCCGCTGCACCTCGGCCGGTGACGCCGCCGAGGTGTTGAGCCGCTCACCCGTAGGGCCGATGATGCCGAAGCCAGCAATGGACATATTTCGCTCCTCACTCTCTGGTTGCTCTGTAGTATAGGAGTGAACGCCAAGAAAGGCAAGTTCGATGACTCAATAGGCAAGAACGAGCGCCAGCGCCATGGGGAGCACGACCAGCGCCGCGGCGTTGCCGACGAGCACCATCGAAGCGACGATTTCCGGCTCTTGGTGATAGCGTTCCGCGAACAGGTAATTGAGGACCGCGGGAGGGAGCGCGCCAAAGAGGAGGATTTGTGCGGCGTCCCGTGGCGAGAAGGGGTGCCCCAATGCGTCTGCTGCGAACAAGACGCCGATCGCCAGTGCCATTCCCGAAAGGGGACGCGCGATCGCGACGATCAAACCGTCGAGGAACGCCGTGATCTGCGCGGTGGCAAGGCGAACCCCCAACGCAAAGAGCATCAAGGGGATCGCGATCTGACCCACCATCTCGATCGCGGTGTTGAGCGGTGGCCAAAGCGTCACGCCGCTCATACCCACCGCAACGCCGGCGAACGAGGCGAGCACCACCGGAACCCGCCAAACCTGCCACCAGCGGAAGCGGTGGTCGAGCAGCCAAACGCCGTACGAGAAGTGGAGCAGGTTGCTGACCAAAAAGAGCGTGACGGCAGCGGGTACGGCCCTTTCTCCAAACGCGAGGAGTGCAAGCGGAATGCCCAGGTTGCCACAGTTGTTGAACATCATGGGTGGTACGACGGTCTTGGCGGGGCGCTGCATCGCTTTCGCCAGGAGCCAACCGGCGGCGCCCGAGCCGATCACCAGCACAAGGGCTGCAAGCGCCAACGGACCAAACTGCGACCAGTCGAGCGGTTTGCTTGCAAGCGCGTGAAAAACGAGCGCCGGAACGAAAACATCCATGTTGAGGCGGTTTGTTACGCCCATCTCCGGACGTTGTCGGACCCCTACCCAAATCCCCAGAGCGACGATCGCAAAAAGGGGAAAAAGAATGGCGACGATCCGCTGCGCAAGTTCCATCGCCGTCTGCTGTCACGAACGCAGTGGCAAAACCGTAGGGCGGGGCGTCACAGGACGTAACGCGCGAGATCTTCGCTCTGCGCGAGATCGCTCAGGCGTTGGTCGACGTCCGATGCATCGATCGTCACCTCACTGGGACATTCCGGGGTGCCCGCAAGGAACGCAATCTCTTCGAGAAGTTTTTCCATTACGGTATAGAGGCGACGAGCGCCGATGTTTTCGACGCGCTCGTTCACCAGCCAGGCGATTTCGGCCAAGCGGCGCACCGCCTCCTCGGTAATGGTGAGGATAACGCCTTCGGTGGCGAGCAGCGCCTGGTATTGGGTAATGAGGTTCGCCTCGGTTCGGGTCAGGATATGGACGAAGTCGTCGACGGTGAGCGGCTCGAGTTCGACGCGTATCGGGAACCGTCCTTGCAGTTCCGGGATGAGGTCGCTCGGTTTGCTGAGGTGAAACGCTCCCGAGGCGATGAAGAGGATGTGGTCGGTGCGCACCGTACCGTATTTGGTGGTGACGCTGGTCCCTTCGACGAGCGGCAGGAGGTCACGCTGCACCCCTTGGCGCGAGACGTCGGGGCCGCGTCCGCCGTCGGAGCCTGCCACTTTGTCGATCTCGTCGAGAAAGACGATGCCATTTTGTTCCGCGTTCGCGATCGCGCGGCGCTTGATCTCTTCTTCGTCGAGGAGTTTTGCGGCCTCCTCTTCGGTGAGCACCGCTTTGGCTTGGGCGATCGTCATTTTGCGCCGTTTTTTCTTGCCGCCGATCGCTTGGAAGAGTCCTTGGAGCTGTTCGGTGATCTCTTCCATGCCCGGTGGTCCCATCACGTGCGCTGCAAGTGCCGCTTCACGCACTTCGACCTCGATCTCCTTGTCGTCGAGCGCGCCCTGGAGGAGCTTTTCGCGAAATTTGGCGCGGGTGGCGCTCTCTTCCCGTGGAGGGGGGGCAGGGGTTTCGTCGGCTAGATTGGCAAAGAGGGCGGCCAGTCCGGTTGCTTCGGGTTCTTTGCGGGGGGGCGGAAGGAGAATATCGAGAATCCGCTCGATTGCCGCGGCCTGTGCTTTTTCACGGACCGCGGCGATTGCGCGCTCGCGCTCTTCTTTGACGGCGACTTCAACAAGATCGCGGATGATGGTATCGACGTCTTTGCCAACGTAACCGACTTCGGTGAATTTGGTCGCTTCTACCTTGATAAAAGGCGCTTGAACCAGCCGCGCAAGGCGTCGGGCGATCTCGGTTTTTCCGACACCGGTCGGGCCGATCATCAGGATGTTCTTCGGCGTGATCTCGTGGCGGAGGGGCTCCGGAACCCGGGCGCGCCGCCAGCGACTCCGCAGGGCAAGCGCCACCGCGCGTTTGGCGGCGTGTTGCCCGACGATGTATTTGTCCAGTTCGGCGACGATCGCACGACAGGTGGGGGTCTGGTCACTCATTCCAGCACCTCGATTACGTGGTTTTCGTTGGTGTAGATGCAGATCTCTCCTGCGACTTTGAGCGCTTCAGCGACGATCGCTCGGGCCGAAAGTTCGCTGTGGCGCAGAAGCGCCTTTGCTGCGGCAAGCGCGTAGGCGCCGCCCGAGCCGATCGCGACCACGTCGTCTTCGGGTTCGAGCACGTCGCCCGTGCCGGTGAGGATGAGGAGGTGTTCGCGATCTGCTACCGCAAGCATCGCCTCGAGCCGCCGAAGGACGCGGTCGGTGCGCCAATCCTTGGAAAGCGCCACCGCAGCGCGCAGGAGATGCCCTTGGTGTTTTTCGAGTTGCGCTTCGAAGCGCTCAAAGAGGGTGAAGGCATCGGCCGTGGCACCCGCAAAGCCGGCGAGCACTTTGCCGTGGTAGAGGGTGCGGACTTTGCGGGCGGTTCCTTTGACGACGATTGCGCCCAGTGTCACTTGTCCGTCGCCGCCCAGTGCGACTTGGCCGTTGCGGCGCACGCCGACGATCGTGGTGCCGTGAAGGATCGGGGTCATGAGAAAAGCGGATCTGGGTTCACTGAGAGGAAGCGTTATTGTCGGCGAATTGCAGGAATGGCGCAAGGCCAGCTAGTGGCACGACCAATTGGAACCAGAGCGGCGCATGGTGCAGTTGCAGCAGAACGGATTGTGCGGTGGGCTGAAGCGGCGAGGTGGCTTGGCGGCGGATGAAGTGGCCCAAGCGCACAAGGCTACGAAACGGCCACCTCTGGAGCCGCCGCGCCTCACAGGGGATCGGCAGCGTGCCGGTGGAAGCGGCGCTCTGGATTCGTTTGAGGATTGCGATGGCGTGGTGCTCCGTCATCTGTGCCGGTAAGACCAACAGGTTGTCAGCGGCGGCGTCTCGTTCCGGTGCCAGCTTCGTTGTTCCCGGCTCTTCGGCGCTTTGGTTGGCGTCGTGGTTGAAGCACCAGTCAGGTGGGGTGCTATCAAAGCGCAGCGCGTATTCGAGCGCGAGCGCTTCGGCTTCCTCTTCCCGCTTCGCAGCGCTGAGCCAGAGGAGCAGCAATTGGATCTCTTCAGCAGAAGACAAAAGGGTGTTCGGGGCGTGCAACACCAAGATGCCGTTCTCGAGGCCGCGCCAGCGCAGGTGCCCCCCGGCGCGCAGCTTTTCGGCGAGCGCCCGGGTTAGTTCCGCTGCGGCTTCCGGGGCGATGGCGCGCACGTCCGCAAGGTCGAAGTGAAGCGAGGGGTTGTTGGGCCAGTGGGTGACGAAATCGCGCGCGTTTTGTGCGGTCAGTTCTGACGGCCACCGGATCCAGCGTCGTCGCTCGCCGTGCGGCTGTGCCTTATCGCTCTGAGTAAGCGCGAAAGGGGCCAGTTTGCCGAAAATGGCGGCGTATTGTTCCGAAAGTTGCTCCAGCGCTTCGGCAGATCCGTCGAGCGTCAGCAGTTCATAGGCCAGTTGCCACAATGCGTGGTTCTCGGTTTTTGCGCTGATGCGGGGCTTGAGCAGCGCCCACGCACTGGCGGTATCGCCATTGGCGATGTCAAGGGCGATCGCTTCGGTTTCCGTGGCGGAAAGACGAACGATCGCTTCGACCCCTTCCGCAAGCGCGGTGAGGTAGGGGGGCGGTGCGCCGAGCGCCCCTCCGATCGTGGCAAACCCGTCCATGCGCACAATCCTAGCACGAGGAAAGGCACAAGCGCCAGTAGGCCAAAAAATGGAGCCTTTTTCGCTATAATTACGCACTCTTTGCCTTCCCCTTGCTGGTTACGATGACGCAGACAGCCGATCTTTCGCTTACCCACCTTATCTTACAGGCAAGCCTGCCGGTACAGCTGGTGATGGCGCTGCTGGTTGCCCTGTCCTTGTTTTCGTGGTACTGGATCTTTCTCAAAACGATGCAGATTCGGGCTGCGCGCCGTGCGACGCAGCGCTTTGAAACGCAATTTTGGAACGCAGCCCGCTTGGATCAGTTGGCGGAACGGGTGGAGGCGCGGCTCGATCACGCCGGGCCGATGGAGCTGGTTTTTCTGGCGGGGTATCGCGAATGGCTGCGACAAAGGGAGCGGGGCGGTGCGATCGACAGCATCCGACGGGCGATGCTGGTGGCGTATCAGCGCGAGTTGGACGCGCTCGAAGCGCATCTGGCGTTTTTGGCTTCAGTCGGGTCGGTGTCGCCGTATATTGGGCTATTTGGAACGGTCTGGGGCATTATGAACGCGTTTCGCGGGTTGGCGAATATGGCCTCCGCTACGCTTGCTCATGTGGCGCCAGGCATTGCCGAAGCCCTCATCGCGACCGCGATCGGCCTCTTTGCCGCGATTCCCGCGGTGATCGCCTATAACCGCTTTACCCACGATATCGAGCGGCTCTCGGTGAAAATCGAAACCTTCATCGACGAGATGACCAATTTGTTGCAGCGCCAGATCGGGCGTTGACGGAGAGGCAAGGGGACGAAGCGATGGCGCGTCGGCGGGCGTTGATGAGTCAGATGAACGTCGTGCCCTACATCGACGTGATGCTGGTGCTGCTCGTGATCTTCATGGTCACCGCGCCGATGATGCAACTTGGCGAGGTTCAGCTTCCAAGCGTCGCGCAACTTCCTGCGCCGAGCTCGGAAGCCGCAGTGGTGGTGATCCACGCCGACGGTTCGATCGGCTTGAAAAAGAGCGCGACGGCCCCAGAAGTGGCGATGGAGCCGCTCGCGCTGTTGCGCGCCTTGCGGGCGATGCAGGCCGAGCATCCCGAATTGGCGGTGGTGATTGCTGCAGATCGGCGGGTGACCTACGAAACCGTGATGGGGATGCTCGATCGCCTGCGCGGGGCGGGTTTTACGCGGGTGGGGCTACAGACAAGTACCGGCGATGGTCGGGACAAAGCGCCGCGGCCCGCGTCGTGACTGGCAAACGATGAACGCACCGCGCCGTTCTGAGGGGTTTCGTCGCGCGCTGGCGTGGACGCTGGCGCTGGCGGTCCATCTTTTTTTCGCGGCGCTTTTGCTGGTTTCGCTCGACTGGCAAAACGCGCCGCCTGCACCGGTGGTGGTTGATCTGGTGGCGCCGATCGCTGCGACCACGGAACGGGCACGAACCGCGACGCCTGGAGAGGGCGCTGCGGCGCGTGCTACCCCGAAGCCGGAACCCAAGCCAGAGCCGAAGCCTGAGCCAAAACCAGAACCGAAGCCTGAACCGAAGGCGGAACCCAAGCCTGAGCCGCAGCCGAAAGCTGAGCCCAAGCCGGAGCCGAAACCGGAACCCAAACCGAAGCCAGAACCCAAACCTCAGCCGAAACCCGAGCCGATCGACGATTTTCAGCAGCTGGTGCAGCGGCGTCTGACCGCGGAACAGAAGCCGCCGCAGCCAGAACCACCGCGTTCCGACCCGGTTCAGGAGCGTTTGATGGCGCTTGCGCAGGGTCGCAGTGGGGCGCCTTCAGGGATCAGTGAGGTGGCGCGGGCCAGCTACATCGACGCGATTCGCGCCAAGGTGCGCCAACACGTCGTGGTGCCGCCCGGCGTGGTCGGTAACCCGGAAGCGGTTTTCGACGTGGTGCAACTGCCCGATGGCACGGTCGTTGAGGTGCGTCTGGTGCGCTCGTCGGGGTTTGCGTCGCTCGATGCGGCGCTCGAGCGAGCGATTCGGGCCGCGAGCCCCTTGCCAACGCCGCCAGACCGGCGTCTTTTCGAGCGGGAATTGCGTTTGATTCTGCGGCCCCTGGCTCAGTGATATCATATTTAGTTCGCTATAATGTCCCCCTTCGATTCGAAGGATACCGGTGAGGTACCAATGGTCGGCATGACGCGCACTTTGACCTGTTGGGTGTTGCTTTGGTGGTTGGGGATTCAGGTTGCTGCGGCCCAGCTCGCGATCGAAATCACGGGGGCGAGCGGCCGGCAGATCGCGGTGGCCGTCCCCTATCTGGTGAATGAGGAGGCGCTGCCGCAATCTGTGACTGAGGTCGTCCGTGCCGACCTTGAGCGGAGCGCCCTTTTTCGCTTGATCGATGTCGGCTGGATGCGGGTACCGGAAGACCTGATTCCCGACTATGCGGCGCTCACGCAGCGGGGTGCCGAAGCGGTGCTTGCCGGTTCGGTGCACGCCATTGCCCCTGGCCTTTGGGAGGTGCGGGTGCGTCTGTTCGATACGGTGCGGCGTAGCGAATTGACAAGCCGCGCGATCCAATTCAATGCAGCGCAGGTGCGCGTGACGGCACATCGCATCGCCGATCTGGTCTATGAAGCGCTTGCCGGGGTGCCAGGGTATTTTGCGACCCGTCTGGCCTATGTCGTAAAAAGCGGCAACCGCTACGAGCTCAAGGTTGGGGAGTATGACGGCAGCCATGCGGCCACCGCGCTCGTCTCCCCTGAGCCGATCATCTCGCCGGCCTGGTCGCCCGATGGGCATCAGCTTGCGTACGTTTCGTTCGAAAACAAAAAGCCGGTGGTCTATATCCATGAGGTGGCAACTGGCAAGCGGCGGGTCGCGGCCAATTTCCGCGGATCGAATTCGGCGCCGGCCTGGTCGCCCGATGGGCGCAAATTGGCGGTGACGCTCACCCAGGATGGGATTTCGCAGATCTATGTGCTCGATCTTACGCTCAACCGGGCGTTTCGCGTTTCGCGTTCCGGTTCGATCGACACCGAACCGGTCTTTTCTCCGGATGGGCAATGGCTCTATTTCACCTCGGATCGCGGCGGGTCACCCCAGATCTACCGCATGCCGGCAACCGGGGGCGACGCGCAGCGCATCACCTTCGAAGGCAGCTACAATGTGAGCCCAGATGTCTCGTCTGATGGTCGAGCGCTCACCTATATCACCCGCATCGATGGGCGGTTTCGGGTCGTTCACCACGATTTGACCACCGGCTATCGTCAAATCCTGACCGATTCGGAGCGGGACGAATCGCCTGCGTTCGCGCCGACGGGTCATATGATCGTCTATGCCACCGAGGTCGGTGGCAGAGGGGTTCTGGCTGCGGTTTCGACCGATGGGCGGGTGCGTTTGCGTCTGAGCGCTTCCGGCGCCGACGTGCGCGAACCTGCCTGGGGGCGTTTGCCGCGATGAACAGAGTGTTCAACTTGTGCTACGAAAGGAGCTGATTGATGGGTCTTCGTCTGAAGCAGTGGATGGTGGTGATGGTCGCGCCAGCTGTTCTGGCAGCCTGTTCGTCGACACCAACCGAAGAGGGTAATGTTGGGGTGTCTGATCGAGACGTGTCGACGTCTGCGGTCGCAAGCGGTTCTCCGTCCGAGGCGCTCTTGGCCGAGATCAAGAATCCCGCCCATCCCGCCCATAAGCGGAGCATCTATTTCGATTTCGACCGCTACGAGATCAAGCCCGAGTACCAGTCGCTCGTGGTGGCGCACGCGCAACTGATGCAGAAATACCCGACGGTCAAGGTGCTGATTCAGGGCAACGCCGACGAACGGGGAAGCCGCGAATACAACCTGGCGCTGGGGCAGAAACGTGCCGAAGCGGTGAAGCAGGCGCTTGCGGCGCTCGGGGTTGCGGCTGAGCGCATCGAAGCGGTGAGCTTGGGCGAAGAGAAACCGGTCTGTACCGAACGGAACGAATCGTGCTATGCACAGAACCGGCGTGCCGATATCCTCTACGAAGGGGAGTTTTGAAGCAAAAGGGGTCAAGCGTATGAGCGCGAAACGGTGGGGAATGGTCATCGCCCTCTCGTTGGCGAACCTGTCGCCTGCGTGGGCGCTCTTTGGTGACGACGCCAAACGGCTCGAAGCCCTACAGGGGCAGGTGCAGGCGTTCGAGGAGCGGGTCAACCGTCTCGCGCTCGATGCAGCAAACCGCGAAAACGCTCGGCAGCAGGAGTTAGCCCGGCTGCAGGGAGCGATCGAAGAGCTGCGCTACCGCTTAGAACAGCTCGAGAAGCGGCAGAAAGATTTCTACCTCGATCTCGATCAGCGGCTGCGGGCAGTCAGTGCCGCTGGTTCTGCCTCTGCGGGTACGCCGCCGCTTTCTGCGGCGCCCGGCAGTGAAATGGGAGGGGCAGCCGGTGGCAGCACGGGTGCGCCCGCGGCTACTGCGGCCGCTGCATCTCCGGCTCCGGCATCCCCGACTTCCGCAGCTTCTGCGACTGCAAATGCGCCTCAGTCGGGGCGCGCCGAGGCGGCAGCGCTCTTTGGGCAAGCGTTGCGCGAGCTGCAAGCGCAGAAAACGGACGCGGCGCTCAAGGATTTCGAGACGTTCCTGGCTCGGTATCCGTCGGACCCGCAGGCGGTCGAAGCGCACTTCTGGGCCGGGACGGCTGCGTTGCAACACAAACAGTATGAAAAGGCGCGGCAACACTTTGCGCGGGTGGTCTTCGACCATCCGGGGCACGAGCTCGTTCCCGACGCGATGCTGGGATTGGCCAATGCCTTGCAAGGGCTGGGCGATCGCAAAGAGGCCACCGATATGTTGCGTCGGTTGACGGAGCGCTATCCGAACACGCCAGCGGGTAAGATCGCGCGCGAGCGGCTGGGGCGATGAGTGAAGCGGTCCTGCGCGTCAGCGAAATTTTTACGTCGATTCAAGGGGAGTCGTCGCGTGTCGGATTGCCGACGACCTTCGTTCGGCTGACCGGTTGTCCGCTGCGCTGCCGCTGGTGCGATACCCCTTATGCGTTTCAAGGCGGCACGCGGCAGACGGTAGCCGAGGTGGTCGCCGAAGTGGCGGCGCGCGGCGTGCGTACCGTCTGTGTCACCGGTGGTGAACCGTTGGCGCAACCGGCAGTGCATCGGCTGCTGCGTGCGCTTGCCGACGCGGGGTTCGACGTTTCGTTGGAAACGAGCGGGGCGTTGTCGATTGCTGACGTCGACCCGCGCGTTGCGGTGGTGATGGACCTCAAAGCCCCCGGCTCCGGAGAGCAGGAGAAGAACCTTTGGCAAAACCTCGGTGCGCTCAAACCCACCGATGAGATCAAGATCGTGATCGCCGATCGCGCCGATTACGAATGGGCGAAAACGGTACTCACCGAACATCGGCTCAGGGAACGGTGTGCCGTGCTCCTGTCGCCCGTTGCCAACAGCCTTCCTCCCCACCTGTTGGCCGAGTGGATCGTTGCCGACCGGCTCCCCGTACGGTTTCAGCTGCAATTGCACAAAGTTCTGTGGGGTGAGGAGCGTGGGCGATGACCGCGTACGCGAAACCCAAAGCGGTGGTGCTCCTATCCGGGGGGTTGGACTCGACGACGGTGCTCGCCGAAGCCGCAGCGCGTGGTTTTGAGCTCTACGCCCTCACGGTGGCCTATGGGCAACGGCACGCTGCCGAAATCGCCGCAGCGAAACGGGTCGCGCGTGCGTTTGCGGTTGCCGAACATCGTATCGCGCAGGCCTCACTCGATGCGTTTGGCGGCTCGGCGCTCACCGATCCGGCACTGCCGGTACCCGAAGGGGCGCTGCGATCCGCAGGCGAAACGGCACGCTCGACGATCCCCATCACCTATGTCCCGGCACGCAACACCGTGCTGTTGGCGCTTGCGCTCGCGTGGGCGGAAGTGGTGGGCGCAACCGATCTCTTCATCGGCGCGAACGCGGTCGATTATTCAGGATACCCCGATTGCCGCCCACCATTCCTCGCGGCGTTCGAGCACTTGGCCAACGTTGCGACGAAAGCGGGGGTCGAGGGGGCGCGTTATCGGGTGCATGCGCCGTTGCTCTATCTCTCCAAGGCCGAGATCATCCGTCGCGGCGTGGCGCTTGGGGTCGACTACGGGCTCACTGTGAGCTGTTATCAGGCCGACGCCGAGGGGCGCGCGTGCGGCCGCTGCGATTCCTGCCGTTTGCGTGCCGCCGGCTTTGCTGCGGCTGGTTTGCCCGATCCCACTCGCTATCAGACGGGGTGACGCCCGATGCCCTCGCCCCAGGATCGCCGTCGCTACGATCTGTTGCTCGCGGGGCTCGACCTCCTCGATCAGGCGATCGCGGTCTTCGATGCCGAACCGAAACTGGTGGCGTGGAACCAAGCGCTCTCCCGATTGCTCGATTTTCCGCCGGAGCTGGTCCGCGAAGGGACGCCCTTTGAGGCGTTCGTGCGCTTCAACGCCGAGCGGGGGGAATATGGGGACGGCGCGATCGAAAAGCTGGTCGCAGAACGAATGGCGGCGGCGCGCTCCTTTCAACCTCACTATTTCGAACGGCAACGCCCAAACGGTCGGATTCTTGCGGTGCGGGGGGTCCCAATCCCCAACCTTGGGTTTGTCTCCCTTTGGACCGACATCACCGAACTGCGGCAAAACGAGCGGCTGATCGAAGAGCAGAACCAGCAGCTCGAGGCGCGCGTGCGCGAACGGACCCAGGAGCTCGCGCGGGCGTATCAGGAGTTGCGCGAAGCGCAGCGTGAACTCGAAGCCACCGCTGAGGCGCTGGCCTATTCGGAAGCGCGGTTGCGCTTGATCCTCGATTCGATCCCGGCGATGGTCGCCTACGTCGATCGCGAGCAGCGCTACCGCTACGCAAACCGCGTCTATGCCGACTGGTTCGAGACGACGCCCGAGGCGATCGTCGGGCAGACGATCGCTGAGGTGGTTGGCGCAGAAGTGTTTGCACAAATCGAAACCCATCTCGAGCGGGCGCTGACTGGGGAGCGGGTCACCTACGAATACCACCGCACCCGCGCCAATGGCAA
The DNA here is from genome assembly GCF_019049855.1 of Hydrogenophilus thiooxidans. Classification (GTDB taxonomy): domain Bacteria; phylum Pseudomonadota; class Gammaproteobacteria; order Burkholderiales; family Rhodocyclaceae; genus Hydrogenophilus; species Hydrogenophilus thiooxidans. The sequence continues at coordinate 13,126 of NZ_JAHLSY010000002.1, read as the reverse complement.
ACGGGTCTTTGCCCGTAGTACCGTCGTTCCGGAAAAGCGGGGCGATGAGGTGGTTGGTTTCTTCGTGCTCTCGTTTGATATCTCGGAACAGCGGGCGCAACAAGAGGCGCTCATCCAGGCACAGAAGATGGAGGCGGTGGGGCAGCTCACCGGCGGTATCGCGCACGATTTCAACAACTTGCTGACGATCATTCTCGGCAATTTGGAAGCGCTCGACGAAGCGCTGACCGCGCGGAGCTTGGCGTCGCTGGCGCGCGAGCACATCGCACCAGCCGTTCGCGCAACCCGTCGCGGCGTCGATCTGGTCAAGCGTTTGCTCACCTTCTCCCGGCGGCAACCGATGGCGCTGGCGCCCGTAGAAGTGGGCGAGCGGGTGCGTGGGCTTGGGGTGCTCTTGGCGCGGACCTTGGGCGAACTGGTCACGCTCGACCTGCGCTTGCCTGAAGCACCGCTCTACGCGCACACCGACGGCCACCAATTGGAAAACGCCCTGTTGAACCTGGCGCTCAATGCGCGCGACGCGATGTCGCCAGCGGGCGGAACCCTGACGATCCGCGTATTGCCGTGCGAAATCCTGGCCGATTTAGCGCAGCGTTACGGCCTGACGCCTGGGCGTTACGTGCAGTTCGACGTGATCGACACCGGCTGCGGGATGGCGCCGGAAGTACTGGCGCACGTGTTCGAACCGTTCTTCACCACCAAACCTTTCGGTCGCGGTAGCGGTCTTGGGCTTGCGATGGTCTATGGCTTCGTTCGCCAGTCGGGCGGCGCGATCCGCATCCGTAGCGAACCGGGGGTCGGCACGACGGTCACCTTTGTCCTGCCGCGGTGCGAACCGCCCGCGCCATCCAGTGACCCTGGACCTGCCGCACAACCAGGAACCGTGCCCCGCTCCCTCACGATTCTGTTGGTCGAAGACGAACCGGAGGTCCGTCACCTCTTGCGTCAGATGGTGATGCGCCTCGGGCACCGCGTGCTCGAAGCCGAAAACGGCGCCGAAGCGTTGGAACTCATCGAACACGTGGCCGAAATCGACGTCGTGGTGACCGACGCGGTGATGCCGGGCGGCTGCGACGGTGGCACCCTGATCGCCCGAGCGCGGGCCCTGCGTCCTGGGCTGCCTGCGGTGCTGGTGAGTGGTTACTGGCACGAAGCGCCAACGTTACCCGACGTCCCGGCGTTGGCAAAACCGGTGAGCCAAGCGGCGTTGGCGGAGGCGCTGCGATCGGTTACCATCCGCAACGTGGCCCATCCGGCAACGCAAAAGGAGGAGCGGTGAGTGCGATCCCCACGCTGGTCGTCGAAGACGAACCCGACATCGCGCAGTTGATCGCCCGTGCCCTCGCACCGTTCGGCTTTGCGGTGACCCAGGTTGGCACCGCGAGCGCTGCGCTTGCCCATTGCGAAAGTGCGCCACCGGAGTTAGCGATCATCGATCTCGGGCTGCCCGACCGCGACGGGTTGGATCTGCTGCGGGAACTGCAGACCCGCCACCCTTGCGCGGTAATCATCCTCACCGGCCGTGCTGCAGTGGCCGACCGGGTACTCGGCCTCGAATTGGGGGCTGACGACTATCTGGTCAAACCCTTCGACCCGCGCGAACTTGCCGCGCGCGCCAAAACGGTGATGCGGCGCTACCAAGCTGCCGGCAGCGGCGAGAAGGGGACAGCACCGTCTGGCGCGCACGCAGCGACGAACGGCGCGGACGAACGGCAGGTAGCGCACTTCGGCCCGTGGCGTTTCGATGCCGCTACCTTCGCGTTGGTCCGTGACGGCAGTGAGCCGCTCACCCTCTCCACCGCCGAAGCGGAACTTCTGCTCCGTTTTCTGCGGCAACCCAACCGCATTCTGTCGCGCGAGCAGTTGGCCGGCGTTCGCGCGCTCGAAGCGTACGACCGCAGTATCGACGTGCGGGTTTCTCGCCTGCGCAAAAAACTAGGGGATGACCCTCACGCACCGAAGATGATCAAGACGGTTTATGGCGCGGGGTACCTCTTCGCGCTGCCCGTCACGTGGCAAGTCACCTGAAGGCCCATTCGCTAGGAGCTTCTCATGAGTCAAACGGAGCAACGACCTTTTCGCATTCTTGGTGTGCAGCAGATCGCTCTGGGGGCGCTCGATCGCACCCGGCTAGAGCGACTTTGGGTGGACTGTTTCGGGCTGCCGATCACGGGAACGTTTCGTTCCGAGCGGGAAAACGTCGACGAGGCGATTCTTGCGCTGGGTAGCGGCCCGTGCAAGGTCGAGGTCGATTTGATGCAGCCGCTCGACCCCGAAAAAAAACCGGCAGTCCATCAGACTCCGCTCAACCATGTCGGTCTGTGGGTCGACGACCTCCCCGCGGCGGTTGCCTGGCTGAGCGCGAAAGGGGTGCGCTTTGCGCCAGGCGGAATCCGCAAAGGGGCAGCCGGGTTCGACATCTGCTTTATCCACCCGAAAGGCAGCGACGAAGCGCCGATCAGCGGGGAAGGGGTGTTGATCGAGCTCGTTCAAGCCCCGCCGGAGGTTGTTGCGGCGTTTGACCGGTTGGCCGGGGGCGATGGGGGGTGACCGGAGTCGTAGCGCGATGGCAAAAAAAGCAACCGCAACGAACCGCAACGGCGCGAACCTCGGTTTCGAAGCCGAACTCTTCAAGGCCGCCGACAAGCTGCGCGGCAACATGGAGCCGTCCGACTACAAACACGTCGTGCTCGGCCTGATCTTCCTGAAATACATTTCCGACGCCTTCGAGGCCAAGCACCGGGCGCTTCTTGCCGAAGACCCGCAGGCCGCCGAGGACAAGGACGAGTACCTGGCCGACAACATCTTCTGGGTGCCGAAGGAAGCGCGCTGGTCGCATCTGCAGGCGGGCGCCAAGCGCCCCGAGATCGGCCTTTTGATCGACGAGGCGATGCGCGCCATCGAGAAGGACAACGAGTCCTTGAAGGGCGTGTTGCCCAAGGACTACGCGCGCCCTGCGCTCAACAAGGTGATGCTCGGGGAACTCATCGACCTGATCTCCGGCATTGCGCTCAACGAGGAAGGCAATCGTTCCAAGGACATCCTGGGGCGCGTGTACGAATACTTCCTCGGCCAGTTCGCGGGCGCGGAGGGTAAGCGCGGCGGCGAGTTCTATACGCCCCGCTCGGTCGTGCGTGTGCTGGTGGAGATGCTCGAACCCTACCGCGGCCGCGTCTATGACCCCTGCTGCGGCTCGGGCGGCATGTTCGTGCAGAGTGAGAAATTCGTGCAGGAGCACGGCGGGCGCATTGGCGACATCGCCATCTACGGGCAGGAGAGCAACTACACCACCTGGCGGCTCGCCAAAATGAACCTCGCGGTGCGGGGGATCGACGCCGACATCCGCTGGAACAGCGAAGGCAGCTTTCACAAGGACGAATTCCCGCAGCTCAAGTTCGACTACATCCTTGCCAATCCGCCGTTCAACATCTCCGACTGGGGCGGCGAGCGCCTGCGCGAGGATGTGCGCTGGGCTTTCGGTGTGCCGCCCGTGGGCAACGCCAACTTCGCCTGGCTGCAGCATATCTACCACCACCTCGCCCCCAACGGCACCGCAGGCGTGGTGCTGGCCAACGGCTCGATGAGCTCCAACCAGTCGGGCGAAGGCGAGATTCGCAAGGCCATGATCGAGGCTGACGTGGTGGACTGCATGGTGGCCCTGCCCGGGCAGCTCTTCTACTCTACGCAGATTCCCGCCTGCCTGTGGTTTCTCGCCCGCAACAAAAACCCCGGCAAGGGCTGGCGCGACCGGCGCGGACAGGTGCTGTTCATCGACGCGCGCCAGATGGGCGTGCTGGTGGACCGCACCCGGCGCGAACTCACCGACGAGGAAATCCAGAAGATCGCGGATACCTACCACGCCTGGCGCGGCGAGCCCGGCGCGGGCGACTACGCCGACATCCCCGGTTTCTGCAAATCAGCTTCGCTCGATGAAATCCGCCAGCACGGCCATGTCCTCACCCCCGGGCGCTATGTGGGCGCGGCACAGCAGGAGGACGACGGCGAACCGTTTGCGGAAAAGATGGCGCGCCTGGCCGCCCAGTGGCGGCAGCAGCGCGAGGAAGCAGCGCGGTTGGACGCCGCGATCGAGGCGAATTTGCGGGAGTTGGGGTTTTGAGATGACTTCCGAGCAACTCCTATCGATGATTGCCTCCGGTGAAACCCTCGCGGTCGAATTCAAGGGCGAGGAGCGGGTGCCACTCAACGACCGTGATCTCGTCGAAGCGGTCGTGTGTCTGGCCAACCGTAGCAGCACCGAACCCGCTTATTTGATGATCGGCGTGGAAGATGATGGCTGCATCACCGGCGCACGCCCAAGGCACGGCTACGGCACCGATACGGACAAACTCGCCGCCCTGATCGCCAACCGGACTCGCCCAAACCTCGCGGTCACCGTCCAGACGGTCACCATCGGTGAAAAGCCTGTGCTCGTCATCGAAATTCCCCCTCAGCGGCAAGCCGTTGCGACGAGTGAGGGCGTCTTTCTCCGCCGCACCCTGGGCGGTGATGGCAAACCTGCCTGCGTGCCGATGGATGGCTTTGCCGTGCAGTCCCTGCAGGCGGACCGGGGGCTGCTTGATCCTTCGGCGCAGATCGTGCCCGGCGCGGCTTGGGAACATCTCGACCCCCTGGAGTTCGAGCGCTTTCGGCGCAGCGTGCGCGAACGGCGTGGGCGCAGCGACGAGGCGCTCCTTGCTCTGTCGGATCTCGAGCTTGCCAAGGCGCTCGGAGTCGTGGAGGCCAATGGGTCGGTGCGCGGCGTACGGCTTGCCGCCTTATTGCTCTTTGGCCAAGAGGAAGCGCTGCGCCGTTTCGTTCCCAGCCACGAGGTCGCCTTTCAGGTGTTGCGGGGGCTAGACGTCGAGGTAAACGACTTCTTCCGCTGGCCGCTGTTGCGGGTGATGGAGGAGATCGAAGCACGCATCCGCGCCCGCAATCGAGAAGAAGAGCTGATGGTGGGTCTTTTGCGCGTCGGCGTGCCCGACTATCCTGAGCGGGCGCTACGGGAAGCACTCGCCAATGCCCTGATCCACCGCGACTACCAGCGCCTGGGGGCGGTACATTTTCAGTGGCAGCGGGATCAGATCGAGATCATGAGCCCCGGCGGTTTTCCCGAAGGGGTGCGGCTCGATAACCTGCTGGTCACTGCGCCCCGACCGCGCAACCCCCTGCTTGCCGACGCGTTCAAGCGGGCCGGCATCGTCGAACGCACCGCGCGCGGCATCGACACCATCTTCTACGAACAACTGCGCAATGGCCGACCTGCCCCCTCCTACGTGCGAAGCAACGAAGCGACGGTAAGTGTCGTCATTCCAGGCGGCGCGGCCAATCTCGACTTCGTGCGCCTGCTCGTGACCGAGGCTCAGCAGGGACGTGACCTGGGGCTGGATGAACTGCTCATCCTCAACGTCCTGTGGCAGACGCGCAGTCTGACCACCGATGAGGCGTCGCGCCTGACGCAAAAGCCCGAGAGCCAGGCGCGCGCCGTGCTGCATCGCCTGCTCGAAGCAGGGCTCATCGAAGAACGCGGCCAGAAGAAGGGGCGCAGTTGGCACCTCTCGGCGGCGATTTACCGGCTGCTCGGCGACAAGGCCGGCTACGTTCGCCAGCGCGGCTTCGAGCCCCTGCAGCAGGAACAGATGGTACTGCAATACGTGGAAAAGCACGGCCGCATCACACGCCGGGAAGCGGCGGAGTTGTGTCGGATTGGCCCGTATCAAGCCTCGCGCCTGCTGGCGCGGCTGGTCGAAGCCGGTCGACTGAATCGCCACGGCGAGCGCAAAGGCACCTGGTATGAGCGAGGCGCAAAAATATGAGCGCGCGCATAAATCGACCCGTCGCGCTCATAAATTTGAGCGCCCACCACAACAACGTCGCGTAAACAAATGCCTTGATCGGGGCGAACTTGCGGGAGTTGGGGTTTTGAAGGACGTCATGTTGAACGCTGTGTTGTCCAGGACACGAAAACGCCTCCATAATAAACGCTACGTTAATCAGGAAAGCCTTTCGCCGCCATGAGCAACGCTGATGAAAATAAGGCTGGACGCGCCGGACGCTACCTTCGTCAACCCACCGGCTACCGCGCCTTCATCCCGTCGCCCCTGCCACCCAACCCGCCGCTCGATCTCACGGGCGTGCTGCGCGAGAAACTCTCTGCTGCCGACTACGCGCTGGGTCGGCTCGACGGCGCGGTGCTCACGCTGCCCAACCCGGACCTCTTCGTCTTCATGTACGTGCGCAAGGAGGCGGTGCTTTCCAGCCAGATCGAAGGCACCCAGTCGTCCCTGCAAAACCTCCTGGCCGCCGAAGCCCAACTCTTCGACCCCGACACGCCCAAGGACGTGAACGAAGTCGCCAACTACGTCCGGGCCATGAACCACGGCCTGGTGCGCCTGGCCGAGCTGCCCGTCTCCGTGCGGCTGATCCGCGAAATCCACGCCGAGCTCATGCAAGGGGTGCGCGGCAGCCGCTTGCAACCGGGTGAGCTGCGCAGCAGCCAGAACTGGATCGGCCCGGCTGGATGTACCCTCGCCACCGCCACCTTTGTGCCGCCGCCGCCCCACGAAGTCCCGCAGGCGCTCGCTGATCTGGAACGCTTCCTGCACGATGGCGGCGGCCTACCCCCGCTGGTGCAGGTGGGCCTTGCGCACGCCCAGTTCGAGACCATCCACCCGTTTCTGGACGGCAACGGCCGCATCGGGCGGCTACTCATCGCTTTTCTGCTAACCGAAAAGCGGCTGCTGGCCAAACCCGTACTTTATCTGTCGCACCACTTCAAACAGCACCGGGCTGAGTACTACGAACGCCTGCAGGCTGTGCGCGACGTCGGCGACTGGGAAGGCTGGCTCGCCTTCTTCCTCGACGGTGTGGCCGAGGTCAGCCAGCAGGCCACGCACACCGCCGCCGCCATCCTGCGCATGCGTGAGGACTACCGCACCAGGATCACCGAGCAACTGGGCCGCGCCGCCGCCAACGGCCAACGCGTGATGGACCGCCTGTTCGACCACCCCATCGTCACCGTCGCCACCGTGCGCGAATGGCTGGGCATCACCCCCGCGGGCGCCAACCAGATCGTCGCGCGGCTGGAAGACATCGGCCTGCTGCGCGAGATCACGGGCTATGCGCGCAACCGGCGCTTCCGCTTCGAGCCTTACTTGCGGCTGTTCGAGGAGACGCAGGAATGAAAAAATCGGCACTGGCGGGACGGCAGGGGAAGGCGGTGTGGGGGATGCGGCGATTGAAGCCAGCTTGAAGGAGATTGGGAATGACGGGTGAGTGGAAACGACTGTCGCTTGCTGATGCGGTTGATGTAATCAGTGGTGGCACACCAAAGACCAGCGTTGCCGAATATTGGAATGGCGATATCCCGTGGCTTTCCGTAGCCGACTTTAATAATGGTTATCGATGGGTAAATTCCGCAGAGAAATCCATTACAGAACGCGGACTCCTTGAAAGCGCAACAACAGTTCTTAATAGAGGCGACATCATTATTTCAGCCAGGGGAACGGTTGGCGTTGTAGCTCAGGTTGCAAAGCCAATGGCATTTAACCAATCCTGCTACGGAATCAGAGGCAGGAAAGGATTGGCGGACACAAATTTCATTTACTACGCATTACGCCATGCCGTTTTGGGTATGAAACAGGTTGCGCATGGAGGTGTCTTCGATACGATAACGCGAGATACATTTAAGATTATCGAGGTAAATCTCCCGCCTCTCTCTGAACAGCGCGCCATCGCCCACATCCTCGGCACGCTGGACGACAAGATCGAGAACCTGCGCCGCCAGAACGAAACGCTGGAGGCCATGGCACGCGCCCTGTTCCGCGCGTGGTTCGTGGACTTCGAGCCAGTGCGCGCCAAGCTGGAAGGCCGCTGGCGCCGCGGCGAATCGCTACCGGGGCTACCCGCCCACCTCTACGACCTCTTTCCCGACCGCCTCGTCGATTCGGAGTTGGGCGAGATTCCGGAGGGGTGGAGCCTATCAACCATAGGCGAAGAGGTCACGGTCTGTGGTGGCTCTACACCCAGCACCAAGGAATCGGAATTCTGGGAGGGCGGTAAACACTGCTGGGCAACACCCAAGGATCTGTCCGCACTAAAGTTTCCAGTCTTGCTCGATACGGAGCGAAAGATTACGGACGCTGGTCTTGCAAAGATCAGCTCGGGACTCTTGCCAGTCGGCACGGTGTTACTCTCTTCACGTGCGCCCATCGGCTATTTGGCGATTGCCGAAGTACCGACGGCGATCAACCAGGGTTTCATCGCGATGAAATGCAATGGCACCCTGCCAAGCGTTTTCATGCTGCTATGGTGCAAGGAAAATATGGATGCCATCATCGGCAACGCCAACGGTTCGACTTTCCAAGAGATCAGCAAAGGTAACTTCCGGCCTCTTCGCGTCGTAGTTCCTTCCGATCCGGTGCTGACAAGTTTTACAAGGTCAGCTGTCTCCCTCTATCAACAACTGGTGCAAAACGAACGGGAATCCCGCACCCTCGCCCAACTCCGCGACACCCTCCTGCCCAAGCTGATCTCCGGCGAACTGCGCATCCGGGACGCCGAAGCCTTCCTCAAGGAGCGCGGACTATGAAACCTAAATCGGATTTCATCATCTACGAAGGCGACCATGTCCGCGTCGAGGTGCGCGTAGAGCAAGAGAACGTATGGCTGAGCTTGCAGCAGTTGGCCGACCTCTTCGACCGGGACAAGTCGGTGATCTCGCGCCACTTGCGCAACATCTTTGCTAGCGGCGAGCTGGAGCGTGAGGCAACTGTTGCAAAAACTGCAACAGTTCAACGTGAGGGCGAGCGCGAAGTGGTGCGCGAGATCGAGTATTACAACCTCGACGCCATCATCTCCGTCGGCTACCGCGTCAATTCCACCCGTGCCACGCGCTTCCGCCAATGGGCCACGCGCGTGCTGCGCGAGTACCTTACCCAGGGCTATGCGCTCGACCGCCAGCGCTTCGAGAAAAACGCCGCCGAGTTGGAAGCGGCGCTGGCGCTGGTGAGGAAGGCCGCCGCGGGCGAAGCGCTCACCGCCGAACAAGGCCGCGGGCTGGTGGATGTGATCGCCCGCTACACCCAGACCTTTCTGTGGCTGCAACGCTACGACGAGGGGTTGCTCACCACCCCGGCGGGCAGCCCCGGCGGCGTCTTGCCGACGCTGGCCGAGGCACGCGACGCGATTGCGCGCCTCAAAGCCGATCTGCAGGCACGCGGCGAGGCCTCCGACCTCTTCGGGCGCGAGCGCGAGGACGCCTTCGCCGCCATCCTCGGCAACCTGGAACAGACGGTGTTTGGTGAACCAGCTTATCCCACCATTGAGACCAAGGCGGCGCACCTGCTCTATTTCATCATCAAGAACCATCCGTTCTCGGATGGCAACAAGCGCTGCGGGGCCATGCTGTTCGTCGATTTTCTCGCCCGCAATGGGCGGCTTTTCCGCGCAGGCGAGCCGGTGATCAACGACGTAGGGCTCGCCGCGCTCGCCTTGCTTGTGGCGGAGTCGGACGCCAAGAACAAGGATGTCATGATCCGGCTGATCGAAAACATGCTGGCTCTGCCCAGCGCGCAATAGGAGGGGTGAGCGATGGCATTTCTCTCGGAAGCCAACGTCGAGGAAGCCTTACTCGACCAGTTCCGCTCGCTCGGCTATCAGATTGCGCGTGAGGAGGAGATCGGCCCCGATGGTACGCGCCCGGAGCGCCTAAGCTACCAGGATGTGCTGCTTAAGCGGCGGCTGGAAGAAGCCGTAGCGTGCCTCAATCCCGGCATGCCGGAGGAGGCCCGCCAGGAGGCGATCCGCAAGGTGACCCATGCCGAGCTGCCGTGTCTGCTCGAAGAAAACCGCCGCCTGCATAAGCTCATGACCGAAGGCGTGGACGTGGAATACCACGCCGACGATGGCACGCTCACCGCGGGCAAGGTGTGGTTGATCAATTTCGAGCGCCCGGAAGCCAACGACTGGCTGGCGGTGCGCCAGTTCACCGTGGTTCACGGTGAGCATCGCCGCCGCGCCGATACGGTGGTGTTCGTCAATGGGCTGCCGCTTGCGGTGATTGAGCTGAAAGCGCCAGGGGCGAAGCAGGCCACCCTGGTTGGCGCGTTCAACCAGTTGCAGACCTACAAGCAACAAATTGCCCCGCTCTTTCACACCAATGCGCTGCTCGTGGCTTCCGACGGCATCGCGGCGCGGGTGGGGTCGCTGTCAGCCGACTTCGAGCGCTTCATGCCGTGGCGCACCACCGACGGAACGGACATTGCCCCGAAGGGCGCACCGGAACTCCCGACGCTGATCGAGGGGTTGTTCCAACGGCGGCGGCTGTTGGAGCTCATGCGCGATTTCACCGTCTTTGGGCAGACGGGCGCGGGGCTCGTCAAGATCATCGCCGGTTACCACCAGTTTCACGCGGTCAAAAAGGCAGTGGAGCAGACGCTGCGCGCGCTGCCGCCGAAGGACGTGGTGCGGGAGGATCCGGCGCACTATGGGCTGCCGTCGGCGCGCGCGCAAAAGCCGGGGGATCGCCGCGTCGGGGTGATCTGGCATACGCAGGGGTCGGGCAAGAGCCTGTTGATGGCGTTCTACGCAGGTCTTCTGGTTAAACACCCGGGGATGGAAAACCCGACGCTGGTGGTGATTACCGACCGCAATGATCTCGATGATCAGCTTTTTGCCACCTTTTCGATGTGCCGCGACCTGATCCGCCAGACGCCGGTGCAGGCGCAAAGCCGCGAGGATTTGCAACGGCTGCTCGACCGCGCAGCGGGCGGGGTGATTTTCACGACCTTGCAGAAGTTCGGCGAGGTGGCTGGGCCGCTCACCACGCGGCGCAACGTGGTGGTGATCGCCGACGAAGCGCACCGCAGCCAGTATGGCTTCAAGGCCAAGGTGGATGGCAAAAGCGGCGAGATTTCCTATGGCTTTGCCAAATACCTGCGCGATGCCCTGCCCAATGCCTCGTTCATCGGCTTTACCGGCACGCCCATCGAGGCCGACGACAAGAACACGCCGGCCGTCTTTGGCCATTACATCGACATCTACGACATCAGCCGCGCGGTCGAGGATGGCGCAACGGTGCCGATCTACTACGAATCGCGGCTGGCGCGCATCGAACTCGACGAGGACGAGAAACCGAAGATCGACGCCGAGATCGAGGAGATCCTGGAAGAGGAGGAAGAACCCACCCGCGAACGCCTCAAGCAGAAATGGGCGACGGTGGAAGCGCTGGTCGGCAGCGACAAGCGCCTCATGCAAGTGGCGCAGGACATCGTGCAGCACTTCGAGGCGCGCGTGGCGGCGCTCGACGGCAAGGGCATGATCGTCTGCATGAGCCGGCGCATCTGCGTGAAGCTCTACGACGCGATCGTGCGGCTGCGCCCGCAGTGGCACAGCGACGACGATGCCCAGGGCGCGATCAAGATCGTGATGACCGGCGCAGCAAGCGACCCGCCCGAGTGGCAAAAACACATCGGCAACAAGGCGCGGCGCGAGCTGCTGGCCAAACGCGCGCGCGACCCGAACGACCCCTTGAAGCTGGTGATCGTGCGCGACATGTGGCTCACCGGCTTCGACGCGCCGTGCATGCATACGATGTACGTGGACAAGCCCATGCGCGGCCACGGGCTGATGCAAGCGATTGCGCGGGTGAATCGGGTGTTTCGCGACAAGCCCGCGGGGCTGATCGTCGATTACATCGGCATCGCGCAAAACCTGAAAAACGCACTCGCCCAGTACTCGCCGCGCGACCGCGCGCAGACCGGCATCGACGAGGCCGAGGCGGTGGCCGTGCTGCAAGAGAAGCTCGAAATCGTGCGCGCGATGTTCTATGGATTCGACTACCGCGCGGCGCTCGATGGTTCGCCCCAGGCGCGGCTCTCGATGATGGCCGGCGCCATCGAGTGGATTCTCGACAAACAGCAGCAATGGGCAGCGCAGGAGACGACGCCCGAAGGCAAGAAGGCGGCGCACCGGCGCTTTTCGGACGCGGTGCTCGCACTTTCCAAGGCCTATGCGCTGGCGGCGGCAAGCGACGAGGCCCGCGCCGTGCGCGAGGAGGTGGGCTTTTTCCAGGCCATCCGCGCCGCGCTGGTCAAGAGCGCGACCGGTTCAGGCAAGACCTTGCAGGAGCGCGAGTTGGCGATCCAGCAGATCGTCAGCCGCGCGGTGGTCTCCACCGAGATCGTGGACATCCTGAAAGCCAGCGGGCTCAAGAGCCCGGACATCTCCATCCTCTCCGACGAATTCCTCGCCGAAGTGCAGCAGATGGAGCAGAAAAACCTGGCGCTGGAGGCTTTGAAGAAGCTCATCGATGACGGCATTCGCTCGCGCGCCAAGGCCAATGTCGTCGAGACCCGGGCCTTCTCCGAACGGCTGGAAAATGCCGTGGCGCGCTACCACGCCAACGCCATCACCACCGCCGAGGTGCTGCAGGAGCTGATCCAGCTGGCCAAAGACATCCGCGCCGCCCGAAGCCGGGGCGAAGAGGCCGGATTGTCCGACGAGGAGATCGCCTTCTACGACGCGCTGGCCGAGAACGAGTCCGCGATTCAGGTGATGGGCGACGCAAAACTGCGCGTCATCGCGCACGAGCTGCTCATGCGCCTGAAAGAGAACATCACGGTCGACTGGGCGCACCGCGAATCGGCCCGCGCGCGGCTCAGGGTGCTGGTCAAGCGCATCCTGCGCCAATACGGTTATCCACCCGATCTGCAGGATGCCGCGGTGCAGACGGTGCTGGCGCAGGCCGAAGCGATTCTCTCGGGTTGGTGCCAAGAGGCCTAGGGACGCGCTGAACAAATCAGCATTTGATTGAAAATGAGCGAGACAGACCGCATCCCTTCGACATTGACACCTCGGTGGGCAAGAAATGGCTTTTCCGCTGCCGTTTTTGGCTGGTTTCGGCCCCGTTTCTCGGCGTATTTCCTCATTTCGCCCCTCTCAGGACGCACCTTGGGCGTTGAGTGCAAACAATCGCCGCTTGGCGATCAGCAGATTCGCCAACCCAAAGAGCGTGTAGAGCTGCGCGGTGTTCTTCGCCAATCCCTTGTAGCGTACCTTCTTCATGCCGAAGATGTTCTTGACGATGTGAAACGGGTGCTCGACCTTGGCGCGCACGCTTGCCTTG
>NZ_JAHLSY010000001.1 GCF_019049855.1 Hydrogenophilus thiooxidans | reverse complement strand
CATGCCCTGATTGAGAAGGGATTAAGACTGAGATCAACGGGATCAAATTGACTAAGGCGCACGGTTGGAATCATGCCCTGATTGAGAAGGGATTAAGACCGGTCTTGCGTGCGGCAGGTACCAGGTGTGAATGAGTTGGAATCATGCCCTGATTGAGAAGGGATTAAGACGTTGGGATAGGTGCTTGTTTCACTTCGGAAAGTTTCGTTGGAATCATGCCCTGATTGAGAAGGGATTAAGACCCAATCGGCGAGTTTAAGTAGGTGTGCAATTGTGTGTTGGAATCATGCCCTGATTGAGAAGGGATTAAGACTGTAATTTTCGTGCTTTTCATGGTTGCTCCTTTGCGTTGGAATCATGCCCTGATTGAGAAGGGATTAAGACAGCTTGAGTAGGCGTGTAATTGCGTGTTCGGTAGCGGTTGGAATCATGCCCTGATTGAGAAGGGATTAAGACCGAGTTCATTGTGCATTCGTGACCGAAGATGACCAGTTGGAATCATGCCCTGATTGAGAAGGGATTAAGACCTGAGCTCACCGTTAATGTAGTCGTTCCACGCCTGTTGGAATCATGCCCTGATTGAGAAGGGATTAAGACTCACCTTATTCAGATATAATTCACATTGCGATTGTCGTTGGAATCATGCCCTGATTGAGAAGGGATTAAGACCTTCACTTAGTCTTCGAGCTTTACATACTGACCCGTTGGAATCATGCCCTGATTGAGAAGGGATTAAGACTTCGCGCAACCATTCGGGAAAATAGCTGAGCTCAGTTGGAATCATGCCCTGATTGAGAAGGGATTAAGACCGTTCCGATGAAATACATACCTGTAACCATCAGTCGTTGGAATCATGCCCTGATTGAGAAGGGATTAAGACAACCCACCACGAGTAATAACCCATGGGGAGCAAGGGTTGGAATCATGCCCTGATTGAGAAGGGATTAAGACCATTAATGCAACAATGACATCAGAAATGTCATTGTCGTTGGAATCATGCCCTGATTGAGAAGGGATTAAGACACCATTCATCAGTAGCCAACTGCCACCTAGATATACGGTTGGAATCATGCCCTGATTGAGAAGGGATTAAGACCGCGTACTCTGCGACGGGGGATGCCGCTGATTCATCCGTTGGAATCATGCCCTGATTGAGAAGGGATTAAGACCCGACACACCTTTTCTGATTGCTATCATCATATCGGTTGGAATCATGCCCTGATTGAGAAGGGATTAAGACAAAAATATGAGCGAAAAAAGTACATCATCACTTGGTTGGAATCATGCCCTGATTGAGAAGGGATTAAGACGGGAGGTTGTTGAGCAGAGATGAGAGGAAATGCCAGCTAGTTGGAATCATGCCCTGATTGAGAAGGGATTAAGACGCCAGTCGAGTCTGGGCTCATTGAGTTCCTCCAGTTGGAATCATGCCCTGATTGAGAAGGGATTAAGACCCTGCCTCGCCCTCGGAAACCCAAGACTGGCGCGGGTTGTTGGAATCATGCCCTGATTGAGAAGGGATTAAGACAGTGCGAGATGATCGAAAAGCCAGAAGAATGGCGAGTTGGAATCATGCCCTGATTGAGAAGGGATTAAGACGTACAACATACGCGCGAGTTTGCGAGGTGCTGCCGGTTGGAATCATGCCCTGATTGAGAAGGGATTAAGACCAGTCGAGGCGGGGGGTGTTGAGTTCGTCTAGCGTTGGAATCATGCCCTGATTGAGAAGGGATTAAGACCTGCTTTCTCCTTTTGTGGTTGTTCTCCTCACGCCGTTGGAATCATGCCCTGATTGAGAAGGGATTAAGACGACAACCTCTTCCTCGCACCCGATCAAGTCGAACGGGTTGGAATCATGCCCTGATTGAGAAGGGATTAAGACGGAGTTGTGGAAGGTGGGAATGAGGGTAGCGAGTTGGGTTGGAATCATGCCCTGATTGAGAAGGGATTAAGACCGCATCCTTGCATTCCTGCGCGAATGTCATCCCAAAGTTGGAATCATGCCCTGATTGAGAAGGGATTAAGACAAGTTGTCGTACTTGGGGTTGTATAGCCCAAGAAACTGTTGGAATCATGCCCTGATTGAGAAGGGATTAAGACCTTTCACTTATCTTCAAGTTTAACATATGTCGGCGTTGGAATCATGCCCTGATTGAGAAGGGATTAAGACATACCGGGCGCATACGGTTTACCGGGTTCAACCCGAAGTTGGAATCATGCCCTGATTGAGAAGGGATTAAGACCAACGAAATCGTCAATAAGGTTTTCGGCTTTTCTAGTTGGAATCATGCCCTGATTGAGAAGGGATTAAGACTCACCATAGCGGTCAACCCAAAACGACGACGGCGCGTTGGAATCATGCCCTGATTGAGAAGGGATTAAGACACGCGCCATGCTTTCACTACCAGTAACAACTAGCAAAGTTGGAATCATGCCCTGATTGAGAAGGGATTAAGACGGTAATATGTGGGCGTTCTCAACGAACACCACGAGTTGGAATCATGCCCTGATTGAGAAGGGATTAAGACCACCAGGTTACATGGAATCCCCCACCGTTTTCTTGTTGGAATCATGCCCTGATTGAGAAGGGATTAAGACGAGCTTTTGCGCGATGACTTGCCGGTCAATTCCGGGTTGGAATCATGCCCTGATTGAGAAGGGATTAAGACGCCCAGTAGGCGGCGTGTTTGCGCTCTTCGTGACGAAGTTGGAATCATGCCCTGATTGAGAAGGGATTAAGACTCCGATTTCATCGTCGGTTTCCCTGGTGAAACCGAGGTTGGAATCATGCCCTGATTGAGAAGGGATTAAGACGCCGACGAGAGAAGCAACAATCGTTCCACCCAGCCGTTGGAATCATGCCCTGATTGAGAAGGGATTAAGACATTCGTCATTAGCCATGCTAACAACTGATTTTAGGTTGGAATCATGCCCTGATTGAGAAGGGATTAAGACAATACTTTTTCAGTAAGCATGATATCCTCCTAAATGTTGGAATCATGCCCTGATTGAGAAGGGATTAAGACTTGACAAATTGTCAAAGAGCTGATCGATTCGCTTTGTTGGAATCATGCCCTGATTGAGAAGGGATTAAGACGCAAGTTCGGTAGCCTTTTCGGCTGCGACTTTTTGTTGGAATCATGCCCTGATTGAGAAGGGATTAAGACCGTAAGATGCGTTCAATTTTGCTTACCCAAAAAGGTTGGAATCATGCCCTGATTGAGAAGGGATTAAGACTCAAGCAAGAACTTCATGCCTTTCTCCTCTCACGTGTGTTGGAATCATGCCCTGATTGAGAAGGGATTAAGACAATCAGCGGAAGTAAGCATGATACCTCCTCTTCGTTGGAATCATGCCCTGATTGAGAAGGGATTAAGACGGTTTCTTGGCCGCTTCTTGCTGCGCGGGCGCTATGGTTGGAATCATGCCCTGATTGAGAAGGGATTAAGACCGCGGTCGACAGACATAAAAAAGCGCCTGGACGCGGTTGGAATCATGCCCTGATTGAGAAGGGATTAAGACATTCTTGTCCCCAGTCAAAAGCCACGACGGGATTGGGTTGGAATCATGCCCTGATTGAGAAGGGATTAAGACCATTGACAAAAGCGTTTAGGTATATAGCACCTAGTGTTGGAATCATGCCCTGATTGAGAAGGGATTAAGACTGAGGATGGCTGTTGATTATCTTCAGCCATCCGTCGTTGGAATCATGCCCTGATTGAGAAGGGATTAAGACGCACCAGTTCGTCTCAAACGTAACGATTGAGGATTGTTGGAATCATGCCCTGATTGAGAAGGGATTAAGACCTTTCTTTCATTTCAATCCTTTCACTCAATCAAACGTTGGAATCATGCCCTGATTGAGAAGGGATTAAGACTTCGTCTTGCGGCGCACGGTACCGTTCGAACAGTTTGTTGGAATCATGCCCTGATTGAGAAGGGATTAAGACACGAGCTCGCGTCGAGCTCTTGGGTGAGACACTGTTGGAATCATGCCCTGATTGAGAAGGGATTAAGACACGGCAAGTCACTGAACCGCCCCAAGTTCTTGGGTTGGAATCATGCCCTGATTGAGAAGGGATTAAGACAACGAGCTCGCGTCGAGCTCTTGGGTAAGGCACTTGTTGGAATCATGCCCTGATTGAGAAGGGATTAAGACCGTCCTTTGTCACTCTGACTTGGTAGATCATGGCTGTTGGAATCATGCCCTGATTGAGAAGGGATTAAGACTCGAGATGCAGCACGAAGACAAAAGCATCGATCGGTTGGAATCATGCCCTGATTGAGAAGGGATTAAGACGGAAACGATATGCTGAAGTCGATTAAAAAGTCTGGGTTGGAATCATGCCCTGATTTAGAAGGGATTAAGACGTTGTCCTTCGTACGTATCTTCACGCATTTCTGCGTTGGAATCATGCCCTGATTGAGAAGGGATTAAGACTGCCTCCGGAAGAAAAACCTTCGATGCCACCATGTTGGAATCATGCCCTGATTGAGAAGGGATTAAGACTCTTCGAGCAGCAATACATTTCTTTTTGGTAATTCGTTGGAATCATGCCCTGATTGAGAAGGGACTAAGACAGTGGCAAGCGCAATCACCTCTGCGTACGTCGGGTCGGATGGAATTATGCTCTGAAAGAGGAGCGATTAACTAACTTTTTTATTTTTTGATAAAAACAAAGAAAATGCTTATTTGTTTTGGTTGACGAAAAGTGAATTCTGATTTTTTTGCTTGATCAAAAATAAATTGAGGGCATAAAACAAAAAAACACCTGTTTGAACAGGTGTTTTTTTGTTTGGCTGTTTTTTTGTTATGTTTCATTCGAAATTGCGCCAGGGCATTTCTTCTGTATTGCTACCTGTTGAAGCGCTTCGTACTCACCTCTGAGTCTAGCATATTCAGTTTCTTGTTCTTTGGTTCCACCCAGAGCAAACAATGCTGGCCAAAAAAGAATCAGTCCCACGCCTGTGAGAATTTTGTCGTTTTGCGCTGCTTCGTCCAAACGCCCCGCTAGCTGTAAAGCTCGGTTATGTACGCGCTGCATTTCTGCCGTGATCTGTTCACAGTCGAATTGTTGATATTGTAGCGGTGAAACCGATTGAGCTGCAATGTCCTTGGATGCAGTAGCGCATCCAGTTATTTAGCTTGTAGTAAAGATGGCAGCGGTAATGAGCGTTGCAGTTTTTTTCATATTTCCTCCGTTTCTTCCTAAATTTAATGCCGACTGCATCTGTTATTTTGCCCATACGTGATAGCCCTTGTTGATACCACAAGCTTGTGCTAGCGGGCTGTGAACAGGCATGAAGAGGGTTGATGCTTTCTTTTTGCTTTTCTTTTGAACGAGGAGGAAGAATGGAGTTGTGCCTTTATTGGGAATGTGGCTTGTTAGGGAATTACGAATGCGCAAGCGTCAGGTGGTATTTTCCTAGACCAAAGGTGGCTTCTTTACCCACATGAACCCACTGCCCCAAATGAAGGAAAGGAGCAAAAGGGGTGAGGTCGCCCATGAGTTTCCAGGTGCCCACTACGCCGCCTAGCGCCATGTGTTTTTTCTGTCGGGTGGAGTAGCGCGTCCAATCGTGCCAGCGTAATTGGGTTTCGCTGGTGATGAGGTGCGCTTGGTTTGCTAGTGCTTTGAGGTCGAGCACGAATGGTTCGTTTCCGTGGTAGGCGTTGAGCAGAGCAATGCGACGAATTAAAGCGGTAAGGAGTTTGCGTGCGGTGTGCTCTTCCCGAGTAGCTCGTCGACCGTTGGTCTGCAATCGCAGCGGTGTGTGAAACTGCAACGTGACCGTCCCGCGCAGATCGGGTGTTTTCGGAATGGCGGGATCATGCGGTTTGAGTGCCTTGCCCGGTGCTTCGAGCACGATGGTTTCGGTTTCGCCCATATGGATGGCTCGCAAAAGTTCCGCCGTACCGTCACCGCTGCCAACGCCGCGCCGGAACGCTTTGACATAGGCCCACAGGATGAGAGAGAGATGTTCCAGTGCGCGACCAACGAGTACGATATGAAAGGAGAAGCGTTCGCCCGGTATATAACTGCGTTTGCCCATTTGCGGAGGCTCGATCACGTAGGGGCGTGGCACGTGTGTGAAATTCTGCAAAAAGGATGCGCGGCGCTGATGCGGGCGCGTCTCGAAGATTGCTGCATAAGGGCAGGTATCGAGCAGCGGGCAGTTGTCACATACAGGTAAGCGCGTCATGCAGCAGATTGCGCGCAGCGCGCTCCCCCATGCGCCGCGAAGCGTGGAGCCGGCGTAGGCTGGCAGGTGCAAGTCCTTCGTGACTTCGAACTCGAGGCGGTAGCGCGCCACGGGAAGGGCGATGTCTGGAGCGTTCATGGGGTGTTGGTCAGTCGATTCAAGGTTGCTTCAAGCTCACGCGCAAGTTGCTGCGGGTTGCGCAAAAGCTGGGCGTGGCGGGCGTGGCTTGGCGGTGTGCCATGGGCACAGGAATTGCGCACATTTTTGAGCAGCCAAAAAGCTTCCCGTTTCCAGTCCGGAACTGAACCGTCCCGTACTTGTGCCTGAAAATGTTCGTCAGCAGCTTTTCGCTGCGCGTAGTCAAGGGGGTTGCCGGCAGCGGCTTCTACTTCACGGGCAAGAAACGCTTCCAGCCCAAAGATGCTGGCTCTTAGAGCGTCGCCGCGTTTTAGGCTTTGCAGGGCAAGCAGACGGAATTTTTCTGACAAAGCACTTTCGAGACTCCAGCGCAACGCCTTTTGTAGGCGCACCCGGAAGAGTTCTGATGCACCCGAAAGTGGCGTACCAAGCGCCTGCAGGACAGGTTGCAGGCTTTTGGCCGCATCATGTACGTTACTGACCATGAGCAAGCGCCAGGCACGTACGAGCGCATCCGCTGCTGCACGGGGAAAGCCATCTTGAACCAGCAGCGGCGCAAAGCGGGAGAAGTCGCCGCTGGCTTCATAGGCTTCGAATGCCTCGGCCCATTCTTGTAGGTGTGCCAGCCCGTCGAGCGTGACCACGGGTGTGACGCCATTGTGCGTCATGTCGAAGGCGCCGTAGTAGAGTCCTTGTACGGTAACGCCGCGCGCGTGGACAAGATAGCGGGCTGCGGCAAAGCCCAACATCGCCAAGTGGCGAAAACCGTGGGTAAGGTCCAGCACGACGCACTCACTTTGATGGAGATGATCGGCCAGCCGGGTGAGGACTTCCTGCTGTTCGGTGAAAGTGGCACAGGACGGAATGAGCAGACTGGCAACGGGTCGTCCGAGCTGTGCCGCCATCGAAGGCGCAACGTCATCGAGTAGGGACTGGGTGACGCGACTTTCCTTCACGGCATCGAACAGTTCCAGACGGAGTTCATCCGCGGCGTGGTCACCTGCGACGTTTTCCACCAGCAGGTCCCACATGCTCGATTCGGTGCCCAGCAGGATGACGCGCTCGGCTGCAAGATGCGCGGCCAGTGCCAGGCCTAAGTATGCGGTTTCGTGAATGGTGCCGTCCGGCATGCGGTAGCGGGCAGTGCGGTATCCGGTTTTGCTGTCGAGTTGGCTTTTGCCGAGAAAGGAGATCAGGGTGGTCATGATTGCGGTCACTCCTGCGCGATGTGATAGGCCTCTAAGCGGGCACCGTAGCGTTCGAGGTCGTCGGCGGAAAGTTCCAGGCCGCGTGCCTCAGGTGGTAAATCGAGTGATAAGTGGAGATAGCGCGCTTTACGTGCACAGACCTGTGCGGCCAAATGTACGGGCAGGGTGCCGATCACGGTGTCGCCTGCCTGGACCTCATCCGGATCGAGATGCGCCACTTGCCGATCTACCTTCAACCCTTGTCGCGCAGCCCATGCTACCGCACCGGGGTGACGGGAAACGAACCAGATCGTGCCTTCTGAAGTTTCCGGTTTGGTTGCTAGTTGGGCCTGTTCGAAGGTGTCGAGAAAACGTTGCAGTTTTTCCCTGATCGTTTGCGGCGGCAAGGGTTGCTGACGAAACCCTGCGTGTTCGATATCGTTGCGTAGGCCAGCAAGTTCCCGTTCGGTATTGCCCGCCAAACTCATGCGTTTTTCGGCTTTCTCACGTTCTTGCTTGTCGAACGATTGGCCAGGGCAAGTGGCTTGCGATGTGGCATAGACATTCACCCACCCTTCACGCAGTACGATGCCGGTTTCGGCATAGCGGCCAAGGGAGAGATACAGACGGGCAAGGCTGGCCATGAGCGCTTTTCCTTCGTTCCCAGTAAGGTCCGCCCGATCCGGGGTGAGCGGCTTTACCATGGCGCGCATTGCATCGAGCACCCGTGCAACCGGGGGTAGATGCTGGGTGAGGTCGGCCTTGGCTTCGTCGATGGCTTGAAGGAGTTGCGCCGCTTTGGACGGTTTTCGACCATTTGACAGGAGTATCTGTCCGACTCGGACCGTGGTGAGCGATTCACTGAATTCACGAAGTGCCTTGGCGAAATTGTCGAGCTGGGGGCGTGGCCCTTGTTTGGTGCGCGCCCATTCGCGGGCCAGCTTACGCCCGAGTTCTTCGATGTGGGCAGCCAAATTCTCTGCCTGACCAGATTGCAGGAAGATGTGGATGTTTTGGGTGATGTCCAACAGTTCGACGAATGGGGTCAAATCCCAAACAGGTGTTTGGTTGTTTGCGTCACGAGCTTCGAAGGCACCGTAGACGACGCGCACAGATGACGTTTTGTTGCGGATGGTGCGCAAGAACGCGACCACCGCCCCAGCGAAAAACGGCTGAGAACGAAATCCGTGGGTGATATCGAGGAGTGCGGGCTCTTCAGTGTCGAGCAGGTCGGTCAGGATGGAAAAGTTGTCCCACAGCTCATCTGGGGATTGGCCATTCCGGATGCGCTTGAATTGACAGTCAATGGCTGCGTTGGCAAAAGCGTCTGCCAACGCTTGACCATGGGTTTGTTCCGCTCCCTCTGTGGCCAGAATGACGGCGGAAGTGACATTGCTCAGACGTGCCAGCGCTTCAGCAACGAAACGTGATTCGTAGCGCTTGCCTTCCCAATGGTAGCAAACGCTTTCGTATTTGCCAGTACCGAGGAAACTGATGAGCTTCATTCGGCGATACCTTTTAATTCGAAAAAGTTTCCTTGTTTACGCACAGTGACCGATACGTTGGCAAGCTTTTGTTTTTTCTTGAGCCGGTTGCGCCGTTCTTCACCAAGCTGTTCCAGGAATTCTTGTGCCGCTTTTTGTCGCAGAGGAGCGGTTTTCTGGTTTTGGAAGGTTGCCGTTACCTCTTGGGTGTTGGGTTTGTACTCGAGTGTGGCCTGTTCCCAAATTTCGATTGTTTTAGGGGCCACGTTACGGAGCTCTGATTGCTGCGTATTGTTCGTTGCTTCTTCGTCTGGTTTTTTGGTCATCGCACCATAGCCAAGAGCGGTCTTGGCACCAAAGCCGAGCCATTCGTAGGCGTGCTCGAAGGCGGTCTGCAGCAGTTGCTGCCAAAGGGGGCGGCCATCGCTTGTGGCAAGCAGATCCGGTGCGCCGTCGAGTTTGTGTGCCGTCAGGCGCGCGAGGTGCGCCGTGTCGCAAGCCACGTGGAAGGTGAATTGCGAGCCGGGCGGTACGGTGAGAAAGAAAATGGGGTTGGGCTGGCCACTGTCGTGGGGTTCGGCGCTGTCGCCGCTTTTGCGCTCTTTTTTCTGCTGATAGTAATGCGACTGGTGCGGCGTCATGACCTCGACCATGAGGCTGTCGCCAGCAATGAGCGGGATTACGTCCCAGAACGAGAGCGCCCCGCGCACGGCGTTGGAGTCACCCGAAGGCGGTTCGCGGCCAAAGAGCACGTCGAGCACGGAAAGTTGGATGCGCGTCCTTTCTTTGCCGCTTTTCACTTCGATTTCATAACCTGGTTCCAGGCTCCAGCCGCGGGTATCACCCCATAGCCCCTCGGCGAGCTCTTGCGCTGCTCGGCGCACCACCCCTTTGACGCCACTACCCGGCAAGTAGGGAAGGCCATACGGCCAGAGAAAAGAAAAACCATTTTCCAGCGGGTGTTCGTTGCCCAAGCCCGTGACGAAGGGGGCGGTGGCTTTTGCTTCCAGAGAGAATCCGCGCGCCTTTCCACCCAAGGTCTCCTGACGCTGGGCGAGAGCCTGCATGAGTGCTTTATCCGCTTGTGAGAGTTTTTTGATGGCATCCCACGCTTTTCGAGCGGCATGATCGTTTTTTTCCCAGAGGCCGGGAAGCCGCTTTTGTCCGCACAGGTCGGCAATGGTTGCGTCCATGCCTTGCCTGCGTAGCAGTTCTCTCAATTCCTGGCCTTCTCTACTTTGGGCCTCAGCGCGCTTTTTGACTTGTGCTTCCTGGTCTGATCGATCCGTCCAAATTGCAAGGTACATGCCAAAACGCATGCCCGGTGAGGTGTTCTTGAACTCCTGTCCCATATAGGCGGGTACCGCGGCGATCGGCATGAGAGAGCTCCTGTGTTAAGATGTCTTACAGTTGTCCCTGAGGTGAT
Source organism: Hydrogenophilus thiooxidans (assembly GCF_019049855.1). Taxonomy (GTDB): domain Bacteria; phylum Pseudomonadota; class Gammaproteobacteria; order Burkholderiales; family Rhodocyclaceae; genus Hydrogenophilus; species Hydrogenophilus thiooxidans. The sequence goes on along the minus strand of NZ_JAHLSY010000001.1, from coordinate 196,125 downwards.
GAACCATGTCCACGACGCTGACCATCCGTCTCGACGAAACGCTCGATCGTGAGCTGACGCGTCTTGCCCAGACGCTACACCGACCGAAGAGCGATCTGGCGCGTGAGTTCATCCGGCGGCAGCTGGCGCTGGCCCAATTTGAGCGCGCACGCACGCTGATCGAACCCGCCGCCGAACAGGCCGGATTCCTCACCGATGAAGACATCTTCCGCGAGGTTTCGTGAGGCTGTTTTTCGATACCAACGTCTGGATCAGTGCCTTTGCCGCCAAGGGCTTGTGTCGGGACCTGGTGCGGCTGGCGCTGGCGTTGCATGGTGGAACACGGGTGACACTCGTAACCAGCGGCTGTGTTGCGGCAGAAACCGCGCGCATTCTGGGCGATAAATTCAACTTGCACGGTGAGTCCGTCGATGCGGCGTTGCAGGTGCTGGCGTTGTGTGAGCAGGCTCAGGATGGAGCGATCTGGCAGCCACCAGAGAACTTCCCCGATGCGGACGATGTGGCGATCATTGCCGCCGCTCTCGCCGCACAGGCGGACTTGTTCATCACCGGCGACAAGGCGCTGCTTGCGCTCGGTGCAGTCGAGGGTATGCCCATCCTTGAGCCCCGCGCCGCCTACTTGCGTCTGCGGGGGTTGGGGTGAAATCGGTCCCATCGCGTGCTTCATTCCCTTGTGTTGCGGGCGCTGGCCATCTGCCGCAGCCACTTGAGCCAGGCGAACGCTTCGGTGGTGACCATCTGGTACTGGCGTGGTCCGGCCAGTAGCAGCATTTCCATGAAAACCTCGAAGCCCGGATCTTTATCCACGCCATTGAACCGACGGTTGAGCCAGTGGCGTAAATCCCGGGCGATCTCTTCGTGTTCGCCCCCTTTTTCGTGGCAAAAGGCGAGTACCTGCATCAGGCCCGAGTTCATGATGAGTGCCGGCATGCTTTTGGCGAAATTGCGGTGTTTGTCGGTATAGCGTGCGGATTTGTTCCAGGCATCCTGCGCGCGCTGTTGTTCGAGTGTAGCCATTCCTTCAGCCCTCCATGACTCTGGCCACGACCAGTCCACGCCCGGTGGTGGCGTCGCCCCCAATCTGCAAATACTTGGTGTGGTTAAGGACGGTGCACACTTGTGTCATCACGGCTTCGGCCTCGAGCTCGTTCCCCTTCCCTGTCCGGGTCTGACTGGCGAGCAGGGGTGCGATCATGAGACTTTCTGGCGGCAGGTTTTCGGTAAAGAACAGTCCGCCGTCGTCAGCCGTTCCGGTAGCGTCGTTGATGCGGACATGGGGTTCCACGAGCGTTGCGTGTTCGCAGAAATAGGCAAAATCGGTGTCGGAGAGTACCACCAGGTCGCTTTTGAGCTTGTTGCGGAAGTGATCGTATCCGTTGCCTGCGAGCAAGGCGTTTTCCGCGAGCCACGTCGCGATCGTTTTCACTGTTTCGTCATTGCCATCGGTTGCGGTGTATTCGAATGCTTCCAGGTGCAGTTTTTTGTCCGAGAGCAGTTCGGTGTTGGCGATTAAACACTGCCCTTCGGCAATAGCAGGTAGCGCTGGCCAAGAGGGGGTTACGCCAATCAAACTGAGCAGCCTGCGCGCCCGTTCGATTGCAGTTGGGCAGGTGGCATAGACGAAACCGCCTTTGAGCGAACGGATCGGGAAGAGCACGAGCTGTGCGTCACCCACGCTTACCGCACCGGCGTGCAGATCCTTGTTCGATTCTGGCCCAAAAATGGCGTCCAAGTGCGCTTGGAGTTTGCTTTTTTCACCGTCTGGGACAGCTTTGCAGAGCGATTCCCAGGCGTGCCGCAGCGCCCCTTTGATACCGGAACCGGCAAAACAGGGATGGTTGGTGTGGCGCTCGCGCTGGATGGGGTTGTCGATGACGCCGATGGCTTGGCCCGCGCCCATGTGCACGGGGCTGACGGCGTAAAGAAAAAGGGCAGCGTGTTTTTGGAACATGCGATTTCTCCCCCGGATCAGTAAAGGGCCCAAACGAATCGGTTGAATCCTTCCGAACGTCGCGGATCGCGATCATACGCCTCGTCCGTCCACAACCCGCGCGCTGCAAGCTTGCGCAGCGCTTCGGGCGTGGCTTCCAGATCCTCGATCCAGTAGACGCTGCCGGCCGGCGCGGCGCGCTGCGCGGTCTTGGGCTGCCAGCGCGCGAGATCGAAGCCGGACACCACCTGTGTGCGCGGCACCGCCGCGCAAACGATGCGCCCGCGCACGCCATCGAGCTCGAAAGGAGCGCTCTGGATGGGATCCGGCTCCCCGGCCCCGGTGGGCAACCAGCCGCGCGCGAAGATACCGGGGCTGGTGAGCAGAAGCCGCGCGCGGCCCGCTTGGGCAATCGCCTCGTAATCGGGTTCGGGCCAGTCCACGCGTTCGGGCTCGGGCGCAAGGCGCGCCCCACGGCCGTCGCCACCAAAGCGCAGGATCCCTTCCGGCACGTCCGCGCCGAGCACACGCACGGCGAACCCCACGCCAGGCTCGAGGTGGATGGCTTGCAGGGAAAAGAGCTTGTGGTCTTCGGCGCGCCGCTTGTGTGCATCGAGCCCCACGCCGACGCGGGCTTCCAGTTTCCACAGGGCGCCGCTTTCGACGAGGTGCTCACCGGGTTCGATGGCGCGGCCCGCCATCCAGGCGCGCAGGCCGTCGGCGGTAAGCCACACTCCGCCCACCGGCTTGCTGCGCTCCGGCCCCTCGGCCAGCACGGGCCAGAGCGGGAGCGCCGCGCTGCCCCTGAGCGCCGCGTTGACCCGGATGGGCCGCAGGTGGGCAACCGTCCGCTCGCCTTTCCTGTCCTGCACGACGAGATCGGCAGGCAACGGGTAGAGCGGTTCGATGCGTCCGTCGGACTTGCGGCGCGCGAGCTGGAAGGCGGCTAGGGTGAAGGCGCCCGGCTGGTCTGGGGAACCGACCTGCGGGTCACGCACTGCTCCTTTGGCAAAGGCAGCGAGATCAACGCCGCGGTGGACAAGCAGGTGTGAGCGCAGGGCGCCGGCGGCGACCGACGGCGGGGGCGGCATCGACGCTTCGCCCCAACTGCCAGGATCGCCAAAGAGCTTGTTGCCGCGCAGGCTCAGCACATCGAGCGCTTCGATGAAGGCGTCAGTCGGCGTCATGTTTCCTCCCTGTTGCGATCATGCCGCGCCTCCCGTGCCAGGAATTCGGCAGCGAGCATGAAATTGGCGAGCCAGGCAAGCGGTGTGACTTTGCCGAGGTGCCGGGTGGTGTCGAAAGCCAGGTCCACCAACCGCGGCACCAGCTCCGCGACCTGCTCCTTGGCTCCGGCCGAATCGCACTGCCGCTGCATCTGGTAGGCAAGCAGGGCCTTGACCATGTCGGGCTGGTCCGGCGGCACATCGTCGAGCCAGTCCACCAGGTGATAGGCGGCGCGGCGGGAGACGTCCTTGCGCGCGAGCAGCCCGCGCAGCGCGTTGAAAAGGCGCAGCGGCTCGCCCCAGCGGGCGGTAACGTAGAGCGCGCCGCCGCCGCGTTTGAGGATGGTAAGGCTCCAGGCATCCTTGCCGGGCAGTTTCTTGGCCCGCTTCTCCGCGTCCCGGAGTTCGCGCAGCACGGCGCCAAGCGGCGCCTGGTGATGGGCGATGACGAGCCCGGCGGAGGCCGTCGCCCGTTTCCCCATCAGCCGCAGCACCCTGCCGCCAAACTGCGCCCACCCGTTGCCGAGGCGCTGCAATCTGAACGTGTCGGCCTCCGTGCCGCCCATGACGGTCAGATCCTGGCCGGAATAGGCCGCGCGCAGGGCCGCTGCCGCAGGCAGAAGGTCGGCGCTGGCGAGCATGGCCAGCACGTCGTCGCCGCCGGCGTAGATCACGCGGCCGAGGTAGGCGCGCTCGACGATCTCCGGCACGAGGTGCAGCGCGAACTGGTTGAGCGCTTCAGAAATCGCCATGTGCCAGGCGGGGTTGGGGGCGCGGGGTTCGTTAGCGTATTCCGCGAACTTCGGGTCGCCCCCGAATCGAGTGGCGAGCCGCTCTCGCAGGGTGGGATGAAAGCTGGTCTTGATCGGGAGGGTCTTGCCGGCACCGGCGGAAAGCCACGCGCCCATCTCGTCGCCGTCCATGAGCAGCAGCCCGTAGTAGGTGTCGGGCTTTGCGCCCAGAATGCGGGCGAGGCGCTCGCGCGCCGCTTCGCCCGCACCCTTCTTGTCGCTTTGCATCTGCTGTTCGAGCCAGCCGGGCACGCCGCGCCAGGCCTGCGCCCCCTCCTTTTCACGCAGCTTGATGGCCAGACGCCGCGGCAGCGCGACGCGCTCGCCCTCGGTCATGTCGGGGTCCGGCGCTTTGATGGTTTTTGCTTTGCGGGTTTCGTCGATGGCGCGCTCGATCGCAGAGGCGAGCGCCAGGGTGTGGGTGGAGACGACGAAGCGGTCGATGCCGTCGGGCTTGATCAGCTCGCGCACCTCCTCGATGTAGAGCGTGGGCCACAAGCGCTTGAGCATCGGCAGCGCCGAGAGATGCTCGCCCGCCTTGACCCAACCGGGCCGCCTGTTGCTCACCTTAGCCCAGAGGGTGTCGGTCTGCTGACGGTAGGAGGTTTGAAGCTGGTTGGCGTCGGTGGTGATCCACTCGCCTTCGCCGGTGAGCGCACAGCGCCAGCCTTTTTCCTCGGTCTGGACGAAGCGGCGGGTGGCTTTGACCGCTGCGAGCGCCCGCTCCAAAAGTTCGTGCAGCGCGGGATAGAGCGCGCCGGGGTTGGGGCGGTAGAACCAGCCCTGTTCGAGTTGCAAGCCATGGGAGAGGAGCTGCCAGGCGCGGCTAGCGAGCCAGCCCGGTTTGTCGTCGCCTGTGAAGAACGGCTGCATCGCTTCGGCGAGTTTTTCGTCGGAGGCGAGCACGCGGCCTTTTTCATCTTTTTTGCCGCAAGCGAGCGACCAGGGGACGGCCGCCCAGTGCACCTCGGGGAATCCGCTGAGCTGCCGCTCGATCTGCCTGTAGCCGTAGAGGTCCGGCTGATCCGGGATCCCTGCAACGTCGAGCAGGCGCTGAAAAGCGGCTTTGGCCTTCTCCAGCGCATAGGCGCGCACGGCCTTCTCGATGCTTGCTGCGATTTCGGCCGCGCGGGATGCGGGCACCAACGCGGTGAAGCGGTTGGGAAGCGCCGCAGCAAAGAGTGGGTTGGCGTCGCTGCCGCGCGTGCGCCATTCACAGGCGTCAAAGCGCTCAGCCGGCAGGCCGCAGTCACGCACGAGCCACACGTCCACCTGCGGCACGCCGCGCAGGCGCGGAAAGAGGATGGCCTCGGGGCCCAGCGCCTCGCAGATCACGCGCATCGCCTCCCAGGAAAGCCGCGCCAGCAGATGGGACCCGGCCCAGAGGTCGGAGGTAGAGCGCGCCGCAGCGATGAAGTCCTGCACCGGGCCGATGGAAACGGCAAGCAGCGCCGGCTCTTCCCTGGGGTCGGCGGCGAGCGCGCCGGCAAAGGCCGAAGCGAGGTCCAGGTGGTCGTGGATGGTGTGGTCCGGCACCCGGCTGTCGGCAGGAAGCAGCTTCCAGACTTCGGCGAGATCGCCTGCAAGTTCTGGGGTGAAGCGCCATAGGGCCAGCGCGCTGCGGCGGTAATCTAGCCCGCCTTGTGCATCGCGTTGCAGGAGTTCGCGCTGATGGTCCGTGCCCAGGGCCTGGGCCGCGGCGGCGCTCACGTCGTCGGCAAACGGTTGCAGCCGGTGCGCCTGGCCGGTGAGGGGATGGATCAGCACCGGGTCATCCACGAACACCACCTGCTGCCAGGCCGGGTGGCGCCCGTCGCCTTCATGCTTCGGGAAGGCGGCGCGGTCAGCGGCCGAGGCCCAGTGGTCGGCCTGTTCGGCAAGGCGTTTGATTTCCTCCGGCACGCCTTGCGGAAAAACTTCGCCAAGCAGCGCGGCCACCGTGCCGCCCTCATGGCCCTCGCGGGTGCGCAGCAGCACGAGCGCCTTCTCAGGGGGATCATGGAGGCGCGCGGCGAGTTTGGCTTGCCAGATGCGGTCTTTGTTCATAGTTCACTCCGGGATTCGTTGCAAACGGACGGAAGCAAGTTGCTGTTTTTGCTTTTCCAGGGCAGCGCGGTCCGCGTCTTTGCAGAACTGGCGCTTGTGGGGTTCTCCGGTCAGCGTGTCGAGGAACTGATGCACGCAGCGCCAGACCCTTTCGATCGCCGCGCGGTCGGGGTTGAATGCAGGCGGCGGCAGGTGCGGCATGTGGAAGATCACGCCCACAAGCTTGCCGCTTGCCGTTTGGCGCACCTTGAAGCGGAGCTGGTTGGGAAGGCGTAGATTCAGTTGGACTGTTTTGTTGTTGATTTTTTCTTTATCCCATGGTGCAACTGAATGATGAGTCACGGGGTAGGCGAGCCAGTGGCGATCTTGGGGCTTGCCATGATCGATTCCTGTAGGCTGCCCTCTCTTGTTGTAGACCTGCCTGTCGCCCGCATTCTGGTCCAGAAACAACCTAAACTGCGTTCGCAGGCCGACCTTGACGATTGCCAGTGTGCGCATGAGCGACTTCCAGTCTGCATGGGTTTCGGTCTGCCAGATGAGGGGGCCTTTTTCGTCTTTGCCGATCGCGTGGGGCCAATCCAGATTCAGGCAATCGCGCCAAGGGCGAACCGGCAGGGCCTCACCCCCTTCCCCTCTCCCCGGGGGAGAGGGAAGCAGGTGGTACGACCCCCACCCGTTGCGGGCGCGGCCGCCCAGGGTGCCGAAGCGGTCCATGAGCCAAAGGGCGTAGATGAGCCTCTGAGTGATTTTCTCCGGGTAGATGTTCGGTGCTTTTTGAGCCCTAAGAAGATTCTGCAAGTCGTCGGGAAAGGCCTCTGGCCAAGCCATGGAAAGGATCGCCGCATCACCTGCCTGGATAGCCGCGTTTTTCTTGAGAGTCGTTGCATAATCTGTTTTGCCGGCTTGCAACGTGACTTTTTCCACTTCCAGAGGGCCATAGCCCAAATACAAAGCGGGTCCAATAAACTTGTCAACATTGGGATGAAAGATTTTCCAGCCTTGGGCTGTCTCAGGTTTGTCTTTACCCCACTCCTTTTGCCACTCGTTTGCGTTCAATTTTCCTTCGTTCCACTGATCCAAGCGGATCCGGACCAGACTCTTGCTAAAAGTGGATACCTCGTGGTTACTACTTTTGTCTTTGTGAGATAGCCACGCGTTGCCAAACAACAACCCCTCCTCGCGCCGCATCTCGGTCACATTGACGCGAAAGCCATTGTCGGCGGCATACGCCACCCGCCACCAGTGGCGCAGTTCGTGCTTGATGGGTGGGGTACGCCAGCGGGCGTTCTGGTTGGCGTCGCCCAGGAAGGCCGGGGTGGTGAAAGTAAGGGTGTAGGTAGCGGTGTGCATCATCTTCTATTCCTCGCTCGATGGTGCAAGAGTAGCGCAATGGTTCGGAGTGATCGGGTGTTCACAAGCTTGTGGTTGGTGGTGGTTCTGCTTCGCTATTTCGATTTGTTGGGGGTCAAGGGGTAGCCCATTCATGCTGCCGGGTGGGATCTGATAGCGCTTTGCCGCGTGCGGGCCAAGCGCTTGTGCAATGGCGGTGTTGATACGCGATTTGTGCGGTTGAAAATATTCCGCGATGAGTTTTCCGTCGTTGCGGTAGCGGAACGCCTCTTCGATTCGTTGATATTCGGTGCTCAGCGGGTGAAAGAGTGCTTTGGCGATATTTAGGTATTCGTCGCGCGCCTCCGTCGTCTTCCACTCGATTGGCGGATCGCCATTGCGGGCGCGCTTTGCAAGCCAATAGAGAACGGCAAATTCGGTAGGTGTCAAATCGAGCGCGAGATCGTCCGCCCACGCGGTCCGTTTTTCAGGATCCAAGACCAGTCGAGGCGGTTGCTGCGCCCGCTCTGCCGCTGCAACCACTTCGCTCATCGTCGCTTCACCGGTGAGCAGGCGGGGCGGTAGGCCGTCACGCAGCCGGACAAAGGGAATTTCGGCAAGGGTGACGGCAGCATCTCGGCAGTCCACCAGTTTGCCGTCCCGCGTCTGGATGATCCGTTCGTAGGGGGTGGGATAGAAGAAGTCCCAAGTTGACTCGAAGGGTTCTGAGACCAGGACGTGCGAAAGGCGGTCTTGCGGTCGGCCGTAGAGCGAAAGGGCATACCCTAGGTAGTAGCCCATGGTTTTGCGGCCGCCGGCAATCGAGACGTGAAGGGCGCTATCTGGGTCGGCAGTGAGGAGACGGACCCAAGCAAGGATCTGGTCTGCCGCTAGCTGGTTCTCTTCCGGCGTTCGGATATCTTCCAGGGGTTGTCCGGATGGGTGGGTGAGCACGTGAAGACTGCGTTCGTCGAAATCGATGGGGGGGAGCGCATGGTCTTGGCAGAAGCGCCGGAACCAACCGGGGTCTTGGGAAAAGAGTGCGAATTTAGCCCGTTTGGCCCCCTCGAGGGTGGTGATGAGGTGGATTTCGGTAGGTACGAAGGGCTGCGGCTGATGGATCAGCGCGTAAAGGGTTTCGGTGACGATCTGCGGCGTGAGGCCGCTTACTGCCAGCAAGATGCGTCGCGAATGGGCGTGGGGTGCTTCGCTAGGCACCAGGGACCCCCCTGTTTGATGGACCGTAGTTATTTTCGTTGGCGGATCACGACAGGGAGATTACCACAAGCTTGTGGAGAGTTAGTGGGGCGCATGGTGCCGGGGAGGGGACTCGAACCCCCAAGGCTTTTGATCGCCGGCGGATTTTAAGTCCGCTGTGTTTACCGATTTCACCACCCCGGCATCGAGCACTGCAATTATACGCAAACCTAGCAGGGCTCGAACGAATGGCCTTTGCGTTGTCTTGTTATTTCACCGGCTTTGTGGTGAAATTATGACTTATTGGTCATTAGCAGATTGCAAGCATGGAAGCGGTAAAGAACGAACTCGAGGCGACGCCACCTAAGCGGCGCCGGCGGCGGAAAGCGGCGCGGCCGCAGGAGTTGTTGGAAGCGGCGATGGCGCTTTTCATCGAGCGAGGGTATGCGGCAACGCGCTTAGAAGATGTCGCTGCCCGCGCCGGGGTAGTGAAGGGAACGATCTATCTTTACTACGCCGACAAATTGGCTCTTTTTACGGCTGTGGTGGAACAGGTGATCGCGCCGCTCATAGGGGAAGACGAACGGTGGCTCACCGAAGGGGTGCCCGGTGACGCGGCGCCATTTGATCGCTTGTGGTTGCTGCTCAAACGGTGGGGTGAGCGCATTTTTCATACGCCGCTGGGGGGGCTGGCCAAGCTGGTGATGGCGGAAGCGAGCAATTTTCCGGAAATGGCCACCGTTTACCACGATCGGGTGATTCATCCCGCGATGGCGTTGGTGGAACGGGTGATCATCGACGGTCAGAAGCGGGGCGATTTTCCGGTGACGTTGCAGCCGAAAGCCACGGCGCGGTTGGTCGTGGCGCCGCTTTTGCAGCGTTCGTTGTGGCTTTCTTCATTTGCGGTGGTCTGTTCCGAAGCCTCCGAAGCGCTGGATGAGGAGATCTTCTGGGCCAACTATCGGTTGCTGCTCAGGGACGGTTTGTTGCACCGCGCAGAGTGATCGGGTTCTTTGGAGCGCACGACGATGACCACGAAATGGGTGATGGTAGGACGCCGATGGGTGCTGGGGGTAGCGCTGATCTTGGGCGTTGCCTCGGCTCAAGGTGCTGAAACGGGTGTGCAAACGGAGCCGCTTGCGCTTCCCATCGCAACGGTGCGGGCGGTTGCGGCGCCAGCGCGCACGTTTGCGGCAACAGTACGCGCGCGGCACGAGGTGGGTGTGGCGTTTCAGGTTAGTGGCCGACTGCTTACCCGCACGGTGGAAGCAGGGGCTTCGGTCACAAAAGGGGCGGTGCTGGCGCGGCTCGACACGCGCGATCTCGAAGCGGCGTTGGACGCGGCGAAGGCACAGGCGCAACAGGCAAAAGCGCAGTGGCGGTTGGCGCAGAATGAGCGCAAGCGCGTTGCCGCGCTTTTTGCGAAGGGGTTCGTGGGCGAGCAGCAGTTGGATCGCGCCAAAGCAAGTGAACAGGCCGCTTTCGAAGCTGTGCAGGCAGCCGAAGCACAGGTGCGCAGCGCCCAGTTGTTGGTGGCCCACGCCGAACTCAAAGCGCCGCAAGACGGGGTGGTGTTGTCGTGGTTGGCCGAACCGGGACAAGTGGTGGCCGCGGGGCAGCTGGTGGTGCAGATGGCGCTGGGGGCGGAGCGGGAACTGGAGGTAGCACTGCCGGAATCGCTTGCACACGATGCCCCCAAGGAAGGGGTGGCGGAATCGCCTTCCGGCGCGCGGTTTGCCGTGGTTTGGCGTGAGCAGGATGGGGCGCTCGATCCCCTTTCGCGGACCGTGCGGGCGCGTTATCGCTTCACAGCGTTCCCCCTGAAAGAGACCGCGTTGGTTCTGGGATCCGTCTGGCGGCTAACATTGCCGTTTGCGCAAGCGGACGCGCAACGGCTGTGGCAGGTACCGGCTGCGGCGCTCGATGAACGGGGCAGTGGCGCACGGGTCTGGCGCGTGGCACCGGGGGGGCAAGTGACGCCCGTTCCGGTGACGGTGGTCTATTACGGGCAGCACGATGCGGTGGTGGCGGGCCCGCTCGACGAAGGACAGCGGATCGTTGCCGGAGGGGCCCACCGCCTGGTACCGGGGCTTACCGTGGTGGAGGCGCGCTAGATGGCTTTTCCCAATCTGTCGTCACTTGCGGTGCGCGAACGCGCCGTGACCCTTTTTTTCTTGATTTTGGCGCTGGCGGGGGGCATATTCGCGTTTTTGCAATTGGGGCGTGCCGAAGACCCAGCTTTCACGGTACGGGTCTTGATGGTTTCCGCGGTGTGGCCGGGGGCGAGTGCCGAGGCGGTTGAAGCGCAGATCACGAAACGGTTGGAAAAGCGCTTGCAAGAGGTGCCCAACCTCTACCGGCTGGATGCGACGGTTCGTCCCGGGCGAACCGATATCAAAGTGGAGTTCCACGATTACGTGCCGGAACGCGAACTGCCGCAGCTCTTTTACGAGGTGCGTAAGCGCATGTGGGACGAGGCGCGGTCGATGCCCGCGGGAGCGATCGGGCCGATCGTAAACGACGACTTTTCCGACGTCTATTTTGCGCTCCTTGCGCTCACGGGGCCTACCAAGACCCACCGCGAGTTGGTGGCAATCGGCGAGGAGATTCGTGACCGGTTGCAGCTGTTGCCGGGGGTACATAAGGCGCAATTGTTGGGGGAGCGACCGCAGACAGTCTATCTGGAATTCGATTGGCCGCGGTTGCAGCGCTTGGGCGTTTCGCCGTTGCAGGTGATGCAGGCGATCGAGGCCTACAACGAGATGGCTCCTGCCGGGTTCATCGAAACCGACGCGGCGCGGCTCTACGTGCGGTTGCCTGCGGCGGATCTGGCGGAACTCGATCGTTTGGAAACGTTGCCGTTGCGGATCGGTTCGCGCGTGCTGCCGCTCGGGGAGGTTGCGCGCGTCCATTTGCAGGAGGAGGAGCCACCCAGCTATCTGGTCCGCTCTCGGGGCGACGATGCGTTGTTGCTCGGGGTGGTGATGCAGCGCGGCGAAAATGGCTTGGCGTTGGGGAAGCGGCTCGAAGCGTTCTTGGCCGATGCGCAAAAGCGGCTTCCTGCGGGGGTGCATCTGGAGGTGCTCACCAACCAGGCCGAGGCGATTTCGGCTGCGGTCGACCGTTTCCAGGTGAAGTTTTTCATGGCTGTGGCGGTGGTGACGGTCGTGACCCTGTTGGCGCTGGGGTGGCGCGCGGGGGTGGTGACCGCGATCGCGATTCCGCTGACACTGGGTATCGTCTTCCTGATCATGCTCGCGCGTGGGATCAGTCTGGACCGCGTTTCGCTGGGTGCGTTGATCCTGGCGTTGGGGCTGTTGGTGGATGATGCGATCATCGTGATCGAGATGATGGTGGTCAAGCTTGAGGAGGGGTGGGATCGGGCCCACGCGGCAACCCACGCGTGGCACGCCACCGCAGCGCCGATGCTCTTCGGTACGTTGGTGACGGCGGCGGGTTTTTTGCCGATCGGCTTTGCCAAATCGGGCGTGGGGGAGTACGCAGGCAACATCTTCTGGGTGATGGCGTACGCGTTGGTGACCTCGTGGTTCGTCGCGGTGCTTTTCACGCCTTATTTGGGGTTCAAGCTGCTGCCCCATTACCACAAGGTCGAGGGGGGTATCGATGCGATTTATGGCACCCCCGCCTATCAGCGGTTGCGATGGCTCATCAGCGCGTGCGTGCGCTACCGTAAGAGCGTGGTGGCGGTGACGCTGGCGTTGCTGGTCGCGGCAGGAGTCGGCATGGCGAAAGCGGTGCCGAAGCAGTTTTTCCCGAGCTCCGACCGTCCCGAAGTGCTGATCGACATTCAGATGCCGGCAGGAACGAGCATTGTGACAACCGACGCACTCACCCGGCGTATCGAAGCAATGCTCGAGCCGATGCCCGAGGTGAAGTCGATGATGGCGCATGTGGGGCGGGGTGCCCCGCGCTTCTTCATTTCCGCAAGTCCCGAGCCGCCCGATACGGCGTTTGCGAAAATCGTGGTGGTGACGCACGACGTTGCGGCGCGGGAACGGGTGATCGCTGCGGTGCAGCAGGCGGTGGATCGTGGCGATTTTGCCGAAGCGCGGGTGCGGGTGCATCGTTTGCTCTACGGGCCGCCCGTGCCGTGGCCGCTCGAGTTTCGGGTGATGGGGCCCGATCTCAACGAAGTGCGCCGGATCGCGCACGAGGTGCGCGCGGTGGTGGCGCAACACCCGAACGTGGTCGACCCCCACCTCAATTACGACGAACGAACCCCTGTGCTGCAGCTGACTTTTCTGCCCGAGCGGTTGGCAAGTTACGGGTTGACGCCGCTCGAGGTCAAACAGCAGTTGCATTTTGCGCTCACGGGCGTTCCGCTGACCGAATTGCGGCGCGGCGACCGCACTGTGGCGCTGATTGCCCGAGGCGGAGACGCCTGGTTGCGCGATCCGGCTGCGTTGGCCACAGTTGAAGTGCGCAATACTGCCGGGGCACGGATTCCGTTGCAAGCCGTGGCGGAAATTGCCGTTTCTTACGAGGATCAGGTGATCAAACGGTATAACCGTGAGCGCTACATTACCGTTCAGGGGGAAGTGCATGGGGCGCAACCACCGGACGTCACCAAAGCGCTTTGGCAAGCGCTCGAACCGCTTCGGGAGGCGTTGCCGCCTGGGTACCATCTGGAGATTGGCGGAACGGTCGAGGCCTCTGGTAAGGCCGATGCGTCGATCCAGAAATTGCAACCGATCATGGTAGCGGTGACGCTCATTTTCATCATGTTGCAGATGCGCGAATTCGCCGGTACTTTCATGACCGTGGCCACCGCGCCGTTGGGGTTGACCGGCGCCACCGTGGCGCTTTTGCTCACGCAACGACCGTTTGGCTTCGTCGCGCTCTTGGGGCTCATCGGTTTGGGCGGGATTCTGATGCGCAATACGCTGATCCTGACCCAGCAGGTTCGTGACTTTCAAGAGCAAGGGTGGTCACCCAGAGAGGCGGTGATCGAAGCGGCGGTGCGGCGGGCGCGGCCGGTTGTACTCACCGCGTTGGCAGCCGCTTTGGCGTTCCTGCCGCTTGCTACCGATACCTTCTGGGGGCCGTTGGCGATCGTGCTGATCGGCGGCGTGGTGGTGGGAACGGCGATCACGCTCCTTTTCGTGCCGGCGCTCTACGCGATCTGGTATCGGTTGCCGAAAACGGTCGGGGTATAATCTTCATCAAGATTTGCTAATAATCAGGAGGATCCGATGGATTGGGAAAAGGCGCGGTTCAACATGGTCGAGCAACAGGTGCGCACCTGGGAGGTGTTCGATTTGCGGGTACTCGATACGCTGATGACGGTGAAGCGTGAACGGTTCGTTCCGCCGCAACATCGCGCGTTGGCGTTTGCCGATGTCGAGATTCCGTTGCCGGAAGGGGAGCAGATGCTGCGTCCGGTGGTCGAGGCGAAAGCGCTTCAGGCGTTGATGATTCAGCCAAACGAGCGCATCCTGGAAGTGGGGACCGGTTCTGGGTTCTTTGCCGCCTGTTTGGCCCATTTGGGCGGTTCCGTGGTGACCGTTGAGCGCAAAGGGGTGTTGGCGGAGTACGCGGTTCGGTGTCTTCAAGACCAAGGCGTGCGCAATGTCGAGGTGATGGTTGGGGACGGTTTGGTCGCGGACGATCGTGCGAAATGGTGGCAAGCAGGCACCTACGACGTCATCGTGCTTACGGGTGGTCTTCGGCAGCGTCCTGACCATTTGCTGCGGTACCTGAAGGTAGGGGGTCGGCTGTTGGCATTCGTCGGAACGGAGCCGGTGATGGAGGCGGTCCGTTTCGTCTGCACGGCGCCGGGCGCGTATCGTGAAGAGGGGGTTTTCGAAACTGTGGTGCCGATGTTGGTGGAACCTTCGCCAGCGCTGGCGCAGGCTGCGTGAGGAACGGGCGATGTGGCAGACCATCAAAGAATGGACGGTAGCCGAGTTGCAGACGGCACTGGCGGAAGAAACGGAGACGTTGCGCCCCGAGGTAATCGATGTTCGTGAGGCGTGGGAGGTGGCGCAGATGCCGTTTCCGGGGGCGCGCCATCTTCCGATGCATCTGATTCCGTTGTCCTTGGATACGTTGCCGCGCGACCGGCCGATCGTTGTCGTCTGCCACAGTGGGGCGCGCAGCGCACAAGTGGTCTATTTCTTGCAGCAGAACGGTTTCGACGCGGTCTATAACTTGCAAGGCGGGATGGTGGCGTGGGTGCGTGAAGCCGGTGCCGCGCAACCCGAAGCGCAGGGGGAATCACGATGAAGGCGAAGCAGTGGTTGCCGTTGCTATTGAGCAGCGTGTGTGCAGGGTGGTTCGCATCTGTCCATGCCGAACCGTTGGAAACGGTGTTGCGCTGGGCGGAGCAGAACGATCCGGTGATTGCGGCTGCCCGCGCAGCGCGTGCGGCAGGCAAAGAGAAGGAGGTGCAAGGGCGGGCGCTTTTGTTGCCTTCTTTGGGTGCGTCTGCGGATACCTTTTGGAACCGCCTCGAGATCGGGCCTTTTGAGAAGCAGTACAACACCAATCAGTGGGGCGTGAAACTGACGCAACCCCTCTACCGTCCCCAGAATTGGGCGCAGGCCAAGCAAGCCGAACTGCAGTCCGAATTCGCCGAATGGCAGTGGCGGGACGCAGAGCAGCAGTTGGTGTTGCGGGTGGCGAAAGCGTGGTTCGACGTTTTGACCGCGCGGGCGCAATTGCAAGCGGCCGAAGAGTTGCGGGCCGCGGCAGAGGGGCAACTGAAACTGGCGAAGGCCAGTTTCGAGGTCGGCACCGTCACGGTGGTAGACGTCTATGAGGCGCAATCGCGGTATGACCTTGCCGAAGCCCAGGTGGTTGCGGCGAAAAACGGGGTGGCGGTGGCCGAAGCCGCGCTTATATCGATCACCGGGCAAGCGCCGCAGCGTTATCCGCGTCTGCGCGACGGGGTGAAGCTTCTGCCGCCAGAGCCAGCTGAGCTTCCGGCATGGGAAGCCGCTGCGCGCGCGGATAATCTGGCGGTGGTGCAGGCGAAGCTTGCCGAGCGAATTGCGAAAGAAGAGCTGGAGCGGCGGCGGGCTGGTCACCAACCAACGGTTGATCTGGAAGCAATGGTGGGCAATCAGCGGCTGTTCAATCAGTCGCGTTTGGCCGCGGTGGAAGCGGATGCGGCGCAGATTGGGGTTCGGGTAACGATTCCGCTCTATGCTGGCGGCGCGATCACGTCGCAGGTGCGCGAAGGGGTTGCGTTGCTGACCCAAGCCGAGCGCAACCGTGAAGCGGCCGAGCGGCAGGCGGCGCTCGCGGCAAAGCAAGCCTATCTCAACGTGACCAACGGCCTCACTCGGGTGAAGGCGCTCGAGGCGGCGCTTGCCTCATCGCTCAAAAATTTGGAAGCGACGAAAACGGGGTTCGAGGTAGGGGTGCGCATCAATCTCGACGTGTTGAACGCGCAGGCGCAAGTGGCCGATGCGCGGACGCAACTGGCGCAAGCGCGCTTCGATACGCTGCTGGCGCTGTTGCAGCTCAAGGCCGCGGCGGGGCAGCTGGCGGCGTCCGATTTGGCGCAGGTGGATGCGTTGTTCGAGGAAGAGTGAATGGGGTGACTCCGTCCGCCGCTGAGTCGCGCTCTGCGGCGGACGGGGTGAGGAGCGGCGCCAGGGCAGCAAGCGTTCGCTCGGTGGCGCCGCGGTGCGCTGCAAGGAAAAGTGCCCCTTGGGCGACGTGTTCTGCGTGCAGTTCTGCGCTGTGCAATAGCCGCAATGCGTAACGAAGCCCCGCTTCTGGATCGGGGCATTGGACGATCGCGCGGGAACGGCGGCCCGTGGTGACCAGTTCGGCGAAGTGGAAGACGTGGGGGCCGACCACCGGCGGGCAGCCCGCGGCGATCGCTTCCAGGGGGTTTTGTCCGCCGAAGGGTTTCCAGCTGCCGCCGATGAGTGCGGCGCGTGCCATCGTATAGTAAGCGGTCATTTCGCCCAGACTATCGCCCAACCAAACGTCCAGACCCGGGTGCGGGAGCGTTTCGCTCCGCCTGGCCCACTGATAGCGGCGTTGGGTCAGAAGCGCCCCGACCGCGTCACACCGTTCGGGATGGCGCGGGACGATCACCAAGAGCGGCGCGCGCCATTGCGGGGGAAAGGTTTCGAGGAGCCGTTCCCACGCGTCGAGCAGCAGTTTCTCTTCGCCATCACGGGTGCTCGCCCAGACCAACGCCGCCCGGTTGCCCAAGTGGCGTTGCCAGCTTTTGCCCAGCGCGACCAGTTCGGGGTTCGGCGTTTGGTCGAATTTGAGGTTGCCGGTGACCACCACGTGCTTTGCCCCCAGTTCGCGGAAACGTTCTGCGTCATCCGCGGTTTGCGCGGCAATCAGGGTGAGCGCTTCCCACGCAAGCGGCAACCAACGCTGCCAGCGGCGGTAGCGGCGAAACGACCGTTCGGAGATGCGAGCGTTTACCAGCGCAACGGGTAGCGCCTGTTCCTGCGCGACGCGCAACCAGTTGGGCCACAGTTCCGTTTCCATCAAGAGGAGCGCGCGCGGGCGGGTGGCGGCAACGAACGCGGCGACCCATGCTGTGTGGTCATAGGGCGCCCAGGCTTGGCGCACCAGTGGGTCGCTGCTCCACGCATTTGCGCCCGTTTCACGACCCGTTGGGGTCATGTGGGTGAGGAGTACTGGCAACGTGGGGTACAGGCGGCGAATCGCCGCGATGAGTGGCTGTGCCGCACGCGTTTCGCCAACGGAAACCGCGTGCACCCAAACGGGACGCGCCAGGGTCTCGGGCCACGTGACGACGCCGAATCGTTCCGCTATCCCTTCGGCGTAACCGGGGTGGCGCGACTCGGCAAGCCGTTTGAGCCGCTTTTCCAGCCAGGGACGCGCCCAGCGCCACAGGCGATCGTAGATGTGGTAGGTTCGCACATTTGTCAGTATAGCGCGATGGGAGGTTTTGTGCGATGGCCACCTGGGTGGTGGGCGATGTCCAAGGGTGTTGCGCCGCGTTGGAGCGGTTGCTGGCGTTGTGCCGTTTCGACCCGCAGCGGGACCGCTTGTGGTTGGTCGGGGATTTGGTGAATCGTGGGCCGCAATCGCTCGAGGTGCTGCGGTTGCTCGCGTCGTTGCCCGAAAGGGCGGTGACCGCGGTGTTGGGCAACCACGATCTCTATGCGTTGATGCGCGCGGCGGGCCTCAAAAAAAGCGCGAAAGACGACACGCTCGATTCCCTCTTTTCCGCGCCAGACCGGGACCGTTTGCTCGATTGGCTGCGGGCGCGGCCGCTGTTGGTCTGGGACGGGACGTTGGGGTGGGCGATGGCGCACGCCGGCTTACCGCCGGTGTGGGATTGGGAAACCGCGGTAGCGGCCAACGCCGAAGTGGTTGCGAAATTGCAGCACGATTTGGGTTGGTTGCGCCAGCTCAAAGGGGGGGAATCGGTCTGGCACCCCGAATTGGAGGGAATGCCACGGATTCGCTACATCGTGAATGGTTTTACACGCATGCGCTTCGTCGATGCAAAGAGCGGGGCCTTGGAGCTCAGAGCGAAAGGGCCGCCGACGAACGCGCCCAAGGGGACCGTTCCCTGGTTTCGCTATGCCAAACGGGTGGCGTTGCCGTATCGGGTGGTTTTCGGTCACTGGTCGCTGCTGGGGTTTTATGCCGACGCGGCGGTGATGGCGGTCGATACGAGTTGTGTTTATGGTGGGCGGTTGACCGCGGTGCGGCTGGAGGATCAGGCGGTGGTTTCGGTGGCGTGTAGCGATTGTGGTGGCACGAAGGGGTGAGCGCTTGCACGCTCGGTGCTCGGGCTACGCGGCTTCTTCCTGCGCGTGCGCCAGAGCCGCGCGGATCGCCTGTTCGGCGTTGCGGGTGAGCGTTTTGCGGTCGTTTCCGGTAAGCGGGGAAAGGAGTTGCACGCGGGCGGTGAGCGGTCGGGCCGCAAGGAGGTTTTCGAGGGTATCCCAGAAGGTCATTGCGCCGACGAACGCGGCCGCGGTGGTTGGGGTACCGTCTGCGCGGTGGTAACTGAGCGCGACCGGTTGCACGGGTGCGTTGGCGTGCACGGCGCTACTCAGTAACGCGCTGTGAAACGACCGCAGGGTGGTGCCGTCGGTTGTCGTTCCTTCGGGAAACAAGGCGACGGTTTCGCCGTTTTGCAGCGCCGCGGTGAGGGTTTTGCCGATGGTCGCAGCGTGGTGCTTGGAGCCGCGCGCAAGGAAAATCGTGCCGTGCTGAGCGGCGAGCCAACCCAACACGGGCCAGCGCCGTACCTCACTTTTGGCGACGAACCGCATGGGGGCCACGGCCATGAGGACTGGGATGTCGAGCCAGGAGATGTGGTTTGCGACGACGAGCGCACCTGGGTCGACGGCGCCGGTGATGACGAGCTCGACGTCGAGCGCGGCCAGAATCCGCCGTGCCCAGAAGGATCGGAAGCGCGCACGTTGGCTTGGGCGAAGCCACGGAAAGAGGGTGATCGTGGCGAGTAGCCCAAGGAGGAGCCAGCCAAAGAGCCGCAGTTTGCACCACCACGCGGTGCGGTAGCGTCGGGTGGTAGTAGCGTTTTCGAAGGTCAAAGGCGGCAGCGCTTTACCCAGGCAAGGTTCAAAGCGATCAAGCGTAGCAGATGTGGGGGCAGACGCCAAGCGGTATCTGCTTGGGGTGGGCGTCGAGCGGTGCGGTGCAATCATCGTGTGCTTCACGGGTCACGCGTGACTCAACGATTCGCTACGAAGCGCATTTCGGGAGAAGTGTCGGCGGTAGCGCGGGGCGAGCCGTTCTCCGTCGAGTAGAACGGGAAAGTCGACGCAGTGAAAATCGGGGTCGATCGTCGGGTCGCCTGCAATCCAAGCGCCTGCGGCCAAGTAGGCCAAGATGAGCGAGGGACAAGGCGCGGGTTCGACGCCGTCGAGCGGCATCGGTTCGATGCGGCGCCACGGGGTGACATGAAATTCGATCGGCGCTTCGTACTTTTGCCGCAGGGTCCGGTATTGCGCGAGCACGGCGTCGAGGCCGCAATGGTAGGGGAATGACGCCAAGCCGAAGAGGTAGCGAACGCGAAAGCGAGCCAGGTAGGCGGCAATGCCGCGAAAAAGCAGTCCGATCACCGCGCCAGTGCGGTGTTCGGGGGCGATACAGGCGCGCGACAGTTCGACGAAATCGAGCCGTTTGATGCGGGTGAGATCGTATTCGGCTTCGGCGCACCGTTCGCCGACGACCCGTGCGCTGCGGGACGGCAGCAGACGGTAGCAACCGACCACCGAATCGTCACTCTTGTCGAGCACGAGCAGATGGTGGCAGAAGGGGTCGAAAAGGTCGTGATCAAGGCCCGGCTTGCGGGTTTTGAGGCGAGCGCCCCACTCGCCGGCAAAGACACGGTAGCGCAGCCGCTGTGCGGCGAGCAGTTGCGCGTCGTCGTGGGCGAGGATGAGGCGATAGCGCGGGGTTTCGGCAAAACAGAGGGTGGGGTCGGTCGCGGTCATCGCTTGTTCCCTGTGTGATGGGGGTTCCCTGCTGCCCGCAGCCACTCAGGGGTGCGGGCAAGCGGTTGTGGCGTTGGCGTTCAGGCAGCGCCGAAGATCGGCGCGCCATCTTCCCGTTCGATCACGAGCGTGGCGCTGCGGGGCCGGCCACCGGTGATTTCCGGGAATTGGCTGTGTGGCCAGTCGGAAAAGAGCGTGGGTTGTTGGTTGAGCACTGTGTCGAGCATTTCGGCAGGAAAACCAGGGGCGCGCGGATGCCCGGCGGCTTCACCTGGGTGTTGGATGTTGATGAACATCGTGCGACCGTCTGGGCTGAAGGTGATGCCGGTGATTTCGCAACCCGACGGCCCGACGAGAAAGCGGCGGATTTCGCCGGTATTCGGGTCGGCAACGAGCATCTGGTTGTTGCCTTGTCCGGCGAATGCGCCGCGGTTGCTGAAATTGCCGTCGGTCTGGATCCAGAGCCGCCCCAGGCGATCGAACGCCAGCCCATCGGGGGAGTTGAACATATTTTCGCGAGTGACGTTGATCGAGCCGGCGCGGGGATCCGTTTCCGGGTAGACTTCCGGGTTGCCCGCTATGACGAAGAAATCCCACGCGAACTCGGTTGCAGCGGCGTCGTTTCCCGCCTCTTGCCAGCGGACGATCTGCCCCCAGACGTTTTGCGCGCGCGGGTTCGCGGCATCGACGGCGTCGGCTTGACGTTTGCTGTTGTTGGTGAGGGTGACGAAGACTTCGCCGCTCGTTGGGTGGATCGTGATCCATTCGGGCCGATCCATTTTGGTCGCGCCTGCAACGTCTGCTGCGGCACGGGTGAAAATGAGGACCTCGGCGTCCGTGGGGAACCGGGGGTCTGATGCGATTTTGGGATTGGCGCGAGAAAGGAGGTGCCAACGCCCGAGCAGGCGGCCGTTGCCCGTGTCGGTGCTCGTGAATTCCGCAACGAAGAGGTCACCGTCGTCCAAAAGATCACGGTTCGCCTCCGGATTGGTCGGGTCGAACGGTTTTCGGCTGACAAATTTATAGATGTATTCGAACCGCTCGTCATCGCCCATATAGACGACGACGCGTCCGTCTTTCGCGAGCGTCACCGCGGCATTTTCGTGTTTGAAGCGCCCGAGCGCAGTGCGTTTCTTCGGGGTGCTGGTTGGGTCGAATGGATCGATTTCAACCACCCAACCGAACCGGTTGGGTTCGTTCGGGGTGCGGGCCACGTCGAAACGGGCAATCGCTTCATGCCAGCGGTAACCGAAACCATTTGCGATGCCGTAGCGTTTGTGCATCGGATCGTTGGGGTTGCCATTTCCGAAGTAGCCGTTGAAGTTTTCTTCGCAGGTGAGGTAGGTACCCCACGGGGTGACGCCGTTCGCACAGTTGTTGAGCGTTCCTAGGACGAGTCGGCCGCTGGGGTCGTCTTGCGTTTGCAGGAGCGGGTGACCTGCAGCGGGGCCGGTGAGCGCGCACGGGGTGGCGCCAGTGATGCGGCGGTGGTAGCGACTTTCCGGCACTTTGTCCCAGCCGTTTGGCCCGCGCCGCAGATGGATGATCGAAACCCCGTGCGCGGCAATCGCTTTGTTCGCTTGCTCCTCGCTGATCTTTCCTTGGGGTAGGAAATCGGCGGGATAGAGGTATTCCAGATTGGCGTATTCGTGGTTGAGCGCAAGGAGCCCTTCGTCATTTTTTCCGGGAAATGGAAAGAGGTGCATCCCGTCGTGGTTGTCACCGATCTGCTGCGCTTGCTCGGCGGCGGTGTTGCTGCCATCCGGTTTGAAATGGGCGTTGGGATGGGTCAGCGGGTCACCCCACGGGAGGATCGCCCGAATCTTGAAACCAGGCATCACGGTGACACGATCTTCCGAATGGGTGGGGATGCTGGGACCGAATGGGGCAAGGAGCGTGCTCGTTTGTTTGACGCTTTGCGGTGCGCCAGGAACCGCTGCGGCGGCACCGCGGCTGGTGGCGGCGTTCGCCCAGGGCGCAAAGAGGGCCAAAATCGCGCTGCCAACCGCCCCTTTGAGCAAGGTGCGCCGTTTGGCCGCCACCTGCGTGACGATCTCGTGAAAGGTTGGATTGGTGCTTTCGTTGCTCAGTGGCTCGTCAAACGCTCTCATCGGCGGACTCCCGGTTGTGTAAGACACAGGTAGCTTAGCGAACGGGTGTGACAGCTTGATGACACGGCGCGAAAAAAGATCACGGTCGTCGATCGGGCGCAATTGACCCGGTGGCACCTTACCGCTAGAATGGGCCGAGTTTTGCGCTGAGCAAAGGGGGAACCGTGCCTTTACCGATTGCGGTCTGTGGGTCGATGGCCTACGATACGATCATGGTCTTTTCCGATCGCTTCCGCAACCACATCTTGCCGGAACAGATCCATATCTTGAACGTAGCGTTTCACGTCCCCGAATTGCGGCGGGAGTTCGGCGGGTGCGCCGGCAACATCGCGTATGGGTTGCGGTTGCTGGGAATGGACCCCATCATTGTCGCGACGATGGGTCAGGATGCGGGGCCCTATTTGGAGCGGCTACGCCAGTTGGGGCTGCGCGATGAGGGGATCCGCATTTTTGCCGAGGAGATGACCGCGCAGGCTTATATCATCACCGACCTTGACGATAACCAGATTACGGCGTTTCATCCGGGGGCGATGCTGCGTTCGCACGCTGCGACGATCGATCCCGGCTGGGGCGCAGTGTGGGGGATTGTGGCGCCTGACGGGCGCGAGGGGATGTTGGTCCATTGCGAAACGTTTCACGAATTCGCGGTGCCGTTCGTTTTCGATCCGGGGCAGGGATTGCCGCTCCTGAGCGGTGCCGAGCTTTTGCGCTGTCTCGAACTGGCGCAGGTGGCGGTGGTCAACGACTACGAAGCGAAGCTCATGGAAGCGCGCACCGGGTTGCGGTTGCCGCAGTTGGCCGAGCGGGTGGAGGCACTGATCGTGACCCGAGGCGGAGAAGGTGCGGATCTTTTCTGTGATGGGCGGTGCGAACGGATCGAGGCGGTGCCGCCGCGAGCGGTGGTCGATCCGACGGGGTGTGGCGATGCGTTTCGCGCCGGGCTCTTGTGTGCGAAAGCGCTTGGCGCCGACTGGGCCGATGCGGTGCGGCTCGGGGCGGTGATGGGTTCAGAAAAGATCGCGGTGCGCGGCGCGCAGAATTATGCGCTTACCTTGACTGATGCGGTGACGCGATTGCGCGCCCACTATGGGGTTGAGGCGGCATGGGCAACGCTGCCGTAGGCAGCCCACGGCATGGGATGGTGGATCAGAAGACGCGCAGTAAGGAGCTAGGGATGGACAAACGGTTTTGGACGGCGTTCGTAGGGCTGGTTGGGGGTGCGCTTTTGGTGAGCGGGTGCGCTTCGAGTTTGGGAGGCGGCGCCTACGCCCGCTCCGAGGCGCGGCGGGTGATGGAGGTCCAATACGGGGTGATCGAAGCGATCCGCCCGGTGCGGCTCGAGGGGACGGAAACGGGAGCCGGACCGCTCACTGGCGCCCTTTTGGGAGGGCTTGCGGGGAACACCTTGGGCGGCGGACGGGGCCGGATTGCCACGACGGCCGTGGGGGCGGTAGCGGGTGCCGTGGCCGGCCAAGCGGTGGAAGGGGCCGTGACCGCTCGCCCAGGGGTAGAGATCACGGTGCGCCTCGACAATGGCCGCGTTTTGGCGGTGACCCAAGAGGACGAAGGAGAGGGGTTCCGGGTTGGCGAACGGGTTCGGCTTTTGACCGACCGTTACGGCAATGCGCGCGTTGCTCGCTGACAGCGCGGGGCATGGGCGGTTACGGGTAAAACGGGACGACCTCAAAACCGACGATCCCGCTTTCGACGATCTGCAACGAAAGGGTGACTGCGATGCGGCGCTGGGGGGCGAACGGCGACTGCTGAGGAGCCCGCCACTCAGCCGGTGCTAGGTTTTTGCGCACGAGCGCCCGACCTAGGCCATCGGTGAGCGTGATTGCCAGGTGGGGCCAAGGCATCGGGTAGGCGGCGCGGTTCGTAAGCGTCAATTCCAAAGTATAACGCCCCGGTTCCGCCTCTTTGATAAGGCGCGCGGCGTCGATCTGAAGCCGCTCCGGGTCTGCTGGCGGCGTGAGCGTGCAGCCGAGCGTGCGGCAAAGCGCCGTTCCTTTCGCGTAGAGCTCGGGAAAATATCGGATCAGCGGGGTGTGGGCAAGCCAGGCAGCCTGCGCAAGCGCGGTAAGAAGGAGGAGAGACGCCAAAAGGAGCACCACCGCGCGGGCAAAGAGGTTTTGCGCTTCGTGCGGTTTGGAAAGGGCCGCCGTGTCAGAAAACGCTGCGGGCGCAACAGCAAATGGCGATGGGGCGGGCGGTTCGTCTTTCGAGCGTAAGGGGGAGGAGGCGCTTTCGTTGGCAACGTCGTGCGGTTGGGGTTCGTTTTGGGCGGAGTGCGTGGCAGGGGGGACCTCCGGAGGCTGCTGCAGGACGGTAGCGCGAAGGGCGTCGAACGGTTCGAAACATTCGCCACAAAGCGCCCATCCCTGGGCTTTTGCCAAAACCCGGTCGCTGGTGGCGAAGGTGGCGCCGCAATGGGGACAACGGACGATGCGTTTGGCGCTTACGCGTTCCTCACGCAGGGGCCGATCGTCCGCTGCGCTCATAAGCGGGTTCCTTCCAACCGAATCCACCCGTCTCGTTCGGCAGCGATTGCGAGCCGGATCCACGGGGCGTATGCGGCAATGACTGCGTCAGCTTGTTCAGCGAGAATTCCAGCAAGGGCCATCTTGCCGTGCGGTGCGACGCGCGCTGCCAGGGTCGGTGCCAGGACGATGAGCGGTCGGGTGAGGATATTTGCAACCACCAAGTCGAACGTTTGGCTAAGGGGCGCATCGGCAGGGAGGACGGTGAGCGGGACGCCGTTTGCTTCGGCGTTGGCGCGGGTGGCAGTGCGCGCATCGGCGTCGATATCGACCGCAGTGACCGCACCGGCGCCCAGCTTGGCTGCGGCGATCGCCAGAATACCCGATCCGCACCCGTAGTCGAGTACTGAGGCGCCAGCGGTGACTTCGCGCACCAGCCATTCCAGGCAGAGGTGGGTGGTGGGGTGGCTGCCGGTGCCAAAAGCCAATCCCGGGTCGAGACGGATCACGGGGGCCGTGGTGGCGGGGGGGTCGTGCCAGGTGGGTACGATCCAGAGCGCGCCGTCGGCAACCGCAATCGGCGGGAATTGGTTTTGGGTTTGTCGCACCCAATCGGTTTCGGCGATCGGCACGAGTTCGCGTTCGTCGGGGAGTGTGACCTGCGCGGCGTGGGCCATTGCGGCGAGATGTTCCGACCACGGGGCGTCGCTGTCGAAAAGGAGCGCGACGACCGATCGCCGCCACAAGGTAGCCGGCGCTTCGCCCGGTTCGCCGAATTGCGGGGTTTCGTCTGGGGTTCCGGCGTCGGCGTCCTCCAGGGTTGCCGAGAGCGCGCCGTGGTCGAGCGCGACTTCGGCAAGCCGCTCCGCGGCCTCGGCTGGTAGAACGATGCGGACTTCGAGCCAACGGGCGGCGCTACTTTTTGCCTCGGGCATCGAGCCACTGCTCCAAGTAGTGGATGGAGATGCCACCTTCGCCGAACGCAGTGTCGTTCATGAGTTGCAGGTGCAGCGGGGCGTTGGTCTGGATCCCCGTGACGACGAGCTCTTGCAACGCACCGCGCATCTTGGCGATCGCTTGGCGGCGGGTGGGGGCATGGACGATGAGTTTTCCGATCATCGAGTCGTAGTGGGGGGGCACGGTGTAGCCCGAATAGACGTGTGAGTCGACGCGAACCCCCGGGCCACCTGGGGCGTGCCACTGTTCGACACGCCCCGGTGAAGGGGTGAAGCGGTAGGGGTCTTCGGCGTTGATGCGGCATTCGATCGCATGGCCGCGTAGCGTGACCGCTTGTTGGGTGAACCACAGCGGCTCTCCGGCTGCGATGCGAATTTGCGCCTGTACGAGGTCGATTCCCGTGATGAGTTCAGTTACCGGATGTTCGACCTGGATGCGGGTATTCATTTCGATGAAGTAAAAGCGCCCGTTTTCAAAGAGAAATTCGAAGGTGCCGGCGCCGCGGTAACCGATGCGGCGGCACGCTTCGGCGCACGCTTCTCCGATTTCGGCGATCGCGGCGCGGTCGATGCCGGGTGCTGGGGCCTCTTCGATGATTTTTTGGTGGCGGCGCTGCATCGAACAATCCCGTTCGCCCAGCCAGACGGCATTGCCGTGGGCGTCGGCCAACACTTGGATTTCGATGTGCCGCGGTTGTTGGAGGAATTTTTCGAGGTAGACCGCGGCGTTGCCAAATGCTGCGCGCGCTTCGTTGCGCGTGGTTTCGACGGCGGAAAGGAGCGCCGCTTCGGTGTGCACGACGCGCATGCCGCGTCCGCCCCCGCCGCCGGCGGCTTTGATGATCACGGGAAAACCGACTGCGCGCGCGATCCGCACGATTTCGTCGGGGTCGTCCGGTAGCGCGCCGTCGGAGCCGGGGACGCAAGGAACGCCGGCATCGAGCATCGCCCGTTTCGCAGCGACCTTGTCCCCCATCATCGCGATCGTTTCGGGGCGCGGACCGATGAAGGTGAAGCCGCACGCTTCAACCCGTTGCGCAAATTCGGCGTTTTCGGAGAGGAAACCGTAGCCGGGGTGGATCGCTTCGGCATCGGTCACTTCGGCGGCAGCGATGATTGCGGGGATGTTGAGGTAGCTTTTCGCCGCTGGGGCAGGGCCGATGCACACCGCTTCGTCAGCTAGGCGCACCGGTTTGCTGTCACGGTCGGCTTCCGAATAGACCACTACCGTGGCGATGTCGAGTTCGCGGCAGGCGCGCAGGATTCGCAGCGCAATTTCACCCCGGTTCGCGATGAGAATTTTGCTAAACGGAGGCCGTTCAGGGACTGTGTCGAGCGCAGGTTGGTTTGTGTGACGCATCGCGGTCTCATCCGATCACGAAGAGGGGTTGACCATATTCGACCGGCTGGCCGTTTTCGACCAGGATCGCTTTGACGACACCCGCGACGTCGGCTTCGATTTCGTTCATCAGTTTCATCGCTTCGATGATGCAGAGCCGGTCGCCCACTTTGACATGGCTGCCCACTTCGACGAAGGGGGGCGCGGTGGGCGACGGGGCGCGGTAGAAGGTGCCCACCATCGGCGATTTCACGACGTGACCTGGGGGCAATCCCGGGTCGGCTGGGGCAGCGGTTTCGTTGGTGGGGGCGCTCACTGCGGGTGTGGCTTGTGGGGCGGTGGGTACCGGTGTGGCGTGGACCGTTGCGCCCGCGGGGTATGGGGCAGTGACCGGCGGGAGGGTAACCGGGGGTTGCTTGGCGATGCGAACTTTTTCTTCGCCTTCGGTGATTTCGATTTCGGCAATCCCGGACGCTTCGACGAGTTCGATCAATTTCTTGAGTTTGCGCAAATCCATCGATCGGTTCCTTACGTGGTTGAACGGAGGGGCGGCGTTTCGCGTTCGAGCCAGTTCATCGCCGCTTCGAGCGCCGCCTCATAGCCAAAGGCGCCAAGCCCGGCGATGACGCCCACGGCTTTGTCGGAAAGGTAGGAGTGGCGCCGAAACGGCTCGCGGGCGTGGATGTTGGAAAGGTGAATTTCGATGAAGGGAATTTGCACCGCGGCAAGCGCGTCGCGAATCGCGATGCTGGTATGGGTGTAGGCGCCGGGGTTGATGAGGATGAAATCGACGCCCTCTTCCATCGCTGCTTGGATGCGGTCGACGAGCGCCCCTTCGTGGTTGCTCTGATAGCTTTCGATCACGGCTTTGGCGCCAGCGCGTGCGGTGAGCGCCGCGTGGATGTCGGAAAGGGTGGTGCGACCGTAGATTTCTGGTTCGCGCACGCCCAAGAGGTTGAGATTCGGGCCGTGGAGTACCAAAATGCGCCACGGTTCGTTAGGAGCAGCAGCCATCGGGTCGTTCCTTTGCAGCGTTTCGCGGTGCAAAGCTGCAAGTTTGCCGCATTTCGCCGCTTTTGGCTAGAGGGCGTTCGCCCGGGGGTCATCGTTCGAGCGCTTGGGCGATGAGTGTTTCAAGACGCTCCCGCGAGATCAAGCCGACATGGTGCGCGACTGGTTGCCCGTTTGCGTCGAGAACCAGCGTAAAGGGCATGCCGCGGTTGGGGTTGCCGAGTTTCGTCGTCTGCCCCAAGGCAAAGCCGCCTGCGACCAGGGTGGGGTAGGGCAGGTCGAATTCGCGAGCGAACGCAAGGAGTTTGTCGCGTTCGTCAAGCCCCAAGCCTACGAAATGGACGCCCCCAGCGTAGTGACGCGCAAGCGCGGCGAAATCGGGGAGTTCCTTTTGGCACGGCGGGCACCAGGTGGCCCAAAAGTTGATGACCAGCGGTTTGCCGCGCCACTCGTTCAGGGTTCGTGGGCTACCCGTGTCGATTTCCGGCATTTGAGCGGTCAGGAGCTGCCGAAGCGCACGGGCATCGTAACCCGAAATGGTGGGCCCGGTTGGGTTCTGGGGGGCAACTGTTTGACTGAAAAAGAGCCACAAGACGCCTGCGGCAAGAAGCCCCGCAATGAGCCAATGGAGTAGGGTTTGGCGTGGCGACGCACGAGTAGACTTCGAGTTCGGTGCTTGGGGGGTGGGGTTTGGGGCGTTGCGTGGGTCGTTCATCACGCCTCCTGCAAGAGTTGTTCGAGCATCGCGAGGGTGAGGCCGCGCTCCGCTTTTTTCCGTCGCCGTTCGTCGAGCGCGGGCCAGACGCGCAACCGGACGGGATAGGGGGTGTCTTCGAGGATCAATTCGGTTTCTGGGCGGCGCGCGGCACTGGCTTTCGGGGTATGGACCCGGAAATGGCGGTGTTCGTTGAGGAGAAAAATTTCCACCTCTTTCCCCGATTCGGCGAAGAGGTCGATTTCGATTTCACTCATCGGCCCAGCGGTCCCGTGCGCAACCGCGCCGACCAGGTACGCCGGCCACGGAAGCCACGAAAGCGTGTGCGCAGCTTCGCGACGCATCGCGGTGAGCTGTTCGGGAAGGTTTTCAATCTCACCGTATTCGGCGACGAATTCTGCCAGTGCTGCTTCGACCGCTTCGTTGCTGGGCAGCATCGTGCGCGGCGGCAGGCCAAGCTGTTTGGCCGCTTTGCGCTTGGCAAACGCCAGATCGCGAATGCCTTCGTCGAAGATGAGCCGCGCAGCAACGTGGGCGATCTCGTCGCGGTAGTCGATCGCCTCGTAAGTTTTGCGTTTCATGGGGAATGGGGTATGCGAGAATTCGCCTTATTGTACCAATCAGACGGTGCTGCACGATGCATCTGCACATTTTGGGTATGGGCGGGGTGTTCATGGCTGGGGTGGCGATCTTGGCGAAAGCGCTCGGCTACCGGGTGACCGGGTGTGATGGGCCCCTCTATCCTCCGATGAGCGACGTGTTGGCAGCGCATGGGTTGACGCCGATCGAAGGGTATGACGCCGATCAGATTCGTTTGGGTGCCGATTGTTACGTGGTCGGGAATGCGATTTCCCGCGGCAACCCGTTGCTGGAGGCGATCCTGGACGCCGGTTTGCCTTTCGTCTCGGGCCCACAGTGGTTGGCCGAGACGGTGCTGCGCGGGCGGTGGGTGATCGCGGTGAGCGGTACCCACGGCAAGACGACCACTACGGCGATGACGGCGCATATTTTGCGCACGGCGGGGTTCAACCCTGGGTATCTCATCGGCGGCGCGGTGCCGGGGTTCGAAGCGCCGGCGGCGTTGGGGGATTCTCCATTTTTCGTGATCGAAGCCGACGAGTACGACACCGCTTTTTCGGACAAGCGGGCGAAATTCCTCCATTACCGCCCGCGGACGTTGGTGATCAACCATTTGGAGTACGACCACGCCGATATCTACCCCGATCTGGCTGCGATCGAGACGCAATTCCACCATTTGATCCGAACGATGCCGCGAAGCGGGGCGATTTTCGCGCGTGCGGGAATCCCGGCGATCGATCGCGTATTGGCGCGGGGGGTATGGTCGGAAGTGGCCCGTTTTGGGTTAGCAGAATCGTATCCAGGTGGACATAATGCCCAAGCAGACGACCGGGCGGAAGTGCCGCGCTGGCAGGTGCAGGTGGCAGGGGATCGGGCGCACTACGCGTTCGATGGGCGAGCGATCGGAAGTGTGACCCTTCCGTTGCCGGGAGTCCATAATGCGCTCAACGGACTTGCTGCGGTGGCGGCTGCGTCTCATGCGGGTGTGCGCCCGGAGATCGCGGTGGAAGCGCTGGCCAGTTTTCCCGGGGTGAAGCGGCGGCTCGAAAAGGTGGGGGAGGCGGCTGGGGTGACGGTCTTCGACGACTTTGCCCACCATCCGACGGCGATTGCCGCGACGCTCGATGCGCTGCGACCCCGGGTGACGGGGCGATTGATCGCGCTTTTCGAACCGCGGTCGAACACGATGAAGCGCGGGGTGATGCAGGCGGAGTTGCCCGCAGCCTTTGCACGCGCGGATCGTGTCTTCGGGTACGCGAAAGGACTTTCTTGGGACTTGGCGGCAGCGCTGGCGCCGCTCGGTGCAAAGGCCAAGGTGGCAACTGAGATCGAAGCGTTGGTGGCGGAGATCGTTGTGTGCGTAGAACCGGGTGATGCGGTGGTGGTGATGAGTAATGGGGCATTCGAAGGGGTGCAGCAGAAGTTGCTCGCGGCACTGATGGCTAAGGAGCGACACGTTGGTGTGTGATCCGGGCCCCGAAGCGTGGGTTCGTCCACCCTATTGGGAAACGGCGTGTGCCGAGCTCAGGGCGCGAGACCCCAAAATGGCCGAACTGATCGCGCAGTATGATGGGGAGCTGCTGGGGTCACACGGCGATCCCTTCGTGACACTTGCGCGCGCGATCGTGGGGCAGCAGGTATCGGTGGCGGCAGCCGATCGGTTGTGGGAACGGCTTACCGCTGCGGTGGATGGCGTGGTGTCACCCGAACGGGTTTGGGCGGTTGAACCTGAAGCGTTGCGCGGCGCGGGCCTTTCGGCGCGAAAAGTGGAATACCTGCGTGATTTGGCGCGACACGCGCAGGAGGGTTCTCTCGACCCGGAACGCTGGGCGGGGATGTCTGACGAGGTGATCATCGGCGCACTCACTGCGGTGCGGGGCATCGGGCGGTGGACGGCTGAGATGTTTCTGATTTTTCATCTGCTGCGCCCCGACGTCTGGCCAGCGGACGACTTGGGGTTGCGTAAAGCGTTGGTTGCGCGTTATGGGCTGCCGGCAAAGCAGCCCCTTGCGGCATGGCGCAGCGCTGGGGAGCGTTTCCGCCCGTGGCGCACCGTTGCCACCTGGTATCTGTGGCGTAGCCTCGACCCGGTGGCGGTGGCTTATTGAACGGCGCGCGCTTCTAAGGTGATTTTCCGGATTTCTGGCAGGCATGAGCCGCACACGGTGCCGCATCCGAGTTCCGCTTGTAGCCGTTCGAGGTCGGCGCCAGCCGCAACGGCACTGCGTATGGCCGTTTCACTGACCATACGACAGTTGCTGACGATGCGGCTGGATGTGAGGTCGGCAAGTGGCGGTTCCGCCAACGGAGCGAAGAGCCAGCGGTGGAATGTATCGGTTTGGGTCCCGTTCTTGATCGCTTCGCAGAGCCAATGTGCCGCCGCGGTTTCTCCGCTCAGCAGGATACCGGTCAGTTGCCGCTCAGCGATGCGCGCCCGTTTGAGGATGTGGTTGCTGCGGTCTTCGTATTGCAGAAGCTCCGGCCCGCTGAGTGCGAGGAGCGATGCCAACCGTTCCAGAAGCTCGTCTTCGGGAGGAGTGCTATGGGCGAGGGTGACGCGCAGGATCGGCCAGCGTCCTTCGTCGAGGGTCAGGGCCGCGTAAGGGAAGTTGGCCACCAGAGGGCGTAACGCTGCTTGCCATTGAAGCAGGGGTTCGATCGGGTTATCTGGGTGATCGCTTCGGCGCAGGATGACGGTTCGCCACGGCAGGTTGCATTTTTCGACGCGCACCGCTGCGTGTTTCAGGTGAGGCTGTTTGGAGAGGGGATCGGTGACGGCCAAAGTGAGCGCATTGCTCCCTTCGCCCGAAAGAGAACGCCTGCCCCAGTGCATAGCAAGGAACAGGTGGCCGCTGCGGACTTCGTCTGCGGCGGCTACCGGCAGGATGAGTTCGCCGCGTCGGCTGCGCAGGCGCAGCAGATCCCCTTCATGCCAACCGCGCCGTTCGATGTCGGTGCGGTTCATGCACACGACCGGTTCAGGGTCGTGGCGGAAGAGTTGCGGAATGCGTCCTGTGCGGCTCATCCCGTGCCACTGGTCGCGCAACCGTCCGGTGATGAGCAGAAAAGGGTGGCGCGCGTCGATTTGCTCGGGGAGACGGCCGCGATCGAGCGTTTGGAATCTAGCTTTGCCGTCGGGATAGGAAAAACGGTGATCGGAGAAGGGGCGCGCTTGACTTTGACCGGAGGTAAAGGGCCACTGTTGCGGTCCAAGCTGGTCGAGCGTGGCGTAGGTGAGCGTTTCGATAGCGATCTCGGTGCCCGCAGTGGTTCGGGCATAATCGAGAAAGATCGCCTCTTCGGTGGGGAAGGAAAAGAGGCGCTCGGCCCGCTCCGGTATGCCGAGGGCTTTGCCCAGATGCCGGGCGAAAGCCTGGACGATCCACCAGTCGGGTTTGGCCTCACCAGGAGGGGGTACGGCGGTGCACACGCGGCTGATTCGCCGTTCCGAGTTGGTCATCGTTCCCTCTTTTTCACCCCAGGTTGCAGCGGGAAGAAGAAGATCGGCAAACGGGGCAGTTTCGGTATCCTGCCACGCGTCTTGGAGGACGACCCATTCGGCGCGGCGCAAGGCTTCGACAGCATGTTCCAGGTGGGGGAGCGAATGGGCCGGATTGGCGCACGCGATCCAGATGGCCTTGATCGTGCCCTCGGCAAGAGCGTCGAAGATTTCGACCGCGGTTTTTCCTGGACGCTCGGGCAGGGAGGGGATGCCCCAGAGTTGAGCGAGTTCGCTTCGGTCTTTCTCCGAGTTGGGGTCGCGGTGGCCGGGGAGCAGGGTGGCCATGGTGCCAGTCTCGCGGCCGCCCATCGCGTTGGGCTGACCGGTAAGCGAGAAGGGCCCCATGCCCGGTCGCCCGATCTTACCGGTGGCCAAGTGAAGGTGGATGAGCGCCACACCGTTGCTGGTTCCATGGATCGACTGGTTCAGTCCCTGGCACCACAAGGAGAGGGGGGACTGCGCGCTTCCGAAGCGTCGCGCTGCGTCGACGATGGTTTTTGGGCTGAGGCCGCAGATCGGCGAGACAGCGCCGGGGGTGAGCTCGGCGAGTTCACGGCGCAGAGCTTCGAACCCTTCGGTGTGCGTGGCGATGAACGCCTCGTCGATCATCCGTTCCCAGACGAGCACGTGGAGCATTGCCAGGAAGAGAAACGTGTCGGTCCCCGGTTGGATGGCCAGGTGCAGGTCTGCGTATGCGGCGGTTTCACTGCGGCGCGGGTCGATGACGAGGATCTGGCGTTCAGGATGGCGGTTTTTGGCCGCCTCGATCCGGCGGAACAGGATAGGATGGGTGATTGCAGCGTTGCTGCCTGCCAGGAGGTATAGGTCAGCGAGATCAATGTCTTCGTAGCAGCAGGGCACAGTGTCACTGCCCAAGGTGGACTTATAGGCGGTAACGGCCGAGGACATGCAGAGACGCGAGTTGGAGTCGATGTTGTTGGTGCCCACCAGTCCCCGCGCCAGTTTGTTGAAGAGATAGTAGTCTTCGGTGAGGAGTTGCCCGGAAACGTAGAAAGCAACCGCATCCGGGCCGTGGGTGGCGATGATCTGCGCGAAGCGTTCCGCGTTGAGGCGCAGCGCCGTGTCCCAGTCGGTGGGCTGGAACGCAGCGCCCCGCTTTGGGCGTATCAGAGGCCGCGTGGCCCTGCCGGTGCGTACGTGCGCTGCTGCAAGGGTTTGCCCTTTGATGCAAAGTTGTCCGCGGTTCACGGGATGGTCGGGATCGCCGCGGACGTTGAGAAGGTTGACACCGTCGGTTTCGATGGCCACCCCGCAGCCGGTGCCGCAGTAGCAGCAGACGCTCTTCACTTCGGTGATTTTGCGCCGATTCGTTACAGCGCGATCCATACCCACTCCTCTTCGACTTTGGTGGGGTAGCGTGTTACGCATCCCTTGTCAGGAGAAACCGCTTCACCGGTGGTGAGGTCGATCCGCCAACCGTGCAACGGACAGGTGACTTCATGGCCGGCGACGATTCCCTGCGAGAGCGGACCACCCTTGTGGGGACAGCGGTCGGTGACCGCGAAGAGCTGGTCGTCCCGTGTGCGAAAGAGGGCGATTGCGCCTTTGGGGGTCTCGATCCGCATTGCCCCGAGGCGTGGGATCTGCTCGAGCGGACAAACTTTTTTCCAAAGGTTCATTCGGTCATCTCCATGATGGCGTATTCTCGGTCTTGGGTTGCAACGGCTTTCTGCCAGGGATCTTCCACGCCCTGGAGCGAGTAGAGGAGCCGTTCGTAAAGTGCCTGCCTTTTCTCGGGGTTGTCGACGATCTGTGCTTTGACGTAGTCGAGGCCGACGCGGGCCAGGTAGTGGCAGGTGCGTTCGAGGTAGAAACCCTCTTCGCGATAGAGTTGTAAAAAGGCCCCCACGTATTCGATGACCTCTTCCTCACTCTTGACCTTGCAGAGGAATTGAGCCACTTCGGTTTTGATCCCGCCGTTGCCGCCGATGTAGATTTCGAAACCGGAGTCGACACCGATGATGCCCACATCCTTGATTCCCGATTCGGCGCAGTTGCGCGGACATCCCGAGACGGCCAGTTTGACCTTGTGTGGCGACCACATGCCGAAGAGCGCTTTTTCCAGACGAATGCCGAGTCCCATCGATTTCTGCGTGCCAAAACGGCAATGTTCGGCTCCAACGCATGTCTTTACGGTGCGCAACGATTTGCCATAGGCGTGGCCGGAAACGAGTCCAGCCTTACCCAATTCGGCCCAGATCTTCGGTAGGTCGTTCTTCTTGACACCGAGCAGGTCGATGCGCTGCCCGCCGGTGAGTTTGATCGTTGGGACACGGAATTTTTCCGCCACATCGGCAATCGCTCGCAGCTCCGTCGGGTTGGTCAGACCGCCCCACATCCGGGGAACCACGCTGAATGTGCCGTCTTTCTGGATGTTGGCATGGGCCCGTTCGTTGATGAAGCGGGACTGGGGGTCGTCCTGCGCTTCGTGGGGCCAGGTGGAGATCAGATAGTAGTTGAGGGCGGGGCGGCAAGTGGCGCAACCGTCTGGGGTTCGCCAACCGAGCGTCTCCATCACCTGCGGAATCGAGAGGAGCTTCTGCTCACGGATCGCTTGCCGAACTTCGGCGTGGGTGAGATCAGTGCAGTCGCAGATCGGTTTTTCGCGGGTATTGTTCGGCTGGTAAACGCTGCCGAGTACATTGGCCAGGATCTGTTCTACCAAGCCAGTGCAAGAACCGCAACTTGAGGAGGCTTTGGTGTGCTTGCGCACATCTTCCAAAGTGAAGAGGCCGTTGGCCTTGATTGCCGCGACGATTGCCCCTTTGGTGACGCCATTACAGCCGCAAACCTCGGCGTCGTTGGGCATGGCTGCAGCGCGGTTTTCACCGCTGTGACCTGTATTTCCGAGGTGATGGGGGCCGAACATCAGTTGGTGGCGGATTTCTGTGATCTTCTGCCGGTCTTTGATGAGCTGGAAGTACCAAGCACCATCGACGGTGTCGCCGTAGAGAACAGCGCCGACCAAGTGGTCGCCTTCGATCACCAGTTTCTTGTAAACGCCAGCTGACGGGTCGGTGAAGGTGATGAAATCGCTCTGTGGCGAGCCCATGAAGTTGCCCGCCGAGAAGAGGTCGATGCCGGTGACCTTGAGTTTGGTCGAGGTGACAGAGCCGGTGTATCGGGCGATGCCGAACTCTGCGAGATGGTTGGCGCAGACCTTGGCTTGTTCGAAGAGGGGGGCCACCAGCCCGTAGGTGACGCCACGGTGTTCGACACACTCGCCAACCGCGTAGATCTTCGGATCGTAGGTCTGGAGGGTGTCATTGACGACGATGCCGCGACGACAGTAGAGACCGGCGCGCTGCGCCAGTTCGATGTTCGGCCGGATGCCTACGGCCATGACGACGAGGTCAGCTTCCACTCGGGAGCCGTCGGCGAACTCGACGCTTTGCACCCGCCCATCGGGACCTGGGTGAAGCGCTCGAGTTTCGGTCTGAAGCATGAAACGCAACCCTTTTGCTTCCAGCGATTTTTGCAGCAGTTCCCCGGCATAGCGGTCAAGTTGGCGCTCGAGCAACCATGCTCCGATATGGACCACCGTTACCGTCATTCCGCGCAGCGCCAGTCCGTTGGCTGCTTCCAGGCCGAGAAGCCCTCCACCGATGACGACCGCATGGCGGTATTTTTGGCTGGCTTCGATCATCGCTTCGGTGTCGGCGATGTCACGCCAACTGATCACGCCGTGAAGGTCGTTTCCAGGAACCGGCAGGATGGCTGGTGACGATCCGGTGGCAAGGAGTAGGCGGTCGTATTCGGCGCTCGTGCCGTCTTCGGCGACGACTCGTTGGGAGATGCGGTCGATTTCGACGACTCGTTTCCCGAGATGCAGCCGGATGCCATGGGTTTCGTACCAGGTGGGGTCGTTGAGGATCGTCTCGACGAACGGTACCTCACCAGCCAAAACCGACGAGAGGAGGATGCGGTTGTAGTTGGGGTGGGGTTCGGCGCCGAATACGGTAATCTCGTAGCGGTCCGGCGCCAATTTCAGCAACTCTTCCAGGGTTCGGCAGCCAGCCATGCCGTTGCCGACCACGACAAGACGTGGTTTTCTCATGCGAGGACTCCTTCTTCGATACGGCGAGCTTGTTTGGCGTAGAGAAAGTCGAGGACATGCGCGCGCAGGGCGGCGTAGGTAGGGTCTTTGGAAAGTGTCAGACGGTTGCGCGGCCGCGGTAAGTTGATGGGGAGAATTTCGCCGATGGTCGCCTCAGGTCCATTGGTCATCATGACGATGCGGTCGGAGAGCAGAACCGCCTCGTCTACGTCGTGTGTGATCATGATCACGGTGTTTTTGAGCGTTTCCTGAATTTCCATCAGCGAATCCTGGAGGTGGGCGCGGGTAAGGGCGTCGAGTGCGCCGAACGGTTCGTCCATCAGCAAGACCTCCGGTTGCATGGCTAGCGCACGGGCGATACCCACCCGTTGCTTCATCCCTCCCGAGATCTCGGCCGGATACTTGTGGCGGGCGTGGTCCATATGGACGAGTTTCAAGTTGTGCTCGATCCACTCCTTTTTCCATGAGGAGGGCTTGTCGCGAAACACTTGGTCGACAGCCAGTTTGACGTTTTCATAGACGTTCAACCAGGGCAGGAGGGAGTGGTTCTGAAAGACCACAGCGCGTTCGGGACCGGGTTCGCGAACCTCTCTGTCGTTGAGCAGGACAACCCCTTCGGTGGGTTGATACAGACCGGCGATGATGTTGAGCACGGTCGATTTGCCGCAGCCCGAGTGGCCGATGAGCGAGAGGAACTCGCCCTTGGCGATCTTGAGGTTGATGTCACGCAGCGCCCGGAATGGGCCTTTCGGCGTGGGAAATTCGATGCTGACTTGAGAGAGTTCAAGGTGGGGGAGAGGGGGATTCATGCGTGCCGCTCCTTTTCAGCGCAGTGTGGCCGTTTTGTCCCAGGAGACCCACCGTTGGGCGAGCAGCATCAACCGGTCGAGGAGGAAACCGATGATGCCGATGGTGACTACTGCCACCATGATCCGCGCCAGAGATTGGGAACTTCCGTTCTGGAATTCGTCCCAGACGAATTTGCCGAGCCCCGGGTTCTGAGCGAGCATCTCCGCAGCGATGAGCACCATCCAGGCGATTCCGAGCGAGATGCGCAGCCCTGTGAACATGCTGGGGATGGTGCAAGGCAGGACGATCTTGCGCAGATGGGTCAGGGGGCTCAGACGCAACACGCGGCTGACGTTCTGCATGTCACGGGTGACGCTGCCGACACCGGCCGCGGTGTTGATGATGGTGGGCCAGAGGCTGCAGAGCATCACGACGAACATCGAGGTAAGGTACGCTTTGTCGAACAGGGGCGATTCGCTCACATAGACGGCCGAGACCACGATGGTTACCAATGGCAGCCAGGCGATCGGTGAGATCGGTTTCAACACCTGGATGATCGGGTTGATCGCCGAATAGGCGGTTTTGCTGATTCCGATGAGCAATCCAACCGGTATGGCAATCAGAGAACCCAGCAGGAAGCCCGAGGCGACGGTGATGAGACTGCGCCGAATTTTGTCGAAAAAGGTCGGCATCCCTCTGTATTCGCGCCAGACGATTTCGGCATTCGGGTTTTCCTGCAGCTTCTTTTCGTTGCGAATACGCTGCCGCTCGTAAAACTTTTGTTCGCGAATCTTTTCCTGCTGGTACTCTTCGATCAGGTTGGTGAACTGTTGCCAAGTTTCGACCGGGCCAGGAAATTTCCCGAGGGTGGTATCGATTTGGCTGGCAACGCCTTGCCAGACGGCCAGAAATAGAGTGAGGCCGGTCAGCGGAGCGAGCAGGGAGCGCAGGGGGGGCAAGCGAAATGGGACCATATCGTTCCTCATGCGTCTTTCCTTTTCTCAGAAACTACGCCTTTTCGTTTCCTTTGAGCCCAATCGGCAACGAATCGATGTAGCGGTTGGGAAACCTTCCGTCGTACGGGATTCCATCGATGAATTCCCGCTGGACAGGGCGAAAACCGTCGCTTTTCCAGATTTCTTCAGGGAAATCGGATTCATTCATGATCCCTTCTGCAATCAGGGATTCGACTGCGGTTTTGTATAGGTCTGGGCGATAGACCTTTTTCGCCGTCTCGAAATACCAGTCGTCCGGCCGTTGTTCCGGTATCTGGCCCCATCGCCGCATCTGAGTCAAATACCAGATGGCGTCAGAGTAGTATGGGTACGGAGCGTTGTAACGGAAGAAGACGTTGAAGTCGGGGGCCGCTCTTCTGTCTCCCCGCTCGTATTCGAAGAATCCGGTCATCGAGTTGGCGATCACGTCGTAGTCGGCACCAACATAGTAGGGGCGGGAGAGAATCTTGACGGCTTCCGGTCGGTTCTTGTTGTTTTCCTGATCGAGCCAGTATTGGGCACGGATCAGTGCGCGTACGATGCGAATGGTCGTGTTCGGGAATTTTTCAGCAAATTCGCGGCGAATACCGAAGACTTTTTCTGGGTTGTTCTTCCAGATCTCATCGTCGGTGATGACGGCTACGCCGATGCCGCGCATGACCGCTTGCTGGTTCCACGGTTCTCCGACACAGTAGCCGTCGATCGTTCCCGCCTCCAGAGTGGCCGGCATTTGGGGAGGTGGGGTGACCGAGAGGTGGACTTGCGCTTGAATGGTACCGGCGGTGTCTCCCCGTTGTGGGGCATAGTAGCCAGGATGGAGTCCTCCGGCCGCCAACCAGTAACGCAATTCGTAGTTGTGGGTGGAGACGGGAAAGACCATCCCCATCTTGAACAGCTTTCCTTCTTTCCGGTATTGCTCGACCACCGGCTTGAGGTATTCGGCGCCTATCGGGTGCTTCGGCTTGCCGTTTTCTTGGGGGATCGATGGTTTCATCATCTCCCACACCACATTGGAAACGGTAATCCCGTTTCCGTTGAGATCCAGCGAGATTGGCGTGATGATGTTTGCCTGTGTGCCATAGCCGATGGTTGCAGCAATGGGCTGACCAGCCAGCATGTGGGCGCCATCCAGTTGTCCATCGATCACGCGGTCGAGCAAAACTTTCCAGTTGGCCTGTGCCTCGAGCTCGACGTAGAGTCCTTCTTCTTCGAAATAACCGAGCTCTTTGGCGATGGCGAAAGGCGCCATATCGGTAAGTTTGATAAAGCCGAATTTCAGATCCGCTTTTTCGGGTTCCCCCAGCTTTGCCGAGGCCTGTGCCGGTGTGCGTACCAGTCCCGCCGAAAGGCCAATAACCGCTGCAGTCACGGCTGCCCCTTTTTTCATGAAGGTTCTCCGGCCGATCAGAGTGGTAAATTTCCCGTCTTGCTTGCTGCTCATTTTTCGCTTCCCCTCTTTATTTGATTCGGCTGGTTTCACAATCATCTTTCCAGCAAAAAACGTGCCATCAATTACGGGCGTTGAAAGACCGATTTTTTTTGAGGTTCGGTCGAATGTTGCACCGCAGCAGTGCGCGATTGCGATGATTTCGTGCGCTGTGTCACCATTTCGGTGCAGGGCGATTGCTCGTTGCTTACTGGAGCAACATGGGGTGGGTTAGAATCAGTACCAGCAGACAAAAAAAGAGGATGAATGAGACGGTTTTCCAGAAGAGGAGCGGGTCGCGGTTGTGGAACGATCGGTTATGCATGGGGACGAAGTCGGGATTGGGGTGGCGCAAATCGTGGAGAAATTCGGAGAGGCTCTCGTACCGTTTTTCCGCTCTGGGGTGGACGGCTTTTCGAATCGCTGCGTCAACCCAGAAGGGGATGGAAACGCCCAGCTCGCGCAGTGAACGGTAGCGCAGTCGGTAAAGCTCCTCTTTGCTCACGATCTTGGCGGTGTCAGTGCCATAGGGAAGGTGGCCACCGCTCAACATTTGGTAAGCGATG
The DNA here is from genome assembly GCF_019049855.1 of Hydrogenophilus thiooxidans. GTDB lineage: Bacteria > Pseudomonadota > Gammaproteobacteria > Burkholderiales > Rhodocyclaceae > Hydrogenophilus > Hydrogenophilus thiooxidans. The sequence continues at coordinate 155,618 of NZ_JAHLSY010000001.1, read as the reverse complement.
ACGCCGAGCGAGTAGAGGTCGGATCGTTTCGAGCCCCGTTCCCCAAGGCGGTACTCTGGGGCTAGGTAGGGAACGGCGCCGGGTGGGACAGATTCGTCCTTGGGTATCTCTTCAACCCAACCTGCGATCTGCGCCGAGCCGAAGTCGATCACTTTGACGTTACCGTTGGGTTCGATGAGGATGTTCTGAGGACGAAGGTCGCGGTGAATGATCTCTTGCCGGTGGAGCGCCCGAAGTCCTTTGGCGATCTGTTCGACGATTACACGGACCGTTTCGAGATCGGGTGTGGGGTTGTCTTTCATCCACTGGTCGAGTGTCTGTCCATCGATGTAGGTAAAAACCGAATAGAGTGCGGTGGGTAGGGTGGTGCGTTCGGCGGCCTTGACCAGGTGGGGGCTGTCGATACGGCGAGCGATCCACTCTTCCATCAGGAAGCGTTCGAGGTAGTCGGGGTTGTGGGCGAATTCGGTTGCTGGCGCCTTGATGACGACTCGAGCGTCACTCCCGTCCTGCTGTGCGAGGTATAGGTGGCTGCGGGGGCCACGGTTTAGCTCGCGGATGATGCGGTAACCATCGAGCTCGCTCTGCGGGCGAAGCTCTCCTGGCAGTGGCAGACGAGCCGCCTCCTCGCTCAGCTCATCCTGCTCGGGGGGAGGAAGTTGCTCGATGCGTATGATTTGGATGGTGAGGTTATCGTCGCTGCCGCGATCAAGCGCTGCTGCAACGATCCGTTTTGCAGCCAGGTCGAGGTCGTTTGGGTTTTCCCGGATGAGCCGGGCGATTTCGGCGTCGGGAAGGTGCTCGTAGACGCCGTCGGTCATCAGGATCAGGATGGCACCCACCTCTACGGTGTAGCGCTGATAGTCCATCTCCAGTTGTTCGCGCATCCCGAGGGCACGAGTGAGGTAGCTCTTCTCTCCTTCCCAGACGCGATGTGCTTCGCTAAGGTGGACCAGCTGGTCGCCGACGAGGTGGCAGATCCGCGTGTCGCCGATGTGAAACAGGTGCGCGGAGCGCGATTTGAGTACGATCGCGCTGAAGGTGCAGACGTATCCCTGGTCGAGGTCGAAGCGGCCTGGCCGATGGCGCGACTGGGCGTACAGCCAGGAATTGGTGGCCGCCATGACCCGACGCATGGCGTTTTTCACTGACCAAGCTTCCGAAGTGTCGTAATAGTCTGTGAGAAGACTTTTTACCGCTGTTTCGGCCGCGATATGGCTCACCGCACTACTGCTGATGCCATCGGCGATGGCCGCGGCGATCCCTTTCGTCCGGAGAAGATGGCGAGGGGGGCAAAGGTAACCGTGGAAATCTTGGTTGACCGCTTTGCGCCCCTTGTCCGAATACTGCCCGACACTGACCTGCAACATGTTCGCGTTCCGCCAAGGGGCCTCGTCCCCAGGTAGGGGGGCGAGGCGTGATGAGGTCAGAGGCGTGATGAGGTCAGAGGCTTGCTTTGAGTGTCTCACCGTACCGATGGAGTGAGCTGGGTTCGCGATCGCTTTTGCCAGCGTTCCGGCCGTTCTTGAGCAGTCGTTCTGGGCTGGTCCGAACGTGGGTATAGTAGAGCGGAAGTCCGACGAGGAGAAATCCGCCTACGAGGTTGCCCAGCGCAGTGGGGATTTCGTTCCAGATGAAATAGTCGGCCAGGGTGAAGCCACCTCCCATGATCATAGAAAAGGGGAAGAGGAACATATTGACGATCGAGTGTTCGAATCCCATGTAGAAGAAGAGCATGATCGGCATCCACATCGCTGCCATCTTGCCGGTAGCGGAGGTCGAGATCATCGCGCCGACTACGCCCATAGAGACCATCCAGTTACACAGAATTCCCCGGATAAAGATGGTGAACCACCCTTCGATGCCATGCGCCTTGTAACCGAGCGTCCGCCCTTCGCCGATATGCCCCACTTTCTCGGCGATCACCCCGCCATCGGTGGAGTAACCATAGGTGAGAATGAAGGACATCAGGAAGGCGACAAAAAGCGCACCGGCGAAATTACCGATGAAGACCAGTCCCCAGTTGCGCAGTACCTCAGAAACGGTGACTCCGGGACGCTTGTCGAGCAGCGCGAGCGGCACCAGCGTGAACACCCCTGTGAGGAGGTCGAACTTCATCAGGTAAAGCATGATGAAGCCGACCGGGAAGAGGATGGCACCGAGTAACGGCGATCCTGTGTTGACGGTGACAGTAATCGCAAACATCGCGGCAAGCCCGAGGATGGCGCCCGCCATGAAGGCGCGGATGAGCGTGTCCTTGGCGGACATGTACACCTTGGATTCACCTTGATCGACCATCTTGGTGACGAATTCGCTGGGTTCGAGATATGACATGGTGAAACCTCCTTCAATTCTATTGTTACTGGGACTTTTCGGCGCTGTGCCCGTGGGCGGTTGGCCGACTTTGGGCCAAGGTAGCCCGAGTTTTTCTCAGCAAAATGGATGCCTAAAATGTATGTTATTGAAATAAAATAAAAAATTGCAAGGTTGCGCTTTTCGGAGGGGCATTGTTGTTGAAATTTGGTGCACTGCACCAAAATTGTGCATGAATGGTGCAGAGGCGCACCGGAAAGTGAACTTCCGGAGTGCGTTTATGACTTTGGCGGGCTGTTGCGATTAGCAACGATGAATATTGAAAGAGGATTTGCGCCCAAAGCGTGCCCCCTTTGCTGCGCGAAGGGGGCGGTAGGGTTATTCCGTTGTTTCCGTTGGCGAGGGAAGAAAGCAGTAGCCGTCATCGCCCGTTCTGCGACTGCTTCGCTGCATGATCGAGCCGCTTCGCCTCTTCGTCGCTGATGAATTCGAAGACGCGCACCACCCGCTTCACCCCTGAGGTGGTGCGGGCAACATAGGTGGCTGCGTCGCCTTCGCGGCGCGTCACAAGCCCCATTAGGAAGACCACCCCCCCTTCGGTGACCACCTTGACGAGGTGGGCGGGGACATCACGGTTGCCTACCAACCGCGCTTTGACCTGCGTGGTGAGCGATGCGTCGTTGGCGCGCGATGCAAGTGCAGAGGGGGGCGCAATGATCAGTTCATTGACGACAGTGCGGACGTTTTCGGTTTTTTTGGCGAGTGTTTCCGCGCGTTGCTTGGCCGCTTCGTCGGGGACTTCGCCCGTGAGGAGCACGATGCGGTTAAAGGAGGTGACGTTCACATGGGCGCGATCGCCAAGCGCTTGTTGGATCGCGCTACTGATCTTCCATTCCAGTTGCTCGTCTTCGACGATCGCGCCACCGGTTCGCCGGTCCGCGGCAACCGCTGCGGTTGCCGCAACACCGGTGGCGACTGCGGGAAAGCAGCCCGACAGGGTGGGGGTGAGCACCGCCAACCCTAGGGTGAGCGTCAGGGTCGTTTTTTTCATACCACTTCTCCAAATAAGAGTTGTTCCCAGGTTTCGGTAAGCGCGTTGAGTAAGAAGAGGAGCAGTTCGTCCTGTTGTGCGGGGGGAAGTTCCGGTAGCGCCACAGGCACGTCGCCACCGCGCAGTTGCGACCAGATGTGTTCGTCTGGGTCGTGGCCGATCACGATCAAAGGGGATTGGGCTTCAAGCGCAGTGCGCATCGCAGCGCGTAGGGTTTCGCTCGGACCGCGGCCAAGCAGGATCATGACGCAGTCGCCCGGTTGCGCCAAAACGTCCAGCGGTTGCCCGTGCGGTGGCGGCGTTGCGGCGCTGGGCAGGTGAACTGCGGCAAAAGGGGGGCGTTCGCGTTCGAGTCCGTACCAGAGCCGTTCGGTGAAATGGGCAGCAAGGTGGTGGGTCCCTGGGCCGCTCACGATCCACAGTCGGTTACCGCTCAAGACCGTTTGCGCCAAGATTTCCGCTGCGGCAGCAAGCGGGGGCGCCAAGGCGTCGACGGTTTCGCGGTAAAGGCTTTGCTGGAACGCAAAGCGGTCGCTCAAGGCTTCGATCAGATCCATAGGGTGCAGTTTACCAAGGGGAAGGGGTAAACGCGTTGGGGATCCACTGAGGCTCAGGCTGAGTGCCGCAATAGGCCAAGAGATCGCACCGCATCGCGCGACGGGCATAGAGACGCCCTTCGCGGCTGTTGAGCCAGTAACGGATTGCGGCGGTCAGGCTTTGCAGCTTCGCGGGGGTGACGCTCTCGACCGCCGAGCCGTAACGGACGGAGCGGCGGTAACGCACTTCGAGGAAGACCAGCGTTGTTCCATCCAGGGCAATGATGTCGATCTCGCCGCGTCGGCAGCGGACGTTGCGGGCAATGACCGTCCAGCCGCGGTCATGGCACCATTGCGCCGCTCGGTTTTCGAAATGGGTGCCGATGGTGCGGGCGTCTGGTGGGTGGTGGGTCGCAGTTGTGCGAGAATCAGAAAATGGCATAGGGGGGTAAAGATGCAAGCGGATTGGCGTGCGTTGGCGGAGGAGGCCTCATGGCGGTTGCCGACGGCTGCATTGTACGTAGTCGCAACCCCGCTTGGCAACCGGTTCGACCTCTCTGTGCGCGCATTGGCGGTGCTTTCGGGGGTAGCGGGGATCGCGGCAGAAGATACGCGCGTCACGGCGCGGTTGTTGGAAAGTTGGGGGATTCGCACGCCGCTCGTTGCGCTACACGCCCACAACGAGCGCAGCGCCGCGGCGCTTTTGTGTGCGCGCCTTGCCGCTGGCGAGCACTGGGCGTTGGTAAGTGACGCGGGGACCCCTGCCGTTTCTGACCCCGGTGTCAAGGTGGTTGCCATGGTGCGCGAGCAAGGGTTTCCGGTGGTGGCGATTCCAGGCCCCAGCGCGGTGACCGCAGCGATCTCGATTTCGGGGTGGGGGGAGACGGGTTTTGCTTTTCGCGGTTTTTTGCCGGCAAAAGCGGCGCAGCGCCGTGCCGCAATCCGCGAAGCGGCCACAGGGGATCTGCCTACGGTCTGGTTCGAAACGCCCCACCGGATCGACGAAGCGCTTGCCGATTTCGCTGCTACGCTCGGGGCGAACCATCCCGTGTTCGTCGCACGGGAGATGACCAAGCGTTTTGAAGAGAGTTTTCGCGGAACCGTAACCGAGGCCCAAGCGTGGCTGGCGGCACGGCGTGAGCGCAAGCATGGTGAATTCGTTTTGGTCGTTCCACCGGCGAACGACGACTCCGAACGTACGGCGAACGCGCGGGCCTGGTGCGAACGGTTCCTTGCAGCGGGCGTGGCGCGTTCGGAGGCGGTCCGCTGGGCCGCTGAACTTTTCCAGATTTCCAAGAACCGGTTGTATGATTGGGTAATTGCGCACGAAAGGATTCGCGATGACCGTTGAGCGGTTTGCTTTGCCCCGGCCTGACGATTGGCATTTGCATGTTCGCGACGGCGCAGCTCTTGCCGCGGTGGTGCCCCATACCGCGGCGGTTTTTGGTCGCGCGCTGATCATGCCCAATTTGAAACCCCCTGTGACCACGGTTGCCGAAGCGCTCGCCTACCGCGAGCGGATCCTTTCCGTGGTCCGTGCCCTATCCGGAGCGGCAGCGCGCTTCGAGCCGATCATGACGCTCTATTTAACCGAAACGACGCCAGTTGCCGAAATCGACCGCGCAGCGGCAACAAAGGGGCAGGTTCGTGCGGTGAAGCTCTATCCGGCTGGGGCAACAACCAATGCCGAGAGCGGCGTTCGGTGCATCGAGCGGGTCTATCCCGTTCTGGAACGGATGGAAGCGCGCGGGATTGTGCTCTGCGTGCATGGCGAAGTCACCGATCCGGAGATCGACCTCTTTGATCGTGAGGCAGTTTTCATCGAGCGGGTGCTGGATCCGATCGTGCGCCGTTTTCCAGGGCTCAAAGTGGTGCTCGAACACATCACCACCGCTGAAGCGGTGGCGTTCGTCGAAGCGGCACCAGAAAACGTTGCCGCGACGATCACGGCGCACCACCTGCTTTATAACCGCAACGCGATTTTCCAGGGCGGGATTCGTCCTCACTACTACTGTTTGCCAGTGCTCAAACGGGAGCAGCATCGGCAGGCGCTCGTTCGAGCGGCTACGAGTGGCAACCCTAAATTCTTTTTGGGTACCGATTCTGCCCCCCATGCGCGCAGTACAAAAGAGGCGGCCTGTGGGTGCGCAGGCTGTTACACGGCGTACGCGGCGTTGCCGCTCTACGCGAAAGCGTTTGCGTCGGTGGGGGCGCTTGATCGGTTGCCCGATTTCGCGGCACGCTTTGGCGCCGCATTCTACGGTTTCCCGCGGGCAACCGAGCAGGTGACGTTGGTGCGACGCACCTGGACGGTACCGCAAACGTTTCCCTATCTTCCCGACGATCCTTTGGTGCCGCTCTCAGCGGGAGAGACGCTTGAATGGCAGGTGGAGGTGAGCGATGGCAAGGAGCATCAATGAATTGCGGGGGCGGTTGCTGACCCCTTTTCTTTTGGGGGTAGCGGCGCTCGTTCTGATCGGCTGTGAGAATTCGGCGACGGCGTACCAGATCGAAGGGCGCGAGCATGCGTTGATTTTGGTGCGCGAGCAGCGGCTGCCCTTTGCGGCAATCGAACAGTTCGTTTTGGTGAGCCGCCTGCCGGTCTGTCAGCGCCGTTGGCGCATCCAAGAAGATGGCACCCCCATGGCGTCGATGCGGGTCTATCGCGCCGGGGATCTCCTTTGGGCGCTCGAGCAAAAGGGCAGTTGGTATTTGGCGACGACCGAAGATTGCAAAGTACAGCGCTGGCCGAACCCTAATCCGCAATCGTTGGGGCCGTTGGTGGGAACGTTTCAAGAAAAAGACGGTCGGGTGGTCTTTGTTGCGGCACAGTAAGCCTTTATAATACTTTTGGAAGTCCGCCAGGGCAGTCGCCGCCGTCGCAACGACGGGGGAGGAAAGTCCGGGCTCCGCAGAGCAGGATGCCGGCTAACGGCCGGGCGCCGTGAGGCGACGGAAAGTGCCACAGAGAACAGACCGCCGATGGCCCTTTCTACGGGATCAGGCAAGGGTGAAACGGTGGGGTAAGAGCCCACCGCGGGACGGGTAACCGGACCGGCACGGTAAACCCCATCCGGAGCAAGGCCGAATAGGGAAGCGATGGCGTGGCTCGCGCCGCTTCCGGGTTGGCCGCTCGAGCCTGGCGGTGACGTCAGGCCTAGAGGAATGACTGCCCCAGGCGGTGCTGCCGCCTGCGACAGAACCCGGCTTACCGGCGGGCTTCCGTTTCTTCTCCTTGACTTCTCCCGTTTTCGTCCCACGTTTTTCGGCAATCGATTGCCCCTTTTTCCCTACAGGTCCGCCAGTTTTTTATAAGTGTAAATTTATTCAGTAGTTTTATGTGGGAGTAAGTGGTAAAAAGTGGGGTAAAAGGGGTTTGGGTGGAGCAATATGTTTCAAGGCGCGGTGGCGCTCACACTCGATGCGAAAGGGCGGATGACGATCCCGCAGCGGCACCGCGAACTGCTCTGCCCAGACGGAGCCCCACTGGTGCTGACCGCGCATCCCCACCGCTGTGTCGTGCTCTATCCGCAATCGGTTTGGCAGCCGATTCGCGACGAGATCGTTCGCATGCCTGGGCTCGATCCGCGTGCCGCAGCGTTGAAGCGGCTGTTGGTAGGGTTTGCCGAAGAGCAGACGCTCGATGGCGCGGGCCGGGTGTTGTTGGCGCCATCGTTGCGGCAATGGGCCGAGTTGGAAAAGAACGTGTGGTTGGTTGGGCAAGGGAGTCATCTCGAGCTTTGGTCTGAAGCCGGTTGGGCGAAACAGCAAGAGGCGATGCGGTCGCTCTCCTTTGCCGACCTCCCCGAGCCATTCCAAGGGTTGGCTTTATGAATGCGCACGGAGTGCACCAACCCGTGTTGCTGAGGGAAGCTCTGGAGGCGCTCGCGGTGCGTCCGGACGGGTGTTACCTGGACGCGACCTTTGGCCGAGGGGGGCACAGCCGCGCCATTTTGGCGCGCTTGGGCGCGAAGGGGCGGCTTGTGGCGCTCGATCGCGATCCCGAAGCGGTGGCAGCGGGTCGGGCATTGGCGAAAGCAGACCAGCGGTTTGCGATTGCCCATCGCCCCTTTTCCCAGCTGGCAGAAGCGCTCGATTGGTGGGGGCTTGCCACGGTCGATGGGGTGCTTTTCGACTTTGGCGTCTCGTCGCCCCAACTCGACACTCCGGAGCGGGGAATGAGTTTTCGCTTTGACGCCCCGCTCGACATGCGGATGGACCCGACCCGCGGCGAGCCGGTGCGGGCGTGGTTGGCCACAGCAGAGCGGGACACAATCAAGGAGGTAATCCAACAGTATGGCGAAGAGCGGTTTGCTCATGCGATTGCAAAGGCGATTGTCGCCGCGCGCGCCCGAGCGCCCATTGTTTCCACGCGGCAGTTGGCCGAGATCGTGGCAAAAGCGGTCCCTCGCCGTGAGCCGGGGCAACACCCAGCGACGCGCACCTTCCAAGCGCTTCGGATTTTTGTAAACCGTGAGTTGGAAGAGATCGAGCAGGCCTTGCCGCAAGCGGCGGCGCGGTTGGCTTCGGGGGGGCGGCTGGTTGCGATCAGCTTTCACTCGCTCGAGGACCGGATCGTGAAGCGGTTTTTGCGCGCGCAGTGCGAACCTGCGCCGCTGCCGCCAGGCGTGGCGATTCGTGAGGACGAACGGCCCGAGCCCGCGATGCGCTGGGTGGTCAAACGCCTTTCGCCAAGCGAAGCGGAATGTACGCACAACCCGCGTGCACGGTCCGCGGTATTGCGTGCTGCGGAGAAGCGATGAGCGCAGGCTGGTGGGATGGCGTGTTGGTGGGTGCTGCGATCGGCTCGGCGATTGCGGTGGTTACCGTGCACCACGAAGTAAGGGGTTTGGTTCGGGCGGTCGAGGCGGAAAAGGCGACGGGGGCACGCATCGAAAGTGAGTGGCGGCGTTTGGAAGTGGCGCGTGCAGCTGCGGAACGGCCGGAGCGGCTGAAAGCGGTTGCGGCACGAATGGGGTTAGCGCCCCCTGCCGTAGCGCGTATCCGGCGCTGGGAGGAGCAGAAACCATGACACACGATCTGGCGATCGGGGCGTTTCGCTTGGCGGTACCGCTACCCCGCTTGGTCTTCGTTCTGGGCCTTTTTGGGTTGTTCGTCGCTTTGGTGGTCGGGCGCGCAGGGTGGTTGGTTGCGGCCGAACGCCATTTTTTGCAAGCGCAAGCTGAGCAGCGTTTTGAGCGCGTGGTCACGGTACCGGCAGCGCGTGGCCGCTTGCTCGACCGCAACGGGACGATCTTAGCGCAATCGGTCGAAACCCACTCGATCTGGGTCGATCCCAAGTTATGGCAAGACGCCACGTCAGAGCAGGTCGAAGCGCTCGCTCGAGTGTTGGCAACGACACCCGATGCGATCACAGCGCAGATCGCTCGGGGCGGAAGCCGTTTTGCCTATTTGAAGCGCCATCTCGATCGTCAAACCGCTGAGACCATATTGGCGCTCGAAATACCCGGCGTTTCGGCGCTCCCGGAGCCAAAGCGCGTCTACCCTTACCGCGAGCTCGTCGCGACGATCGTCGGCATCACCGATATCGACGGAAACGGACTGGAAGGGTTGGAACGCGGGTTCAATAAACGGTTGCAGGGGCATCCTGGCAAGAAGGTGTTGGTGCAGGATCGCCAAGGGCGACCTATTCGCGAAGGGGAATGGCTGGTGCCGGTCCGGGCCGGAGAGGATCTCATTCTGTCTCTGGATCTCCGTATCCAGGCAGCAGCGTTGAACGCGGTGAAAAACGCCGTGACCGAATTTCAGGCAAAGGGTGGGGCGGCAGTGGTGATCGACGCCAAGAGCGGCGAGGTGTTGGCGATGGCCAACTGGCCCACCTTTGATCCCGATGCGCGCGCGCAACTCGATTGGAACGAGGTGCGAAACCGAGCGCTTACGGACAGTTACGAGCCGGGATCGGTGGTCAAGCCGATTCTCGTTGCGTTGGCGTTGGAGCAGAACGTGGTTCGTCCAGAGACGCCGATCGACGTGCGGGGGGGCGTGATCCAGGTTTCTGGGTTTTCGATTCGGGACGCCCACGCAAGCGACAGGGTATTGACCGTAGCGGAAGTGATTCAAAAATCGTCGAACGTGGGTGTCGTCAAAATCGCGCAGAAACTGGACCCCCAAGCGCTTTGGCAACACTATCGGCGCTTTGGTTTTGGCGAACGGCCTGAGATCCCATTTGCGGGGGCTACGGCAGGTCACCTGTTTCCGGCGCAGCGCTTGAAACCGATCGAAGTGGCCACGATGGCCTTTGGCCACGGAATGTCTGCATCGCTTTTGCAGGTGGCAGGCGCCTACCAGGCGTTGGCTAACGATGGTTGTCGTTTGCCGATTACGTTTGTTCGGTTAGAATCGCCCCCTTCGTGTTCACAACAGCAGCGCGTCATCTCTGCGCGTACGGCACGCACCGTGCGCGCGATGCTGGAAAAAGTGACGGACGTAGGGGGAACAGGAACGCGCGCGCAGGTTGCTGGCTATACGACCGCGGGGAAAACCGGGACAGCGCGTAAAGTGGAACATGGACAGTACGTGCACAAATATGTCGCGTCGTTCGTCGGTTATGCCCCAGCGACCGACCCGCGAATCGTCGTCGCGGTGATGGTCGATGAGCCAAACGCGCAGAAAGGGTATTACGGAGGAACCGTTGCTGCGCCCGCTTTTGCTGAGATCGTTCGCCAAGCGCTTCCCGCATTGGGCGTTTTGCCCGACCAGCCCGTACAGGTGGTGGCGTCGCGCGCTCCGCGTGGGTGAATCGAATCGATGAATGGGTTTGCGACCCACTGCTGGCCTGATGTGCTCGAAGCGGTTTATTGCGCATGCCGCAACCGTTTTCCCAACGCACCCCTTGCTAGCGACTCCCGTTTGGTCCAACCCGGTGGTCTCTTTTTGGCGTTTCGCCACGACGGTCGAAACGGCTGGGACTATGTGACCGATGCCATTCGGCGGGGCGCCGCGGCGGTGATTGCCGATTGCGATTCGGCGGCGTGTGGCGAAGCGGGAACGAAGCCAGAGGGGGCGTCGGCGGACGAACCCGAAATCCTTACCAGTGACACCGGAAAAGAGGTGTTGTTGTGGCGCGTCCCGGAGCTACAACGCTGGGCGGGGGAGTGGGCCCACCGCTGGTACGATGCGCCTTCTCAACACCTCTCGGTCTGGGGGGTTACCGGCACCAATGGGAAGACGACGGTTAGCCAGTGGTTGGCGCAGACGTTGGAGGCGCTTGGTCGCCCCACTGGGGTTGTCGGGACTCTGGGGGCAGGGCGGTTGGGGGCGCTTACTGCAACGGGATTCACCACCCCCTCTGCGGTGTTGCTCCACACCCTGCTGGCGCAGTTTCGCCAGGAGGGCTGTCGTGCGGCTAGCCTCGAGGTTTCGTCGATCGGTGTCTGTGAGCGGCGCCTCGACGGCGTACGGTTCCACGGGGCGATCTTTACCCACCTTTCGCGCGACCATCTCGATTACCACGGGTCGCTTGCAGCGTACGCCGAAGCGAAACGCCGTTTCCTTTTTCGCCCGGAGCTTGCCCATCAAATTTTCTGGGTTGATGATCCCTATGGCGCGCAGTGGGGAAGCTCCGCAGCGCAAGAGGCCGAACACACGGCGGGGGAACCCCGCCGGACGGTTTGGTGGGTTGGGACCGAAGCGACCATTCGGCACCTGATGACGCGTAGCGCTGCTTCGCACGGTAGCGGTGTGGCTACGGTTGCGTTGACGGCAGAACCCCAATGGGTAGCCGGGCGATGGACCGTTCCGGTCTCCGTTCGTTTTGCCGGAACCGGACATTTGGGTGGGGACGCGCCCGTTCTGCGGACGGGAACGCTCGAGGTGCCGGCAGCGGGCGCGTTTCAGATCGCAAACGGCGCGCTGGTGTTGGCTGCTCTGTTGGCTGAGGGAATCGCTTTGCCCGATGCGCTCGCTGCGTTGGCGCACGTGGCGCCGCCGCCTGGGCGGATGGAGGTGGTGGCCGAACGGCCGATGGTGGTCGTCGATTACGCGCATACGCCGGACGCGTTGACCAAAGTGCTTGAGAGCCTCCGCCCCATCGCCGCGGCGCGTGGCGGTGCGCTCTGGGTTGTCTTTGGGGCGGGCGGCAATCGCGATGCCGGGAAACGCCCGGAGATGGGGCAGGCAGCGGCAACCTATGCCGATCGTCTGGTGGTGACGAGCGACAATCCCCGCTGGGAGTCGCCCGATGCGATCGCTGCCGCGATTCTGCGTGGGGTGCCTGCAGGAACCGCGGTCACGGTGGCGCTAGACCGCGCCGAAGCGATTCGATTCGCGGTCGTTTCCGCTGCGGCAGACGATGTGATTTTGCTTGCGGGCAAAGGGCACGAGTGGTATCAGGAAGTTGCTGGCGTGAAAATCCCATTTTCCGATCACGAATGCGCGCGCGCTGCGTTGAGGGCGCGTCATGCCAAGACGCCGTCTGACGCGCCACCTTCGCATACGGAGCAACGATGAACGCATCTTTGGCTGAAATCGCCGCGGCAATCGGTGCACCAACGCCGCCAAACGCACTGCATCGCTTTGTCGATGGCGTCACCACCGATTCGCGCGCTGCGTGTGCGGGAAAACTGTTTGTCGCGTTAGCGGGGCCGCGCTTCGACGGCCACGATTTCGTTACGACGGCGCTCGCGCAAGGGGCGGTTGCTGCGGTGGTTTCGGCGACGCGTTGGGCGCAACACCGTGACCGTACGACTGTACCTACCGAACGACTCATACTGGTGCCCGATACGCTGGCGGCGTTGGGGGCGATCGGGCAGTGGTGGCGACGGCAGTGGGGTGGTGTGGTAGCTGCGGTGACCGGCAGCGCTGGCAAGACGACGACCAAAACGTTGCTCGCGTCCGCATTGGCAGCGATCTGGGGCGCAGATCGGGTTTGGGCGACGCCTGGGAACTGGAACAACGCCATTGGCGTGCCGCTTACGCTTTGTGGAATCGAAAGGGCCCATTGGGGGGCGGTCGTAGAAGTAGCGATGAACCAGCCCGGGGAGATCGTTGCGTTGGGGCGGTTGGCCGAACCCAACGTCGCGGTGGTGTTGAACGCGCTGCGCGCCCACCTGGCCGGGCTCGGCAGCCTCGAGGCGGTGGCGGCCGAGAAAGGGTCGCTCGTTACCACGCTCGCGTCAGACGGGGTCGCTGTGCTGCCTGCCGATTCCCCTTTTTTCGCCGAATGGCGGCAGTGGGCCCAACCGCGCCGGATCGTGACGTTTGGGCGCACGTCTGCAGCAAGGGTGCGGTTGTGTCACGAGGCTACCGGCGCCGAAGGTGTCCGCTTCGATGTCGTCAGCGACCGGCAAAAAGCCACGGTGCGCTTGCCGTGGGTCGGACGCCACTTCGCCGAATTGGCGTCTGCGGCCTTAGCGGTGCTCGACGCGCTGCAATTGCCATGGGAGCCGGCGGTTGCTGCCTGGCAGGCACTTCCCCCCGTGGCGGGGCGGCTACGGCGGCTTCAGACGCCCACCGGAACGGTCGTTCTCGACGACACGTATAATGCGAATCCCGACGCGATGCGCGCTGCGATCGACGCTCTGATGACGTTGCCGCAGCCGCGCAAAGTGGTCGTGATGGGGGAGATGGCGGAACTGGGGACGCACGCTGCCGGGTTGCACGAAGAGGTCGGCCGCTATGCCAAAGCAGCGGGTGTCACCCATTTCTTGACCTTGGGACAAATGGCGCAAGCGGCTGCTTCCGGGTTTGGGCCAGGGGCGAAGGCCTTCACCGATTTGCCGCGATTGCTGGAATCGCTGTTGCCGCTTCTCGATGCGCAGACGGCCATTTTGGTGAAAGGTTCGCGCGTGAGTCACATGGAGCGAGTCGTGGCATCGATCGTCCCACCGGCTGACTGACTGCGCGCAAGGAGAAGGGCATGTTGTTGGAGTTGGCGCAGTGGCTCGCGCACGAGGTGCGGGCGTTCAACGTCTTTACCTATATTACGCTACGTACGATGCTTGCGGTGCTCACCGCGCTCGTGTTTGCTTTCCTTTTGGGACCCGGTGTGATCCGCTGGTTGGCGGCAAAAAAGTTCGGGCAAGCGGTGCGCCACGATGGGCCGCAAAGCCATTTGCAAAAGAGCGGTACGCCGACGATGGGGGGGGTCTTGATCCTGCTCTGCACGACGCTTGCGGTTCTCCTCTGGGGAGATCTGGGTAACGCCTACGTCTGGTTGGTGCTCATGGTCATGCTCGGTTTTGGGCTGGTGGGTTGGGTCGATGACTGGCGCAAAGTGGTGCGCCGGGACCCCAAGGGGTTGCCCGCGCGGTGGAAGTACCTCTGGACTTCGCTGATTGCGTTCGCAGCAACCGGCTATCTGGCATACCGTGCGACGCTACCGGTTCATACCACGCTCATCGTCCCCTTTTTCAAAGAGGTGGCGGTTCCGTTGGGGACCGTTGGGTTGGTGGTGCTTGGCTATTTCGTGATCAACGGCGCCAGCCACGCGGTCAATCTCACCGATGGGTTGGACGGCCTTGCGGTGATGCCGGTGGTGCTTGTCACCGGGGCATTGGCGATATTTGCTTATGTCGCCGGACACGCGGTTTTTGCGCGCTACCTTGGCGTCCCCTATGTGCCGGGAGCGGGCGAGTTGGCGGTGGTTTGTGGCGCAATCTGCGGCGCTGGCCTTGGGTTCCTTTGGTTCAACGCCCATCCGGCGCAGGTCTTCATGGGCGACGTTGGGGCACTTGCGTTGGGCGCGGCGATGGGTACGATCGCGCTGATCGTGCGCCAAGAGATCGTCTTTTTCATCATGAGTGGGCTTTTCGTCGTCGAAGCGCTGTCGGTGATGCTCCAAGTGGGTTTTTTCAAATACAGTGGCGGCAAGCGCATTCTCCGGATGGCGCCGTTGCACCACCATTTCGAATTGGGTGGCTGGAAAGAGACACAGGTGGTGGTGCGTTTTTGGATCGTCACGATCATCCTGGTCTTGATCGGGTTGTCGACGTTGAAACTGCGGTAGGTGGCAATGGATCTGGTGTTGGGCCTGGGGGTGAGTGGTGCGGCGATGGTGCGCTGGTTGGTGGCGCAGGGGCGTTCCGTTCGCGCTGCCGATACCCGTGCGTCGCCACCAGAAAAGGAGGCACTCATCGCCGAATGTCCAGGGGTTGAGTGGCGCTTTGGGTGCGCGATGGACGCTGCGCTCCTTGATGGGGTCGACCGGGTCTGGGTGTCGCCGGGGCTGGCAACAGACCTTCCCTGCTTGGTCGCAGCGCGTGCAGAGGGGCTATCGGTTGGCGGGGAACTTGCGCTCTTTGCCGAAGCGCGGGCAGCGCGTGGCGATCGTGCGCCGATTCTAGCGATCACCGGCACCAACGGCAAAAGTACGACGACGGCGCTCGTTTCCCATCTGCTGACCGCGTTGGGGTGGGACGCGCCACCGCTGGGCAATTTCGGCAAACCGCTTCTTGCCGAGGCGCTTGAGCGGGAGCGTACGGGCCGACCGTGGCCGCAGGCCTGGGTGGCCGAGCTCTCCAGTTTTCAGCTTGAGGCGGCAGGCACCTTCACCGCCGATGCGGCGACGATTCTGAATGTGAGCGAAGATCACCTCGACCGTCACGGTTCGATGGCCGCTTATGTGCGTGCCAAGGCGCGGATTCTCGAAGGGGCGGCGTGCGCCGTGTTACCGCGCGACGACGCAACGCTCTGGCAATGGCTCGGCGATGCCGCGCAACGCGTGCGAACCGTTACGTTCGGTCTCGACCAGCCGCCAACTGACGAAGACTGGGGCGTTGTTGAATCTGAGGGGCGTTCCTGGTTGGCGTGGGGGGATCGGCTGCTCGTGCCAACCGACCGTTTGGCGCTTCTGGGGCGTCACAACCAGCGCAATGTGTTGGCGGCGCTCGCGCTGGTGGTTCATCTTACGGGGTGGGACGATCGGTTGGCGGCAGCGGTGACCTCTTTCCGCGGGTTACCCCACCGCATGGTGTTGGTCGCGACGCGCAGCGACGGCGTTCGTTTCGTCGAAGATTCGAAAGGAACCAACGTAGGCGCGACGGTTGCGGCGATCACGTCGCTGGATGCGCCGATTCGCTTGCTGGCAGGTGGCGATGGCAAAGGGCAATCGTTCGTGCCCCTTGCTGAAGCGGCGCGGGGACGCGTCCGCTGTGCGTACCTGTACGGCCGTGATCGCGCTGCGTTGGCTGAGGCGTTCACCGCGGCGGGTATCGCCGTCCATTGTTGTGAAAATCTCGAGGAGGCGACGGCACGGGCTGCACGCGACGCCGAGCCCGGCGATATCGTGTTGTTGTCGCCCGCGTGTGCCAGTTGGGATCAGTTTCGGGATTATCGCGCACGCGCCGCGTGTTTCGTCGCTGCCGTCGAGCGCCATTTGGCCACGGAGCGGATTCTGTGATGAAGCCTTGGATCGCCACAAGGCCGCGAGAACGCCAAGCGGTGGAAACCAAGCTGCCCACCCACGTTTGGCTCCCTGCTGAGCTGCGCCCCCATTTCGACGCGCCTGGCGCGCCAGATCCGTTACTGCTTTGGCCGACGCTTTTGCTCGTCGGTTGGGGGCTCGTGATGGTCTATTCGGCAAGCATCGCAGTGGCTGCAGAACAGTACGGAACCCCCTATTTCTTCTTGATTCGGCAGTTGTTTTTCGTTGCGATCGGTATGGGCGTGGCGTGGTGGACCTATCGCTTGCCGCTTCGCTGGTGGGAAAAGAACAGTCACTGGCTTTTTGTGGCCTCGCTCGTTTTGCTTATTCTGGTGCTGATCCCTGGGATCGGGAAAACGGTCAATGGGGCGCGTCGGTGGATTGCGCTTGGACCGCTCAATCTCCAGCCTGCAGAGATCGTCAAATTCACGATCGCGCTCTTTGCCTCACACTATACCGTGCGCCGTTTCCATGCGATGCAGAGCTTCTTTGCCGGGTTTTTGCCGTTTTTGGTCGTGGTCGCGGGGGTCGGGTCGTTGCTGCTGTTGCAACCCGATTTTGGCTCGCTCGTGGTGATGAGCGTAGTGGCGTTTGGCATTCTTTTCATGGGCGGGCTCAGTTGGCGAATCGTCGGGTTACTCGCTGCTGCGGCAATCTTTGTCTTTGCGGCGTTGGTCGTGGTCTCCCCATACCGGATGCAGCGATTCGTGGCGTTTCTCGATCCGTGGTCGGACCCGTTGGGGAAAGGGTATCAATTGACCCATGCCCTGATCGCCTTCGGTCGTGGCGAATGGTTGGGTGTCGGCTTGGGTGGCAGCATCGAAAAACTCTTCTATTTGCCCGAAGCGCACACCGATTTCATTTTGGCCGTGATCGGTGAAGAGTTGGGTTGGGCAGGGGTTGTGACGGTGGCGCTTCTTTTTGGCATATTGGTTTGGCGGATGGTGGAGGTGGGGCGACGGCTGGTGCACGTGGAGGCCTATTTCCCCGGTTTGGCTGTGATCGGCGTGGCGCTCGGGATCGGTGTGCAGGCGGTGATCAACATGGGGGTCAATGTCGGTTTGTTGCCCACCAAGGGGCTCGCGCTGCCGTTCATGAGTTACGGCGGTTCGGCGCTCGTGATGAACCTGCTGGCGGTGGCGTTCGTGATGCGGGCAGAGTGGGAGTTGCGTTCGTTATGTCGTCGGAACCCGGTGTAGCTGCGGTTGCCGCCGGCGGGACAGGCGGGCACATTTTTCCGGCGCTTGCCGTGGCGCACGCGCTCGAGCGCCGCGGCTGGACCGTGGTTTGGCTAGGGAATTCGTCTGGGTTGGAAGCAAAAATTGCGGCGCAAAACGGTATTGCGTTGTGTGACGTGGCGTTTGGGCAGGTGCGCGGCAAAGGGTGGCGCCGTTGGTTCGCGTTGCCCGCGGCGCTTATTGCGGCAACGGGGCGGGCGGTTCGGGGTTTGCGTGCCCATCGGGTTTCCGTGGTCGCAACGTTTGGAGGATATGTCTCGGTTCCCGCTGCGCTTGCGGCCAAACGGTTGCGGTTGCCCTTGGTGATTCATGAGCAGAACGCGCGCGCGGGGTTGGCCAATCGGGTACTTGCGCCGCTTGCCGATCGTGTGTTGGCCGCATTCCCCAATGGGTTGCGCCGCGCGCAGGTCGTGGGAAACCCGGTCCGCGAAACGATCGTCGCGCAGGGGGAGCCTCAACTGCGCTATCGTTGCCGGGAAGGGCCGTTGCGCCTGTTGGTTTTGGGCGGTAGCCTCGGGGCGCAGCGGCTCAATCGGCTGGTGCCGCTGGCGCTTCGGTTGTTGGCACCCTCGCAACGGCCGATGGTCCGCCACCAAACGGGGGAATGCGATTATGAAGCAACGGTTGCGGCTTACCGCGAGGCGGGTGTGGCCGCGCAGTGCGAACCGTTCATTGTCGAGATGGGATCGGCGTTGGCGGCAAGCGACTGGGTTTTGTGTCGCGCCGGCGCGATGACGGTCTCTGAAGTGGCGGCAGTTGGCGTGGCGGCACACTTCGTTCCCTACCCGTACGCCGTCGATGATCATCAGTACGCGAACGCCCAATGGCTGGTGGCGCGGGATGCGGCGCTGGTGACGCGCGAAGCCGATTTGACCCCAGAGCGATTGGCCGAATGGTTGCGTACTGCTTCGCGGGCCGACGCGGCACGTATCGCAGAGCGCGCCTACGCACTAGGTATTCGCGATGCTCAGGTTCGCATCGCCGAAGTGATCGAGGAGATGACCCACCGATGAAACATCGGGTTCGAAAAGTTCATTTCGTGGGAATCGGCGGTGTCGGCATGAGCGGCATCGCGGAGGTTCTGGTTCAGATGGGGTTTGCCGTAAGCGGCTCCGATTTGACGCTCAATCCAGCGGTCGAACGGTTGCGCCAAATGGGGGTGACCGTGTACCTCGGACACGACGCCGCGCACCTTCAAGATGCCGATGCGGTGGTTGTCTCTTCCGCAATCGCGCCCGACAACCCCGAGTGGGTCGAGGCGCGAAAGCGGCGGATTCCGGTCGTGCCGCGTGCCGAAATGTTGGCCGAACTGATGCGCTTTCGCCAAGGGATCGCGATTGCCGGCACGCACGGCAAGACGACCACGACCTCGCTGGTTGCCACGATTTTGGCCGAAGCCGGGTTCGATCCGACCTTCGTGATCGGTGGGCGACTGTTGGCTGCGGGCAGTAACGCCAAGTTGGGTTCGGGGGCTTATCTCGTTGCGGAAGCGGACGAATCGGACGCTTCGTTCTTGCATCTTTCCCCCGTGATCGCGGTGGTGACCAATATCGATGCCGACCATATGGCCACCTATGGCCACGATTTCGAGCGGCTGAAGGCGCACTTTCTGGAGTTTCTCCACCGCTTGCCGTTCTGGGGGGTTGCGGTCCTCTGCTGGGACGAAGCGGCGGTGCGCGAAATTGCGCAACGGTGTAGCCGGGTGGTACTCTCGTATGGGTTCCACCCGGAGGCGATGGTCCGTGCTGAAGAGGTGGTGGTGCGTGACGGCAAAACCCATTTCACACTGGTGCGCCGCAACGGCGAGCCACGGCGCACCGCCGTGACGATGTCGCTTTTGGGGACGCACAACGTGCGCAACGCGCTCGCGGCGGCTGCGGTGGCGAGCGAACTGGGAGTCGACGACGAAACCATCGCGCGGGCGCTTGCGACGTTTCAGGGGGTTGCGCGCCGGTTCGAACGCCATGGGTGGTTTGCGCTGACGAACCCCACTGGCGCGCGGGTGCGCTTTGAACTCATAGACGACTACGGCCACCATCCGCGGGAACTTGCGGCAACGATCGAGGCTGCTCGTTTGGCCTATCCCAACCGACGGCTGGTGCTTGTTTTTCAGCCGCATCGCTATACGCGCACGCGCGACTGTTTCGACGACTTTGCCCAGGTGCTTTCCGAGGTCGATGGGTTGGTGTTGACCGAAGTCTATCCAGCGGGGGAAGAGCCGATTCCGGCCGCCGACGGCCGTGCACTCGCTCGTGCCGTTCGGTTGCGCGGACGGGTCGAACCGGTGTTTGTCGACGGTATCGACGCGATTCCAGAGGCACTCGCAGCGGTGGTTCAGGACCACGATATCGTGCTCAGCATGGGGGCGGGTTCGATCGGAACGCTCCCGCGCCTGCTGGCACCTTACGCGGAGCAGGCATAATGCGCGAACGAATTGCTGTGTTGATGGGCGGGACGTCGGCAGAACGGACGATATCGCTCCGCTCCGGAAATGCCGTGTGTGCGGCGCTTACCCGAGCGGGGTATGACGTGGTCCCGTTCGACCCCAAACTGCGCGACTGGCCGGAGTTGACGCAGGAAGGGATTACCAAAGCGTTCATCGTCCTACACGGACGGGGGGGCGAAGATGGGACCGCGCAAGCGATACTCGAATGGTTGCGCATACCCTATACGGGAAGTGGTGTGTTGGCAAGTGCGCTCGCCATGGACAAATGGCGGACCAAGCTCGTGTGGCAAGCGGTGGGATTGCCGGTGATTCCGGGGATTCGCGTGACACGGGATGCGTGGCAGCGAGATGCCGACGCCGTGCTCGACACCGTGCGGCAAGCGATTCCTGCACCGTGGTTCGTCAAGCCGGTCCATGAGGGTTCGAGCGTCGGAGCTGGGGCTGCAGAGAATCGGGACGCACTGGTGGCACGCATCGAAGCGGCGTTGACGTACGACGACGACGTCCTTGTCGAGCAGCAGGTGCGGGGGCGGGAACTGACCGTGGCATTCCTGGGAGATGCGGTTCTTCCTGTAATCGAGATCGAAGCGCCCGGAGGCAATTACGATTTCCACCACAAATACGAAAGCAATGAGACGCGCTACCATTGCCCTGCGCCGCTTCCGGAACCAACCCTGCGGGCACTGGAAGCGCTCGTACTTCAGGCTCGCGACGCATTGGGCTGTGAAGGATGGGGCCGTGTCGATCTCCTCTGGGACGGTAGCGAAGCGAAACTGCTTGAAATGAATACCGCACCCGGTATGACCGACCATTCGCTGGTCCCGATGGCGGCGCGTGCCGTGGGGGTCGATTTCGACCTACTCTGCGAGCGCATTCTCGAAACGGCGCGGCTCAAAGGGGGCATTTCGTGCACGCACGGTTGAGCGGCGCGCAATGGTGGCGGTTGGGCGCGAAAGTGGCGTTGGCAGGGGTGTTGCTCGTCTGGGGGATTGGCTTGCTCGCTCTGGTACGGGCGCAGCTCTTCGTGCCGGTTCGGGAGGTGGCATTGGTGGTGAGCGAAGGGTCGGTTGCCCAGATCGACCCAGAACAGATGGTCGAGACGGTGACACAGCAGGTGCGCGGTCAGGCCCTCTGGGAAGTCGATCTGATCCGCATCGAGCGGCAGTTGAAGGCGTTTCCCGTCGTCGATCGGGTCCGTGTGGAACGCGTATGGCCAGACCGGCTGGTGATCGAGTTGGCGTTGCGCAAAGCCGTATTGCGCTGGCGCAATTTGGATGACGGCACGTGGCGTTGGATCGACGCGCAAGGGCGTCCCTTCCAGGATCGGCTTTCCCCCGAAAACGGCGAAGGAATTTGGCTTGCCGCACACGAGGCACAACTGATCGACGGGTTTCGCAACCTTCGAGCGATTGCACCAGTCTTGCCCAATTCGTTACACCTCGGCGGAATCACGCTGTCACCATTGGGGGCGATTACGTTGACCTTCGTCGAGCCTGTCGAATGGATGCTGGGAACTGCCGCGTCTCCGGCAGCAGTGAAACAGCGGGTGGCGTGGCTGAGTCAGCGTTGGCCGCAGTTGGTGAGCCGTTTGGGGGCGATGCCCACGCGCGTCGACGTGCGTCACGACCAGGCTTTCGCGGTCTCGTTACCTCCTGCGCCCGCATCGGAACAGGATCGACACGGATGAGCGAACGGATCGCCCCTTTTCTTGCCCTCGATATCGGTACCGCGAAAACGGTAGCGGTCGTGGCACGCCGACGCCGCGAGGGGGGCGTTGACGTCTTACACCTGGCCGAAGTACCTACAGGGATGGGGTTGCGGCACGGGATGGTGGTCAATATCGATGCGACGTTGGCCGTCGTTGCCCGCGTTGCCGAAACGTTGCAAGAGAAAATCGAGACCACCTTTTCGGAGGTCCGCGCGACGATCAGCGGTGCACACCTTGCTTGCTTGGACAACGAAGGGGTCGTGCCCGTGCAGGGTGCGGAAGTCTCCGAACAGGATGTCGCGCGCGTCTTGGAGGCCGCCAAACAGCTACCGCTTGCCGAAGACCGCCAATTGCTGCACGCGCTGGTTCAGGAGTTCGCGCTCGACGATTTGGGCGGAATCGCGAACCCGGTGGGGATGAGCGGACGAAAACTGGCGGTACGGGTGCATGTCGTCACCGGATTGAAGAGCGCAACGCACAATTTGGTGAAATGTATTCGTCGCGCGGGGTTGAATTTGACCACGTTGATGGTGCAAGGGCTGGCTGCGGCGCAAGCGGTGCTTACCGAAGACGAAAAAGCGCTGGGCGTGTTGCTCCTCGATATCGGCGCCGGGACGACCGATATGGTGGTCTATGCGCAAGGAGCGGTTCGGTATTGCACCGCGTTGCCGCTGGGCGGTGACCGCATCACCCATGACATCGCGATGGCGTTGCGTACCCCTGCTGCCGACGCAGAACGGCTCAAATGCGTTTCTGGCGCGGCATCGTACGACTGGGTGGCGATCGATGAGTTCGTCGATGCCCCGACAATTGGCGATCGACCGCCGCGGCGCTTGGCGCGGCAGCGGCTCGTCGACGTGATCCATCCGCGGGTTGAGGAGATTTTCGAAATGGCGTTGGAAAGGCTGCGCGAGCAGGGGCTGGAAGAGCAGATCAGCGCCGGTGTGGTCTTGACCGGGGGCACCGCGAAATTGAGCGGTATTACGGACCTTGCCGAAGCTGTTTTCGGAGCGCCAGCGCGGGTGGGGATTCCCTATTTGAGCAACGAAGCCGAAAAGTGGGAAGATCCCGCGTATGCCGCGGTTAGTGGTTTGCTCCACGCGCAATGGGGAGATGCTGCGATTTGGAGCAAACGGCAGTCTGGGTGGTTTGCGCAGTTGCGCCGCTGGTTTTTGGGCGCAGAGAATCGATGATTGGCGCTAAATCGGGTAGAATCGAACAAAGTCAGGGAGAAGGGTCATGGCACTGCACGCATTGGAAGAGGTGGTCGAAGCGGCAGAAGCGAAAACGGTCATTCGTGTCTTAGGCGTTGGCGGGGCCGGCTGTAACGCGGTCGATCACATGATCCGTGAGGGCGTGGCAGGCGTTGAGTTCGTCGCAATCAACACCGATAGCCAAGCGCTCTCCCGTGCGCTTGCGCCAACCAAGGTTCAGTTGGGGCGCAGCGGGCTTGGAGCCGGCTCCAAACCGGAAGCGGGGCGGGAGGCCGCGTTCGAAAGCCGAGACCAGATTGCCGCCGCGCTTGACGGCGCACACATGATCTTCATCACCGCCGGGATGGGGGGCGGAACCGGAACGGGTGCGGCGCCTGTGATCGCTGAGATCGCGAAAGAGATGGGGATCCTCACCGTGGCGGTCGTCACCAAACCGTTCGAATTCGAAAATCGCGACCGCGTTGCCGACAGCGGGATCGAAGAGCTCACGCGCCACGTCGATTCGTTGATCGTGGTCTTGAACGATCGGTTGCTGGAAGTGTTCGGTGACGATGCCTCTTTCGAAGCGTGCTTCAAGGCTGCCGACGATGTCCTCAAAAACGCGGTTGCCGGGATCGCCGAAATCATCAATGTTCCCGGTATGGTGAACGTCGACTTCCAAGACGTGCGGACCGCGATGGCGGAGATGGGGCGGGCGATGATGGGTTCGGCAGAGGCAAGCGGGGTCGATCGAGCGCGCATCGCCGCCGAACAGGCAGCGGTGAGCCCGCTCCTCGAGGGGACCGAACTCTCTGGCGCACGGTGTGTCTTGATCAATATCACCGCAAGCCGCGCTTCGCTCAAGATGAGTGAAGTGCGCGACGCCGTGCGCGCGATTCAGGGGTACGCAGCGCCAGAAGCGTTCGTCAAATACGGCACCGTTTTCGACGATGCGATGCAAGACCGAATTCGGGTCACCGTCGTCGCGACAGGGCTGGGGGCAGGGCGTCGTCCGACCACGTCCGACCTTTGGGAAGAGGCCCGTGCGACGGGTACCTATGGTGCTGCGGCCACACAGGCCGTCGCGCCGAATGGCCGTCCCACGAGCGTAGCGGCAGCAGAAGCGAGTAAAGTGATTCGCTCGTCCCGTGCCACCGGGCGCAAACCGGTCCGCTCGTTCGCCGAGCAGTTGGCAAGTAAAGGCATGGACAAACTCGATATTCCTGCGTTCCTGCGCAAGCAAAACGACTGAACGGGGCGCGTTCGTGATCACGCAGCGAACAGTTGCTCGTCCTGTCCAGACCGTTGGCGTGGGGTTGCACAGTGGGGCCAAGGTCGCGTTGCGTCTGCTGCCTGCGCCCCCCGATGCCGGGATTCGATTCGTTCGCATCGACCATTGCCCCGCGGTGGAGATCCCCGTTTCCGCCGACGCGGTGACGGAGACCCGTCTCTGCACCGGAATTCGTCGTGGGGACGTCGGGGTGGGGACGATCGAGCATCTCCTCTCGGCGCTTGCAGGGGTGGGCGTCGACAATGTCACGATCGAACTCGACGGCCCCGAAGTGCCGATCATGGACGGAAGCGCGGCACCCTTCGTCTTGTTGCTTTTGGAGGCAGGGACGGTCGCGCAATCGGCGCCTCGCCGATTTGTCCGCTTGAAACGCCCGGTCGTGGTCGAAGAGGGCGACAAATGGGCGCGGTTGGAGCCGTTCGACGGGTTTCGGCTCTCCTTTCAGATCGAATTCGACCATCCGGCGATCGCTGCCTCGAAGACGGAAGCGCTCGTCGATTTTGCCGAAGAGAGTTACTTACGGGCGGTGGCGCGCGCCCGAACCTTTGGCTTCGTTCATGAAGTCGAGCAGTTGCGCCAGATGGGGCTGGCGCGCGGCGGCAGTCTCGAGAATGCCGTGGTGCTCGACGAATTTCGGGTGCTCAACCCCGGCGGTCTGCGTAGCCCGGATGAGTTCGTCCGCCACAAGATCCTCGACGCGATCGGGGATCTCTACGTGCTGGGGCATCCGCTGCTTGCCCATTACCGCGCGTACAAATCGGGGCATGCGCTCAATAACCGGCTGTTGCGTACGCTTCTAGCGGACCAAACCGCGTGGGAGTGGGTGACCTTCACCGATACCGGCCCTGCGGGGCCTCGCGTTGGCTGGCCCCATCGCCGCCCGTCTCTCTTGCCGATGCCTGATACCGTTCCGGTCTCTTGACGGTGGTTGCGTTTCGTCTGGTACTCGTCCTTACCGTTTTGGCTGTGCTCGTGGCGCTTGCTGCCTATTTCGTGACCGGTGAGCGGCGGTGGGTGCGCTGGGCGCTGCGCGGCGCGAGCGTAGGCGGCGCGATTCTGCTTCTCTACTTACTGCTGTTTTTGCTCGAACGACTCGTTGCCCTGTGACTGGGGGCCTGCGGCGGGTGTTTTTTCCGTTACGCGGCGAAGCCACGCGGTGAGCGATTGTGCCAAGGGGTCGTCTGCGGGAAGTTGCGCGCGCAGCTCGGTGAGCGCCGCGATCGCAGCTTGGCTCAACCCGCGTGGGGCATGTGCCAGCGCTTGCGGGCGTTGCGCGAGCGTCTGCACGAGCTCTGGCCGCACACGCCAGCGGATCGCCGTGACGGCAAAACCCCGGCGGCTCAGTTCCGCGATGAGCGTCGGGGTCATCGGTTTCAATTTCGCAACGACAAGCGCCGACGGACTCATCACCGTCAATTGCCCCCCCTCGAAGCGGCCGACGCTCAGTTGTGCGCACCACTCGGGCGGCAGGATTTCGCTCAGCGCCTGCTGCACTTGCCACAACCATAACCCTTGACGCTGCAATTCGCGCAGACGCGATTCGCCCGCGAACGCCTCCGGAAGTCGCTGGAAGGACATGATACACTTCGCCTTTGACGCGTAATCGCCTTGGAATGTAGCATGATCGCGAAGCTTTTGAAAAAGATCTTTGGCAGCCGCAACGACCGGTTGATCAAACAGTATCGCGGAATCGTCGCGCGGATCAACGCCCTCGAAGAAGCAACCGCCCGTCTCTCCGATGCCGAACTGCAACACAAAACCGCGGAATTCAAGCAGCGTGTCGCCAACGGCGAATCGCTCGACACGCTGCTGCCTGAAGCGTTTGCAGTGGTCCGTGAAGCGGGCAAGCGCGTGCTGGGGATGCGCCATTTCGACGTCCAGTTGATCGGCGGCATTGCGCTGCACCAAGGGAAAATCGCCGAAATGCGCACCGGTGAGGGGAAGACTTTGGTCGCGACCCTTCCCGCCTATCTCAATGCGCTTACCGGCAAAGGGGTGCACGTCGTTACGGTGAACGACTACTTGGCCAAACGGGACGCCGAATGGATGGGGCAATTGCACCGTTTCCTGGGGCTGACCGTGGGTGTCAATCTGCCAGGGATCGACCACGCGGCGAAGCAGGCGGCCTATGCGTGCGACATCACCTACGGGACCAACAACGAATTCGGGTTCGATTTCTTGCGCGACAACATGGTCTATCGCCCCGAGGATCGAGTGCAGCGGGGGCTCCATTACGCGATCGTCGACGAAGTCGATTCGATCTTGATCGACGAAGCGCGAACCCCGCTCATCATTTCGGGACAGGCCGACGACAATACCGAACTCTACGTCAAAGTGAACGCCATCATCCCGCTGCTCACCGAGCAAAAGATGGAAGGGGATGAGGTGGTGACGCCGGGCGACTACACCGTCGACCTCAAAGCGCGCCAGGTGCTCCTCACCGAACAAGGGTATGAAAAGGTCGAGCGCATCCTCACCGAACAGGGGCTGTTGCCCGAAGGGTCGAGCCTGTACGACCCGCGCAACATCACCTTGGTGCATCACGTCTTTGCCGCGCTGCGCGCACATGCGCTCTTTCATCGTGACCAACACTACGTCGTTCAGGATGGTGAGATCATCATCGTCGATGAATTCACCGGTCGCTTGATGCCCGGTCGCCGCTGGTCGGAGGGGTTGCATCAGGCGGTCGAAGCCAAGGAAGGGGTCCCGATTCGCGCCGAGAACCAGACGCTTGCGTCGATCACCTTCCAAAACTACTTCCGGATGTACGAAAAATTGGCGGGAATGACGGGGACCGCCGACACCGAAGCCTACGAGTTCCAGCAAATCTACGGCCTTGAAACGGTGATCATCCCAACCAACCGGCCGATGATCCGCAAGGACGAAAACGACCGGATCTACCGCACCGCAAAAGAGAAGTGGCAAGCGGTGATCGAAGACATCGAAGAGTGCCGCAAACGCGGTCAGCCGGTGCTGGTCGGGACGACCTCGATCGAAGTGAACGAATTCCTCTCTGGGCTCCTCAAAAAAAGGGGGATCCCACATCAGGTGCTCAACGCGAAGCAGCATGCGCGAGAAGCGGAGATCATCGCTCAGGCGGGGCGCCCGGGGATGGTGACGATCGCGACCAACATGGCAGGTCGGGGTACCGACATCATCTTGGGCGGGAATATCAAACCTCAGGTCGAAGCGATCCGCAACGACCCCAACCTTTCCGAAAGCGAAAAAGCAGCGAAGATCGAAGCGCTCGAGAAGGAGTGGGAAGAGAACCATCGCTGGGTGATCGAAGCCGGGGGGCTACGCATCATCGGGACCGAGCGGCACGAGTCGCGCCGTATCGACAACCAATTGCGCGGTCGCGCCGGTCGTCAGGGCGACCCCGGCTCGTCGCGTTTCTACCTCTCGCTCGAAGACCCGCTCCTCAAGATCTTTGCGGGCGACCGACTCAATGCGTTGATGGTGCGGCTCAAAATGCCCGAGGGGGAGGCGATCGAACATCCGATGGTGACGCGGGCATTGGAGACCGCGCAGCGGCGGGTCGAGCAGCACAACTTCGATATCCGCAAGCAACTGTTGGAGTACGACGACGTCGCGAACGAACAGCGCAAGGTGCTCTATGCGCTGCGTAACGAAGTGGTCGACGCCGCGAGCGTCGCGGAGATGATCGACGAGATGCGCGCGGGGGTTTTGCGCGACACGTTCCGTACCTTCGTACCGCAAGACAGTATCGTCGAGCAGTGGGATCTTACCGGACTCGAGCAGACGCTTGCCAGCGAATTCGCATTGCCGCTCCCGGTCAAAGCGTGGCTCGAAGCGGAACCGGAGCTGAGTGACGAAGCGATGCTGGCGCGAATCCTGGAAGCGGCGGATCGGGCCTACGCCGAGAAGAAAGCGCTCGTCGAGCCAAACGCATGGGCACAGTTCGAACGTTCGCTGCTCCTTCAGAGCATCGACCAGCACTGGCGCGAACACCTTGCAGCGCTCGACCACCTGCGCCAAGGGATCCACCTGCGCGGATACGCGCAGAAGAACCCGAAACAGGAGTACAAGCGGGAGGCGTTCGAGCTTTTCGAAACGATGCTTGAGGCGATTCGCCGCGACGTCACACAAATCCTGATGACGGTTCGGATTCAAGCGCCGGAAGCGGTCGAGGCGGTGGCCCAACAGGAACCGGAACTCAAAGCGCTCCATTTCGAACATCCCGACGCGGGTGTTGCGACCGCAGCAGAATCGGAAAGCGACGGGCAACGCGCTGGCCAAGCGGAAACCAAGGACGAACCGTTCCGCCATGCGCTTCCCAAGGTGGGGCGGAACGACCCGTGCCCGTGCGGATCGGGGAAGAAATACAAACACTGTCACGGCCGTTTGGTGTGAACCGCTCTGGGCAAGCGGTTGGATAGGAAAGGGTAAAGAGTGGCTGTTGGTCTGACGTTTCAACCAGAAATTTTGCAGGCGGTCCCGGGGGTTAGCCTAGGGGTGACCGAAGCGGGGATTCGGAAAGCGAACCGCCGCGACCTCACGGTGATCGCGATCGATCCGGGCAGTATCGCTGCCGGGGTGTTTACGCAAAACCGTTTCTGCGCCGCGCCGGTCCAGGTGTGCCGCGAACATCTTGCGGCAACGGGTGGAAAAGTGCGTGCGCTTGTGATCAACACCGGGGTGGCCAACGCGGGCACCGGAGCGCAGGGGCTTGCCGACGCGCGGACCACCTGTGCCGCGGTCGCAGAAGCGCTGGGCGTTACCGCAACCGAAGTCTTGCCGTTCTCCACCGGCGTGATTCTGGAACCGCTGCCGATCGCGAAAGTGCTCGCCGGGATCCCCGACGCGGTCGCAACCCTCAGCCCCACCGGCTGGGCGCACGCAGCGGAAGCGATCATGACCACCGACACTGTGCCGAAAGCGGCCAGCCGAACCGTGACACTCTCCGACGGCAGCACGGTGACGCTTACCGGCATCAGCAAAGGGGCCGGGATGATCCGGCCCAACATGGCGACGATGCTCGGGTTCATCGCCACCGACGCCCGGGTCGATCCCCACTGGCTCGACGCATTGGTTCGCGAAGTCGCCGACGAGTCGTTCAACGCGATCACGGTCGATGGCGATACCTCGACCAACGATTCATTCGTCGTGATCACGACGCAGCGCACCGGGCCACTCCTTCGGGGGAATGCGACCTGCACCGATTCGCGCCGCTTTCGCGAAGCGCTCCTGGCGCTGGCCCAATGGCTCGCGCAAGCGATCGTGCGTGACGGTGAAGGCGCGACCAAATTCGTCGCGGTCTCGGTAACTGGCGGCAAGGATCGTGGCGAGTGCCGTCAGGTGGGCTATGCGGTGGCCCAGTCGCCACTCGTCAAAACGGCACTCTTCGCTTCCGACCCCAACCTGGGCCGGATCCTCGCGGCGATCGGCTACGCTGGGATTGCCGATCTCGACGTCACTGGCGTACGGGTTTGGTTGGCGAATGCCGAAGAAGAGACGCTCGTAGCCGAACAGGGTGGGCGGGCTGCCTCGTACCAAGAGGCCGACGGCGTGCGGATCATGAAAGCCGACGAGCTCACGATTCGAATCGACCTGGGGCGCGGCGACGCCGCAGCAACCGTCTGGACCTGCGACTTTTCCTACGACTACGTGAAGATCAACGCCGAGTATCGCTCCTGAGGACTACGACGATGACCGAAACGACGTGCCCAACCGTTTCTCTTTTTCCCAACCCTGAGGTGCAGGAATCGCTGTCGCCGCACGCTGCGCTCTTCGCGCTTTCACCGCTCGACGGTCGTTACGCCGAAAAACTCGACGCGCTGCGGCCGATCTTCTCTGAATTCGGTTTGATGCACGCGCGCGTCTGCGTCGAGGTGGCTTGGCTCCTCCATTTGGCAGAGACGCCCGAGATCGCCGAAGTGCCACCGCTCGACGCGGCGACACGCGCCGAGGTCGAGCGGCTCGCGCGTGAATTTTCGGCCGCAGACGCCGCCCGCATCAAAGCGATCGAGCGCGAGACCAACCACGACGTCAAAGCGGTGGAATATTGGCTCAAAGAACGTTTGGCCGCGTTGCCCGCGCTTGCCAAGGCCAAGGAGTTCGTCCATTTTGCGTGCACCAGTGAAGACATCAACAACGTCGCGCATGCGTTGATGCTGGCGTCTGGCCGCAACGTCGTATTGGCGCGCCTTGATGCCGTGATCGAAGCGCTGCGCGCGATGGCACACACGCACGCCGACCTGGCGATGCTGTCGCGCACCCATGGGCAACCCGCTAGCCCGACGACGCTCGGGAAAGAGCTTGCGAATATCGTGGCGCGGCTCGAAAAAGGGCGCGCTGCGATCGCCGCGGTGACGCTTACCGCAAAATTCAACGGCGCGGTGGGGAACTACAACGCCCATACCGCCGCGTACCCGGAGCTCGATTGGGAAGCGATCAACCGCCGCTTCATCGAATCGTTGGGGCTAGCTTTCAACCCCTACACCATCCAAATCGAACCGCATGACGCGATCGCCGAACTCTGCGACGCAGTTGCTCGCGTCAATACGGTCGTGATCGACGCTGCGCGCGACCTCTGGACCTACATTTCGCTGGGTTATTTCCGCCAGCGGCTCAAAGCGGGGGAGGTGGGATCATCGACGATGCCCCACAAGGTCAATCCGATCGATTTCGAAAACGCCGAAGGAAACCTAGGGGTTGCGAACGCGCTCTTGCGCCACTTTGCGGAAAAACTGCCGATTTCTCGTCTGCAGCGCGACCTGACCGACTCCACCGTGTTGCGCAACCTCGGGGTGGCGTTTGGCCACACCCTCTTGGCGCTCGACAGTTTCGCGCGTGGCCTTGGGAAACTCGACGTCGATGCGAACGTGATCGTTGCCGATCTCGACGACGCCTGGGAACTTTTGGGCGAAGCGGTGCAAACCGTGATGCGGCGCTATGGCTTGCCCAATCCGTACGAACAGCTCAAAGCGCTCACCCGGGGACAGAAAATTACCGCGGAACGGCTGCGTGCGTTCATCGCGGACTTGCCGTTGCCGGAGCCGGTCAAAAACCGTCTGCTGGCGATGACCCCGCACGACTACACCGGTAAAGCGAGCGAGCTTGCGCGGCGGATCTGAGCAGGACGCGTGCTTGCGGTCATGATGCTTCGATTTCCGCCCGCAGGTGGGGCGGCATCTGCGCTGCAAGTTCGAGCGCACTTTTTACCCCCAATTTTTCGAAAAGATGCCCGCGGTGCACCTCGACGGTACGCACCGCGATCCCCAAGCGATCGGCGATCGTTTTGGTGGGAAGTCCCTGTAGCGTCAGCCGCAATACCTCGCGTTCGCGTTCGGTCAGTTTCGCCAACCCATCTGTCCACTGCGCTTCACGCTGCCGTTCGGACCAGAGCTTTGCTTCGAACGCCAGCGCTTCCTGGATTCGGGCAACCAGGGCCTGGCCTTCGATCGGCTTTTCCAAAAAGTCGAACGCACCCTGTTTGAGTGCGACCACTGCACTGGGGACATCGCCATGGGCAGTGAGAAAAAGGATCGGGAGTTGAAAGCCCCGTTGCCGCAACAAGGCCTGGCCGTCCAGCCCGTCGATCTCGGGCATGCGCAGATCCATCACGATCACCCCGCGCGCTTGCGGCGTGACCGCGGCCAAAAAGTCGGCGACCGAAGCAAAGGTGGCGACGCAAAAGCGATGGGCGCGCAACAGCCACGAGAGGGCTTGGCGCACATCAGGGTCGTCGTCGATGAGGAATACGGTGATCTCAGAGGTCATCACGGCTCCTAATGCGCGGCAGCGGGTTGAGAGACGACACCACGGGCGGCATGGGTGGCTTGGCGCGGAAAACGCAACGTGACCACGGTGCCGCCGTCGGGGTGGCGGCGGATCTCCAGTCGCCCGCGATGGGCTTCGACCACCGAACGGGTCACCCACAACCCCAAACCGAGCCCGTCGGGTTTTTGGGTGATGAACGCCTCATCGAGGCGTTGCCATGCCGTTTCCGCAATCCCTGGCCCCCAGTCGCGGAGCACGATCGCGAACCGATCGGCATCGCTTTGCCAGGTGACGGCGACGCGCCGCGCCCGTGCTTCGGGCTCCGCGGCGGCTTCGATGCCGTTGATCAAGACGTTCGCAACCGCTTGTTGGAGCAAGATCGCATCGACCTCGACCGTGATCTCGGGCCCAGGGGTCACTTGAATGTGGACACCGGTTCGCTTTGCAAGCGGCTCGACCAGTTGCACGACTTCGGTCATCAGTTTCGCGATCGCATGGGGCGCGTAGAGGGGTTCGCGGTGGCGGCTGAATTGGCGAATCCGCTGCACGACTTCGCCTGCGCGTAACGCTTGGCGTTCGATCGCCGTGAGCGCGTCGCTGAGCGCAGCGCCCGTTGGGTTGTCCCCAGCAGTGCCTCTGTTTGCGTCCTGCTGCAGCAGATGGCGCGCGCCGCTGGCGTAGCTGGCGATTGCCAACAGCGGCTGGTTGAGTTCGTGCGCGATCGCAGCCGCCATCTCGCCAAGTGTCACAAGGCGTGCTTGCGCGGCCAGGCGGTTGCGCTGCCATTCGATCTCTCGCTCTTTTTGCCGCTGCTCGGTGACGTCGATGATCGAAGCCATCCACCCGATCTGCTTACCTTCTCCATCAACGAGCGGTGCCTCGAAAACCAGCGCTTCCAACGGTCGTCCATCCTTGCGACGAAAGCCAATCTCGAAACCTGCCGTAGGTCCCTTCCCGGCCAGAATCTGACGGTGCAACGCTTCGGTCTCTTCTTGCTTTTTGGGGTCCCAATAGGGCATGGGGGGTGAGCGGCCGATCAGTTCCTCTGCCGTGAAGCCGGTCATCGCGCAAAACGCGTCGTTGACGTAGAGGATCTTGCCTTCGCGGTCGCGCGCCCGAAGCCCCACGCGCAACGAATTCTCCATCGCGCGGCGAAACGCCACTTCGTCTTTGAGCGCTTTGAGGGCTTGCAAACGCGCACTGGCAGCGCGGGCCGCAAATCCGATCGCGACGATCGCGGCCAACCCCAAGATGAAGCTTGCAGTGAGCAGGAGCCGCTGCGCAAAGGGCGTGACCGGCGGGTCACCAGCCAGCTCCACCATCCATTCGACCCCAGGGAGCGTGACGACGGTGCGATAGCGCGACTCCGGCGCCTCGGTAGTGGGTGCGCCGCTTAGCGCGAGCAGTTCGCCTTGCGCATCGTAAAGCGCTGCGTGGTAGTGCTGCAGCACCCACCACGGCGCTTGCGCCAAGAAGGTGGCAAGGTCGATGTGCGCAATGAGCGCCAGTCCGTCGGCAAGGGGGTGGCACCAAACCAGTTCGCTTTTTCCCGGGTCGGAGGCAACGAACGACCACGGTTGCTCAGCTTGGCAACGTAAAGCGCGCGATGCGTGTGGAACGATCTCGAGCGCCGTGAGCTCACGGTGCTGGCGAAAGAGCAAAGTTTTCGAAGCCGTAAACGAAATGGCTCCGTCGGGGGAACTGATCGCCTCGACAGTGCCTTTCAGCTTGGCAGCGAGGTCGTCGAGTTGAAACGTCAGATATTGCCGCAACCAGAGCGTATCTTGAATGCGCTGTTGGGTGCGTTGCGCTTCGAGACTCAGCCATTGGTACCCTGCGGTTGCCGCGAGCGCGAGCATCAGGGTCAGTACAGCGATGAGCGGGGGCCAAAAGAGTGGGTTGTGCTGAGCGAAGCGGCGCATAGTGGAATTCCACGATAGCGTTTCGCGGACGATTGTCGCACAATGCGCCGCATCTCTGGTCTGTTGGGGCATGACGATGCGTTTCCGGCAAATCCTGAACCACCTCGAAGAGTGGCTGATCGGTTTTCTTCTGGCATTGACGACCGGGGTGATTTTCGTCGCGGTTGTCCATCGCTATCTGAGCGGTGTGCCCATCCCTTATCTGCAAGATTGGCTGCTTGCGCGCGATTTGGGGTGGGCGCAGGAGTTCGCGCTCATCTGTGCCGCGTGGATGGCCAAAATCGGCGCGGCGTATGGGGTGCGGACGGGAATTCACGTCGGCGTCGATATTGTCACGGAGCGGGCTACGGGCAAGACGCGCGCGCTCCTCGTGACGTTGGGGCTTGGAGCCGGGATCCTCTTCAGTGCGTTGACAGCCTGGTTCGGGGCGTTGTTCGTGTGGGAGAACGGTTTGGCCTACGCTTTTTACGACACGTTGGGTTGGGACACGGGGCCCTATTTCGAAGGCTCGGTGACACCCGATCTCGAATGGCCGTCTTGGGCGGTCTATCTGATCATCCCCATCGGGGGAATGCTCATGGGGTGGCGGTTTTTGGAGGTGCTGATCCGTTTCTGGCGTACGGGTGAGTTGCCGCGCCACCAGGTCGCTCACGTTGCTGGGTTGGAGGAGTCGTAAATGAACGCGGCGATTCTTTTCGGTTTGCTTTTTCTCTTGATGGTTGTCGGGATGCCGATCGGGGTCGCGCTTGGCCTCACCGTCTTCCTCTTCATGGGGGTTTTGGCCAATGTGCCGCTCGAATCGGTCACCCTCAAAATGATGTCGGCGGTGGAAAAATTCGAGCTGCTCGCAATCCCGTTCTTCATTCTGGCCGGGAATTTTCTCACCAGCGGGGGGGTTGCGCGCCGGATGATCCGCTTTGCGAACGTGATGGTCGGTCACATCACCGGGGGATTGGGGATGACCGCGGTTGCCGCGTGCGCACTCTTTGCGGCCGTTTCGGGCTCCTCTCCGGCCACGGTGTTGGCGATCGGTTCGATCCTCATCCCGGCGATGCTCAAGCAGGGCTTTCCCCAGCGCTTTGCGATCGGTACGGTCGCATCCGCAGGTGGGTTGGGCATCCTCATTCCGCCGTCGATCGTGATGGTGATGTACGCGGTGACCACGAACTCTTCGATCGGTGCGCTCTTCATGGCGGGGGTCGTTCCCGGGATCGTGCTCACCCTGATGCTTGCCGCGACCACCTGGTGGCAGGCGAAGAAAAACCATTTCCCCAAGCAGCCGAAAGCGAGCTGGCGAGAGCGCTGGGAGGCCTTTCGCGACGCCATTTGGGGGTTGATGCTGATCCTGATCGTGATGGGTGGGATCTACGCGGGCATTTTCACCGCGACCGAGGCTGCGGCGATGAGCGCCGTCTATGCCGCGTTCATCGCGCTCTACGTCTATCGCGACCTCACTTGGCGCGACGTGCCGCGGGTGTTCATCGAATCGGCGAACATGGCGTCGATGCTCTTTTTCATCATCTCGGGCGCGGTGGTTTTTTCGTTCATCCTCACCAGTGAGCAGATCCCGCAAATGCTGGCGCAGGCGATCATCGACATGGGGCTGGGTCAAATCGGCTTTTTGTTGATCGTCAATATCCTGTTGTTGGTTGCCGGTAATTTGATGGAGCCGAGCTCGATCATCTTGATCCTTGCGCCGATCCTTTTTCCGGTCGCGGTAGCGCTTGGGATCGATCCGATCCATTTCGGTGTGGTCGTTACCGTCAATATGGAGATCGGCATGATCACGCCACCGGTGGGACTCAACCTCTTTGTCGCAAGCGGCATCACCCGTGCGGGGCTCACCGAGGTGAGCGTCTCGGTGTTGCCGTGGCTCGTCACGATGCTGCTCTTTTTGATTTTGGTGACTTACTGGCCCGCGCTCTCGCTTTGGCTGCCGCGAGCGCTGGGGATGATGTAAAGGCAGCCTTGTACAGGAGGTGACTATGAAACTGAAGACCGTTGTGTTTGCATTGGCTGCGATCGGCGTGATGGGTGCGGCGCAAGCGGCCGAACCGATCGTGATCAAATTCAGCCACGTGGTGGCAGATGACACCCCGAAGGGGAAGGGGGCGCTCAAGTTCAAAGAGTTGGCGGAAAAATATACCAACGGTGCGGTGAAGGTCGAGGTCTATCCCAACAGCACGCTCTACAAAGACAAAGAGGAGCTCGAAGCGTTGCAGTTGGGCGCGGTGCAGATCATCGCCCCGTCACTCGCCAAGTTCGGGCCACTTGGGGTCCGGCAGTTCGAGGTCTTTGACCTCCCCTACATTTTCGACGGCTACGAAGATCTGCACAAAGTGACCTATGGGCCGGTGGGTAAGAAACTGCTCGCTGCGCTCGAACCGAAAGGGATCACAGGGCTGGCGTATTGGGACAACGGCTTCAAGGTCTTTTCGGCCAACAAGCCGCTACGCAAGCCGGAAGACTTCAAAGGGTTGAAGATGCGGATCCAGTCCTCGAAAGTGCTCGAAGCGCAGATGCGGGCGCTCGGGGCGCTGCCGCAGGTGATGGCGTTCTCCGAAGTCTATCAGGCGTTGCAAACCGGTGTGGTCGATGGCACCGAAAATCCGCCGTCCAATCTTTATACCCAGAAGATGCACGAAGTGCAGAAATATGTGACGCTGTCGAACCACGGGTACTTGGGCTATGCGGTGATCGCCAACAAACGCTTCTGGGATGGTTTGCCGGATACGATCCGTACCCAGCTCGAAAAAGCGATGAAAGAGGCGACGGAGTACGTCAACGACATCGCCAAGGAAGAGAACGAAAAAGCGCTTGAAGCGGTGCGGAAAGCGGGAACGAGCGAGATCATCGAATTGACGCCGGAAGAGAAATTGGCGCTCAAGAAAGCGCTCATCCCCGTGCATGAAGAGATGGCGCCGCGCATCGATAAGAAAGTGATCGAAATGGTGTACGAAGCTACCGGCTTCGATCCGCAGAAATTGCGCTGATCACCGAGCAGGCTGCGTTGTTGCGTCATTGGGGTCGCTGCATGGGCAGCGACCTTTTTTTGCGCGGTTCAGACGACCGCTTCTTCTTTCTTGCGTTCCGGCTTGATGAGGCTTTCGCGGGTGACACCAAACCACATCAAGAGTGCCGACGAGACGAAGATCGACGAATAGATTCCGAAGAGAATGCCGATCGTCAATGCCAGCGCAAAATAGTAGAGCGTCTCTCCGCCGAAGAGAAGGATTGAGAGCACCATCGCCAAGGTGCTGCCGTGGGTGATCACGGTGCGGGACATCGTCGAGGTGATCGCATGGTCAAGGAGCGACGCGGTAGAGACCTTGCCGCGGCTTGCGCGCATCTTTTCCCGCACGCGGTCGAAGATCACCACGGTTTCGTTGACGGAATAGCCGAGCACGGCAAGTACCGCAGCCAGTACCGGCAACGAAAACTCCCATTGGAAGAGCGCAAAGAAACCAAGAATGATCACCACGTCGTGCAGGTTGGCGATGATCGCCGCTACAGAAAAGCGCCACTCGAAGCGGATCGCCAAATAGATCATGATCCCGATCACGACCAAGACGAGCGCGATTGCGCCGTTTTCCGCAAGTTCACGTCCTACTTGGGGGCCGACGAATTCCACGCGGGTAACTGTGATCTCAGGCAGGTGCTTGGCAAAAAGGGCGCGTAGGTTGTCTGCGACTTCATCAGGGGGGAGCTCATCGTGTCGCGCCAAGCGCACGATCGCTGCTTTCGTCGAGCCGAAATGTTGCACCTGCGCTTCGGGAAAACCGTTTTGCACAAGGGTTTCACGCAGCGGCGGCAGTGTGATCGACTGTTCGCTATGGATTTCGACCAACGTCCCCCCAGTGAATTCGATCGAGAGGTTGAGGC
Organism: Hydrogenophilus thiooxidans; assembly: GCF_019049855.1. Lineage (GTDB taxonomy): Bacteria > Pseudomonadota > Gammaproteobacteria > Burkholderiales > Rhodocyclaceae > Hydrogenophilus > Hydrogenophilus thiooxidans. The sequence continues at coordinate 117,913 of NZ_JAHLSY010000001.1, read as the reverse complement.
CGCGGACGATCAAACTGCCCACCGCAACCAGGAAAAAGAGGAGCGAAATGGCGTTGAAAATGGGCGCAAAGCGCATGAAGGGGATGTCGGCACGAGGACGAAAGAGTTCCATGGTCGAGACCTTTCAACCGATTCGAATACGCGAAATGCGTTTGTTGCCGCCGTAGATCAGATTGACCAGCCAGCGTGAGACCAGAACGGCGCTGAAGATCGAGGTGAGGATACCCAGGACATGGACCACTGCGAATCCACGTACCGGACCCCAGCCGAAAATCAGGAGCGCCAGACCGGCGATCAGCGAGGTGACGTTCGAGTCCAAAATGGTATCGAACGCGCGATCATACCCCGCGGCAATCGCCAATTGCGGGGAGACACCCGCGCGCAGCTCTTCACGAATCCGCTCGTTGATCAGCACGTTGGCGTCGATCGCCATCCCCAGCGTGAGCGCCACGGCTGCGATACCCGGTAGGGTCAGCGTGGCTTGAAGTAGCGAAAGGAGCGCGATCAGCAACACCAGGTTCACAAAGAGCGCGACCACCGAAACGATACCGATCACCTCATAGTAGACGATCATGAAAAGGGCGATCGCCAGGAAACCGTAGAGCGTGGCATTGACCCCGCGTTCGATGTTCTCTTTCCCTAGGCTCGGCCCGATCGTGCGCTCTTCGACGATCCGCATCGGGGCGGCAAGACTCCCCGCACGCAACAACAACGCGATGTCACGCGCTTCTGCCGTCGTCATCGCGCCCGAGATCTGCACGCGACCGCCGCCGATCTCCGTTCGGATCACCGGGGCGGTGACCACTTCGGCAACCCCGCGGTCGATCAAAAGGATCGCCATGCGTTTGCCGACATTTTCACGGGTGACGTCGCGAAAGATCCGGGCGCCAGCCGCATCGAGTGTGAGGTGGACCGCCGGTTCTTGCGTCTGGCTGTCGAACCCGGGTTGTGCATCGGTCAGCCGCTCACCCGTGAGAACCACGTCGCGCTTGACGAGAATGGGACGACCGTTGCGCTCGGTGAGCAGCTCCGTTCCCGGCGGAACACGACCCGCGAGTGCCGCTTCGAGCGCGCCGGGGGTGTCGTCGACCAGGCGCACTTCCAGGGTCGCGGTGCGTCCCAAGATGTCTTTCGCTTTGGCCACGTCTTGCACGCCCGGAAGTTGCACGACGATGCGGTTCGCCCCTTGCTGTTGAATCACCGGTTCGGCAACGCCCAGTTCGTTGATGCGGTTGTGCAACGTGGTGATGTTTTGTTTCAAAGCGAATTCGCGGATTTTCTGTTCCGCGCTGGGTGTCAGCCGCGCGATGAGGCGCGTTTCGTCGCCGTTTTCTTGGAGGTCGATGGCGAGCTCGAGAAACGTTTTCGTCAGTACCGTGCGCGCCTGTTGTGCAGTGGTGGGGTCCGAGAAACGGGCAACGATCGTATTGCCTTGGCGGGCGATACCCAGTGACCGAATCCGCTCGGAGCGTAGCGTGGACCGGATGTCCGCAGCGAGCGCGTCGAGCCGCTGCGCAATCGCCCCTGCCATATCGACTTCCAAGAGAAAGTGGACGCCGCCCCTAAGGTCGAGCCCTAGGTACATCGGTTTCGCGCCGATCGCCAATAACCACTTCGGTGCGCCGGGCAGGAGGTTCAGCGCTACGATGTAGCGCGGTTTTTTGGGATCGGGATTGAGCGCTGCGTCGATGAGGTCACGCGCTTTGAGTTGCGTTTCGGTTTCGGCGAAAAGGATCCGAAGTCCATCGGGGTCCCGTTCGAATCCGGTGGCTTCGAGGTGCGCGGAAGCGAGCGTTTCCCGAATGCGCGCCTCTACGGGCGCGGCGTCCCACGGAGCGCCCGCTTTGATCGGCGCAACCTGGACCGCGGGGATTTCACCAAATAGGTTGGGGAGCGCGTAAATTGCCCCAACGATCACCACGAGGACGATCAGGACACTTTTCCACAGCGGATAGCGGTTCATAGACGCAGCGCTTTCACGATCAGAGGTGTTTGACGGTGCCTTTGACGAGGACGGCGAGGATCGTCGGTTTTTGCACCACCACTTCGACCCCTTTGGCGATCTCGACCGTGACGAACTGGTCGTCGATCGCCCGGACGATCCCGATGATCCCACCTTGGGTGAGTACCTCATCGCCGACTTTGAGCGCTTCGAGCATCTGTTTGTGCTCTTTGGCGCGTTTCATCTGGGGACGGATCATCAGAAACCAGATGACCACGAACATCAAGATGAGCGGAAGCAGCTGCATCAACCCACCGGTGGGGTCGGCGGTAGCGCCTGCGGCTTGCGCGTAAGCGTTAGTGATCCACATCAGAACAACTCCTACGAAAAAAGCCCATTGTATCACTGCATGCGGTGCGGGTTGGCAGACGACCGCGGTGGCCTGTTTACCGGTGGACGAGCGCAAGCGGTAGTTCCGTGGTCTCTTTGACGCCTTGGAGACGGATGTGGGTTTCGATTCGCGCCACGCCGGGTAGGCGCAAAACCGATTCCCGGACGAAGCGACCCAAGGTTTCCAGGTCGGGGGCGACGATTTTCAACCAGTAGTCGGCACTGCCGGTAATCGCGTGGCATTCGACGATGGGGGGTAGCAGCGCGACGGCGCGTTCGAACGCTTCAGGCCGGGTGGCGCTGTGGCGCTCCAGCCAGAGCGACGCGAACGCAACCACCCCAAACCCCAACCGCGCCCCATCGAGAATCGCTGGGGTCGCTTTGATGAAACCGCGTCGTTCGAGTTGTTGTTTGCGCCGGGCGACTTGCGACGGCGAAAGCCCGACCGCTTCACCGATCGCAGCCAGCGCGTGCGTCGCGTCGCGTTGCAGGAGGCGCAAGATTTCCCAATCGACGGGGTCGAGCAATTCTTTTGCGTTCATATTGGGGAAAACAAAAATTTTGTGCGAATTTTAGCCCGATATTGTCGATCATGCGAATTTTTTGTCCGACGATTGCGCGATAATGACGCACCACATCCAAAAGGAGGCCACTGCGATGAACCTCACCACAGCGTTACTGCACGCACTCAAAGCCAATGGCGCCAAACAGATCTTCGGGATTCCGGGCGATTTTGCCTTACCCTATTTCAAGATCATCGAAGAGACCGGCATTTTGCCCCTCTATACCTTTTCTCACGAACCGGGCGTCGGTTTCGCTGCCGACGCAGCCGCGCGGTACCACGGCGGGTTGGGCGTTGCGGCGGTGACCTACGGCGCAGGGGCGCTCAACATGGTCAATGCCGTTGCGTCGGCGTATGCGGAAAAATCGCCGGTTGTCGTAATCTCCGGTGCGCCGGGGGCGCATGAAGCCAGTTCTGGGCTCTTTCTCCACCATCAGGCAAAGACGCTCGATTCGCAATACCGAATCTATCAAGAGATCACCTGCGACCAGGTGCGTCTTGACGATCCCGGAACGGCCCCCAAACAGATCGCGCGGGTGTTGGCCAATTGCAAACGCCATTCGCGCCCCGTTTATATCGAGATACCCCGCGATCTTGTCGCGGTGCCGTGCGACCCCGTTCCGGCGTTGCCCGAGGCGACGGTCGACCCCGAAGCGATCGCTGCGTGTGCCGACGAAGTATTGGCGCGACTCAAACAGGCCAAGCAGCCGGTTTTGCTGGTAGGTGTCGAAGTGCGGCGCTACGGTGTCGAGCAAGCGGTTGCGAAACTTGCCGCCCGCTTGGGCATTCCCGTCGTGACCAGCTTCATGGGGCGCGGCTTGTTGGCCGACGCCAATGCGCCCCTTTTGGGGACTTACATGGGGATCGCCGGGGATCCCGAGATCACCCAGTTGGTCGAGGAGAGCGATGGCCTGTTGTTGTTGGGCGTGATACTTTCGGACACCAATTTCGCCGTTTCGCAGAAACGGATCGATTGGCGGCGAACGATCCATGCCTTCGACGGTGCCGTTCGGGTGGGGCACCATCACTACCCCAACATTCCGCTCGATCGCCTGATCGATGCGTTGCTTGCGCGCACCCCAGATCGAGGGAATCGCTTCCAACCGGCACAACGGCAATATCCGACTGGGCTCAGCGCCGACGACGGCGAGATCACCCCGCAGGCGATCGCAACGGCGGTGAACGATTTGATGACCACCCATGGGAAGGTGCCCCTTGCTGCGGACACGGGCGATTGCCTCTTTACCGCGATGGATATCGTCCACACCGCGATGGTAGCGCCGGGTTATTACGCGACGATGGGGTTTGGGGTTCCGGCGGGGCTTGGGATTTGTGCCTGCGGCGAACGTCCGATCATTCTGGTCGGGGATGGCGCGTTCCAGATGACCGGATGGGAGTTGGGGAACTGCCGCCGTTACGGCTGGGATCCCATCGTGATCGTGCTCAACAACGCCAGTTGGGAGATGTTGCGGGCGTTTCAGCCGGAGTCGCACTTCAACGATCTCGACGACTGGAACTTCGCGGCAATGGCGGCAGGGATGGGCGGCGATGGCATGCGGGTGCGCTCCCGGCGCGAACTGAAAGCGGCGTTGGATCGCGCGTGGCGGACACGTGGGCGCTTCCAATTGATCGAGGCGATGATTCCCCGCGGCGTGATGTCGCCGACGTTGGCCCGTTTCGTCGCGGGCGTCAAGCGCCTGAGCATGCCGAAAAGCGCAACGTAGCCGAGCAGAGCGCAGGCACGGCGGGGTTGCCGTTTACTCGGATCGTCGCATTCCTTGTCGCTCGGTCGGTTGCGGTACAATTTCCCCTTTCCGAAGGGGAAACGGGCAATGACGATTTTGGTCACGGGTGGCGCGGGCTTCATCGGCAGCAATTTTGTCTTGGATTGGCTGGCAGAGCGGGATGAGCCCGTGGTGACGCTCGATGCGCTGACCTACGCGGGCAATCTCGAGAACCTCGCGCCCGTCCTCGACGATCCGCGCCATACTTTCGTAAAAGGGGATATTGGCGATTCGGCGCTGCTCCAACAGCTTTTGGCCTCACACCGGGTTCGCGCGATCGTCCATTTTGCCGCCGAATCGCACGTCGACCGCAGCATTCTTGGGCCAGAGGCGTTCGTCCAGACGAACGTCGTGGGCACTTTTCGCCTCCTCGAAGCAGCGCGCCACTATTGGCAGCAACTGCCTCTTTCGGAGCAGGAAGCGTTTCGTTTCCTCCACGTCTCCACCGACGAAGTCTATGGCACGCTCGAACCAGACGACCCGCCCTTTACCGAGACAACCCCTTATGCACCCAATTCCCCCTACGCGGCGAGCAAAGCGGGGTCCGACCATCTGGTGCGGGCCTACCACCACACCTACGGATTGCCGACGCTCACCACCAACTGCTCGAACAACTACGGGCCGCGGCAGTTTCCCGAAAAGCTGATCCCGCTTTGTCTTTTGCGCGCGCTTGCGGGCGAGCCGCTTCCGATCTACGGCGATGGGCAACAGATCCGGGACTGGCTCTACGTCGGTGACCATTGCGCCGCGGTGCGGCGCGTGCTCGATGCCGGTACGCCAGGTGAGACCTACAACATCGGCGGGTGGAACGAGCAGACCAACCTTGCGGTGGTCACCGAGCTCTGCACTTTGCTGGATCGCCTGGCCCCGCGTGGGGATGGCCGCTCCTATCGCGATCAAATCACCTTTGTTGCCGATCGGCCCGGTCATGACCGCCGCTATGCGATCGACGCGCGCAAAATCGCATGCGAACTCGGTTGGCAACCGGCGGAATCGTTCGCAACCGGCCTCGAAAAAACGGTGCGCTGGTATCTTGTCCATCGCGATTGGGTCGAGCGGGTGCAAAGTGGCGCCTACCGCGATTGGGTTCGCACGCAATACGGCGCGCGGCTATCCCAGGAGGGGCGATGAGCCGTTTGCGTGTACTGCTTTTGGGTGCCAACGGCCAGGTCGGTTGGGCGTTGCGACCTCGGTTGGCGCTCGACTACGATCTGGTCGCGCTCGACCGGCAGGCGCTCGATCTGAGCGACCTCGACGCGCTGCAAGCGCGCCTTGACGCCGAGCGTCCTGCCGCGATCGTCAATGCCGCGGCGTATACGGCAGTCGACCGTGCCGAACGCGAGCCCGAACTGGCGTATCGTTTGAACGCGGCGGTGCCAGAACGGTTGGCGCGCTGGTGCGCGGCAAACCACGCGGCGCTCTTGCACTATTCCACCGACTACGTCTTCGACGGGTGCCGCAACCGCCCCTATCGCGAGACGGATACGCCGTCGCCACTCAATACCTATGGGGCCAGCAAACTGGCGGGCGAGCAGGCGGTGTTGGGCAGTGGTGCTCGTGCCGTCGTTTTGCGTGTTTCCTGGGTCTATGGCGTGCACGGCAACAACTTTCTCAAAACGATGCTGCGCTTGGCGCGGACCCGTGACCAATTGGCCGTGGTTGATGACCAAATCGGCGCGCCGACGAGTGCGGAATTGATCGCCGCAGTCAGCGAACGGTTGCTGACTCGGTTGCTCACAGTCGGTGATCGCGCCGCTCATGCACCGTCGCCGTCACCCGATCGCGTGCCACCGCTGCTGCACCTCGCGCCGAAAGGGGCGGTGAGCTGGTTTGGTTACGCGCGCTTTCTACTGAAATGCGCAGCGCAATATGGGTGGCCGCTGCGGGTGCACCCGGACGCCATTCGCGCCATTCCGAGCACCGACTACCCGACACCAGCACCGCGCCCGCGCAATTCGCGGCTCGCCACCGATTTGCTCGAACAGACCCTGGAGGTGACGCTTCCCAGTTGGGAGACGGACGTTGCCCGCACCGTCGAAGCGCTGGTGCAATGCTGCTCCCTCAGTGGATGACCTGAAGGAACGAGACGATGACATTATCCGTACCAACCGATTCGGCTGCCACTGTTGCGGTGGGGTTGCCGTATGCGTTCGAGCGGCGAACCAGCCAACGCAAAGGGATCGTCCTGGCGGGGGGGTCCGGAACGCGACTCTACCCCAGCACGTTGGCGGTTTCCAAACAGCTGTTGCCGCTTTACGACAAACCGATGGTCTACTATCCCCTCTCGACGCTGATGTTGGCGGGAATACGCGAAATACTCCTCATTTCGACGCCGCAAGACACGCCGCGCTTTGCGCAACTCTTGGGCGATGGCAGTCAATGGGGGATCGCGTTGCATTACCACGTTCAGCCGAAACCGGAAGGGATCGCGCAGGCGCTGCTGTTGGCCGAAGCGTTTCTTGCAGGTGCGCCTTGTGCGTTGGTGCTCGGTGACAACGTCTTCTACGGGCACGATCTGCAAACGCTCCTCTTTTCTGCCGATATGCGTGAAACGGGTGCTACGGTCTTCGCGTACCACGTCACCGACCCGCAACGCTACGGCGTCGTGGCGTTCGACCAAGCGGGGCGCGCGATCGATATCGAAGAAAAACCGGCGCGGCCGAAATCGTCTTACGCCGTGACCGGGCTCTATTTTTACGATGGGTCGGCGAGTGAGCGCGCCAAAAGGCTTCGTCCCTCGCCGCGTGGGGAGCTCGAAATCACCGATCTCAACCGCAGTTATCTTGCCGATGGCACGCTGCACGTCGAAGTGATGGGGCGCGGGTATGCGTGGCTCGATACCGGAACGCACGATTCGCTGCTCGACGCCGGCCAGTTCATCGCCACCATCGAACGGCGACAAGGTCTCAAGATCTCTTGCCCGGAAGAGATCGCTTGGCGGCAAGGGTGGATCGATGAGGAGGCGCTCTTGGCGCAAGCCGAGCGGCTCGGCAAAAGTGGCTACGGCGCGTACCTGCGCCGGTTGCTGCAGCGATTGTGAACGGACACAAGGAGTTTGGGATGCGCATCGTTCCCACCGCACTTCCCGAGGTGCTGCTGATCGAACCCGTCGTGCATGGCGACGAACGGGGGTACTTCTTCGAAGCGTTTCATCAGGCCCGTTTCGAAGCGGCGCTGGGGTATCGGGTGACCTTCGTCCAAGACAACGAATCCCGTTCGAAGCGCGGGGTGCTGCGGGGGCTCCATTATCAGTTGCCGCCGCACGCGCAGGGTAAGTTGGTTCGATGCGCAGAAGGGGCAATCTACGATGTGGCCGTCGATATTCGCAAAAGCTCGCCCACGTTTGGTCAGTGGGTGGGGGTGGAATTGTCGGACACCAACAAGCGGCAGTTGTGGATTCCACCGGGTTTTGCCCACGGTTTTCTCACGCTTACGGACTTTGCGCGCTTGCTCTACAAGGCGACCGATTACTACGCGCCGGAATACGACCGCGCAATCGCTTGGAACGATCCCCAGTTGGCGATCGCGTGGCCCGAACTCGACGTCCCGTTGATTATCTCAGAAAAGGATCGCCGAGCGCCACGCTTTGCCGATGCCGAACGGTTCGACTGAGCGCGCGTGATCATCCCTTTGGTTGGGATGGCTGCGCTCGCTGTTGCGTTGCAACCAATTCGGGGCGGCGCGCAACCGCTGCCAGTTGGGTCAGCGTGGATCGCGTCTGCTCGAGAAACCGCGCCAACTCCGCTTTCGGTAGCGGCTCGGGTCCAGGGAGGCGAACGGTTTGGGGGTTGTAGGGTTTACCGCCGATGCGTACCTCATAGTGGAGATGCGGACCCGTGACGCGCCCCGTCGCGCCCGAGTACGCGATCACTTGGCCCTGTTGCACTTTCTGTCCAGGCGCAAGTCCGTTGGCATACGCGGAGAGGTGCCCGTAACGGGTCTCGTAGCCGTTGCGGTGCGCGAGGATCACCAGTTTCCCGTATCCGCCTTTCCAACCGAGGAATGTGACGCGCCCGTCCGACGCGGCCAAAACAGGCGTTCCGGTCGCGGCAGCCAAATCGACGCCATAATGGTTTTTCATGCCGCCGGTTACTGGATGTTCCCGCAGACCAAATTGAGAGGTGACCCGGGTGAATTTGAGGGGGTAGCGCAAGAAACCGCTCCCCAGCGCTTTGCCGTCGGGGGTATAAAAGCCTGTTTCACCGTCTCGGTTGGTGTAGCGAAGAACCCGGTAGGTTTTACCCTGATTGGTGAATTCGGCGGCGACGATATCACCGACAGTTTTGTTTCCCAACGCGTCGATCGACGTCTCGTAGAGCACGACGAACGCGTCGCCTACACGCAAGTCGCGGGAAAAATCGATTTCGGTCCCGAAGACTTCCGCCAAACGGCTCGCGATTTCGTAGGGCAGCCCGATTTCGTCGGCAGTGGCGAAAAGAGACGACGAGATCACGCCTTCCCGTGCTTCAAGGAACGTGGTCGTGTCGCTGGAGTCGGCGTTATTTTTGACCGCAAAACGGTCACCGTCGCGTTCGATGGTCACCCGTTCACCGTGGGTGAGCGGAAGTTGTAGCGCAAAGACTTTGCCGGTTGGGTCCAGTTTGAGCGTGACCGTTCCGTTGCCCAAAAGGCGGCGATGGATCGGCTGGGCTTCCGGTGCCGCCAGCGCGTAATCGATCAATTCGGGGTCGTTCGCGCCGATTCGTTCCAACAATTCACTGAGTGTCTCTCCTTGTTGAACGCGGTCTCGGATCACAACCGGGGGGAGGGATGGCTCAGCGGCCGGGTGGAGAGAAATCGGGGGTAGCGAGGCGATGACCTCTTGCGGTGAGGGTGCCGTGCGGTTGGGATCGATTGCCGCAACGGCAAGACCCAAAGTGACGAATGCACCGGAAAGGGCGAACCAAAAAGGGGGGCGCAGCCAAATCGTTCGTTTCATCGCCTCCTCCGTTTTTCCTTTGCGCAGAATGCATCGAATTGTAGCGCATTTTTTTGTTGACATTGTGCGGGAAAGCGCGTATCGTGGAACCCGTGCTGCCGTGTTGCAGCACAAGCGAAGAGGGCTCTGCCCTGATTGATTGATGTTTGTAAGGAAGTAAAGCAATGGCAACAGGTACGGTTAAGTGGTTCAATGATTCCAAAGGCTTCGGGTTCATTACCCCGGACGAGGGCGGAGATGACCTCTTTGCGCATTTCTCCTCGATCAACATGCCCGGGTTCAAGACCCTCAAAGAGGGTGATCGCGTGCGCTTCGAGGTGACGCAAGGCCCCAAAGGTAAGCAGGCGTCGAATATTCAGAAAATCTGAGTTCGATACTGCCCTGGGCAGCAAAAAACCACCCGGAAGGGTGGTTTTTTTATGCTGTCCCGATCGCTGAAATGCCGACCGGGAGGCAAAGTACCGAAATGATTACTTCAACTTGGTCTCTTTGAACAGCACGTGTTTCCGGGCTTTCGGATCGTATTTTTTCAATTCCATTTTGCCCGGGGTGTTCTTTTTGTTCTTCGTCGTGGTGTAGAAATAGCCGGTACCGGCTGTGGATTCCAGTTTGATTTTTTCGCGGGCAGCTTTTGCCATGATGCGCTCCTAATCAGATCTTTTCGCCACGGGCGCGCAGTTCGGCAAGAACCGCATCGATCCCTTTCTTGTCGATCGTGCGCAGCGCCGCGTTGGAAACGCGCAGGCGTACCCAGCGGTTTTCCGCTTCGCTCCAGAAACGACGGTAGTGCAGGTTCGGCAAGAAGCGCCGTTTGGTTTTGATGTTGGAGTGGGAGACGTTGTGTCCCACCATCGGGCGCTTACCCGTCACTTGACAGACTCGAGCCATTGCTTTTGCTCCTCGAATTCCGATGAAACGCGGAATGTACCATAATTGCGCGTTTTTTTGCAAGAATCAGGTGGGGTCGAGCCATCCATGCTCGGCAAACGAAACGGCAGTGTCGCGGGTGACTAGGAAATGGTCGAGCAAGCGAACGTCGATCAACCGCAACGCGTTCTGGAGCCGCTGCGTCACCGCGATGTCGTCTCGACTGGGCACCGCGTGGCCGCTTGGGTGGTTGTGTGCGACGATCACGGCACTGGCGTTGAGCGTGAGCGCCAATTTCGCGACTTCACGGGGATAGACCGCCGCTTCGGCTACCGTGCCCCGAAAAAGGGTTTCGCTCTTGAGCAAGCGGTGACGCTGATCCAGTAGCAGTACCAGAAAGGATTCGTGGGGGAGCCCCCCGATTTGTAACCGCAGCCAATCCTTGACGGCTTGCGGCCGCTCGAAAGCTGGGACGGCTTGGGCTTCCTGCCACAACGCCCGGCGCGCCAGTTCCAGTGCCGCGAGCAGTTGCGCCGTTTTCGCCGGGCCGATACCTGGCATCTGGGCAAGCTGTTGGGGTTCGCAGTGAATGAGCCGAGCGATGCCGCCGAACGCGGCGATCAAGTCGCGCGCCAAATCCACGGCACTCTTGCCGCGTACGCCAACCCGTAGGAAAATCGCCAACAGTTCGGCATCGCTCAGAGCCTGCGCACCACGCGTCAAGAGTTTTTCGCGCGGGCGTTCCGCTTCGGGCCAATCGCTGATCGACATCGACAAGAGGAGCGAATTTCGACGATGGACAATCTTACCGCAAATGAAGGGCGCAACAGGGCGAAACCGCCATTCGTGCGCGGCGCGCGGATCGTATTGGCGGTGACCGGTGGGATCGCAGTATACAAAATTGCCGAAGTGGTCCGCCGGCTCGTCGACCGTGGCGCAACGGTCGACGTGGTCATGAGCGACGCGGCAACCCGGTTCGTCACACCGCTCACTTTTCAAGCGCTTTCTGGGCGGACGGTTTGGACCGATTTGTGGGACGGACGCGCCGAAGACGCGATGGCGCATATCGATCTGACGCGTGGTGCTGCGCTGATGGTCGTTGCACCTGCTACCGCCGACCATTTGGCGCGCTTCGCCCAAGGTCGTGCCGACGATTTGGTGAGCACTTTGGCGCTGGCGCGCACCTGTCCGCTTGCGGTAGTGCCCGCGATGAACCAGGCGATGTGGCACCACCCCGCTACCCAACGCAACGTGGCGCAACTGCAAGCGGACGGAGTTGCCATTTGGGGGCCAGCGGTTGGCGCCCAGGCGTGCGGAGAGGTCGGTGCCGGGCGGATGATCGAACCGCACGAAATCCTTGCGCGAATCGAAGCGGCACTCGCGCCCAAGTGGTTTCAGGGCAAGCGCGTCGTGCTCACGGCCGGGCCTACGTACGAGCCGATCGATCCGGTTCGCGTCCTCACCAATCTGAGTTCAGGCAAGATGGGCTTCGCGTTGGCCGAAGCCTTTGCAATGGCGGGCGCCGAGGTGACGGTGATCGCCGGTCCGACGGCGTTGCCGACCCCATGGGGGGTGACGCGTGTCGACGTCGTGACTGCAGAAGAGATGCGTTCGGCGGCGCACGAATATGCTGCGAACGCGGATATTTTCATCGGGGTGGCGGCGGTAGCCGACTACCGGCCGGAAACCCCGCAGGAGCACAAGATCAAGAAGTCCGCGGCGACGCTGACCCTCACGCTTGTCAAAAACCCCGATATCTTGGCGGAAATCGCTGCGTTGCCCAACGGGCCCCTCTGTGTCGGGTTTGCCGCGGAAAGCCGCGATTTGGACCACTACGCCGAGTGCAAACGCCGTGAGAAAGGGTTGTCGTTGGTGGTGGGAAATCTTGCGCAGGAAGCGCTGGGACAAGATGAGACGCGTGTCGTCCTCTATGACGATTTTGGATGCCATCCCGTGCCGGCCGGGAACAAGTCCGAAGTGGCGTGGGCGATCCTTGCCCACCTCAAACGCATGATCTCGGTTCGTGATGAGGGAGCTGCCAGTGAAACCACACCGTCGTAAAGTAGCGATTCGTTACCTCGACGAACGGATCCGGAAAAACCCACCCCATTACGCATCGGACGGTGCTGCTGGGCTCGATCTGCGCGCCGCGATCGCGGCACCGCTCATTTTGGCGCCCGGAGCGAGCGAACTCGTACCCACGGGAATCGCAATCCACCTCGCAGATCCCACCTTGGCGGCGATGATCCTGCCGCGCTCGGGGTTGGGGCACAAGCACGGACTGGTTCTGGGAAACCTAGTCGGTTTGATCGACTCCGACTATCAGGGTGAAATTTTGGTCTCGGTCTGGAATCGCGGGCAGCAGCCCTTCGTGATCGAACCGTTGATGCGCATCGCGCAGCTTGTCGTCGTCCCCGTGGTGCAGGTCGAATGGGATGAAAGCGACGCCTTTCCTCCGACGGACCGCGGCGCCGGCGGGTTCGGCAGTACAGGAAGCCAATGATGCAAGGTGGCGCGCCTGGGGGTGCCCGAGGCATCCCGACAGCGGTTCAGGTGCTGCTCCTGAACCCGAAAAAAGAGGTGCTCTTTCAACTGCGGCGTGGAACCGGTTTTTTCGACGGTTACTGGAGTCTACCCGGAGGGCACGTCGAACCCGACGAATCGTTATTCGCTGCCGCGTGTCGTGAGCTTGCCGAGGAGCTCGGCATCACGGTACAGGCGGAAGATCTGCGCCCAATCGGTGTGATTCACCGCCGTTCCGACACCAACCGGATCGAATTCCTTTTTGCCCTGACGCATTGGGGAGGGACACCCGCACGCTGTGAACCCCACCGTGCAGAGGCGCTGCGATGGCTACCGCTGGATGCCCCCCCGTCGCCTTTGGTTCCCTACTTGGAAGCGATTTGGCCCAGGCTCGGGCGAGAGTGGTTTTTCGAATGGGGGTGGGAGTTTTTGCGGTGCAGCACAAGTGATGGCGTCCATTTCTTGACATAGCGCAATTTCTTTATACAATCATGCTCATCATGGTATAATGTCAATCTATATCCACTAGGTGCTCCGATGAAGAAATGGCTTTTTGGCGCGGCGCTTTTTGCCTCGGGCGCTGTAGCGGTTGGCGCTGTCAACACCTTCTTCGAATACACGAATACCACAGAGTTTTGCACCTCCTGTCATACGATGCAATGGAACAAAGCGGAATGGATGGAGACTGTCCATTTCAAAAACCGGGTCGGTGTCCAAGCCGAGTGTGCTGATTGCCATGTGCCCAAGGAGTTTTTCCCCAAGGTCGCCGCAAAGATCATCGCGGTGAAAGATATCTACCACCACCTGATCGGCACCATCGACACCAAGGAAAAGTTCGAAGCCCACCGCTGGACGATGGCCAACCGGGTGTGGGAGAAAATGAAAGCGACCAATTCACGCGAATGTCGCACCTGCCACGAATTCGCCGATATGGACCTTGCGGTGCAAGGGCGTTCGGCGCGGCGCAAACACGAAGCGGCGGCGATGGAAGAGAAGACCTGCATCGACTGCCATCAGGGGATCGCGCACCGTTTGCCCAAAGAACCTGAATCGTGAGATCCTAAAAGCTACGGGGATCACTAGGGGATCAGAAAGGAGCAGGAGCAATGAGGCGCTGGTTGACGCGAATTGCATTGGGGCTGTTGTTCTCTTCGATCACACCAGCGCTTCAGGCGTTGTCAACCGAAGAGAAGGCGCTCTTTGACGCGGCGCAGTTGGGAGACGCTCGCGCGGTGCAGCGCCTGTTGGCAGCGGGGGTTTCGGCAAAAACGCAGGGCGCGTTCGGGGTGACGCCATTGATGTACGCTGCTGAAAGCGGTGACTTGGAAACGGTCAAAATCCTTCTCGATGCTGGTGCCGACATCCACGCGCGCTGTACGGTTGGGCGCACGGCGCTCTTTTATGCGATCGAATCGGGGCGTATCGAAACGGCTGCGTTCCTCATCGAAGCGGGCGCAAAAGTAAACGTCAAATCGCGAAGCGGTGTCACTCCGCTGGTTCTTGCGACGGAGCGGGGGTACTACCAGTTGATCGGCCTATTGCTCGCGCGCGGCGCCGACCCCGACAGCGCGGATCGCCATGGCATTACCGCGTTGATGCGCGCTGCGGAAAAGGGGGATCTCAAAGCGGTCGAACTGCTCGTAAGCGCAGGGGCTGATCTCGACCTGCGCGATCGCCAAGGACTCTCCCCGCTCCACTATGCGGCGCAAGCTGGGCGTTTGCATGTCGTACACTGGATGCTCGACCACGGCGCGCGGGTTGATGTTGTCGATGACGCGGGGCAGACGCCACTTATCCTGGCTGCAGCAAAAGGGCATATTCATACCGCTGAGGTGTTGCTCGACCGCGGCGCCGATATCAACCATCAGGACATCGACGGTCGAACGCCGTTGATCGCAGCTACCGAAAGCGGTCGGATCGAAATCGTGCGGTGGCTGGTGTCGCGCGGTGCCGCTGTGGCGGTGCGTGACCGCAACGGGATGGATGCGCTTGCGATCGCTAAAAAGCGGGGTTATGATGAACTTGCTCGCTTATTGCAAGCGCCATGAGGATTCGTCGCGCCGAACCGAATGCTCGACGCGATGAAGTGAGGGGCCCGTTTTGGGGACGTTGGGTAACACGAGAGGAGACGATGATGAAGCAGTTCAAACCGTTCGTGTTTGGGGCGGCTGCGGCTTTAGCCTTAGCGCTAACGCCGCAGGCAGACGCAGTCGAGGTCGATGATGCGCAGGTTATGGCCAATACCTGCGCGGGGTGCCACGGTCCCGATGGCTCGAGCCGTGGTCCTGCTGCACCAACCATCGCAGGGATGAGTCCGGAGATTTTCATCGATGCGATGAAGGATTATCGGGAGGGGAAGCGTCCCGGCACCATCATGCCCCGTATCGCTAAGGGCTACACCGATGAACAGATCAAACTGATGGCGGAATATTTCGCGAAACAGCCGTTTATGCGTTTCGCGCAACCGCACGACGCTCAATTGGCGGCGAAAGGGGCGAAATTGCACGAGCGCTACTGTGAAAAATGCCACGAAGAGGGCGGCAAAGCGAGTGCCGAAGCAGGGGTGCTTGCGGGACAGTGGCTGCCGTACCTCCATTATCAGTTAGAAGATTACCTTGCAGACAAACGCGCATATCGAGAAAAGAACATGCAGAAGCGGCTCAGCGAGCTTATTGAAAAAGAGGGGCAAGAGGGGCTCAAAGCAGTGCTTCATTTCTACGCGAGTCAGAAATAACGGAGGAGGACGAAGATGAACCGGATGCATCGTCGTACATTTTTGCAGGGACTGGGGGCTGCGGTTGCGGTGGGAGCCGTTGGCGCGCCGTCGCTTGCGCTGGGTGCCGCAAAGAAAGTGGTGATCGTCGGTGGTGGCACAGGCGGGGCAACCGCTGCGCAGTATCTGCGCCGTTACGACCCCTCGATCGAGGTAACTTTGATCGAACCCAACAAAGAGTATTACACCTGCTATTTCAGTAACCTAGTGATCGGTGGATTGCGCTCGCTCGACTCGATTCGCCATACCTATGACGGCTTAGCGAAGCGGGGTGTCAAAGTGGTGCATGACACCGTCACCGCCATCGACGGCACGGCGAAACAGGTCGTCACCGCAAGCGGTCAGAAATTCGCCTACGATCGTTGCATCGTCTCGCCCGGAATCGAACTCGTCTATACCGGCGTCGAAGGCTACAGCCAAGAGGCGGAAAAGGCGATTCCGCACGCTTGGAAAGCGGGAGAACAAACGGCGATCCTCGCCAAACAATTGCAAGAGATGCCTGATGGTGGCCAGGTGGTGATGGTTGCGCCACCGAACCCCTACCGCTGCCCGCCCGGTCCCTACGAACGTGCTTCGTTGATCGCGAATTACCTCAAGCAGCACAAGCCGAAATCGAAATTGATCGTTCTCGACCCGAAAGAGAAGTTTTCGAAGCAAGGGCTTTTCACTGCAGCGTGGAAGAACCATTACAGCGGCATCATCGAACGGTTGGGGCCTGATATGGCCGGCACCAAATTCACCGTCGACGTCAAAACGAAAACCGTGAAGTGCGACGCCGGGGAATTCAAGGCCGACGTCTTGAACATCATCCCACCGCAGCGTGCCGGCAAGATCGCGCAGGTGGCCAGCCTTACCGACGAAAAAGGGTGGTGCCCCGTGAACCAGCACACCTTCGAGTCGAAGCTGGTGCCTGGGGTGCATGTGATTGGCGATGCGGCAATCGCGGGGCAGATGCCGAAGTCTGGCTACGCGGCAAACAGTCAGGCGAAGGTGTGCGCGATGGCGGTTGCGCTTCTGCTCAACGGCAAAGAGCCGCTGAAACCGGCTTATACCAATACCTGCTACAGTTTCATCGCGTCCGATCAGGCGGTATCGGTCGCTGGGATCTATGAGCTCAAAGAGGGTGCGATTGTCGAAATCGCTGGCGGTTTGACGCCCGCCGATGCACCGGAGGCGATCCTGCGTCGCGAAGCGGAGTACGCCGAGTCGTGGTACAAGAACATCATTACCGATATGTTCGGCTGATTTCCTTTTCGCCCGTATCTTTAGCGTAAGAAACCCTCCCGCAGACGCAGGAGGGTTTTTTGTTCAACAGCAGTGGCGGGCAAGAAGCGCAAAGTGGGCCAGCGCCGTTCCGTTTTCAAGCGCCTGCCGAATCCGCATCGCAGCTTCTGCAAACGAAGGCGCGCAACCGCTACCCCAGAGCGCCAGTGCGCCCCCTAAAAGCAGCGCGTCCCACACCGCTCCTTTTTGACCCTTGAGCGCCGCAATGCCCTGCTCGAGCGTTGCCTCTGCAGCGGCATCGACATCAAACTCAGGTTGATCCACTTCGGTTTCGCTGACATCCTCGTCACGGTTGGGCAGTTGCGGGGCCCGAACACACTGCTCGATGCCAATCGCGCGTGGGTCGATCGCAAGCGTTTCCTCGTTGCTGCCATTCCGATAGCGGATCGCGCTACCTTCCTGCCGAAGTGAGGGGACAACGCCTCCTTCGACGCCGCGCACGAGCACCATCTCGGAAAATCCTGCTGCTTTGGCCAGCATCGTGTAAATGCGCGCGTAAGGCGGGTGGACATAGCCGGAGAGGTAACAGGTGCGTTCCCGACCGCGGACCGGCGCAACGACCGTTTCGACCGTTGTGATCGCCGAACGCTTGATCATCGCATTGCGAATGGGTAAAAGGGCATAGAGCGATGGTGCGTAACGGCTCTGGTCGCAATAGCTCCAACCCGCTTCTGTGAGCTGCTGCGCGCACTCCGAGACCGAGTGATCGACTGCGACCCCAGCCAGTGCGAGGACCCGATGGTGGGTGACTCCATGTTTCGGACCGAGATCGCGCACACCGATGCTGAGGGTAGGAAGACCGCAGGCGGCAAGTACCGCTGGGAGAAAGGGGGTAACTGGAAGTGACCGGTTGTAGCCGTCGAAAGGTTCGGCAAGCACCGCTACCATGGGAACCGCTGCGGTGACGGTCTCGGTTTCGGCTAAGCAGCCATCGAGGAGCCCAAGAAACTCCTCGTCGGTTTCCCGTTTCATGCGCAGTGCGATCAGAAAGACAGCCACCTGCACCGGGTCGGCAACGCCACTTAGCGCAGCAGCGAACGCAGCGCGGCACGCTTCTCGGCTGAGGTTCTTCGACAGCGCTGGACCCGTGGCGACTTTCTGGATCGCTTCACGCATGGCCAAGCGCAGTGCCGTAATGTTATCGTTCCGTCTTTCCATCGTACGCTCCAAAAAGGGTGGGAAACCTAACTCTGCGCAACGCCATCCGCATCCGGAAGATACCGCGTGATGAGATGGCGACGACCCGCATGACGTTTCTGGATCACTACCCCACGGACCTGATCTAAGGTGTCGAGCGGGATATCGGGATAAACAGGATTGAGCGGGTGGAGAATCCAGCGAGCTTCATCGGCGCTTTTTCGCAACTGGCGAAAATACCATTCGCCTTCGGCCCAAGCGACGACAAAAGCACCGTCACGCAACAAACCGTCAGGCTCAACGACGATCACGTCGCCATCGCGAAACTCGGGCTCCATACTGTCTCCCAAGACGACGAGCGCAAAAGGTTCAGCGCCCGCACACTGAGAAAAGAAGGGATCCGACGCGGTGGCTGTGGCTTCAGAAGGGGCAGCAACAACTGGAATGGGAATGGGTTTGCCGCGCATCATCGGGCTCCGAAGACGTAGCGCGAAAGACCCTCCATCAAGACCCAGCGGGCGTCTAAGTTATAGCGAACGCCAGCAGCGATGCGTGCCTGACCCTCTGGCGTCGATGCGTGGGGGGTAAGTGCCTGCCGCATCCACTCGCTGTGCGCTTCGTCGATTGTGATGTGGCTGGTGAAGAGCTCGAGCGCTCTCTCTTCGATCTCGGGAATCTGGCGCAGCGCAACGAGAAAGCGACGGTAAAGCGCCGGGATGGGCCATTCCATTGCGATTCCAACCGCAGCAGCGGCAGCCAGCCAGTCGCCGCAACGGGTGTAGGCCATCATCGCGTCAATGTAGAGGCGAACCTCTGGGATCAGGGGTTCGGTTGCCGCCTCGATCGCGGTTTCGTCGCACCCCACACCGCGCAAGAAGCGTCGATAAAGCGCCATATGGGTGGCTTCAGGGTCGCCGTTGCCGTACTCATCAGCCAGAATTTGCGCCAGCGCAAATTGCACGCGCTCATCGGGTGCGATCGCCAGCGCATGCGCCTGGTAGCGGCGGGTGTGCAGGATATGGGCGTAATAGGCCAAAGCAAAGCGTTGGGCGTGCGCACGGTCAAACCCCTGAGCCTGTTCCATCTGCGCAGCAAAACCGGAACAGATCGCAGGGTGGGCAAGGACCTCCTCTTGAAGGTGGTGAAAAAATTGGGTCGCGTCCATCGGCAAACCTGTCAATTCAAATGGCTACGATCAAAAGACAAAACGACGCACCTGCCAATACTCCTTTTAGGTACCGGTTGCATCGCCTTACGGGAGACGTGGTTCTCCATCAAGAGAATGGATAAGCATATGAATAGATCATAAGATAGGAACTGCGTGGAGGTTCCACCCAACACAAGGAGAGAATCATGGCCAAGCCAATGCACCCAACGCCGCTTCTGGACGAACTCGAAAAGGGGCCGTGGCCGAGTTTTGTTACCGGCCTGAAGCGTCTTGCTAAAGACAAAGATCTGGTTGTCGATCTGCTGGGACAACTGGAAACTTCATACGAAACCCGCCTGGGGTACTGGAAAGGGGGAACCGTTTCCGTCTTCGGCTATGGGGCAGGGGTAATTCCCCGCTTTACCGAGCTCAAAGACGAAAACGGTAATCCCAAGTTCCCCGATGCAGCGGAATTTCACACCTTACGGGTCATGCCGCCAGCGGGGATGCACTACAGCACGGAGATCCTGCGCAAGCTCTGTGATATTTGGGAGCGGTGGGGGTCTGGATTGATTGCCCTACACGGTCAGTCGGGCGACATCATGTTCCAAGGATGCACGACGGAAAACGTGCAAAACGCCTGGGAAGAGATCAACGCGCTCGGTTTTGACCTGGGTGGTGCTGGTGCCGCGGTGCGCACATCGATGTCGTGCGTGGGCGCGGCGCGTTGCGAGCAGAGCTGTTATAACGAAGCCGAAGCGCATCGCGCCGTGATCAACAGCGTCTTGAGTTACATCCACCGTCCCTCGCTTCCCTACAAATTCAAGTTCAAATTCTCTGGTTGCCCGAACGACTGCATGAACTCGGTGCAGCGCTCCGATTTTGCGGTGATCGGAATCTGGCGCGACAACATCCAGACAGACGAAGAACTGGCACGGCGCTGGGTGGAAAAGAACGGTGGCAAAGAGGGGGCGATTGCCAACGTCAGCGATTGGGTGGTCAATCGCTGCCCCACCAAAGCGATCCAGCTCAAGCGCGCTAACCAGGTCCGGCAAGGGGATTCGATCAGCAGCGTCCGGTTGACCGACGAATGGGCGCTGGAGATTGACAACCGCGATTGTGTGCGCTGCATGCACTGTATCAACGTGATGACCGGCGCGTTGGCCCCTGGGAAAGACCGAGGGGCGGCGATTCTGATCGGCGGAAAACGGACGCTCAAGATCGGCGACCTGATGGGTACGCTCATCATCCCCTTCATGAAACTCGATACCGACGAAGATCGCCAGAAACTGGTGGAATTTGCGCATAAGGTGATCGAATTCTTCGAAGAGAACGCGCTCGAGCACGAACGGATCGGCGAAATGATCGACCGCATCGGGTTGCCGACATTCCTGGAAGCGATGGGAATCGATCCCGATCCCAATATGGTGATCCATCCGCGCACCAACCCGTTCGTTCGGACCGATGGTTGGGACGAAGAGGTTGCGCGGCTCAAGGCGAAAAAAGAAGTGAAGACAGCGTGATGACGGAGCTGAGGAGAGCGGCGCAGCTCTCCTTGGCAACGAAAACAGCCAGAGCAAGGAGAATCCGATGAGCGAAACGCAAGCGGCGAAGACACCGAAAAAACCGATTCCACATGGGGTTCCGGATCCCAAGCAGTTCATGCATCCGGTTCTGCTGCGAAATATCGGTAACTGGAAGTACCACGATCGCCCCCGTCCCGGGGTCCTCCACCACGTGGCCAAGAGCGGCGATGAAGTGTGGACCGTCCGTGCCGGTACGCAGCGGCAAATGGACGTGTGGACGATCCGCAAATTGTGCGACATCGCCGACCAGTATGGCGACAGCTACATGCGCTTTACCATCCGCTCTAACGTCGAGATGACCGTTGCGGATCCGAACAAGGTCGAACCCCTCATCAAGGCGCTCGAAGAGAACGGGTTCCCGGTTGGTGGCACTGGGAATTCGATGTCGATGGTGGCCCATACCCAAGGGTGGCTCCACTGTGACATTCCGGGCACGGACGCCTCGGGTGTCGTCAAGTCGTTGATGGATGCGCTCTACGATGAGTTCAAAAACGAAGAGCTGCCCAATCGCCTCCACCTCTCGACTTCGTGCTGCGAAATCAACTGCGGCGGGCAAGCCGACATCGCGGTGATCGTCCAGCACACCAAACCTCCGAAAATCAACCACGACCTGGTCGCTAACGTCTGCGAACGCCCTGCGGTGGTTGCCCGTTGCCCTGTTGCGGCGATTCGTCCCGCGCTGGTCAATGGTAAGCCTTCGCTCGAAGTCGACGAAAAGAAATGCGTCTGTTGCGGTGCCTGCTTCCCGCCGTGTCCGCCGATGCAGATCAACGACCCGGTGCACACCAAGCTGGCGGTATGGGTCGGCGGGAAAAACTCCAACGCGCGTGGTCGCCCCACCTTTATGAAGATGGTTGCTGCGGGTCTGCCCAACAACCCGCCCCGTTGGCCAGAGGTCACGGAAGTGGTGCTCAAGATCGTCCGCGCGTACAAGGAAGACGGTCGTCCGTGGGAGCGGGTCGCTGATTGGATCGACCGGATCGGCTGGCCCCGTTTCTTTGAACGGACTGGATTGACCTTTACGAAGTACCTGATCGACGACTACAAACACGCGCGTCAAAGCCTCAACGCGTCGACCCATGTTCGGTTCTAAGTAAATAAGGAGGGAGGATGAATTTTGCGGTTTTGGTCAACGAGGGACCCTATCAGCACGAGGCGGCTGACAGCGCCTATCTCTTTTGTCGCGCCGCAATCGAAGCGGGCCATCGGATCAGTCGGGTCTTCTTCTATCACGACGGAGTGAATAACGCGAACCGACTCTCCGAACCCCCGCAGGATGACCGCAACATCGTTGCCCGCTGGTCAAAACTTGCCGAAGCGCACGGGGTGGATCTTGTCGTCTGTGTCGCGGCTGGGTTGCGGCGTGGCATCAAGGATGAGCTCCTGCCGCCTGGGTTTCGTATCTCTGGCCTAGGGCAGTTGATCGAGGCGGGGATCGAAGCCGACCGGTTGGTCACTTTTGGCGACTGAGGAGCGCGCGATGGCTAAGAAATTCATGTTCGTCAACCGCAAAGCGCCATACGGCTCGATCTATGCGCTGGAAGCGCTCGAGGTGGTCCTCATTACCGCTGCGTTTGAACAAGAGGTCTCATTGGCATTTCTTGACGACGGCGTCTATCAGTTGAAGAAAGGCATGATGCCGAAAGGGATCGAAATGAAGAATTTCGGCCCGTCGTACCGCGCACTCCCCGACTATGACATCGACAAGTTCTACGTGGAGCGCGAATCGATGGAGGCCCGGGGGCTAACCCCAGAAGATCTCTTGGTCGAGGTCGAAGTCCTCTCGGCTCAGGAGCTTGGGCAGTTGATGGAAGCCCAAGATGTCATTCTGAGCTTTTGAAAGGAGCGTGGCGATGTTACACATCATCAACAAATCCCCTTTCGACCGCCCAACGTTAGACACGGTGTTGCGCGTAGCGCAAGGGGGAGCCGCGCTACTCATCGAAGATGCCGTGGTTGCCGCCACGCGAGGGTGCATTGCGGCGAATAAAGTGGTTGAGCTTGCCAAAAAGATGCCCGTCTATGTCCTAGGCCCCGACCTTGAGGCGCGTGGGTTGGCCGATCGGGTGATCGAAGGGGTGCAAGTGGTCGGTTACGACGGTTTTGTCAATCTCGTTGCCGAGCATCGTAACTGCCAAAGCTGGCTCTAAGGTTTTTTTCACAATAGGAGGGTTGTCATGGCCACGATCGAAGTTGCTGGAAAAACGATTGAAGTGGATGAAGAAGGGTACCTCACCAATCTGAGCGATTGGGACGAGGAGGTTGCCGCAGAATTGGCCAAAAAAGAGGGGATCGATATGACCGAGAACCACTGGGAGGTGGTCAATTTCCTGCGCGAATATTACGAAGAGTACCAAGTGGCGCCGCCCATTCGCGTGCTCACCAAAGCGATCGCGAAGAAGCTCGGGCCGGAGAAGGGAAATAGCGATTACCTCTACGAACTGTTCCCTTATGGGCCCGCAAAGCAGGCGTGTAAGATCGCTGGGCTTCCCAAACCGACTGGGTGCGTTTGAACCAAGATAGTGGCTGGGCGTAACGGTGCTGGAGGAGAGTAATGAGCGGACTTTTTTATCTGGCAACGCTCACATTCCTCATCGGAATGGTGTGGAAGATTCTCCAATATGCTCGGACGCCCGCGCCGCTGAAAATCCCTACGACGCCTGCGCCACCCACCTCGGCCGGGGTGGTGGCGAGGCTTGCGCGTGAAACGCTCTTTTTCGAAAGCCTCTTTCGCGCCAACCTCCTCTTGTGGTTTTTTGCGGTTCTCTTTCATGGCGGTTTGGCGCTTGTCTTCATCCGCCACCTCCGCTATTTCGTTGACCCAGTCCCGGCATGGCTGGTGTGGATGCAACCGTTCGGCATCTATGGCGGCATCGCGATGGTTCTCGGCTTGATGGGTCTGCTTGCGCGCCGTTTTCTCATCCGACGCGTTCGCTACATTTCCACCCCTTCTGACTACCTCTGGTTGGTCCTGTTGCTCGTGATCGGCGTGAGCGGGCTGACGATGACCTATGTCGCCCATCCCGATGTCGTTGCGCTCAAAGCGTACATCCAGTCGCTGTGGCACTTCACCCCAGCCCCCTTTCCCGCCGATCCCTTTTTGACGCTTCATCTTCTTGGTTTTTTGGTGTTACTGGCGCTCTTCCCCTTCTCGAAATTGCTGCACGCGCCAGGGGTTTTCTTTTCGCCGACGCGCAACCAGGCCGATGATGCACGTGAACACCGCCATTTGGCCCCCTGGTCTCAATCTGAACTGGAGAGTCAATAAGCATGGCTACGCCAACCGCCGTCCCCACGCTTGATCCGACAACGATCGACCAGTTCACTCCTGACGCAATGGCTGGGGTGCGATCCTTTCCGGCACCTCCCGAGATTCAGGGCGCGATCGGATTTGCTCCGGAACTGAGTGAGGGCTGGGAGGCTCGGGCGATCGCCCGAATGGGGGAACTGCTGCAAGAAAATCGGGCGCTGCGGGTTTTTCTCGATGCCTGTGTGCATTGCGGCGCCTGCACCGATAAGTGTCATTACTATTTGGGGACCAAAGACCCAAAAAATATGCCGGTCGCGCGGCAAGAGCTGCTGCGCAGCGTCTATCGCCGCTATTTTACCTTTGCAGGTAAGTGGTTTCCGAAGCTCGTTGGGGCGCGTGACCTAACCCGTGACGTACTCGACGAATGGTACAGCTACTTTTATCAATGTTCGGAGTGCCGGCGCTGCTCGCTCTTTTGCCCCTACGGAATCGATACCGCTGAAATTACGATGGCAGCGCGCGAAATTCTCAACCATATCGGCTACGGGCAGAAATACACCAGCGAGATCATCGGTAAAGTCCACCGAATCGGCAACAACTTAGGACTGACGGCTCCAGCACTTCGCAATACCCTGGAAGGGCTTGAAGAGGAGTTGAAAGAGGAGACGGGGCTCGATATCCGTTTCCCGCTCGATGAAGCGGGCGCAGAGGTGCTGTTGGTTACCCCTTCTGCCGATTTCTTCGCCGAACCGCACATCTATAGTCTGATCGGCTACGCCAAGGTCTTTCACGCCGCGGGAATCTCTTGGACCTTGTCGACCAAAGCCTCGGAAGCGGGTAACTTTGGCCTCTTCATCGGCAACCATCAGCAGATGCGCAAAATCGCGCACCGCATCCGCGACGCCGCGCTCGATCTGGGTGTGAAGCGGGTGGTGGTTGGCGAATGTGGCCACGCCTGGCGCGTTGCTTACAGTTTCTGGAATACCCTGATTGGCGTGGGATCGGGTGCCGACCCAGATGACCGCTATGGTCATCTGCTGCAAAAGCAGCTCGACCATCGCTATAAGCAGCCGAGCCACATCTGTGAGGTGACGTGGGATCTTCTGCAGCGCGGTGCGATTCAGGTCGATCCGGAAGCCAATGACCATCTTACGGTTACCTACCACGACTCGTGTAACGTGGCGCGCGGTTCCCGTATGGGTGATACCCCCGATGGTGCATTTGAAATTCCGCGCGCGATTATCCGAAAAGTGGCAAACCGTTTCGTCGAAATGGATCCGGCAACGATCCGCGAACGAACCTTTTGCTGCGGGGGTGGCGGAGGGTTGCTCACCGATGACCTGCTCGATGTGCGCATCAAAGGGGCGGCGCCGCGCATGGCGGCCTTGCGCGAGGTGGTAGAGACGCACAAGGTCAATTTCATGGCGACGATTTGTGCGATTTGCAAAGCGCAATTCACGAAGGTCTTGCCTGCTTATGGGTTCAAGATGGGGATGGTGGGGGGCGTTCATCAGTTGGTCAGTAACGCAATCCGCCTAGGACAAAACGGGTAACGCAGTTCCCTATGACAGTGGAGAAGACAATGAGCGAAACCGAAACCCTACAAGAGACCAAATTGACCTTTCGTCGTTTTCGCGACGGCGATAACCGATGGCGCGATTTCCACGACAAAATTTTTCAGGGTGACTGGTCTTATAAGTGCCCCACCTACCAGCTCTCAGCGCCCCCCTGTCAGGCAAGCTGTCCCAGCGGTGAGGACATTCGCGGTTACCTCAACATCGTGCGCGGCATCGAAAAACCGCCGGTTGGCCCAGATGGCAAACCGGTGATGAGCGCGTTCGAATACGCGTGGCGACGGCTGACCGAAGCAAACCCATTTCCGGCAATCATGGGTCGCGTCTGTCCGGCGCCGTGTGAGCGGGGGTGCAACCGCAACGAGGTCGAGGACCATGTTGGCATCAATTCCGTTGAGCACTTCCTGGGTGAAAAGGCACTCGCCGAAGGGTGGCAATTCCGCAAACCCGAAAAACAGACTGGAAAAAAGGTCGCTGTGATCGGTGCCGGCCCCGCCGGTCTTTCCGCAGCGTATCAGCTCGCCCTCAAAGGGCACACCGTGACCGTTTTCGAAGCGAAAGACGAACCGGGTGGGATGATGCGCTACGGCATTCCCGGTTATCGCGTCCCTCGCGAAGTCCTTCAAAAAGAGATCGACCGGATCTTGGCGCTTGGGGTCGAGTTGCGGTGCGGCGTCAAGATCGGTCGGGATGTGACCGTGGAAGCGCTGCAGCGCGACTACGATGCCATCTTCATTGGAATTGGCGCGCAAAAAGGGCGTAAGTTGATGCTGCCTGACGTCGATCAGGTGGCCAACGTGATCACTGCGGTCGAGTTTCTTGAGAAATTCAACCGTGGCGAGCTGAAAGCGGTTGCGAAACGGGTGGTGATCGTCGGCGGGGGCGATACCTCGATCGACGTCGCGACGGTCTCGCGGCGCCTAGGACACATCAAACACGACCACCCCGTCGATCACGAACTGCCCCCTGAGGGGTACGCTGCTGCTGACGTGATGGAGTTCTCTGCGCGCGAAGGGGTCGAGGTGAAACTGACCTCGGTCTTTCCGCTCGACAAGATGCAGGCAAGCAAACATGAGCTAGAGCATGCACTTGCCGAAGGAATCGAGATCATCGGTGGCGTTGTCCCCGTTGCGCTCAAGCGTGACCCGGCCACAGGTCTTGGAACCGCATTGGTCGTCGCGCAGTGCGAAGCGAAATTGCTCAAAGGTCGCCTTGAGATTACGCCGATTCCCGGTACCGAATTCGAGCTGGAAGGGGATATTTTCGTCTCTGCGATTGGTCAGGAGCTCGATCTCACTGGGTTTGAGTCGCTGGCGGTGAATGGCCGTTTGGAGGTTGACAGCAACTATCAACTCAAAGGCCACCCCAATGTCTTTGTCGGGGGGGATGCCGTTCGACCCCACCTCTTGACGACTGCGATTGGCCAAGGGTGGATCGCTGCCGAGAACATCGACCGCTTCTTAGCTGGTGAAGAGCTGGGGCGGCGGCCAAAAATCGACGTCCATTCGTTCGATATTTTGCGCAAGCTGATCGAATCGGGTAAAGCACCGGGTCGGGTGACCGCGCCGCTGCGCGGAAGTGACCAGACCAAAGATGTGGTGCACAACATTGAGATCCGTAACGACCGCTATGTGATTCCGCACGAAGAACTGTTTCTGGGCCACTTCACCTATACGCCGCGCCACAAACGCAAAGAGATTCTGCTCAATGCCGAAGAGGCGATCGGTAACTTTGCGGAGCGGATCTTCCCGCTTTCGGAAGAGGAAGCAGTTGCGGAGGCAAAGCGGTGCATGAGTTGCGGCCTCTGTTTTGAGTGCGATAACTGCGTCGTCTATTGTCCGCAGGAGGCGGTGAAGCGGGTACCGAAGAACGAGCGAACCACCGGTCGCTACGTGTACACCGATTACGATCGCTGCGTGGGATGCCATATCTGCCACGACGTGTGTCCGACCGGTTATATCCAGATGGGGTTGGGGGAATGATGGTCGCCCGTTCCCGATGGCATCATGCCGCTCTGTTGCGGCGATGGCGCGCGTGGTTGGTTACCTTGTGCGCTCTCACTATCGCGGTAGTCGCGTTAGCGGGCGGGCCCCCGCAGGTAACGGTTTATCCCGAGCGGGGACCTTGTCTTGCTGATGCTGCGACGATGCGGCGAGATCACCCGAAGATGCTTCATGAGCAGAAGCACCGTACCGTCGTTTTGGGAGAACGGGGTGCGCGGGTGCAGCTTGCGCAATGCGTCAGTTGCCATGCGGGTGCTCAGAGCCACTCCGTCGTTGCGAGCGAACGCGATTTTTGTCGTGCCTGCCACGACTATGTAGCGGTCAAACTCGACTGTTTCCATTGTCACCAAGGAACGCTGGGCACGCAATCGGCATGGCGTTCCGGGGAGGGGCGATGAACAGGAACGATTCTTGTCGCGATCGGGAAATCTCAGAAACCGATCGTTCGCGACGCGCCTTCTTGGCGTCGGTAGCTACGGCGATGGGCGCGGTTTCGCTTGCCCCTGGGATTTTCCTCATGAGCGTGGGGCACGAGGTTGCAGCGGCGGACGAAGGGGTGCGCCGCGCTTCAGCAAGCGTGCGATGGGGGTTATTGATCGACGCAACGCGCTGCCGCGCCGATTGTGACGCCTGCGTGCTCGCCTGCCATCAGGAGAATGGCTTGCCGCTGCCGCAATCGTCTGCCGACGTGCGGTGGATTCGTAAAGTGACACTGCGTGACCCCAAAAGTGGCGCGGAACGCTCTTTTCCCGCGATGTGCATGCATTGCGCCCATCCGCCGTGCGTCGATGTCTGTCCTACCGGCGCTTCGTTCAAACGCGCAGACGGCATCGTCTTGGTCAACCGCCATACCTGTATCGGTTGCCGCTATTGTGTGATGGCGTGCCCGTATAAAGCGCGTAATTTCGTTCATGCCCCTGTCACGACGCAAAAACCGGAAGTTCCTCGGGGAATGGGGTGTGCAGAAGGGTGTACGCTGTGCGTTCATCGCGTCGATCAAGGGAAAGAGCCCGCTTGCGTTGCGGCGTGCCCTACTGGTGCGCTCCTTTTCGGTGACCTCAACGACCCACACAGTGCAATTGCGCAACGGGTACGGGAACTCAACGCACGTCCGTTGCGCAGCGATCTCAAACTCGATCCCGGTGTTCGTTTCTTTGGAGTATGACCGATGGCCGCAATGACCATTGCCCTCGATCATTACCGCTTGTCGGCACGCTACTGGCGTCTGCTTGCGCTCTTGGCGCTTTTTCTTGCCGGGGGGGCGCTCTCCTTCTTTGCGATGGAGCACTGGGGGCACGCGATCACCGGGATGAGCAACCACATCGTCTGGGGGACGCCGCACGTGGCCGCGATTTTTCTCATCGTCGCTGCTTCCGGTGCGCTCAATGTGGCGTCGATCGCGTCGGTTTTTGAACGGGTCGAGTATAAGCCGCGGGCGCCGCTCTCGGTGTGGCTGAGCATCGCCCTTTTGGTTTCTGGATTGGCGATCTTGGTTCTTGACCTTGGGCAACCGGGGCGATTGACCGTCGCGATGACCCATTTCAATTTCACATCGATCTTTGCCTGGAACGTCTTCCTCTACACGGGTCTCTTGGCGCTTGCGGTCTTCTATCTCTGGACGATCTACTCCCCTTTTGGGAAGCCTTACGCAAAAGCGGCAGGCGTTGCGGTCTTCTTGTGGCGGTTGATCCTCACGTCGGGTACCGGCTTGATTTTCGGTTTTCTCGTCGGCCGTGACGGGTATGGAAGCGCGATGCTCGCACCGACCTTCATCGCGCTGTCGCTTGCGTGGGGGTTGGCGCTCTTTTTGCTCACTGAAGCAGGGTTGGAAGCGTTCGCTGAGTTGGTACCGCTAACCGACCTGCAGGATCGTTTGCGCAAGCTCTTGATCGTGTTCGTTGCCGCGTCACTCTATTTCGTCGTTGTCCATCTCATGACTCTCGCCTATTTCGAGCGAAACAGCGCGTTTGTGCGCTTTCTTCTGCTCAAAGGGGGGCAATTTACCGCAGTTTTTTGGCTCGGTTACGTGGCGATCGGTAACCTTTTGCCGCTTTTCTGGTTACTCAATAAGCGCAATCAGCCGCGCCGCTCGATGCTGCTGAGTTCGTTGGCAGTGGTGTTGGGAGGGATCGCTTTTCTCTACGCGTTCATTATCGGCGGGCAAGCCTACCCGTTGCAGCCGTTCCCTGGGTACGAAGTGGTGGCAAGCGGCTTCGATGACGGTCAGGTAGCCGCCTATATCCCCTCATTGCCTGAGATCGGCCTTGCGTTGGGTGGTTTTGCGCTTGCGGTAACGGTGATTCTGGTCGGTGCCCGTGTCTGGCCATTCGTACCCCGACGCGATGGGTAACCTTCGCTTGCTGCGCGCAAGGTATGTGCCGTGACTTACCGCTTCTATTTGAGCGCGCTGCGCCAATCGTCAGGAAAGACATCGGTGAGCATCGGCTTGGCAGCGGCATTGCGGGCGCGCTGCCTGCGGGTTCAACCCTTTAAGAAAGGGCCTGATTACATCGACGCTGCGTGGTTGGCGCTTGCGGCGCGGCGCCCCTGTTATCACCTCGATCCCTATTTGACCGGTTTTCCTGAGACGATCCGGCAATTTGCCACCCAGAGTGAGGAGGCCGATGTCGCGTTCGTCGAGGGCAACAAAGGGCTCCACGATGGGATGGCGCTCGATGGCAGCGACAGTAACGCGGCGCTGGCGGTTGCGCTCGATCTGCCGGTGGTGCTTGTCGTCGACGTCAAGGGGATGACGCGGGGGGTTGCCCCCTGGCTTCTTGGGGTACTCGAATTTGCGCCGAAAGTACGGTGTGCTGGTCTCATCCTCAACCGCGTAGCCGGTTCTCGCCATGAGGCAAAGGTGCGCGCTGCGATTGACCATTACGTCGGTCTTCCGGTTTTTGGTTCGCTTCCGCAGCTCGGGCCTTCAGCGGCGATCGAAGAGCGCTACCTCGGATTGACGCCCGCTTGTGAGGATGAGGTGGCGGAGTCCCGTATCGAGGCGTTGCGCGCCTGGTTGGAGGCGGGGGTCGATCTGGACGCGCTGCTGGCCGCTACGCAAGCTGCACGCCATTCACCGGTCGCGTCCCAAACCGCGGAGGCGCAATCCTCTCAGGAGGAAGATGAGGAACTCACTCGCTGCGCTCCCCCTTTTGTCCGAGTGCAGCGGCGGTGTCGACTCGCCGTCCGTTTTCGCCTTGCCTATCCCTACGACAAAGCTTTCCACTTCTATTACGACGAAGATCTGCACCGTTTTGCCGAACTGGGGGTCGAACTGGTTCCCTTCGACACCACCACAGATCGCCGTTTGCCCAAGTGTGACGCGTTGTGGTTGGGCGGTGGCTTCCCAGAGCGTGCGGCTGAAGTTCTGAGCGAAAATCGCGCATTGCGCACCGAAATTTTCGCGGCCTGTCGGGACGGTTTGCCTACCTATGCCGAGTGTGGGGGGCTGATTTATCTGGCAGAGCGGCTGCGTGTCAGCGACGCGGTCTATCCGATGTGTGGCCTTTTCCCGGCGGAGATTTCGTTACACGCGCGACCGGTGGGTCGGGGTTACGTTGCGCTAAGCCCCTTACCGGACCACCCATGGCAGCAGGCGCAGCAGTTGATCAACCAGCCGCCGCTACTTGCGCATGAGTTTCACTACACGTCGCTGACGTGGTTGGAGAGCGTGCCTCCTCGCTTTGCCTGGTCGGTGGTGCGGGGCCACGGGATCGATGGGGGTCATGATGGTCTGGTCGTCCACCGGACCTTAGCCAGTTATGCCCATCTGCGCAATCTGCCGCAATGGCGCTGGACCGATGCTTTCCTTTCCGCATCGGTCGATGCGGCGATGGCTGCGGCGCTTGCCTAGCTTTTTGAGGAGCTCAACGATGGCTGTCCCTTTTTCTCTCGCGTCCTTGACCGCAGAACTGGAACCTGGCACGGTTGCGTTGGTTGGCGCAGGTCCTGGTGATCCTGGCCTTTTGACTGTGCATGCGCTCAATTTGCTTGCGCAAGCGGAGGTGATTTTCTACGACAACCTTGTATCCGCGGAGGTGTTGGCGCTTGCTTCCCCGCAGGCAGAGCGGGTTTTCGTCGGAAAAGAACGGGGCCGTCACCACGTTTCTCAAGAGGAGACGATTGCCCGAATGATCGCGGCGGCTCGTGCGCAGCGCCGAGTGGTGCGCCTGAAAGGGGGGGATCCCTTTGTCTTCGGGCGCGGGGGTGAGGAGGTTGATGCCTTGCGCGCCGAAGGGATTTCCGTTCGGGTTGTGCCGGGAATCACTGCAGCGGTTGGCGCGGCAGCCTATGCCCAGATTCCGCTGACCCATCGGGATCACGCGCACGGCTGCCTTTTTGCTACCGGCCACCGCCAGGTGGCGAAGTCCGATGATTACGATTGGCCTGCGCTCGTTTCCCCCCATTTGACGGTGGCTTTTTATATGGGGCGGCACCGACTTGCTGAGATCGCTCGGCAATTGATCGCCCACGGACGAGATCCGGAGACGCCCGCTGCGTTGGTCGAACGGGCAACGACGCCGCAGCAAAAGGTGCTGCGCGGTCGTTTGGAGACATTGCCCGCGCTTGCTGAAGCGTTTGGCGTGGGGGCGCCGTCGATCCTTTTCGTCGGGGGGGTGGCTCAGGAGCGCACCGGCGCTTTGCCGGCTGCACCCGGTTGGGAAGGCTCGTTGCAGGTTGCCTCGGTGACTTCCGACGATGTTTGAGGCAAAGATGCGACTATACGGATTGGCTCTTTTGCCCAGTGACACCATACTTGACTGCGAGCACGGCGGCTTCGACGCGTGAGGTCAATCCCAATTTGGCAAGGATATGGCGCACATGCAGTTTCACCGTATCGGGAGAGATCGCCAGGTAGCGCGCAATCTCTTTGTTGCTTTTCCCGTTGGCGAGGTAACCGAGAATCTCGAGTTCGCGCTCGGTGAGTGCAGCCAGTGGCGTATTGGCGTGCCGCGGTGAATCCTTCTCTTGAAGAATGGCAGCAAGTTTACTTGCCATTTCCGGCGCAACGACCAACTCGCCGCGCGCAGCGCGCTGGATCCC
This sequence comes from Hydrogenophilus thiooxidans, assembly GCF_019049855.1. GTDB lineage: Bacteria > Pseudomonadota > Gammaproteobacteria > Burkholderiales > Rhodocyclaceae > Hydrogenophilus > Hydrogenophilus thiooxidans. Next base: position 85,109 of record NZ_JAHLSY010000001.1, on the reverse strand, counting down.
TTTCAGCAGGTCCTCCGGGTCCATGTCCTTGAGAAAATAGCCGTTTGCCCCTAGGCGCAGCGCGGTGGCAAGGTGCTCTTTTTCTTCGCTCATCGTCAAAATCGCAAAGCGGGTAGTGATTCCCGCTTTACGGCATTCGGCAAGAAGTTCCAGACCATCGCCTGAACCGATCCGTAAGTCGATCAAGACCAGATCCGGCGCTTTTGCACGGATGAGCTCAAGCGCCCCTTCGATCGTGTTGAGGGCTGCGATCACCTTCATTCCCCCCGCAGGCGACTGAAGAAGATCGGTAACTCCTTTGCGGCAGAGCGGGTGATCTTCAATGAGAATGACGGTGGGGGTTTCACAGCTCATGGGCAGGATCCTTCAAGACCACGCGGACAATCGTTCCCCCTGTGGCCGGGGAGTCGATCTGCAATTCGGCGCCGATCGCTTCGGCGCGTTTGCGCATCAATTGTAACCCAAACGGGGGATCGGAGTGGGAAACGGATGAGGGGGAGAGGCCAACGCCATCGTCTTGGATTGTAAGCGTATGGGGCATGGTGTTTGTGCGCCACGAGAGGGTCACTCGATGGGCACGTGCGTGTTTGCGGATGTTGTTGAGCGCCTCCTGAACGATGAAGTAGAGCTGTTCGGCAACGAACGCATCGCGCGAAGTAGGCGGCTCATCCGCTTCAATGGTGACTTGGATGTTGGGGTTTTCTTCGGCAAAACGTTTCACGACCGTTCGCCAGTCGTAATTGTCGGTGTGCGGGGTTTCGGTGGTGAAACAGCGGATCAGTTCTCGAACTTCGCGATGGGCAGCCGCAAGGAGCTCCTCAAGCGTATGCAGTCGGGCATGATAGGCTTGCGTGCCATCGCTTGCTTCTTGAAGCGCCAACCGTAGTTGCATCCGTGCAAAGGTGAGGCGCTGCGCCAAACCGTCGTGCAGCTCCGCTGCAAGGAGCTGCTTTGAGCGCATCAGCCAGAGTCGCGAACGCATCTCCTCAAGTCGAATGTTTTCAAACGAAAGGCCGATCAGTTGCCCTAAAGGGGTCAGTAGCCGTCGCCACCACCCCGTTCGGCTCGGGTGATGGTCAAAGAAAAGGGTCAGTACCCCGATCGGTCGGCCGCGAAAGTTGAGCGGAGCGGCTAAGGTATGGGCAAGTGGGCGATGATCCGGAATGAAAAAGTCGTTTTGGCACAACCGTAACAGTTCACAACCGTCTGCGGAACTTTTGACTTGGTCGCTTTGGATCGCTTCTGCGCATACGCCGCAGTTGGACCGGTTTCGTTCGAAGGCAAGTTGATCGCTACTTAGCCCCACCGCAATTTCACAATGTTCCGTGTGGTTGTGCAGATCGCAGAGGCGGATCACAGCAGCGGTGGCGCCGGTGACTGCGAGAACCGCTTCGAGCGCCTCACTCAATCCTTCCGGAACTGGGGTGTTGGACGAATACCCATTCAAGGTCATCTCTCCTACGCCTTTGGTGTTCCCCTTCTAGGGGGGATTCTCTTCTTTGTTATAACAATAGAATTGCCGCTAATAATAGCATCAGAGAAGAGCAATGTACGAGGCAAGCGAACCGATCCGAAACGGCGTCAAGGCCACTACCTGTTACATGTGTGCCTGTCGCTGTGGCATTCTCGTCCATGTTCAGGACGGCAAGGTACGTTATATCGAAGGCAACCCAGACCATCCCCTCAACGCGGGTGTCATTTGCGCGAAGGGGGGATCCGGAATCATGAAAGAGTATTCGCCGGCACGCCTCACCGTGCCGCTCAAACGGCGACAAGGGGCTGAGCGGGGGAAAGGGGAGTTTGAAGCGATCAGTTGGGAGGAGGCGTTTGCGATCCTGGAAGAGCGATTGGCGCGCATCCGTGCCACCGACCCCAAGCAGTTCGCCCTCTTTACCGGTCGCGATCAGATGCAAGCGCTGACCGGCTTGTTCGCGCGTCAATTCGGTACGCCCAATTACGCCGCGCATGGGGGGTTCTGCTCCGTCAATATGGCCGCTGGAATGATCTATACGATCGGCGGTTCATTCTGGGAGTTTGGCGGCCCCGACCTCGAACACGCCAAGCTATTTGTGATGATCGGTACTGCGGAAGATCACCACTCCAATCCGCTCAAACGGGAGATCAGCGCGTTCAAACGCAGAGGCGGGCGCTTTATCGCGATCAACCCGGTGCGGACCGGCTACGCAGCGATTGCGGACGAGTGGATTCCGATCCGCCCCGGCACCGATGGCGCGCTGTTTCTTGCACTCATGCACGAGCTGGTTCGATTGGGGCTCTACGACCGCGATTTTCTGATCCGCTACACCAACGCGGCTTTTCTGGTCAATCAAGACCCCGATTCGCCCGACTATGGTCTCTTTGTCCGTCATCCGGAAGGGGCGATCATCAACCCATTGCGCCCGCATAACTTCGCATGGTGGGACAAAAACAAAGGCTGTGCGGTTCCCGACCACAGCGCACAGTGCGATCCGGCGCTCTTTGGTGCCTTTCAACTGGCAGATGGCACGCCAGTCAAACCCGCATTTCAACTGCTCTGGGAGCGGCTCGAAACCGCTACGCCCCAATGGGCGAGCGAGATTACCGGCATCCCCGCCGAGCGGATTCGGCGTTTGGCGCACGAGATGGGGGTTGTGGCGCGTGACTTTCAGTTGGAGCTCCCGATTGCCTGGACCGATTGGTGGGGCGAAAAGCACGATCGCGTGATTGGCCGCCCGGTGGCGTTCCACGCAATGCGCGGCCTGGCGGCGCACTCCAACGGGTTTCAGACGATTCGTGCCCTTGCGCTTTTGATGACGATCCTGGGAACGATCGATCGACCAGGCGGGTTCCGCCATCGTGCCCCTTATCCGCGCGCGGTGCCACCCAATGTTCGCCCGCCGAACGGTCCCGAAGCGGTCGCTCCCAATTCGCCGCTCAAGACTGCCCCGTTGGGGTGGGTGGAGTTTCCAGAGGATCTTGCGGTGGATGAAGAGGGCAATCCGCTGCGGATCGACAAAGGGTTTTCGTGGGAGCATCCGCTATCGGCCCACGGTTTGATGCACAACGTGATTACCAACGCGTGGCGGGGCGATCCCTATCCGATCGATACCCTCTTTCTGTTCATGGCCAACATGGCGTGGAATTCGAGCATGAATACCGCCCAGGTGCGGCGGATGCTCACCGACAAACGGCCTGATGGCGAGTACAAGATCCCCTTCCTGGTGGTGTGTGACGCCTTTTATTCGGAGACCGTCCCGTTCGCCGATCTGGTGCTTCCCGATACCACCTATTTGGAGCGCTACGACTGCCTGTCGCTTCTTGACCGTCCGATTTCGGAGTTCGACGGGCCGGTCGATTCGTGCCGGGTGCCCGTGGTGGAACCGCCTGCTGGGGTGAAACCCTTTCAAGAGGTGCTCCTAGAACTCGGTTATCGCTTGAAACTGCCGGCGTTTACCAATCCCGACGGCAGCCGTAAGTATGCCGATTACCCCGATTTCATCGTTCACTTTGAAACACAGCCCGGGTCGGGGATCGGCTTCCTTGCGGGGTGGCGCGGCGAGAACGGTGACCTGGCGCTACGGGGCACCCCAAACCCGTCGCAGTGGAAGCGTTACGAGGAACACGGCTGTGTTTTCCACTATAAGCTGCCGCCGGGGATGCGCTACATGCGCAACTGGAATCGCGACTATCTGAAATGGGCGCAAGAGGTCGGTTTCCGCCGCGATTTCGACCCGATCACCATCCATCTCTACTCAGAGATTTTGCAACGTTTCCGTCTGGCAGCGCAGGGCAAGCGCCCCGGAAGACAACCGCCCGAGGCGCTCCGCGAGCGGGTGGCGCGGTTTTTCGATCCGCTACCGTTCTGGTATCCGCCGATCGAAGATGAACAGACCGACACCCAACGTTTTCCGCTCCGAGCCCTGACGCAACGCCCGATGGCGATGTACCACTCTTGGGATTCGCAGAACGCTTGGCTGCGTCAGATCCACACGTTTAACTTTCTCTATGTGCATCCTGAGACGGCGAAAGCGGCGGGGATCGCCGACGGCGGATGGATGTGGGTCGAATCGCGGTGGGGCAAAGTGCGTTGCCTGTGCCGCTACAGCGAAGCGGTCGAACCGAACACCGTCTGGACGTGGAACGCAATCGGAAAAGCTGCAGGGGCATGGAATCTCTCCCCTGATGCCAACGAGGCCAAGCAAGGTTTCTTGCTGAACCATCTGATCAGCGAAGAGCTTCCTTTCGGTGCGGGGCGTATCTCCAACTCCGATCCGATCACTGGCCAAGCTGCCTGGTTCGATGTGCGGGTTAGGATCTATCCCGCCACCCCGGGGGAACCGAAGGAGAGCTGGCCGCAGTTCGACCCTCAGCCAGAAGCAATACCGGGGATGGTTGAGCGTCCGAAGCGGGTGGTCGCTTATCACCTCACTAAAGGAGTGATGGAATGACGCAGTTTGCGCTCGTGATCGACCTCAATGTGTGTGTCGGCTGTCACGCCTGTGTGACCAACTGTAAACAATGGAACACAGGGGGTGAAGCGGGGCCACTTGCTGACCTCAATCCTTACGGGAAAGATCCAAACGGTACCTTCTTCAACCGCATTTTGAGCTATGAAGTCGGCACTTTTCCGAATACCGAAACGTGGTATTTGCCCAAATCGTGTCTGCATTGCGAAGACCCTCCCTGCGTTCCCGTCTGCCCCACCGGCGCATCCTACAAACGGAAAAGCGACGGCATCGTGTTGGTCGACTACGACAAGTGCATTGGCTGCAAATACTGCTCATGGGCTTGCCCCTACGGCGTTCGCGAATTTGACGAAGAGCGAAAGGTAATGACCAAATGCACCCTCTGTGTCGACCGGCTCTACGACACGTCTCTGCCTGAATCGCGCCGAAAGCCCGCATGCGTTCTGGCTTGCCCTGCTGGTGCGCGGATTTTTGGCGACATTCATGATCCCGACTCTGAGGTTTCGCGCCGAATTCGGGAAGAGGGGGGGTTCCAGCTCATGCCCGAACTGGGAACGCGCCCGGCAAACCACTATCTACCGAGGAGTAAAACGGTGTTGCCAATCGACGAGGCGCAGGTGGTACGCGCAGAAAATCCCTTGCGACACGACGAAGCCCCACACGCTACCGGTTTGCAACCGATCGAAGAGGAGATGGGTTAAGATGCGGCCTGCTTTTTCTGTTTTGTTTCTGACAACCCTGATTGGGGCAGCCCAAGGGGCGGCGATCATTCTCTACGCGCTCTTCTTAGCAAAAGGCAGTGGCCCCGACGCCCCCCTTGCTTTCTATCTCACGACGGGAGGCGTTTCGCTGCTTTTGCTTGCAGCCGGTTTGGTTGCCTCGTTTTTCCACCTGGGTCATCCTGAGCGCGCTTGGCGTGCGGTAACCTGTTGGCGCACCTCGTGGTTGTCGCGCGAGGTGATCGTTCTTCCCCTTTTCGGTTTTGCGGAACTGCTCTGGTTGCTGCTGTTGTGGCAAGGAGATTGGCGCGCTGCTGCCGCTTGGGGCAGCGTGATGGCGTTTTTGGCGATCGCGCTCTATGTCTGCACAGGAATGATCTACGCTGCGGTGAAGGTATTGCGTGAATGGGCGCACCCCATTACCGTCGTCAATTACCTCCTGATGGGGGTTGCCTCTGGCGCGCTCCTCACAGCGGGCATCGCCGAAGGGTTGGCTCCGGCGGTAGCACCGATGTTAGCGAAGGCTGCGCTTTGGCTGACGCTGATCGCATTGGTAGGTCGTGGGGTGTCGCTGTGGCGTAATGCACGCATTCCTCCCTATTCGACCGCGCGCGCCATCGGCGTTCATCACCAGCGGATCCGGCAAATTTCCCAAGGGTCGATGGGGGGGAACTACAACATGCGGGAGTATTTCCACGGACAACCGCCAGAGGTGGTGCGAGCGGTGCTCATCGCAGCACTTGGCGCGGGCTTTCTTGCACCAGTTGTGTTGTTACTCCTGGGTGTCCCAGCACTTCTGGTTTTTCTTCTCCAATATGGCGGATTGCTTGCCGAGCGTTGGTATTTCTTTGCTGAGGCGCGCCATCCGCAAAACCTCTACTATCAAGTGGTTTAACCAAGCGGTTGTTTCAACGCCGTTCTGAGCCTTACCCCGCAGGGGTAAGGTTTCCCTTTCCCAAAAGGCAACCGAGTTCGTTACTCCAGCGCGCACAGCGGGTCGATGAAACGCCCCCGAAAAAGAAGCCGACGCTTCTCGGGTTCGGGGGCGTCGACGAAGGGTTCCCGCGTATGAAGAATATTGTGTCCGATCAGCCCCATGCCCGCTTCTAAGCGAATCTTGAGGCAGTAGGGGCTAGCTGGATCGTTGAGGGTGCGTGTCACAGCTGCGCGGGCCGCGGCTACTGTTGCGTCATCTCGCCAGGCGACGTTTCGCTGCCGCGCGGTATAGCGCATCTCAAGACGGACGCCCTCTGGGTATGGCTCCCAAAAAAAGACGGGCCCTTTACTCCAATCGCGCTCATACCCGTCAGGATCTCGTCCCGGCGGAATGTTCATCGTCTCAGCGGCGCAGAGTGCGTCCAGATAGTCGGGATTTTCGTTGCCCAGCAGCAGATAGAGCATTTCCGGGTCAAACAGGCGATTTTCGCCCCCGGAAAGGGCGGGGCGAACGGCATGCAGAACGAGGCTTCGCACCCTTCGGTGCGGGGCATTGTAGTACCCGTCGGTGTGCCACTGGATCGGATGGTTGGTATACGGAATGTAGCGGGCGCGTTCGCCGCTTTCGTGAACGGTGATCGGTGTGATTCCATCATCGTCAGCCAGCAGGTTGGCGTCTAGCCGCTTCAGACCAAATGCGCCGGCGAAACGGAGGAGGTAGGGTTTGAGCGAACTGCTCGCAACTCGGTTGAGTGACGGTTGAAAACGGTACACGGCAACGCCGAACCGCTGAATTCGCTCGCAAACAGCGCGTCGCTCGGCCGGCGTTGGGCTTTCGGGGTTGGTAATTTCGACGATGAGCTCGTCTGGAGTAACCGGGTAGTTCGCGCTTTTTTCCTCCCACCACCGTTGCCAGAGCGTGGGTGAATAGCGAGGATCGGGGGGGGAGGCAAATGCGCGCTTAATGAGATCAACCCTCCTCATGCATCATTTTCCAGTAGAGGAATTTGAGGGTTGCGTAACTGCCCGCGATGATCGCCACAAGGGTGAGCATACTGCCAAAAGCTAAGGTCGAGAGGCCGGTGATCCCTTGACCGAACGTGCAGCCCATGCCGAGGATCCCACCAAACCCCATGAGCACTGCGCCGACGAGGTGGTTACGAAAGTCTTTCCAGTCGGCAAACCATTCGATGCGAAAACTCCGGGTGATGAGCGCATAGACGAATGAGCCCAGGACGACGCCCATCAGTACCATCAAGCCGACATTGAGCCGTTGCGTCTCGCTGGGGGCGGTGAGGTAGTGGACGAGATCACCCATTGGCGCGATGAAGGTAAGCGATTGGGTGTTGACGCGGCTAGGAGCGACATCGGCAAATTCGGCGTATTCGCGCCATGCCGTGCCAGGGGTGCCGCCAGTGAGCCACCACAGGAATGCAACAGTTGCGCCGATCACGAGGCCAGCCGCGATCAGTTCGCGGTTACGGCGAAATTCTGCGTCGCGAAACGCAAAAATGAGCAGCGCTGCCGCCACCGCAACGCCCAACGCCAAGTGCAAAAGGAGCGTTGCCTTGCTGCCAAAGAGCAGGTGGGAGAGTTCCTGCGTGGGGAAGGTGATCGCCGCGAAAGAAGCAATCGGCTCGAGCAGCGCATAGCCGTTTCGCCAGACGAGCCAATAGGCGATCAAACCGATCACGGCAAGGACGACGAGCGACTTGAGATTACCCCCGCCGATACGGACAGCCGTCTTGTTCCCGCAGCCACTTGCCAGAGTCATTCCGATTCCAAAGAGGAAACCGCCAAGCAGGTGACGAACCCATTGCAAATTGCCGTTGCGGTAGGGTGGAAAGAGCCCACTATCGAGATCGACCGCGCCAACACCTTCAAGGCCGAGCGTCAAGAGAAGCGCGACCGCTATTGCCAAGAACCAGGAGCGCATGCGGGAGAGATCCCCCATGAAGACCCAGTCAGAGACTGCGCCCATCGTACAGAAATGGGAGCGATTCGCGATTGCGCCGACAACTATCCCAGTTCCCAGGGCACCGGCGAGTACCGTATGGTGAATGGTCCATTCCATCGCAGCAGATCCTTAGCGGCTCAGGTACTCAAATGAAGAGGGTAATATCCGCTTCGCCGGCGAACTCGAAAAAGGTTGCCGCACCGCCGAGTTCAATGCCGTCGATGAAGTCGTCGGGATTCATATCGAAGAGATCGATCGTCATTTGGCAGCCGATGAAACGGACGTCGAGCTCGCGGCACATATCGCGAAGCGACTCGAGGTTCGCTACCCCTTTTTTCGCGATCTTTTGTTTCATCATCATCGTTGCCATTGCTTCCATGCCGGGGAGTGCCTGCACCAGAACGGGCATCGGAACGGGCATCGGCATCGCCGGGTTGGCCAGAGGACTGACTTTGACACCGCTCAGGTCTTTTTTCAGCAGTTCGAGCCCGTAAAACGTGAAGAAGATCGCCACTTCATAACCGAGCGATGCTGCGGTGGAACCGAGAATGAAAGGAGGATACGCCCAATCCAGCGTTCCTTTGCTTGCGATCATCGCTAATTTCTTACTCATCTCCCCTCCAGTATGCATGTGGGTGGCAATTGCGCCCACGCCCGGTGGTCGTGCTCTCCCACGGCCCCCCGTTATGTGGGCGAGCAATTGGAATTAGGCTTTTTTCAGGTAAAAGACGTAGGCGTTACCTTCCTGCTCCTGTCCCACCAGCTCATTCCCTGTCTGCTTAGCAAACGCCGACATATCTTTGACAGAACCGGGGTCGGTCGCGATCACTTTTAGGACCTGTCCGGAGCTCATCTCGCTGAGCGTTTTCTTGGTCTTGACGATCGGCAGCGGGCAGTTGAGTCCGCGGGCGTCGAGCGTTTTGTCAAATTGCATAGGTCGTTCCCTCACGAAGTCCAAACAAATGTAATCGCAGCATAACTTTTTTCTGAAACTGCGACAAGCTGCCCATTGGGTGTGCGATTTATCCCTTTCGGGGAGCGGGGTTTAGTTCCTTAGGGTTATAGAGGAACTGACGAAGCGATTTTACCCTTGAGGCGGACAACCCCAACAGGAGAAAAAGGATGTACCGCATCGACGAGACCGGACGTTTGCCTTTCGCTGAGGCTGTTCGCTTTGCGTTGAACGAAGGGCAGCCCCTCTTTTGCGTCGTTCCCGTCTTTCCCGACGTCATTGACGATGTGGAAGCGAGGGCCGAAGGGGCGAAGGTCTGGATCATCCAGCCAACGCCTGGAGGCGGTTGGGAGCTGCTTTATATCGCAGGGCCTTTTTTCACGGCTGCGCACGCCGCAAACGAACGGATTCCCCCCGAAGAGATACCCGAGGGGGTCCGATCGCTCTCGTTTGCGCCCACTTGGGTCGAAGAGGAGTGGTTGACCGCGCCGATCCAGATTCTGGTTCAAAAACTGGTTGCGGCCTCTGAACTCGATGCCGACCTTCCTGACTATGCCGGTCAGCGCCGCCGCCGTGCTGCTTCTGAGGTACGCTTCCCTGCAGCGATGATCGGACGGCGTCGTCCCTCTGGCGATTGACCCCGCTTGGCATGCACCCTATCGCGATGAATACCCAAAAAGGTGAAAAGCATCCTCTTTCTGGGGGGTGCTGCTTTGTCCATTTCGGTTTATAGTTATAAACAAATAACTTGACGGCAAAATGCTATGGGGCTCGATTACCGTCATACCCTGATCAGCGTAGAAGAGGCGCAGGCGTGGATCGCGACGGGTCGCGCTGTCGTGATCGATTGTCGGTTTGAGCTTGCCGATCCCGATGCGGGCGCGGCGCTGTACCGAGCTGCCCACCTTCCGGGCGCCTTTTTCTGGGATTTGGAACGGGATCTGTCCGGACCCAAAGGGGTGGGAACTGGGCGCCATCCGCTTCCCGCGATCGAGGCTTTTGCTGAATTGATCGCGCGCTCAGCGATTACACCTCAGACCCAGGTGATTCTGTACGATGAGTGGGACGGGATGAATGCCGCGCGCGCATGGTGGATGCTCCACGCCTGCGGGTACGCGGCAACTGCGGTGCTCGATGGCGGTTTTCGCGCTTGGCGCAGCGCGAAATTGCCTGTGACCAAAGAGGCGCCGCTTCCGCCGTTCCGCTACCGGGTGCCCGATCTGCCGGGATGGCGTCTACCGATCGTTGAAACCGAGGAGGTCGTAGTGGCGCGAGAGCGGACTGATGTCTTGCTCATCGACGCCCGCGCGCCGGACCGTTTTCGCGGTGAGGTGGAACCGTTTGACCCGGTTCCGGGCCATATCCCGGGGGCGGTTAACCGTTTTTTTCGCGCGAATGTCGATCCGGCAACCGGCCGGTTTCGCGCCGCTACTCAGTTGCGCGCCGAATTTGAAACGCTCTTGGCGGGGCGCGATCCGGCGCAGGCGATCCATTACTGTGGCTCCGGGGTGACGGCGTGTCACAATCTGTTGGCCTGGGTCCATGCGGGTTTGCCCATGGCGCGCCTCTATCCGGGCTCATGGGGTGCCTGGTGCAGCGATCCGTCCCGCCCTGTCGCCTGCCCGGCGCGATCGCAACAAGCGCCAGATTCCTGAGCGGCCCAGAGAGACCTCCTCAATTGCGACTAAAGATCTAACGGCGAATGGCTCAGCAGACGCGACCAGGACGGGTGGCTCTTTCTACAAAAGTGGCACATTTTACGAGGCTTTTTCCTTTTCTGAGCTGGTTACCGCGGGTAGACCGCACAACGCTGCGCGACGATCTCATGGCTGGATTGACTGGCGCGCTGGTGGTTCTGCCGCAAGCGGTCGCGTTTGCGATCATCGCGGGTCTTCCGCCGCAGTACGGTCTTTACGCGGCGATGACGCCAGCAGTCGTTGCGGCGCTCTTCGGCTCCTCGTGGCATCTCGTCTCCGGTCCCACCACAGCGATCTCGATCGCGGTCTTCGCGGCAGTATCCCCATTGGCCGAACCGGGAACACCTGAGTACATTCGTTTGGTCCTAACCCTCACCTTTCTGGTTGGCTGCTACGAGCTGATTCTGGGGATCGCGCGGCTTGGCGTGTTGGTCAATTTCATTTCGCATACGGTCGTCGTCGGGTTTACCGCTGGTGCGGCGCTGCTCATCGCCGCAAGCCAGGTGAAACATTTTTTTGGCATTGCGATTCCAAACGGCACTCCTTTCTTTGGCATACTTGCCAGTTTTGTTCAGCGGGTTACTGAGATCAACCCGTGGGTCTTCTCGGTGAGCGTCGTGACGTTGCTCACCGGCATCCTGACCCGACGGTATGTGAAGCAGATTCCGTACATGATCGCGGCGATGTTGGTCGGTTCGCTGTGGGCTGCCCTTCTTAACGCATGGTTTGGCCAGGAGCGGACGGGAATCAAAACGGTTGGCGCGTTGCCTGCGGGGCTGCCGCCGCTCTCTTTCCCGGATTTCTCGCTCGATGCGATCGGTGCGACCGCAGTACCGGCGGTGATCGTCGCTTTTTTGGCGCTGACCGAGGCGGTTTCGATCGCCCGTGCACTGGCGCTTCGTTCCGGTCAGAGGCTAGATGGCAATCAGGAGTTCATCGGTCAGGGGCTCTCGAACCTAATCGGCAGTTTCTTCTCTGCTTATGCGACGTCGGGTTCTTTCAACCGCTCGGGCGTCAATTTCGAGGCGGGGGCGAAGACACCGCTTGCGTCGGTTTTTGCCTCCATTTTCCTCATCGTGATTCTGCTTTTTGTTGCACCCCTTGCTGCCTATCTTCCCAATGCAGCGATGGCGGGAATCCTATTTCTGGTTGCCTGGGGTTTGATCGATTTTGCCCAGATTGCTCATACATGGCGGGCAAGCAGAAGCGAAAGCGCGATCCTATGGGTCACCCTCGTTGGGACGCTCTTTAGCCTTGAGGCGGGAATCTTTCTTGGGGTGGCGCTGACGCTGATCGAGTACCTCTACCGAACCTCACGCCCTACTGTCGAGCCGGTGCTCCCTGCTCCGGAAGCAGGTGCCTACCATTTTGTTTCGGCGAATGGCTCAGCGGAGTGTCCGCAGCTCTCCATTCGTCGGATCACCGGTGCGCTCTATTTTGGTTCCGTCGATTTTGTGCAGGCTAAATTGACTTCTGACCACCCCCACCAACGCTGGTTACTCCTGGCCTGTTCAGGGTTGTCTTACCTCGATTTGGCGGGGGCCGAGTTCTTGGCTCAGGAAGCCAGGAGGCGTCGTCGTCTTGGCGGCGACCTTTTCTGTTACCGCATGAATCTCGCCAACGTGGCGCTTTTGCGGCAGAGCGGGGCGCTTGACGTGATCGGTGAGAACCACCTATTTCCCGTGCGCAGCGACGTCATCGGGGCGATCTACCGACAGCTCGACCCTGAGATCTGCCGAACCTGTACCATTCGCGCGTTCAGCGTTTGCCGCAGCGGTACGCTGCCGGTTGGTGGCGTGGCACTGCGCTGCTTGTTGGCAACCGATGGCAGCGAATATGCCCGTGCGCCCACGGAGGTGGCGGTCGCTTGGGCCGCCGCATCGCGGGTGCCGTTAGCGGTGGTGACCGTGGTCGATCACGATGCTGAAGACGCCTCGCTCGTCGAGGGGCGCTTGAGCGTCGTGAAAGAAGAGGCAGCGCGACGCCACGTTACGGTGACCCCCCTCGTCCGTCACGGCAAAGACCCGGTGGGGGAGATCGTTTCGACGGCCAGGGAATTGGCGACGCACCTCTTGATCGTTGGTCGTCGGCCGCCCCGTACCACGCTGATCGAGCGGTTCCTGGGTGATCGGGTCGAACGAATCCTTCTGGAGTCGCCGTGTCATGTGCTGGTGGTTCATCCGGAAGCGAAACCTCCTGCCCGCCATATCGTCGTAGCCTGGGATGGGTCAACGATGCTCCTAGAGGCGTTGGGCTTCCTAGCTCACATGGCTAGGGTCCTTCAGCTTCCGGTGACCTTGGTTACCGGGGTCTCCAGTGAAGCGGAACGCGAAGCGGCGCTCCACGCCCACGAAGAGGCGTTGGCAGCGTTGCAACAAGAGGGGGTGACAACCCGATCCCAGGTGTTGACAGGGACCTTCGCCGACGCGATCTTTTCGACGGTCCTTGCAACGGGAGCCGATCTCGTGGTGGTCGGTAACGACCCTAGAAGCGGTTTGGCGCGCCACGTCACCCCTTCCTTGGCCGATCAGGTGATCGGCGGTCTCTCTTGTTCCGTTCTGGTGATCCAGCCAGCGACCACTTTGCGCGACGCCGCGCACGCCTAAACGAACCCCCCTCGTGAAGTGGCCAGAGCAGGCACTCGCCTCTGAGTCTGTGTTTGGTCAACAGTGATCTTCAGTTTTTGCGAATAGAATGAATTGTTGACAAATTCAGCGACCCGGATAAAATGTTGACATAAATCAAATTTTGCAGTCAAGGAGCAACTGATGGAAGAGACATTACGGCGTCGGATGGGTTTGATCCGCAAGGCGCCAGAGAATTTTCTGTCACCAGAGGAGATCGACGCGATTAAGCAAGGGCGCCGCGATTTTATCCGTAAAGCGTTTGCCACAGCAACCGCGCTTGCCGCTAGCGGCCCGGTGATCAACGCCTATGGGGAAACGGTCGATCCCGGAAAAGGCGACCCAAACATCCTGAACCTTCCAGAGTGGAGTACGACGCTCGGCATGCCGGTTGCCACCCGTGGCTATGGTCTGCCCTCGAAATATGAGGCGGGGTTGATTCGCCGCCAGAGCCCGGGGCTGACGCAGACGGCGGCAGCGTCGGTCTCTTTTACCCCGCTGCAGGGGACTTTCGGGATCATCACGGCTTCAGGGCTTCACTTCGAGCGCCACCACCAAGGGTGGCACGAGATCGACCCCACCAGACACCGCTTCATGATTAACGGACTGGTGAAGACGCCGATGGTTTTCACTATGGATGACCTTCTGCGGCTGCCGTCGGTTTCGCGGATCCATTTCATCGAGTGTGGGGCGAACACGGGGATGGAGTGGGCAAACGTTGCCGTGCCCACGGTGCAATACACCCACGGGATGATCTCCTGTTCGGAATTTACGGGCGTACGGCTGATCGACTTGCTCGAGATGTGTGGCGCCGACCTCAAGAAAGGGCGGTACTTGCTTGCCGAAGGTGCTGACGGTTCATCGATGACCCGAACCATTCCGATGGAGTTGGTCGAATCCGGCGAAGTGCTCGTCGCCTACGGGATGAACGGCGAGATGATCCGGCCGGAAAACGGCTACCCGCTGCGCCTGGTGGTTCCCGGCGTGCAAGGGGTGAGCTGGGTGAAATGGCTGCGGCGCGTCGAAGTGGGGGATAAGCCCTATGGGACCAAAGACGAAGCGGTCCACTATATCGATCTGATGCCAGACGGCACGCACCGCCAATATTCCTCGTTGCAAGAGGTGAAGTCGGTGATTACGACGCCCTCGGGCGGGCAAATCCTCCTCGATAAAGGGTTTTACAACATTACCGGGTTGGCGTGGTCGGGGCGCGGCAAGATCGTGCGCGTCGATGTTTCGACCGACGGTGGAATCAACTGGCGGCAAGCGCGCCTTGAGCAGCCGGTGCTGCCTAAAGCGCTGACGCGCTTTAATATCGACTGGGTGTGGGACGGCAAACCCGCCATTTTGCAATCGCGGGCGGTCGATGAAACCGGGCACATTCAGCCCACCTACGGGCAACTCCGTAAAGTGCGAGGAACCCGCTCGATCTACCACAACAATGCGATCCAGTCGTGGTTGGTGAATGAAAATGGCGAGGTGAGCAATGTCCAAGTTCTCTAAAACGGTGATCGCAGTGGCCACTGCGGTGGTGTGCGGCGCAGCGGGCGCAGCGAAATACGAAGGGATCGGTCGGCCAGCAACGCCGGCAGAGGTCAAAGCGTGGGATATTGACGTTCGTCCCGACTTCGTAGGTCTTCCCCCGGGGCGCGGTACCCCAGAGCAGGGCGAAGCGATCTGGTTGCAGAAATGCGCGATGTGCCACGGCGACTTCGCAGAATCGAACGAAGTCTTTACCCCACTCGTTGGCGGAACGACGCAGGAGGACATCAAAACTGGTCGCGTCAAAGCGTTGGTGACCGGTAGCGTGCCGCAACGCACGACGATCATGAAGGTGCCAACCGTTTCTACTCTTTGGGATTACATCCACCGGGCTATGCCCTGGACGAGTCCCAAGTCGTTACAATCCGACGAAGTTTATGCTTTGGTTGCCTATCTCCTCAATTTGGCCGAGATCATTCCGTACGACTACGAACTCAACCAAGAAACAATCAAAGAGGTGCAGAATCGCATGCCCAACCGCAACGGGATGACGTGGGACCACGGGATGTGGCCGTGGGGCCCTGGAGTCAAAGCCGGCGGCATCGGCAACGGTGGGAAACCGGACGTGCAGGGTAGCGACTGCATGAAAAATTGTAAAAAAGAGGTGGTGATTGGCTCGAACCTCCCAGAGTATGCCTGGGATGCCCACGGCAACCTCAAAGAGCAAAACCGGGTCTTTGGGCCTGTGCGTGGAAAAGAGATTTCTGAAGCAGCCAAAGAGGAGGCGCAGACAGCCGCAGGAAGGCAGCAGTCGATGCTCGATCTGGCAAAGCAGAAGGGGTGCACGGCGTGCCATGGGGTCGACAAGGCGATCGTCGGGCCCGCGTATCGGGATGTTGCCGCGAAATACGCTGGGAAGGCTGACGCCGTTGACTACTTGGCGCAAAAGATTAAAAATGGGGGTGCAGGGGTGTGGGGCAACGTTCCAATGCCCCCTCATCCCTCGCTGACCGAGGAGGAGCTCCGCTCGTTAGCGCAATGGATTGCGAGCGGCGCCAAGGTGGATTGATTTTTTTGTTCATGGAGAAAAGGGTATGCAACGTCGAGAAGTCTTGAAAGCAGGTGTTGGTCTTGGGGTATTTGGCACGCTGATCGCAAGTGGCCTGGTGCAGCCTCGCCTAGCCCATGCCGCTCGCCAGATGGAAAACGCGTTTCAAGCAAAAAGTCTCGAGGAAGCGCTCAAAGCGGTGGGCGCATCGGGAGCCGCTGCAAGCAATGACATCGTGCTCACGGCGCCAGACATTGCCGAGAACGGGGCGGTGGTTCCGATCGAGCTCGAAAGTAAGCTGCCCAACACCGAAATGATCGCGCTCTTTGTCGAAAAGAACCCGAATGCGCTTTCAGCCGTGTTTCATTTCACTCCGGAGGCGCTGCCCCGGGTCAAGACGCGGGTGAAGATGGGTCAGAGCTCGGACGTCGTTGCCGTGGTGAAAGCGGGCGGCAAGTACTATATGACCAAGAAAGAGGTCAAAGTGACTTTGGGCGGTTGTGGTGGCTAAGCCGCTTGAATTGAGCGCTCGATTGGTAAAAACAAACCGCTAATGGATTAAAGGAGCAAAGCGATGGCAGCAGGACCAATGCGGATTCGTGCCAAGATTGATGGGGAAACGGTCAACGTGCGCGCTCTGATGTCGCACCCGATGGAGACGGGATTACGCAAAGACAGCTCAGGAAATACGATCCCGGCGCATTACATCACTGAGGTGACCGCAAGCGTAAACGGCAAGACTGTGCTTACCGCAGAATGGAGTGGCGCAATCTCCACCAACCCCTATTTCGAGTTTGACGTCAAGGCAAAAGCCGGCGATAAGATCACCCTGAAGTGGGTGGACAATAAAGGGGAAAGCAAAGAAGAGACGATTGAGGTGAAGTAAGGAGTCGCTGAAAGGGGGGCCATTTGCCCCCTTTTGTTATGACCAGCGTGGAGGGGCCAACATGTTCAAAAAACAGGTGCTGGCAGTGTCGCTGATTGCGGCGGTCTGGAATATAACGTCTTTTGGGGCTTTTGCGGCGAACGACGAAGACGCCCGCTTGAAGGCGATTGAAGCCTACCGCAAGCAAATTGCCGACGGGAACCCGTCTGACCTCTTGGCGATGGAGGGCGAAGAACTCTGGCGAACGCCGTACGGTCCGAAAAACCAGTCGCTTGAGCGGTGCGACTTGGGATTGGGGCCTGGGGTGGTCAAAGGCGCTGCGGCCAAATTGCCGCGCTACTTCCCGGACACTGGAAAAGTAGAAGACCTCGAATCGCGTTTGATGACCTGTATGGAGCAGCTGCAAGGGGTTGAACGCCAAAAAGTGATCGATTCTCCTTGGCGCAAGGGCGAGAAACTCCGCATGGACAAGATCGTTGCGTACATCGTCACCGAAAGCAACGGGGAGAAAATCGAGGTCGATATGTCGCACCCCAAAATGAAAGAGATGTACGAATTGGGTAAGCGGATGTTCTTTTACCGCACAGGCCCCTTCGATTTTTCCTGCGCGACATGCCACGGCAAGGATGGCCAGCGGATCCGACTCCAAGAGCTCCCCAATATTACTAAGCAAGAAGGTGCTGCGGCGGGTTGGGGGTCATGGCCGGCTTACCGGGTTTCCAACAGCCAGTTCTGGACGATGCAAATGCGTTTGAACGACTGCTTCCGTCAGCAGCGCACTGCCGAGCCCATTTATGGTTCCGACGCGACGATCGCGCTTTCGGTCTATATGGCAGCGAACGGAAACGGTGGGGTGATGCTCACCCCCGGGATCAAGCGCTGAGCAAGGAGGAGGCTTCATGAAACCGATCACATTGGCATTGGCAGGTGTGTTGGGGTTTGCGACACCCCTTGCATGGGCTGGAAATGCGGATCTCGACGCGAAGTTCAAAGAGCTCGTCGATCGTTCGTTCAAGACGACGGGAATCGCGCAAAAAGAGCGCATGATTCAACTCGATTTCCAAAAGCTCTGCTCGGCGCTCGAGGCCGGAGAAAAGGTTGACCCCAAGAAGATTGAGGAGTTGCGGCAGGCTCAGGAGCAGACGATCCGCTGGCCCTCCGACGGAAAGTTTTTAGGTAATTGGAAAGAGGGCGAAAAGATCGCGCAAAGCGGCAGAGGCCTGACTTGGACCGATAACCCCGATACGGTCAATGGGGGGGGTTGCTACAACTGCCACCAGATGGATCAAAAAGAGCTGTCGTACGGAAACATCGGACCGTCGCTTTCGGGCTACGGTAAACTGCGCGGCAATTCTGAAGAGGTGCTCAAGTATGCGTGGCGGCAGATTTGGAACAGTAAGAGCTTCAATCTCTGTTCCAGCATGCCCCGTTTCGGCGACGCCGGTATTCTCACCGAGCAACAGATCAAGGACGTGATGGGCTATCTCTTTGACCCCGAGTCACCTGTAAACAAAAACCACAAGTAATTCTGAGTAATTGTTGAAACATCCCACCCCGAGGTTATCGATATGGCAATGAATCGTCGTGAATTTCTGCAAGTGCTGGCGGTTGCAGCGGCTGGCGGCTGGAGCCTTACCAGCAACGCCGAGCAAGCGGCGAAAGAAGCCGATCAGCTCTACAACTTGCCGCCCTTTGGCAACGTGAGTCTGTTGCACATCACCGATTGTCACGCGCAGCTTCGTCCGATCTACTTCCGTGAACCGCAGGTCAACCTTGGGGTGGGGTCGATGGCGGGGCAGGTTCCCCATTTGGTGGGCGAGCATTTCTTGAAGTATTACCGGATTCCTCGACAGAGCATCGAAGCGCACGCATTCACTTACCTCGATTTTGAAGAGAAGGCGAAGCTCTACGGAAAAGTAGGCGGGTTTGCCCACCTCAGAACACTTGTGAAGCGGCTCAAAGCCTCTCGGCCAGGGGCGCTGCTCCTAGATGGCGGTGATACCTGGCAGGGTTCTGGTCTTTCGCTTTGGACCAACGCGCAAGATATGGTCGATGCCTGTAAGCTCCTGGGGGTCGATGTGATGACGCTCCATTGGGAGGCGACCTTCGGTGCCGAGCGGGTGAAAGAGATCGAAGAGAAGGATTTTGCGGGCAAGATCGAGATCGTTGCGCAAAACGTTCATACCACCGATTTCGAAGATCCGGTCTTCAAACCCTATGTGATCAAGAGCATCAACGGAGTGCCGGTAGCGATCGTGGGGCAAGCGTTCCCTTATACGCCCGTGGCGAACCCGCGCTGGCTCGTTCCCGAGTGGAGCTACGGCATCAAAGATCAGCAGATGCAAGAGGCGGTAAACCGAGCCCGATCCGAAGGGGCGCAGGTGGTTGTCGTGCTCTCCCACAATGGGATGGACGTTGACCTCAAGATGGCGTCGCGCGTGACCGGTATTGACGTGATCTTTGGCGGCCACACCCACGATGGCGTCTATCAACCGGTCGTGGTCGAAAATGCGGGGGGTAAGACGCTCGTCACCAATGCCGGTTCGAACGGTAAGTTCCTGGGGGTGATGGACCTCGAGGTGAAAAACGGCAAAATCCAGGGGTATCGTTACCGGCTGGTCCCGATCTTCGCCAATCTACTCCCGGCTGACCCGGAAATGGAAGCGTACATCGCAAAAGTGCGCGCCCCGTATGAAAGTAAGCTCGCCGAGCCGCTTGCCGTTGCCGAAGGGTTACTCTACCGCCGTGGGAACTTCAACGGTACGTGGGACCAGTTGATTTGCGACGCGCTCATTGCGGTGCGCGGTGCCGACATCTCCTTCTCACCCGGTTTCCGTTGGGGAACGACGATCCTTCCGGGGCAGACGATCACGATGGAGCATCTGCTTGACCAAACCGCAATCACCTACCCGTGGAGCACGCTCACCGAAATGACCGGTGCGCAGATCAAGAATGTGCTCGAGGATGTTGCGGACAACCTCTTCAACCCCGATCCCTATTACCAGCAGGGTGGGGATATGGTGCGGGTTGGGGGGCTCAAATATGCGATCGATCCCAACGCGCCTATGGGTAAACGCATCCAGGAGATGACGCTCAACGGCAAGCCGATCGACCCGAACAAAAAATATAAGGTGGCTGGCTGGGCGCCGGTTGCTGAAGAGAGCCGCGAAGCGGGGCCGCCGGTTTGGGAGGTGGTTGCCGAATACCTGCGGGCTCAGAAAACGATCCGGATCAAAGCGCTCAACGTGCCGCGGATCATCGGCATGGAGGGAAACCCGGGGCTTGCGCTGTGATGGTGTAGTGGGGGAGTTCGCCTTCCCCATTCACTTGGAGGGGCTATGAAACGGGAAAACAGCTCTATCGATGGGCGTCGCCGTCGGCTGATCAAAGGGACGTTGGCAGCGGCATTTCTGGCCGGGATGGGCGGCTTTTGGCGTGAGGAACTGCTTGCGGTTGCCAAAGACGCCGAGCTCTTCATCAAGGGGCCGCCCGTTCCCGACATTCCGCCCGAGCGGCTGAGCGAACATGTCTGGATGATCTACGCAAAAGACGGTTTTCCGACACCGGAAAACCGCGGGATGATGTCGAACATCACCTTCGTCGTCACCGACGTCGGGGTGGTGATTTTGGACGGAGGCGGGTCGGTACAGATCGGCGAAATGGCGATTCGGATGATCCGCACCGTCACCGACAAACCGGTGGTCGCGATTTTCGCAAGCCACTACCATGGCGACCACTACCTGGCCGCGCACGCCTATTTCGAAGCGTTCGGTGACCTGCCCTTCTATGCGCACCCGTTTACCAAAGAGGCGATTGCAAAGAAAGAGGGGAATTTGTGGCTGAACCTACTCGAGCGGTGGACCAATGGCGCGACTGCGGGCACGAAATTGATTCCACCCAACCGGGAAGCGAACCACGGCGATACTTTCCGCTTTGGCAATGTGACGATCCGCTGCCACCATTACGGCATTGCCCATACCCCTGGTGATCTCTGTTTCGAGGTGGTCGAGGACAAGGTGACCCATGTTGGCGACGTTGCGATGGATCGCCGCATCGCCAATATGGACGATGGCTCCTACCCGGGGTCGCTGCGTTTCATCGACGCGCTCAAAGCGGCTTGTCCCGGTCACCTTTGGGTCCCCGGGCATGGGCGGCCGAGCCAGACCGTGCTCGATTGGCAGCGCGAGCTCTTTGCTGGTATCTGGGAAAATGCGCTCAAGGCGTTTGACGAAGGGCTCGATCCTTCGGAAGCTAAAGCGTTGGTGCTCAAAGATCCGCGCGTTGCGAGCAAAGCGGCTGAGACCAAAGGATGGGACAACAACATTGGCAAGTATGTGAGCCTAGCGGTGCTCGAAGCGGAACGGCTGGCGCTTGCAGGGAAGAGCAACTAAGTTTGTTTTATAACCTAACTGCATAAAAGCCAAATCTTTAGTGGCTTAAATTATCTAAGCGAGATCGCTACACTTGCCCTAACCCCATTTGCAAGAGGTTAGGGCTAACATGTACCGTTACGACACGTTTGACCGGCAACTGGTCGCCGAGCGGGTGGCGCAGTATCGCGATCAGTTGGCGCGTTACCTCGCAGGCGAGCTGCGCGACGAGGAGTTTTTGCCACTCCGCCTCCAAAACGGTCTCTATCGAGAACGCCATTCGCCGATGTTGCGGGTGGCGATCCCCTATGGGCTACTTTCTGCGGATCAGTTGCGCGCCTTGGCCACGGTTGCCGAACGCTGGGATCGAGGCTACGGGCACTTCACGACCCGTCAGAACATTCAGTTCCATTGGGTACGGCTCGAGGAAACCGCTGAGATTTTGGCGTTTTTGGCCGAACACGATCTTCATGCCATTCAGACTTCTGGAAACTGCATTCGCAACATCACCACCGATCCGTTGGCTGGGGTTGCCGCTGACGAACGGGTCGATCCCCGGCCGTGGTGCGAGTTCATTCGCCAATGGGCGACGTTGCATCCGGAGTTTGCCTTTTTGCCGCGGAAATTCAAGATCGCAGTAAATGGCGCCAAGGAAGATCGTGCTGCGATCCGAGCGCATGACATCGGCTTGGACCTGTACCCAACCGATGATCCGTTGGCGCCTGAGTTCGATATCTATGTCGGCGGTGGTTTGGGTCGAACCCCGATCGTAGGGAAACGTCTCTACGCGCGGGTTCCTGCTGCCGAACTCATTCCAACATTGGAAGCGATTCTTCGGGTCTATAACCGTTTTGGCCGCCGCGACAACAAGTATAAAGCGCGCATCAAAATTTTGCTACAGGCGTTGGGTGTCGAGGCATTTCGTGCCGCGGTCGATGCCGAGCGGGCGCGTGGCGACACGGTGGTCGCAACCTACCGCGACGGGTGGCGGGATGAGGTGGCGCGTATCGCAGCCCATTTCGCAGAGGACGACGAACGTGCGGCGCGCACGGCGTCGAAATGGCGCGCGGAGCAAGCACAACCTACGCTCCGCGATGCTGGTGAGGAACGGGCGTTCGCACGCTGGCGGAGTCGCAACGTCCTACCGCATCGGGTGCTGGGATTCGTCGCGGTGGCTCTGGTGACGAAACGGCATGAGCGTGCTCCGGGTGATGTGACCGCTGAAGAGATGCGTGCGATCGCCGATTGGAGTGAGCGCTATGCCGACGGTGAAATTCGGGTAACGCACGAACAAAATTTGGTATTGGCGTGGGTTCCGGAAGCGGCGCTCCCGGCGTTGTGGCGGGAAGTCCGCGCGTTGGGGTTTGGCCGACCCACGTTCCGGTTGGCAACCGACGTGATTTCGTGCCCAGGGGGGGATTACTGCGCGTTGGCGAACGCCCGTTCGATTCCGGTTGCGCAAGCGGTGATCGCGCAGTTGGATCGGGATCCGAAACGTTTGGCAGCGCTCGGCAAAGTGGCGATCAACCTTTCCGGTTGCATGAACGCGTGTGGACACCACCATCTGGGTGCGATTGGTGTCCTCGGTGTCGACAAAAAGGGGGAAGAGTGGTATCAGATCACGATCGGCGGTCAAGAGGGGAACGATTTGCGTTTGGGACAGGTGATCGGGCCGTCGGTGCGCGCAGAGGCGGTCGCGCCGGCGATCGAGCGGTTGCTCGATACCTACCTGGCGTTGCGGCGTCCCGAAGAACGGTTTGCCGAGACGGTGGCCCGTGTGGGGGCCGAACCGTTCGCAACGGCGGTTTATGGTGACGTTTCCACCGTTTCCACGCAACAAAATCCGGAGCACGACCATGTGGTGGCTTGATCTTGCGGGTGCGGTACATCCCTTCGACCGCGAACGTTTCAAACCGATGACCGAACCGAGCGCGGCGGTGTGGATGACCGTCGAGGACGATCCCGCATGGCTTCCCGACGAAGCGTTGGCGCACGTGGAAGCGATCGCGATCGAATTCCCCAAATTCACCGACGGACGACCGTTTTCTCTCGCGACAATCTTGCGCGCGCGGGGTTGGCACGGACCACTCTTTGCCGTTGGCCATTTTCTGCTCGATCAACTCGATTACCTCCGTCGCTGCGGATTTACCGGTTTTGCGCCGGATCCGGAACGCTATCCGTACGAAACGTTATGCGAACTGGGGCCCCGCTTGCTGCGAGTCTTTACCGAACCCTATCAGGCGAGCAGCGCCGTACCGCAACCCCTGTGGTTACGCGTGCGTCGTGATCGAGCCGAGCAACCCGTTTCTGAAATCGAGGTGTGACGATGAGTCATCCGTACATGCATCCCAATCTGGACGATCCCCAATTGCGCGAACAGGTGCAAGCAAAGCGCGCTAGCGCCCTTCGCTTGCTCGAAGAGGCGGTTGCCGAGTGGGGCAACATCGTTTTTGCTTCCAGTTTGGGCGCAGAAGATCAGGTCGTGATCGATTTGGTGGCGAAAAGTCCTTTCCGCGATCAAGTTGCACCGTTCGTTTTGGATACCGGGCGGCTTCCGGAAGAGACCTACGCGACGTTGGCGAAGACCGAGGCCCACTATGGGCTGCGTTTCGCCGTTTATGCGCCCGAAGCCGCCGATGTGGAACGGGTGGTGCGCCGCTACGGAATCAACGGCTTTTATCACAGCCTGGAAGCCCGCCACGCGTGCTGTGAAGCCCGTAAGGTGTTGCCGCTCAAACGTGCACTTGCCGGGCAAAAGGCGTGGATCACTGGGTTGCGGCGGCAACAAAACGTGACACGCGCTGAGCTCGAACCCAAAGCGTGGGACGAGGCGCACGGTCTGTGGAAGATCAACCCCCTTTGGGATTGGACCCACGAGACGGTTTGGGCCTATATCCGGCTCTATCAGGTTCCCTACCATCCGTTGCACGACGCGTTCTATCCCAGCATCGGCTGTGCACCGTGCACGCGCGCCGTGGCGGTGGGTGAAGACCCGCGCGCGGGACGCTGGTGGTGGGAGCACGCGGAAACGCGAGAGTGTGGCTTACACCGTCGCGATCCCGTCGCGGTGGTCGAACGGTAAGCGAGACGAAAGGACAACCATGAGTGAAACAACCATGACGCGAACCCATCAGACGGCTACAGAGCCTCAGCTTTGGGACGACGAAACGTTGGATTGGTTGGAAGCAGAAGCGATTTATATTTTGCGGGAAGTGGCGGCGCAATTTCAGCGTCCGGCGCTTCTCTTTTCCGGGGGCAAAGATTCGGTCTGCCTGTTGCGCTTGGCGGAAAAGGCCTTTCGACCCGCGCGCTTCCCGTTTCCGCTGGTGCACATCGACACGGGGCACAACTATCCCGAGGTGATCGCGTTTCGCGACGCGCGTGCCGAAGAGCTCGGTGAGCGGCTGATCGTGCGCTCGGTCGAGGACTCGATCCGCCGAGGTACGGTGCGTCTTGCGCATCCGTTGGAATCCCGCAACCGCCACCAATCGGTGACGCTTTTGGAAGCGATCGAGGAGTTCGGTTTCGACTGCTTGATCGGGGGCGCCAGACGTGACGAAGAGAAAGCGCGGGCAAAAGAACGGGTCTTCAGTTTGCGCGACGAGTTTGGACAGTGGGACCCGAAAGCGCAGCGGCCGGAATTGTGGAATCTGTACAACGGGCATACGCGACCGGGTTGGCACGTCCGCGCGTTTCCGATCAGCAACTGGACCGAACTCGACGTCTGGCGGTACATCGCGCGTGAACGACTCGCGTTGCCGTCGATCTATTTTGCGCATGAGCGTCCCTGTGTGCGCCGCGGACGTTTGTTGGCCCCAGTGACGCCGCTCACCCCGCCCAAAGAGGGGGAGGTGGTCGAGCCGGTTTGGGTCCGTTTCCGCACCGTTGGCGACATGACATGCACGGCGCCGGTGGAAAGCCGTGCGACCACGGTGGAAGCGATCATTCGCGAGACCGCCGAGACGATGATTTCGGAGCGGGGCGCGACGCGGCTCGACGATCAAACCCATGAGGCATCGATGGAACAACGCAAACGCGAGGGGTATTTCTGATGAGTGACGTATTGCGGTTCATGACGTGCGGGAGCGTCGATGATGGCAAGAGCACGTTGATTGGGCGTCTGCTCTACGATACGCGCGCCGTCTTGGTCGATACGTTGGAAGGAGTGCGTCATGCCAGCGAACGGCGGGGGTTGTCGCGGATCGATTTGTCGCTTTTGACGGACGGGCTGATCGCAGAGCGCGAGCAGGGGATCACCATCGACGTGGCGTACCGCTATTTCAGTACGGGACGACGCAATTTCATCATCGCCGACGCACCGGGGCACGAACAATACACGCGGAACATGGTTACCGCAGCAAGTACGGCTGAGTTGGCCGTGCTGATGGTCGACGTGCGCCAGGGATTGACGACGCAAACACGGCGGCACGCGCTGTTGTGCGAACTGATGGGAATTCCCCATCTGGTGATCGCTGTGAACAAAATGGATTTGGTCGGTTACGACCCCGAACCGTTTGCCGCGGTGCAGGCGGCGTTTGAGACCTTTGCGGCGCAGGCGCAATTGCGGGCCGATCGACGCTATCTGCCGATTTCGGCGCTCGAAGGGGAGATGGTGGTCGAACGGGGGGAGCGGATGCCTTGGTATCAAGGCCCCACCCTGCTCGAAGTGCTGGAGTCGGTCCCTTCTGCCCACACGGGCAAAGCAGAGTCTTTTCGATTCCCGGTGCAATGGGTGTGCCGACCCCAAGCCGCGGATGATCCCACATTGCACGATTACCGCGGCTACGCGGGTATGGTGACCTCCGGCTCGGTTGCCGTGGGTGATGCGGTCACCGTGTTGCCAGCAGGGTTGACGACGACGGTGCAGGCGATCGAGTTGGGGGGGCAACCCTTGACGGCTGCACGGGCGGGACAGTCGGTGATGCTCCGGCTGCAAGACGATTTGGATGTTTCGCGCGGCGACATGATCGTGCGCAGCGACGAACCCATGCCGGCGGTAACGCGTGCGTTGGTGGCCGATCTGGCGTGGCTTGCGAATGGTCCGCTCGATCCACGTCGCGTTTACGGGTTGCGGCAAACGACCCGTGAGGTGAAAGCGAAGATCGAGGCGATCGCATACCGTTGGGACGTGGCCACGATGCGGCGTGCGGATGTCGATACGCTCACCGCGAACGACATCGGGCGGGTGCGCGTAAAGCTTTCGGCGCCGATCGTCGCGGAACGTTACGAGGAAGACCGCGCTTTGGGGGCGTTCATCCTTTTCGATCCCGCAACGGGCGACACGGTCGCAGGCGGTGTGATTCGTGAATGGGCGTAAACAAAAAAACCCCGCTTCATGAGCGGGGCCAACACCAGGGAGTGATCGGTTATTTGACGCCGTAGTAGTGTTTGGCTGCGGCAGAGAGCGCCATCGGCTTAATCTTATCGGCCATGCCGGCACAGCCGAACTGCTCATACCGCGCTTTGCAGAGCGCTTTCGCGGCGGCGCGCGCGGGCTTCAAGAACTCACGCGGGTCGAATTTCGATGGGTTCTCTGCGAGGAAACGGCGAACCGCTGCGGTCATCGCCAAGCGGATATCGGTATCGATATTGACCTTGCGAACGCCGTATTTGATCGCCGTTTGGATCTCTTCGACCGGAACCCCGTAGGTCTCTTTCATCTCGCCCCCGAACTGGCGGATTTCTTCGAGCAATTCCTGTGGGACGCTCGAGGAGCCGTGCATCACGAGGTGGGTGTTGGGGATCTTGGCATGAATGGCTTTGACCCGATCGATCGCCAGGATGTCCCCGGTGGGTTTGCGGGTGAATTTGTACGCGCCGTGGCTGGTGCCGATTGCGATCGCGAGGGCATCCACACCCGTTTGTTCGACGAAATCCTTGGCTTGGTCTGGGTCAGTAAGCAGCATCGAGTGGTCGAGCGTCCCCTCTGCGCCGACACCATCCTCTTTCCCCGCTTGACCGGTCTCAAGGGAGCCGAGGCAGCCGAGCTCCCCCTCCACCGAAACACCGACTGAGTGGGCGATTTCGCACACTTTGCGGGTGACCACGACGTTGTACGCATAGGTGGCTGGGGTCTTCTGGTCTTCCAAGAGCGAACCGTCCATCATCACGCTGGAAAAGCCCAAGCGAATCGCCTGCACGCAGACGGCAGGAGAGGCGCCATGGTCTTGGTGCATGCAGACCGGGATATCGGGGTAGGCTTCGATCGCCGCGGTGACGAGGTGCGCAAGGAACGTCTCCCCAGCGTATTTGCGGGCGCCAGCCGAGGCCTGCAGGATCACAGGGCTGCGGGTTTCCGCGGCCGCTTCCATGATCGCCTGGACCTGTTCGAGGTTGTTTACGTTGAACGCGGGTACGCCGTAACCGTGTTCGGCGGCGTGGTCGAGCAGTTGTCGTAACGAGATGAGTGCCATTGGGTACCTCCTTAGCTTGAGACGGTGCCCGCACGATGCGGGCACCTAGGGATATAAACCGTTCAGTCCTCGGCACGCTTGGCGAGGATTGCGATCGCAGGCAGCACTTTGCCTTCGAGCATCTCCAAAAAGGCGCCGCCGCCGGTCGAGATGTAATCGACTTGGTCAGCAATGCCGAATTTTTCGATCGCGGCGATCGTGTCACCTCCGCCGGCAAGGGTGAAACCGGGGCAAGCGGCGATGGCGCGCGCAAGCCGCTCGGTGCCTTTGGCAAAGGCATCGAACTCAAAGACACCGAGTGGTCCGTTCCAGACGACCGCGCCGGTGCATCCTTCGATCGTTTGGGCGATCCGTTCGGCGAATCGAGGGCCGACGTCGAGGATCATCTCGTCGGCAGCGACCGCATCGATGGGTTTGACCGTCGCGGGGGCGTCGGCGCGGAACCCCGGCGCGACGACGACATCTTCGGGAAGCGGCACTTGCGCGCCGCGCGCTGCCATTTTCTCTTGAACGGCTTTCGCTTCGCCAACGAGATCGGGTTCGGCAAGGCTCTTTCCGACCGGTTTCCCTGCCGCCATCAAGAAGGTGTTGAGGATGCCGCCTCCGACGATCAGGGTATCGACCTTTTCGGCAAGGTTTTGCAGTACGGTGAGCTTGGTCGAGACCTTGGAGCCGGCAACGATCGCGATCAATGGCCGGGGGGGATTCGCGACCACTTTTTCGATCGCTTCGACCTCTTGGACGAGAAGGGGCCCTGCGCACGCAACCGGGGCGTATTCGAAGACGCCGTAGGTGGTCGCTTCGGCGCGGTGTGCAGTGCCAAACGCGTCATGGACGAAGATATCGGCCAGTTTGGCGATTTTTTGCGCAAGTTCCGGGCTGTTTTTCTTTTCGCCGACGTTCAAGCGGCAGTTTTCAAGCAGTACCACTTCGCCGGGCGCGGTGGTGAATTGACCGTCGACCCAATCGGTGACGAGGCGAACGGGGCGCCCAAGGAGTTCCGCCATCCGCGCGGCGACCGGCGCCAGGGAATCTTTCGCTTGAGGTTCCCCCTCTTTGGGGCGACCCAGGTGGGAGGTGACGAGCACCGCCGCGGCGCCGCCATCGAGCGCCATCTCGATCGCAGGAAGGCTAGCGCGGATGCGGGTGTCGTCCGCGACCGTGCCATTTTCGGCAAGCGGGACGTTGAGGTCGGCGCGGATGAAGACGCGCTGACCCTGCACCGCCCCTTGCGCCACCAAATCAGCAAATTTTTTGGCTTTCATGGTCCATTCCTCTTTATCGCTGCCCTGCTCGACCCAGGCGGGCAATCCGAGCAGCAGTCAGTGGTTCCTCGTCTCAGGTTCAATTGTGCGCGACGTGACGGACGAAACGGAGCATGTTGCAGGTGTAGCCGTATTCGTTGTCGTACCAGGAGACCACCTTGACGAAGGTGGGGTCGAGCATGATGCCGGCTTGCGCATCAAAGATCGACGGCAGCGGGCTGCCCCGGAAGTCGGTAGAGACCACCGCTTCGTCGGTGTAACCGAGCACCCCTTTGAGTTCGTTTTCACTTGCGGCTTTCATCGCCGCGCAGATCGCTTCATAGGTGGTCTCTTTTTCGAGTTGAACGGTGAGGTCGACCACCGAAACGTCGGAGGTGGGGACACGGAACGCCATCCCGGTGAGCTTCTTGTTGAGCGACGGGATCACTTTACCGACCGCCTTCGCGGCACCGGTCGAGGAGGGGATGATGTTTTCGAGAATGCCGCGGCCGCCGCGCCAATCTTTCGCAGAGGGGCCATCGACCGTCTTCTGCGTGGCGGTTGCCGCATGCACGGTGCTCATCAGCCCGCGTACGATTCCGAACTGGTCGTGGAGCACTTTCGCAACCGGCGCCAAGCAGTTGGTGGTGCAACTTGCCGCCGAAACGATCGCTTGCCCAGCGTAGGCGGTGTGGTTCACGCCATAGACGAACATCGGGGTGTCGTCTTTCGACGGGGCCGACTGCACCACCTTTTTCGCGCCCGCATCAAGGTGCTTTTGACACGCCTCTGCGGTGAGGAAGAGCCCGGTCGATTCGACGACGACATCGACGCCAACGTCCCCCCACGCCAGTTGGGCGGGGTCCTTGTGCGCAGTGACGCGAATGGTTTTGCCATCGACGATGAGGTTGCCGTTTTGGACTTCGACGGCAACCGGGAGCCGCCCGTGCACCGAGTCGTACTTCAGCATGTAGGCGAGGTAGTCGGGCTCGAGGAGGTCATTGACCGCAACGACCTCGATATCGTGAAATTCTGCCTCTTTGACCACGGCGCGCAATACCATACGGCCGATACGACCAAACCCATTGATACCAACGCGAATCGTCATCGTTTTACTCCCATTCAAAGAGATAGATCAAATTGGTTTTATGCTCTGGCCATCACGTCCCGTACCGCAGCGACGATCCGGTCAACGGTGAAGCCGAAGTGGGTGAAGAGCTGGTTTGCAGGTCCCGACTCCCCGAAGCGGTCGATGCCGATCACGGCGCCGTTCAGGCCAACGTATTTGTACCACAGAGTGGGTTCCGCCGCTTCGATCGCAATTCGGGGAAGATCAGGAGGCAGGACGCTGTCGCGATAAGCGGCAGGCTGGCGTTCGAACACTTCGACGCACGGCATCGAGACGACACGGCAGCCGACCATCATCTGCGAAAGCTGCTCCGCTGCTTTGAGCGCGAGCGCCACTTCCGACCCCGTCGCGATCAGGACGACGCGCAGCACCGGGAATTCGGCAACGACGTAGCCGCCGCGCATGATGTGTTCGACGTTTGCCGGGTCGCGGTGGATCTTGGGCAGGTTCTGCCGAGAGAGAACGAGCGCGGTGGGGCCGTCGGCGCGTTCGATCGCTGCGGTCCAGGCGACTGCCGTTTCGAGCGCATCGGCAGGGCGCCACACATCCAGATTGGGGATGAGCCGAAGGCTCGGGATCTGTTCCACCGGTTGGTGGGTGGGGCCGTCTTCGCCCAAGCCGATCGAATCGTGGGTGAGCACGTGCACCACGCGCTGCTGCATCAACGCGGCCATGCGGATCGCGTTGCGGGCGTAGTCGGAGAAGACGAGGAAGGTGCCGCCATAGGGAAGGTAGCCGCGGTGGAGCGCCACGCCGTTCATGATTGCGGCCATCGCGAATTCGCGAACGCCATACGAGAGATGCCGCCCCCACTGGTCGCGGCGCAGGGGCGTTGCCCCTTTGAAGTCGGTGAGGTTCGAATGGGTAAGGTCGGCAGAGCCGCCGAAGAGTTCAGGTAGCGCCGGCCCCAGTACGTTGAGCGCGTTTTGGCTCGCCTTGCGGGTTGCGGGACTGCTTTCGTCTGCAGCCGCAGCCGCGAAAAGGCGCGCTTTGATGTCCTTCCAGTCGGCTGGGAGTTCTCCCGCGAGTCGCCGCTTGAGTTCCGCCCCCTTTTCCGGGTTGGCGGCGCAGTAGGCGGCAAATTGCGCTTGCCATTGGTCAACGAGCGCTTTGCCTTGGTCCCGTTTGTCCCACGCCGCATAAATCGCTTCGGGAATCTCGAACGGGGCGTAGGGCCAGCCGAGCGCCTCGCGCATTTTCGCTGCAGCTTCCGTGCCGATCGGTGCGCCGTGGATGTCGCAGGTGCCTTCCTTGACCGGGGAACCTTTGCCGATCGTGGTGCGGCAGATGATCAGCGTCGGTTTTCCGTCTGGGGTTGCCGCTTGCGCTTTGGCTTGCGCGATCGCGGCGGAGACCGCGGCGACGTCATGCCCGTCGATCGGGCCGATCACGTTCCAGTGGTACGCCACAAAGCGCTGCGCGGTGTCGTCGCTGAACCAATCGCTGACTTCGCCGTCGATCGAGATGCCGTTGTCGTCATAGAGGCAGATCAGTTTCGACAGCCGCAGCGTCCCAGCCAGCGACGCCGCTTCGTGGCTGATCCCCTCCATCAGGCAGCCGTCCCCCAAAAAGACGTAGGTGAAGTGGTCGATGAGGGGGTGTTCGGGCGTGTTGAACTCCGCCGCAAGCAGCTTTTCGGCCAGTGCCATACCCACCGCGTTGGCAAACCCTTGTCCAAGCGGGCCGGTCGTGGTTTCGACACCGGGCGTGTGGCCGTATTCGGGGTGACCGGCGGTTTTGCTGCCCAGCTGGCGAAAGCGCTTGAGTTCGTCGAGCGGCAGGTCGAACCCGGTGAGGTGCAGCAGCGCGTAGATCAACATCGACGCGTGGCCGTTCGAGAGGACGAAACGGTCCCGGTTGGGCCAGGTTGGGGCTTGTGGTGCGACGCGCAGGTGGTCCCGCCACAGCGCCACCGCCATTTCGGCCATGCCAAGGGGCGCACCAGGGTGCCCCGAGTTTGCAGCGTTCGTGGCGTCGACGGCCAAGAAGCGCAATGCGTTGGCCATCTGGGTTTGGATCGGTTCGGTCACGAGACACTCTCCCCAAGTCAAAAGGTGAATTTTACGCGATTCCCAATGCGCGCTTGCGCCGTTCCATGAAGCGCCAGACAAATGGCGTGAAGATGAGTTGCATCGCCAGCTCCATCTTGCCACCCGGAACGACGATGGTGTTGGCGCGGCTCATGAACGAGCCGTGGATCATGTTCAAGAGGTACGGGAAGTCGATCCCTTTGGGGTTGGCGAAACGGATGATCACAAGGCTTTCGTCGGCGGTGGGGATGTCACGGGCGATGAAGGGATTGGAGGTGTCGACCACCGGCACGCGCTGGAAATTGACGTGGGTGCGCGAAAATTGCGGAACGATGTAATGGACGTAATCGGGCATGCGGCGTAGGATCGTGTCGGTCACCGCTTCCGTGGAGTATCCGCGCTCTTTGCGGTCGCGCCAGAGCTTCTGGATCCACTCGAGGTTGATCACCGGGACGACGCCGATCAAAAGGTCAGGGTACTGCGCGATGTTGTGCTCAGGGGTTACCACCGCGCCGTGCAGCCCTTCGTAAAAGAGCAGATCGGTCTCTTCGGCAATCTCTTCCCACTCGGTGAAGCAGCCGGGGGCAACACCGTACTGTTTGGCTTCCTCTTCGTTATGGACGTAGTGGCGAATACGGCCACGGCCCGTTTCGCTGTAGGTTTTGAAGAGGTTTTCCAATTCGCCGAAGAGGTTCGCTTCCGGGCCAAAATGGCTGAAATGGCGGTTGCCTTTGGCCTCCTCTTCAGCCATTTTTTGCCGCATCGCAGCGCGGTCGTAGGCGTGGAACGCGTCGCCTTCGACGAGCGCCGCTTTGATCCCTTCGCGGCGGAAGATATTGACGAAGGTGCGCATCACGGTACTCGTGCCGGCACCGGACGAGCCGGTGATCGCGATGATCGGGTGTTTCGCTGACATGGCTTGCTCCCAATGGTGAAAAGCTAGTGGTGTTAGAGGGTTTCGTCGCGAAAGAGGGTGCGTTCCGCAAAGAGCGGCAGATCCACGGGGCTTGCGTCCGGGTCGTTGTGGTACTGCTCGATTCGTTCGACCTCTTCCCGCGAACCGAAGACAAACCCGATGCGCTGATGGAGCTCGGTGGGCTGTACTTCGAGCACCGGCCCGTATCCGGTCGAGGCGCGCCCGCCTGCTTGTTCGACGATCATGCCGATCGGGTTGCACTCGTAAAGGAGCCGCAGCCGCCCCGGTTTTTTGGGTTCTTTGTTGTCGCGCGGGTAGAGGAAAACCCCACCACGGGAGAGGATTCGGTGGGTTTCCGCTACCAGCGACGCGACCCAGCGCATGTTGAAGTCTTTGCCGCGCGGTCCGGTCTTCCCCTTGAGGCACTCATTGACGTAGCGCTTCACTGGCGGCTCCCAGAAGCGGGCGTTGGAGGCGTTGATCGCAAACTCCTTGGTGCTTTCGGGAATCCGAATGTTCGGGTGGGTGAGCATGAATTCGCCAAAATCGGGGTCGAGGGTGAACCCGACGACGCCCCGGCCAACGGTGAGGACGAGCATTGTCGTCGGGCCGTAGATCGCGTACCCGGCGGCTATCTGTTTCGTTCCGGGTTGCAGGAAGTCTTCAACGGTAATCTCGCTTTTCCCTTCTGGGGCGCGCAGGACCGAGAAGATCGACCCCACCGAGACGTTGACGTCGATGTTGGACGAACCGTCGAGCGGATCGAAAAGAAGAAGGTAGCGCCCGCGCGGGTAGGGTTCGGGAATCACGTAGGGTTCGTCCATCTCTTCCGACGCCATCGCCGCGAGGTAGCCGCCCCACTCGGTGAGGCGCATGAAGCATTCGTTGCTGATCACATCGAGCGGCTTTTGCTCTTCCCCCTGCACGTTGATGGTGGTGGTCACCGCGTGGCTCGCTTTGGCAAGCGCGCCGTAGGCCACTTGCCGCGCGATCGCTTTACAGGCGCGCGCCACATCCAGAATCAACGCGTTGAAGTCGCCGCTTGCTTGCGGGTAGCGGCGCCGCTCCTCGATCAGGTATTGCGTGAGCGTTGGCGTGTGAGCCCAAGACATGGAACAACTCCTCTCCGCTATTGTCATTACTGGAAAAATAAATTAGACTTGTGATAAAGTAAAGTTGAATTTTTTTACTTTTTGTTTCAGGAGAAATGAATGAAACACGTGACGATGCGTCAGTTGCGCATCTTCGCGACGGTCGCCAAGGAGGGGTCGATCACCAAAGCGGCGGAGCGCCTTTTTTTGACACCGCCTGCGGTATCGATGCAGATCAAGGAGTTGGAGACCCAACTGGGGATGGTGCTTTTTGAGCGCAACGCGCGGCGTTTCGAATTGACGACGGTGGGGGAGTATTTTCTCCTCTACGCGAAAAAGATTCTCGACCTGGTGAGCGAAGCTGAAGAGCTCGCAAAGCGGCTACAAGATGGAGCTGCCGGGGAGCTCAAGATCGGGATGGTGAGCACCGCGCAGTACTTCGTTCCCCAAATGCTCGTGGATTTTCGCCGTGAGCATCCGGGCATTGCGCTCTCATTGCGGGTGGGCAACCGCGCGCAGGTGGTGGCGATGTTGGAGTCACGCGAGATCGACATCGCGGTGATGGGGCGTCCGCCGGAAGGGTTCGCGGTGCGGGCCGAAGCGTTCGCAGGCCATCCGAGCGCGTTCGTCGCCCCGCCAGACCACCCGCTGGTCGATGAAGCGCGACCGATCGATCCGAAAATCCTGCGCCACGAGCCGTTGATCGTGCGCGAGGCCGGCTCCGGAACCCGAGCGGCGATGGATCTGTTTTTCGCGGAGCGGCGGGTGACGCCGACGGTCGCGATGCAGATGGAGAGCAATGAGGCGATCAAGCAGGCGGTGATCGCCGGCTTGGGGATCGCGTTTCTCTCTTTGCATACGGTGGGGGGCGAGTTGGCACGCGGTGACCTCAAGGTGATCCCGGTACGCGGCACCCCGGTGGTGCGGGCATGGTATGTCGTGCACCGCACGAGCCAGTTCGTTGCGCCCACCGTCGAAGCGTTTCGCTATTATCTGCTGGAGCGGGGGCAGAGCTTCCTGCAGCGCCACTTCCCCAACGTTTTCGCGATTTGTGAAACGTTGGGGGCGGGCTAGGGCGCAAGAAAGGGTAAGCGGCGCTACCGCCCCAGGGTGTAGAACTCGTCGTTGGGACGCATCGCGCTCATGTTCGCCAAACGGTTGCTCAGTGCAAAAAAGGCAGCAATCGCACCGATCTCCCAGATGTCGTCTTGGGTGAACCCGTGGGCAAAGAGCGGTTCCCAGTCCGCTTCGGTGATGCGGGCGGAATCAAGCGCCACTTTCATCGCGTAGTCGAGCATCGCCCGCTGCCTGGGGGTGATTTCGGCACGGTGGTAGTTGGTGGCGATCTGCTCCGAAAGGCGCGGATTTTTGCTGCGCACACGCAGAATCGCACCGTGGGCGACCACGCAATAGAGGCAATCGTTCGCCGCCGAGGTGGCGACGACGATCATCTCTTTTTCCGCTTTGGTGAGGTTCGAAGGACGTTCCATCAGCGCGTCGTGGTAGGCGAAAAACGCGCGAAATTCTTCAGGTCGCGCGGCAAGCGCCAAAAAGACGTTGGGGATGAAGCCCGATTTTTCGGCCACCTTTTCGATCCGTTCCCGGATATCGGCGGGAAGGGCGTCGAGGGTTTCGGGGACGGGGAAGCGGCTGATCGGTCGTTGCGGTTCGGACATGGTCTCCTCCTCGGGTAGCATTGTCAGGGCGATAGAGCGCCCAATGCTACCACCCCCGAACCGCTCAGACTAGAGGGTGACGATCTTCAGGGTGTTGCTGCCTCCCGGCTGCCCCATCGGTTCGCCGAAGGTGACGGCAATCGTCTCGCCGGGTTCGGCCCAGCCGTTCGAAATGAGGAGCGTACGGATTTGCGCAAGGAGCGTTGCCGGGTCGGACGCGGGGTTCAGGTCGAAACGAACCGGTGTGACTTGGCGAAAGAGGGTGAGGTGGCCGAAGGTTACCGGGTCGGGTGTCAGCGCGTAGATGGGGAGTGCGCTTGCGATGCGGCTCATCCAAAGCGCAGTCGCGCCCGATTGGGTAAGCGCGACGATCGCTTTCACCCCCAGGTGGTAGCCCGACCAGACCGCAGAGACCGCAATCGCTTCATCGACGCGGTGAAAGCGCCGCCCCAAGAGCTCCTGGTCGAGATGGGCGTCGTGCGACGCGTCGGCTTCGGCGCAGACGCGCGCCATCGCTTCGACCGCCTCTACCGGGTATTGGCCCGCTGCGGTTTCGGCCGAGAGCATCACCGCGTCGGTGCCGTCGAGCACCGCATTGGCGACGTCCGAAACCTCAGCCCGCGTTGGGACCGGGCTATGCACCATCGACTCCATCATCTGGGTGGCAGTGATCGACAGACGGTTCATTTCCCGGGCGCGGCGCAAAATGCGCTTTTGCAACGCCGGGACTGCGGCGTCGCCGACCTCAACCGCGAGATCGCCGCGCGCCACCATCACGCCGTCGCTCGCCTCCAGAATCGCGTCGAGGTGGGTGATTGCCTCGACCCGTTCGATTTTGGCGATCAAGCGGGCGCGGCTCCCCGCGGCGCGCGCTAGGTGGCGCGCTTCGTGCATCTCTTCGGCGTGTTTGACGAAAGAGACCGCGAGGAAATCGACGCCGATCTCGGCTGCGAGCGCGATATCGGCACGGTCTTTCGCGGTGAGCGCTGGCGCCGAAAGCCCGCCGCCCAGTTTGTTGATCCCTTTGTGGTTCGAAAGGGGGCCGCCAACGAGCACCTGCGTGATGAGCGCGTCGGCGCACTTTTCGACGATCTGCAAACGGATTTTGCCGTCGTCCAGGAGCAGAATGTCGCCGACCTCGACGTCGTCGATCAGTTCCGGATAGTCAAGGCCGACCCGCGTCGCGTCACCTGGGGTGAGGTCGCGATCGAGCGCGAAGCGTTGCCCTTTGCTTAGGGTGACCGAATTGCCAGCGAACCGGCCGATGCGGATCTTCGGCCCTTGCAGATCGCCAAGGATGCCAACCGCGCGTTGCGTCTGTTGCGCGAGCGCGCGCACGAGCGACGCTCGGGCACGGTGCTCCTTAGCAGTTCCGTGTGAAAAGTTGAGGCGAACGACATCGACCCCGGCAAGGAGGAGCCGTTCGAGCGTCGCGCGATCGCTCGAAGCTGGGCCTAGCGTTGCGACGATTTTGGTGTGGCGCATCGTCCATTTCCTTCGGTAAGGCGGAAATCGATCGTGATCCGCTCGGCGGCGAACGGGCGAAAACGGCCATCGGCGAAGCGTTGATGGTCGGGATGGGTGCGGAAATGGTCTAGCGCTTCTGGCGTCGCGAAGGTCATCGTCCAGAGGTAAGGGTAGGGGGCGTTGGCGGTTTCGGCAACGCCGGCTGCGATCCGCCGCACGCCGGGGAGCGACCCAAGCGTTGCGACCCCCTCTCGTTGCATCGCGGCAACGTCTGGCGCACCTTCACCCCAGCGGTGAACGATCACATGTTCGACCGGGGCGATGCGCGGCGCAGCACTTCCAGCCGCTTCGGCACGCCCCGCTGCCCCCCAGACGCGACACGTTCGCAACACCTCCTCTGCGATCGCCTCCCGCGCAGCCAGTCGCTGTTCGTCCCAACGCCGATATTGGGCTGCCGCTTGGCTAGCCACTTCCACGAGCGCGGTGTAGTAGTTGATCTTGTTCGCACCCGCAGCAACGAGCGCACGAAACTGTTCGTCCGCAAGGCCGGTGCCGCCATGGATCACGAGCGGCGTACTGGGCAAACGGGTACGGATTGCAGCGAGCCGTTCCAAGTCGAGCCGCGGTTCGCCGCGAAACCGTCCATGTACGGTACCGATCGAGACAGCGAGCCAGTCGCATCCCGTCTCACGGACGAACGTTTCGGCCTCGTCCGGTTCTGTATAGCGGATCGCACCCGGATGGTGTTCGGCATCTTTCCCTTCTTCGCCAGGTATATAGCCAATTTCGGCCTCCAGCGGCAGGCCGACGGCGTGGGCGAGCGCAGCGGCGCGGCGTGTCAGCGCAACGTTCTCTGCCCATTCCAAGTGCGAACCGTCGATCATCAAACTGGTGTAACCGAGTTGCGTTGCCCGAACCAGGCGGTCGAGCGTCGTGCCGTGGTCGTAGTGGATCGCAACCGGCACCGGGGCAGTGGCAGCGGCTTCGACAGCGGCCGCAAGCAAGGTTGCTTCATCGAACTGGTCGGTATGGAGCTCAGCGATGCTGATCAGCACAGGCGCTTCGGCACGCTGGGCACCCAGTAAGACCCCTTCGAGCATCGTGGTATCGAGAATGTCGTACGCGCCGATCGCGTACCGGTTGGCGACGGCGTGTTGCAGTAGGGCGTTCGCGGCAACGAGCACGTTTGGGCTCCTTTCTGCTCTTCTTCCCGTTAGGCGGCGGTGGGCGTTGCGGCGCACGCGGCCCATTTTGTGAGCAAGGCCCAGGTAACGACCCCTTCACCACCTCCTTGCGGGGTGTGGAGCCAACGCGCCGGAAGGTCGGGTTCCCCCAGGTGGTCGACCACCGCAAAGGCAGCGGGATATTCCGGTGCCTTGCCATATTCGCTCTCGGTGACGAGTACCGGGATTCCCGCGGCGGCAGCGGCTTGCGCCCCGTGCGCGGTGTCTTCGATCGCGATCGCTTCGTGCGCGGCGATGCCGAGCTGGCAGAGGGCAACGTGGTAGGCTTGCGGGTCCGGTTTTTTTCGCGGCGCTTCGCGCGCGGTGATCAGCGCGGCAAAGGGGGGCGCGTCGTCAGGCCACAACGCCGCGAGCAATGCGGCGACGTTTTCCGGGCTGGTGGTGGTGACGATCGCAACGCACGCACCGCTTGCGGCGGCTTCCTGCGCCAGGCGAACGACGCCGGGGCGCAACGGCAGCGCGCCCTGCGCGAGCATCTGCGCGTAGCGCGCGTTCTTGTCGCGGTGAATCGTCGCAATGGTATCGGGGGCGAGGACGATTCCAGCGGCTTCGTGCGGATAGGCGCTTTGAAAGTGGGCGATCCGTTCGCGGCCGCCCGCAACGCGCAGCAGTTCGGCGTAGCGCTGCGGCGACCAACGCCAGGGAAGGCCAGCCGCTGCGAATGCGGCGTTGAAGGCGCGGCGGTGGAGCGCTTCGGTTTCAGCGAGGGTACCGTCGACGTCGAAGAGTAGGGCTCTGACCATAAGAAGTCCTTGTCAGCGAGTCAGCGCCGCAAAAAGCCGCGGCAACCGTTCGGGAAGTTTGTCCACCCGGTCGATCACGGTGTAGTGTTTGCCGAAGATCTGCGCGACGTAACGGTCGGCTCCGGGGTCGAGGGTGAGGCAGTAGGTATAGACGCCGTTTCCCCACAGTTCGTCGACGGCACGGCGCGCGTCTCGCCGCAGGTGGTTGGGGTCGCGCTCGTCGATATCGGCCGGCTCTCCGTCGGTGACGAGCAAAAGGAGCTTGCGCTTTTGCGGTTGCTGCTTGAGCAACGTTCCGGCGTGGCGCAACGCCGCGCCCATCCGCGTGGAAAACGCGCCGTTGATCCCTGAGAGACGTTTTTTCGCGTTCTCGCCCCACCGTTCGCCGAACCGTTTGATCGGGTAGAGGCGTACGTCTTCGCGTCCATCGGAATGGAAACCGAGAATCGCAAGCGGATCGCCGATGCGTTCGATCGCTTCGGCCAGAAGCAGCGTCGCGGCGCGGGACGCGTCGAGTACCGAGTGGTGCGCACCGTGCGGCGTCTCGTTCGTCGACGCCGAGAGGTCGAGGAGCAGGCAGACCGCGATGTCGCGCTTCAGGAGCTTGTGGCGCAGCGTGATCCGCGGGTCGAAAGGAAGGCCTGCGCGCGCATGGATCATCGCGTCGATCGCCGGGGTGAGGTCGAGTTCGTCGCCATCTTCGAGTTTGCGCTCGCGCTGTACCCCTTGCGGGCGCAGCCGTTCGACGATTTTCCGTAGCCGCTTTACCACCGGCAGGTGTTCACGGTAGAGGGCGTCGAGCGGTTCGAGTTCGCCCAACGGCGCAGGGTATTCGAAGCAACTGACCCAGTCCGGTCGATAGCATTGGGCGCGCTCGTCCCATTCGTCGTAGAAGAAGGGGCCAGCGATGCGCGGGCTGCCGTATTTTTCCTGAAAGGTGATGCCGTCGTCGTCGTAGATTGGGGTGGCAGGAACCCAGATTTCGTCAGGGGTGTCGCTCTGGGTTTCGGTGTCGACCTCGTTGACGAATTCCATCAGCGGAACGATGCGCCGCAGCGGCTGGCGCCGCATCGCGTGGAGTTTCCGGGTCAGCGACTCAGCGTCGAAGTGCCAGACGATCCGGTTGTCGTCGCGGTAACACAGCGGAAGCGCTTCGACGTCGCGCGCCATCGGGGTGCCGGCGTCGGTGGCTTCGAGCGCGGCGCGCAGGGGTTCGAGCAGCATCCGCACGTGCGTTCGGCTCGCTTCTGCAGGGCAGGCGAACGCATCGACGATGCGCTCGGCGCACGCGGCAAGCGGTTCCGGTAGCGGCGCGTCGACGGGGTCGGCACGCCAGCCCCAGCGGTGGTAACAGTGGTCGATGAGGGTAAGGAGCCACTGCGCCGCAGGATGGCGGTTTGGGGGTGGGGCACTGTGGCGGGCGAGTTCGGCCCACGCGTGGCCAAGGCCAGGGAAGGCCTGGGCGGCGGCATATTCGACGCGCAGGTCTTCGAGAAAACCGTAGAGTGCGCGTTCGAGCGAACCCAAGCCGCGCGGATCATGCGCGCCGCCGCCATAGACGAGGTGCGCCGCCATGTGGGCGGCGATCGCGCGATAAACGGCGGCCCCATCCAGCGCGCCGACGCGATCGACGGCGTCTGGAAGGTGGAGGACGAAGTCGTCGACGAACGGACGGAACTCGTTGCGGTCGGCCTGGGCGGGTTTGAGCCAGAAGTCGCGTCCCCAAAGCGCACGCAAGTAGGCGTTCAGCTTGCGGTGGCTGTCGACGAAGAGGGTGCCCCGTCGCTCCTCCTGCAGCTTCGCTTTCGCTTCGGCGCTTTCGAGCGCGAAATAGGCGGTGAGCGCTGCGGTGTCTTGACGGTGGAGTTCGGCGCCGAAGAGCGCCCAGCGGCGCAAACCCCCAAGCGTCAAGGTATCCAGAAGCGGTTCGAGATGGGCAAAGAGCGGGCGCAACGCGCGTGGGGCGAGGCTCGCCAATTGGTGGACGAAGGTGAGGTAGTTCGTGAAGAGGTCGGCGTCGCCAAGCCGCCGTGCGACCAACGGAAGGGTGGCCAGGAACCGTTCGATCACCTCGCCCGAGGTCATCGAAGCTAATTTCGCCGCTTCACGCCGAGCTGCTTCCGCCGCGTCTTCCCCCACCTCGCGCGCGATCGCCGGTGCAGCTTCG
This sequence comes from Hydrogenophilus thiooxidans, assembly GCF_019049855.1. Taxonomy (GTDB): domain Bacteria; phylum Pseudomonadota; class Gammaproteobacteria; order Burkholderiales; family Rhodocyclaceae; genus Hydrogenophilus; species Hydrogenophilus thiooxidans. Next base: position 43,873 of record NZ_JAHLSY010000001.1, on the reverse strand, counting down.
AGATAGGCCAGCGCGAGGTGCTCGCCCCGTCCCAAGTTGAGGAGCGCTTCCACCCCGCGGCGGTAGTATTCGCAGCCCGCAGGGGAGAAGTGTTTGGGCGCTTCCAGCGCGAAGCGCACGACCAGTTCGCGGTGGGGTTCGGCAAAGCGCGCGACGAGCGCTTCCCATTCGGTGGGCGGTTGCATCGCTTCGCTCCTTGGGTTTCCGTTCAGGCAAAGAGCGTTTGCGTGGCGGCGCGCAGCGCGTCACGCAGGTCGGGGTCGTCGGTGATCGGGCAGATGAGCGCCATTTCGCACGCGATGAGCGGCGCGATCCCTTTGGTGATCAGCGACCCGGCATAGACGAGGAGCCGTGTGGAGATCCCTTCGTCGAGCCCATGCCCTTTGAGGTGGCGCGACCGGATCGCGACTTCGACGAGCTTGTTCGCGGTGGCAGCATCGACGCCCGATTCGTGTGCGACGATTTCGCGCTCCACTTCCGGCGCGGGATAGTCGAAGTCCATCGCCGCGAAGCGCTGTTTGGTGGACGTTTTGAGGTCCTTCATCGCCGATTGATACCCGGGGTTATAAGAGATCACGATCTGAAAGTCCGGGTGGGCTTCGACCACTTCCCCTTTTTTGTCGAGCGGCAGGATGCGGCGATGGTCGGTGAGCGGGTGGATCACCACGGTGGTATCCTGGCGCGCTTCGACCACTTCGTCGAGGTAGCAGATCGCGCCGATGCGCGCTGCGGTGGTGAGCGGCCCATCCTGCCAACGGGTGCCTTCTTTGTCGAGGAGAAAGCGGCCGACGAGGTCGGCAGCGGTCATGTCTTCGTTGCACGCAACCGTGATGAGGGGTTTGCCGAGCTTCCACGCCATGTATTCGACGAAGCGTGATTTGCCACAGCCAGTGGGGCCTTTCAGCATCATCGGGATGCGGTTCGCGTACGCGGCTTCGAATCGTTCGATTTCGTCACCGACCGCATGGTAATAGGGTTCAGAACGGACGAGGTACTGGTTGCGAAGGTCCATAGCAGGCCTCCTCTCAGCAATGCAGCAAGTAACGCCCCGGGGCACGCGAGCGACCCAGGGCAGCTTTCGATTACTGCGCCGGACGGTAGACGAGCATCGCGGTGCCCTGCGTCTGGCGGATGTTGTCGTAGCCGATCAGTTTGATCAGGTGGTTCGGGTTGGAGCGTTTACACGCTTCGACTTCGGCAAGGATCTTGTCGACGTCGGTCTCGCCGAACATCGGCAATTTCCACATGTACCAGTAGTGGAGTATCGCGTTTTCCGGCTCGCAATGCTCGATCGCCGGGTTCCAGCCCTTGCTGACGATGTACTCCACCTGCTTGCGGATCTCCTCAGCGCTCATCTGCGGCAGGTAGGAGAAGGTCTCGAAGCGTTTGCTCTTCGGGTCGTTCAAGCGGCTGGGGTAGTCTTGCACGTCCCGGATCATATCTTGCGTTTCGCTCATCGTTGGCTCCTTTAGCGGTGTTGCACGTCGAGTTTGTCGACGGTGTCGAAATCGAATTTGATCTCTTTCCAGGTCTCCATCGCGACCTTGAGTTCCGGACACGACTTCGCGGCTTCGGTGAGGATCTCACGCCCCATCTTCTCGATGGGCTTGCCTTCGTTGCGGGCTTTGACACACGCTTCGAGCGCGACGCGGTTCGCGCAGGCGCCGGCGGCGTTCCCCCACGGGTGGCCGAGCGTGCCGCCACCGAATTGCAGCACCGAATCGTCGCCGAAGATCGAAACGAGCGCAGGCATGTGCCAGACGTGGATCCCGCCGGAAGCGACCGGGAACATCCCCGGCATTTGCCCCCAATCTTGGTCGAAGAAGATGCCGCGCGAGCGGTCCGCTTTGACGTAGCGGTCGCGCATCAGGTCGATCCAGCCGAGGGTGGCGGCGCGGTCGCCTTCGAGTTTACCGACCACGGTACCGGAGTGGAGGTGGTCGCCGCCGATAAGCCGCATGATCTTCGCGAGCACGCGGAAGTTGATCCCGTGTTTCGGGTTGCGGTCGATCACTGCGTGCATCGCGCGGTGGACGTGGAGCAGCAACCCGTTGTCGCGACACCACTTCGACAGACTTTGCGTCGCTGCCCAGCCGACAGTGAGGTAGTCGATCATGATGATCGGCGTGCCGATCTCCTTCGCGAATTCGGCGCGCTTGTAGATCTCTTCCATTGTCGGGCCGGTGACGTTCATGTAGTGGCCCTTGCGCTCACCGGTTTCGGCTTGCGCCTTCTCGATCGCTTCCTGGCAGAAGAGGAAGCGATCACGCCAGCGCATGAAGGGTTGCGAGTTGACGTTTTCGTCGTCTTTGGTGAAGTCGAGCCCGCCGCGCAGGCACTCATAGACCGCACGGCCGTAGTTCTTCGCCGAAAGGCCGAGTTTCGGTTTGATGGTGCAGCCCAAGAGCGGGCGGCCGTATTTGTTGAGTTTGTCACGCTCCACATAGATGCCGTGGGGTGGTCCCGGGCAGGTGGTGACGAACCAGAGCGGGACTCGGACGTCTTCGAGCCGCAGGCTGCGCACCGCTTTGAAGCCGAAGACGTTGCCAACGAGCGAAGTGAAGACGTTCACGATCGAGCCCTCTTCGAAGAGCCCCATCGGGTAGGCGATGAACGCGTAGAAGGCTTCGTCGTTGCCAGGAACGTCTTCGATCGCGTAGGCGCGCCCCTTGTAGTAGTAGAGGTCGGTCAACAGGTCGGTCCAGACCGTGGTCCAGGTGGCGGTGGAGGATTCCGCAGCGACCGCAGCCGCAGCCTCTTCGCGCGGAACGCCCGGTTGCGGCACGATCTTGAACACGGCAAGGAAATCGGAATCTTTGGGAACGTAGGTCGGTTCCCAATAGGTTTCGCGGTACTCTTTTACCCCCGCTTCGTAACGTTTGGGTTGGCTCATCGGTAACCTCCTGACTGGTGGATCGTTCATGCGCCGTGGGGCGCTGAGAAGAACTATACGGCAGAATGTTTTTTTTGTAAATTTTATTGTTTTGTCTATTTTTTTAATTTTTACTGAATAATGGCCCATTCGATGTAATGCGCGGAGCGAGTGGCTGCTTCCTAAAAGTGGTGTCGTCTGCGGGACGATCGCCACGCCGTTATAATTGCAGCCACATTATGGGAGTGTTGGCTATGAGCGAACGGTGGCGCCCCGGTTTGACGGTGGCGGCGGTGATCGAACGCGAAGGGCAGTTTCTGCTGGTTGAGGAAGAGACGCCAGAAGGGGTGCGCTTCAACCAACCCGCTGGCCATGTCGAACCGGGTGAGACGTTGGTCGCGGCGGTGGTCCGTGAGACATTGGAAGAGACGCGATTTCATTTCACCCCGAAAGCGGTGGTGGGGGTCTACTTGTGGCAAAAGCCCGGGTCCGAGACCGCGTATCTGCGTTTCGCGTTCAGTGGTCAGTTGGGGACTGAGGAGCCGAACCGCGCGCTCGACTCCGGGATCATTCGCCCGGTGTGGTTGTCGCGCGACGAGGTCGCAGCGCTCGCGCAAGCCGGGCGAACCCGCAGTCCGTTGGTTTTGGCAGTGATCGACGATTGGCTTGCGGGGCGTCGCTACAGCCTCGATGTGGTTCGGATGTGGCGGGACGGGGTCGGGTTGGTCGTGTGACGGTGTGATGTTCGCCCCTGCTGGCTGCGGAGGGTCGTTTCGGATGGTTGGATAACGGAGTATCGAGAAACAGGATGGCGCAGGAAAACGGGGCCACGGTGGTGGCGGAGTTGGGATTGACCGAAGCGTGGCAGACGGTTCCCGAAGGAGAGGGTCGCCATGTGGTCGTGGGGCTTTCCGGTGGCGTCGATTCGGCGGTCACCGCTTGGTTGCTCAAGACGCGCGGTTGGCGTGTCACCGGCGTTTTCATGAAGAATTGGGAGGACGACGATACCGAAACCCACTGCACGAGCCGTGCCGACTGGATCGACGTGGTGAGTGTGGCCGATCGGTTGGCGATCGAGGTCGAGCACGTCAATTTTGCCGCGGAATACCGCGAGCGGGTCTTTCAGGAATTCCTCGACGAGTATGCGGCAGGGCGGACCCCGAATCCCGATATCCTCTGCAATTCGGAGATCAAATTCGCCGCATTTTTGGCGTACGCATTGGGGTTAGGTGCCGAGGCGATCGCGACCGGCCACTACGCGGTGGTTCGTCCGTGGCGCAATGAGGATGGTTCGGTGACCTATCAACTCCTCAAAGGGACCGACAGCACCAAGGATCAGAGTTATTTTCTTTACCGCCTCAATCAAGCGCAACTCAGCAAAGCGCTCTTTCCTTTGGGGGCATTCTACAAACGCGACGTTCGTCGGCTTGCAAAGGCGATCGGTTTGCCGGTCGCGGAGAAAAAGGACTCGACCGGTATCTGCTTCATCGGGGAGCGGTCGATGCGGACCTTCTTGAGCCGCTATTTGACAGCGCAACCCGGGGAGATTCGTGATCTGGATACGGGCCAGGTACTGGGGCGCCATGCGGGGTTGATCTACTACACCTTGGGGCAGCGTCAAGGGTTGGGCATTGGTGGCGTCAAGGGGCGCGACACGGACGGGAACCACCAACCATGGTTCGTCGCGAAGAAAGATTTGGCGAACAATGTGCTCTATGTGGTCCGCGGTCACGACCATCCGGCGCTCTTCGCCGATCGCTTGCGTGCGGTTCGTTGCCATTGGATCAGTGGTCGTTTGCCGCATACCCATTGGGTCTACAGCGCGAAACCGCGTTACCGGACGCCCGATGCACCGTGCGAGATCGAAGCCGTTTCTGACGCCGGCGAGATGACGCTGGCGTTTGCCACCCCGCAGTGGGCGTTGACGCCCGGGCAGAGCGTCGTCGTCTATGAGTCGCGGGTCTGTTTAGGCGGTGGTGTGATCGACAGCGCTTGGACTGCCGACGGGTGATCCGCTCGCAGCGGGCGCTTCCTGCGTTGCTTGCAGCGCCGCTACATGGGGGGGCAAGGTCGTAGCGCGGTCGCCGACCATCAGATGGTGGGTGGTGATTTGCAGTTGCCCGGAGGCGAAGTGGGCGCACCGTTCGAGGTAGTGGGCGGTGCTCTTTGGCATCGGGGTGCGCGCGCGGGTGATGTAAGAGATGAGCGCCTGACCGTCGCGAACGAGCCGCTCCCCGTCGGCGATCAAGAGCAGTTCGTCACGAGACGGGGGATGGTTGAGTCGCGGTTTGTAGTGGAGCACGTTTTCACTGGCTACGACGAATTCGGACCAGACTTCGAAAATCTCGGGGTCGGTTCGTAGCGTCTCGACTTTGACTTTGGCAGCGGTGGCCAACCGGTGCAGATGCGCAGTCAACCCCTGGAAAAAGGGGTGGGTGCCGATGGTTCGTACCATGGTGTCGACGATGCGGTCGATATCGCGCATCGTCCAGGCGATTTTGAGGTAGCGCGTTTCATAGAAATCGGCAATCGGCACCGAAAAGGCGCGAAACGGTTCGCCCCACAGTTCGTCGATCCCCTCTTCGCCGCTGCGGTGTAACACAAGGCGGCCGAGCGCAAGCGCTTCTCTGAGGCAATTGCCGCATTCGCGCATCAGTTCGTTCGACGAGCTGATCTGGACGCCCTGTTCCTGGAGTTCGACCAGATGGGTGAAGATGTCGGTGGCGCGGTTGAAGAGCGCACCTGCGAGCATCGCCCCTTTGACCCGTTTCTTTTGCGGGTCGGTTTCACGTTCGTAAGCGGCACGCGCTTCTTGCAGACGTTTGCCTGGGACGTTGAGGCCATGTTCGACGTGGTTGAAAAGCCGCCGGGTCAGGTCGTGAATGAGTGTTTTCCGTGCCCAGAGTTCATTTTCCGGGATCGGGTAGGTCTTGACCCAATACCCATCGTAATAGACCCGCTCGACGCCGTCGATGACGCGACGGGTGCCGTTATCGACCAGAGACATGGCGCTTCCGATCCGTTTGTGGTGCGAGAAAGCGAGTCTACTCCGGATGATAGGGCGCTGCAATATGCCTTGATTGTCACTCAGCGAGGTCCGGATGGATCACCGCGCGCAATTGGACTGGCCGCGGGTGGAAGGGGCGGACGCGGAACCACCAAAGGCTGGCCCGAGGGAAAGCCCAGGGTAGGGGCGATTCGGTCAAGAGATACGCCGCAGTCTGCCCGATCCAGGGTTGGTGACCAACCAAGAGGAGCGACCGTTGTGGGTTCGGCCATCCGAGTACGTCGAGAACGCGGCTCACCGGCGAACCCGGCGCGATCGCGGGTTCGGTGGTGAAATGCGCAGCGAAGTGTTGCAGGGTTTCTTGCGCGCGCCGCGCGGGGGAGGCAAGCAGCGCCAGATTTTTCGGCGCATGGCGTTGCAACCAGTGCGCGACGCGCTTCGCCTGTGTGTGTCCTTCCGGTGTCAGGGGGCGAGCCAAGTCGTCGTCGAATCCCGCTTCGGCTTCGGCGTGGCGCCAAAGCAACAGGTCGATCACGGTGGTCATTTCGTCGTTTCCTCCCAAGATTCGTGAAACCAGGTGCGCAAATCGTTTCTGAGCGTTTCGCATGGCAATACCGAGCGCGCATGGTGCCACGCGAGCACCGCGGCAGCGCCAACCGCCAGCCGGTCGCTGCGGCGCAGATAGGGGGCGAGCTGGTGCTGCGCGCCCTCCCAGTCTTGGGCGGCGCCAAGGAGATCGAGCGCATGTTTGACGCGCGCCATTTCCCGCCGGTAGGCCCGTTTGGGAAGGAGCGCGCGGCTCCATTCCAGCAGGTAGCGCCACGATTTGAGCGCGATGCGAACCCGATGGCGGCGCTCGGAAGTGGGATCGGCTTCCCACTGGTCGATACGGTGACGGACGCGGCGGCGGGTTCGGTGCCAGAGGGTGCGTACGAACGGTTCCAGGGGGTCGGAAGAGAAGCTCGATGGTTTTGCGGCAAGAAGGCGCAGGCTCGTGTCAAGCCAGAGCTGTCCGAGTGCGCGGTAGGGAAGCGCAGCGGCACGGTGGCAGGGTGGATGGAGGACTTCGGCCAGGCACGCGATCTCCTGCTGTGCCACCGGGCACGCAGTGTGTGCCGGGCGGATGATCGCATCGACGAGCACGTCACGATCACGCCGTGTGCCCAATGGGCGCGCCACGGATGCGATGTACGCGCGCAGCGCATCGGCAAGTGGCGCGCCAAGCCACGGTGCGAAATGGGCGAGCAGCGTGCGGCTGCGCCGCAGCGCAATGCGCAGTTGATGCAGCGCTTCTGGGTCGTGGTGTTGGGCGTACAAGGTCATGTTGGCGCCACCATGGGCGACGCAGGACCACCACGCGGTGAAAAAAGCGTCCGCGATCGACATCTCGGCAGACCACCGGGGCGGTTTGGTTTTGAATGCGGTTGCGGCGTCGCCTGTAAGGAGCGCAAAGCCCCGGGCCGCTTTGGAACGAGGTTCCGGCCAGAGCGCCACCGTTTCGGCAAGGGTTCGCGCGAATTCCAAAAGGGAGGGGAATGGTGCAGTGGGGCTTTCGATTTCGAGCTCGCACAGTGGCACCGTTTGAGTGCCGGTGGTGATCACGCCGCGGTCGAATGCCACTTCCGCTTCGCCGCCTACCAATGCGATCGGCCAGGTGGTGCGGCGAAAGCGGGTCGACAGGATGGGGCGGAGCTGAAGAGCGGTGTGATGCAGAAGGTCACGAATGGCACGTGGGGCGACCCGTTCGAAGAGCGGTTCCAGCCAGGGCGGGAAAGCGGAAAGCTCCGCAGGTTCCGCAAGTGCCGCTTCGGCGAGCGGAGCGGGTATCGCGCACTCCCACTCCCCCCGTTCGGTAAAGCCGCTTTGGTCCGCGCTTTCGGTTTTCACCGTCGCAGAATAGTGGTCCTCGATGCGACGCAGCCGCACCGCGACGCCAGCACGAGCGAGTTGGTGGTCACCGGTGTCGAAGTAGTGGGTTTCGATCTGCCGGGTGGTGGCGGGTGCCGCGGCAAGCAGCGGATGGTTTTTGAGTTTGCCCGCGTCGCGCGGCAAAAGGGAGAGCTTCAATTCACGTTCGGTCGCCATCGATGGCTTTCTCCCAGTGCACCGCTTCAGGGTTACGGTAGGTCTGTTTCGCTGCGCCCAATTTGGACGCAGGCACGGTATGTGCGAAGAGATGGTGCCAAAGTGCTCGGACTGGTTCGGTTCGGTCGGTGATGGTTTCGGCAGGGACGACCGCCGGTTTTTCGTCGAGGCGCAAGCGGTGTTGTTCTCGCCGCAAATGGCGGTAGGTTTCGGCAACCGCTTCGGCAAGCTCCGAAGGGATCAAATGGCGCGCGGCTGCGCGCGAAAGCAGCGCGATGTTCCCAGCGTTTTCGGCAAGTTCCGGATCGTGGGGCGCATGGGCAAGTACCAGGTATTGCACCAGGAATTCGACATCGATGAGGCCGCCAAAGTCGTGCTTGAGGTTGAATTGACCCGCTTTGGCCGGGTGTTCGGCGCGTATCTTTTCCCGCATCGCAACGATTTCGCCCGCCAAGCGGGTTGTGTCCCGTTCGATCGCCAAGATGAAACGGCGCAGCGCTTCGAACCGCTTCCCCAGTGCTGGGTCGCCCGCAGCAAAGCGGGCGCGGGTGAGCGCTTGGTGTTCCCAGGTCCATGCGGCGTCGATGAGATAATCGACCAGGCGCGCGTACGGGGTTGCCGGCAACCCGGCTTCACCGTCGGGGCGGAGCCGCAGGTCGATCTCGAACAGCTCCCCTGCTGCGGTGCGGGTGCTCCACCAGGTGGCCAGGCGCTGCGCGAACCGGCAGTAGCTGTCGAGCGCGTCGGGGTGGTCGTCGTCGAAGAGATAGACCAGATCGAGGTCGCTGGCGTAACCAAGCTCTTTGCCGCCCAATTTGCCGTAAGCGATCACCGCAAAATGGGGTGTTTCGGTATGGCGACGGCGTAGCGTCTTCCAGACGATGGGCAGACTCGCCTCGAGCACCGCATCGGCAAGTGCCGAGAGGTGGTCACTGAGCCGTTCGACGGTCAGTCGCCCTGCCAGGTCTTTGAGGAGCAAGCGAAAAAGTTGCGCGTGGTGCGCTTCGCGCAACCAGTTCATCTGCGCTTCGGTATCGTCTGCGCGCAACGCAAGTTGCTCCGTGAGGGCGCGTTGAAATTCGGCCCAATTGGGTACCTCGTCCAACGCACGGGCGTCCAACGCTTCGTCGATCAAGATCGGATGGCGGGCCAAATAGGTGGCGGCCCAGCGGCTGCTCGCAACGATCTTGGCGATCTGCTCGAGCGCTTGCGGGTATTCGTCGAGGAGCGCAAAATAGCTGGTGCGTCCGCCAATGGCTTCGAACAGGTCGATGAGGCGCGCAAGGACCGTATCGGGTGCTGGAAACTGCGCGGCCACGGTGAGTGCGTGCGCCACGATTTGATCGCGGCGGCGGCGCGAAGCGGGTGAGATCGCCTGCAGTCGCGGATGGTTTTTGAGCGCTTCCAGGCGAAGCGCAAGGGGGCGAGGGTCGGCGTAGCCCAGCGATTCCAGAGCCCGGGCGGCTTCATCCGGGTCAGCAGCAGCAAACCAGGCGGCGTCGTACGTCTGCTCGGTCTCTTCTTTGCCAAAGAGGGCATCGAACGTTCGGCTGACGAATTCCCGATGGTGGTCGAGCGCGGCACGAAACGCCTCCCAATTCTCATAGCCCATCGCTTCGGCAAGCAGGGCTTGGCGTTCCGTTTCTTTGGGGAGTTCGTGCGTCTGCGCGTCGTGCCAATATTGCAAACGGTGTTCCACACGGCGCAGAAAGCAATAGGCGGCATCTAAACCGGCTTGGGTTTCGGGTGCGATCAGACCGCGTTCGGCAATGAGGCGCAACACGGTACGCGTCGGCCGAACTTGAAGCGTTGGCTCCCGGCCACCGCGGATGAGCTGATGGACCTGCGCGATGAATTCGATTTCGCGAATGCCCCCGCGCCCAAGCTTGATGTGGTCTTGGCGCTCTTTGCGCGCCACTTCACGGCGGATTTGGGCATGGAGATCGCGCACCGCTTCGATCGCGCCGAAATCGAGGTACTTGCGGTAGACGAACGGCCGCGTGAGATTTTCCAACTCCTGCCAACGCTCACCGGTGAGCGCTCGGGCTTTGATCCACGCGTACCGCTCCCAGGTCCGGCCCTGGGTCATCAGGTAGTCTTCGAGCATCTCGAACGAAACGACGAGTGGCCCCGAGTCCCCATGAGGGCGCAGGCGCATATCGACGCGAAAAACCCATCCGTCTCCTGTGGGTTCGGCTAGGGTTTGGATGAGGCGTCGCCCCAATTTGGTGAAAAATTCGGCGTTGCTAAGGATCTTCGGGCCAGCCGTCTCCCCCTCTTCGGGGTAGACGAAGACCAGATCGATATCGGAAGAGACGTTGAGTTCGCCGCCACCCAATTTCCCCATCCCTACGATCAGGAACTCTTGTTCCCATCCCCCTTCCGATTGCGGCCGACCGTGCCGCTCGATGAGCGCGGCGTAGTGGTGGTCGTAAGCGTGGCGAATCGCACACTCGGCAAAACGGGTCATCGCGCCAGTGATCTCCTCGAGCGGCGCGGCAAGCGCCAGATCGCGCACCGCGCAGTGGGCAAAGACCGCGGCGCGCATCTGTCTGAGTCGCGCATCGAGTGGGATTTCGGTTGCATTCTGCGCAAAAGGAGGAGTTTGCAGAAAATCCTCTAGGGTTGCGGTCGTCAGCGGCTGCGTGACAGTTTTTGCTAGCCAATCTGCGAGCCAAGGCCGGGCCGAAAGGAGGTGCGCAAGATGCGGGGAGTATCGAACGGCTGTCGTTAGCCAGTTGGAAAAAGCAACGGTCACGGTCGCTACGTCTCATCGTGCCAAAGGGGTGCGCCCATTATAATGGGTAGCAGCGCTAAGGGGATGACAGAAAGGATGGTCGGAGCATGACGGAGGTGCGCACGTGGCACGGCGCCTGGCGCCCATTTGCATTCGCTTGGGTCATGGCTGGCATGGTGGCGCTGCTTACGTTTGCCGCTGCGCGCTGGTTGGTGTGGCCCAATCTCGACTGGTTTCGCCCCGCGATCGAAGCGTGGTTGCGCACAACGGTGGGGGTGCCCATCGCGCTCGAGAAGGTGGAAGGGCAATGGCACACGTGGTCGTCGCCTCAGTGGCGCGTTACCCGCTGGCAGGTGCTGGATCACGCTGGTGGCGAACCGCTTTTCTGGGGAAGCGCGGAAGGGCGTTGGTCTTGGCAGGAAGGGTGGCAGATCGCGTTTACCGCACAAGGGGTCGGGCTGGAAAAGCTTTCCGGGACGCTCCACCTCTTCGATCGGCAATGGCAGCTGCAATGGCATGCGGCTGGAATCACGGGAGAGGCGTGGCAGCCGTTCTTGGCGACCTGGACGAAAGGCCAAGCGGGGGGAGCCGACCGCGCTGCAGAGGCGTTCGTCCTACCCAATTTCGCGGAATTGGCGGCAACGGTGCAGGGTGTTGAGCGTACGATCACCCAGGTGGCGGTGCAATTTTCCGAATTGTCACTGCCCCCTTCGCCTAAGTTTCCTGGAGTAAGCGGGATCTCCGGTGCGTTGCGCGGTAGCCGCGCAGAGGGCGTTTTTTCCGTTCGTGCGGCGAAAAGCGTGTGGCAGTGGCCCGAAGGGTGGTTTGCCGAAAGGGTGCAAACGTTTACCGACGTGGCTTGGCAGGGGCGCTGGCACTATGATTCCGCTACCGGGTATACCGTGCATACCGAACGCTTTCATGCAGTTACCCCGGAAGGTCGTGTTACGGCTAGTGGCGTGCTCGAGGCACTCGAGCGCCCCACCGCGCGGCGGTTGGCGATGCACGCGGTGATCGAAGCGGTGGATCTGGAACGGTTCGCCCGCTATTTTCCGCCTGCTGCCGTGGGGCAGACCACTGTCGATTGGTTGGGTCGCGCTTTTGTCCAAGGTAAGATTCCTGCGGCCCATATGGCGATCGAAGGGCCGTTGGCAGCGTTTCCTTTTCGTGATGGCGAAGGGGTCTTTTCGGTCGAAATCCCAGTGCAAGGGGTGACATTGCAATTCGATCCCCGTTGGCCGGCGGTGACGATCGAACGTGCCATGGTGCGTTTCCGCAACGAAGCGCTTCATATCGAAGTCCATGACGCGCACGCGGAGACACTGCGCTTTGCACCCGTTGTCGCGACGATCCCGGACCTGGGGGCAGATGCGCCGGTGCTCATGGTGCAGGGAACGGTCAAAGGGCGCTGGCCTAACGTGTTGCGCTACCTGGGGCACTCGCCGCTTGCCAAAGACCTCCCTCTCGCGCAGCTCCAATCATGGCAAGCGCAAGGGGATGCGCACCTGGACCTTGCGCTCACGATCCCGCTTTCCGAAGGTGCCGTGGGCGTTGCGGGAACCTTGATGTTGGACCGCTTTACCGTACCGGCTGCGGTCGCTGCTTGGCCATTGACCAAGGGGAAAGCGACGATCCGTTTCGACGCAAACGGCGTTCGCTCCGCAGAAGGTAACGGCGTATGGGGTGAGATCCCGATTCAGCTCACGTGGCCAGACGGCGCCCGTTCCGAAGTGGCGGTCACAGCAATGCTGAGCGGCAAAACGTTGGCCCAGCAGCTGGGCTTGCCATCGGCTGCATTGCAAGGCACGACGCCGGTGCGCGCACACGTGACCTGGACACCGGACGGGGTGATTCGTTGGCGTGCAACGAGCGATGGCGATGGACTGGCCCTCGCGTTACCCGACCCGCTTACCAAGCGTGCAGGCGAACGGTGGTCGCTGCAGGCAGAAGGGGAGGTGACGAAGAACGGATGGCAGGCATCGGTGACACTAGCCGATCGGTTGCGTTGGCAACGGACACTGACGGGCGCGTGGGCCGTGGCGATCGGCTCAGTGGCGCTTCCGCCTGCTGTACCCAACGGGGCGATCGCGGTTGCGCTTGAACGACTCGATCTCGACGCGTGGGATTCGCTGTTGGACGAAATGGGGCAAGCGCAGCAGGAAGCTTGGCCGTCGCTCACCCTTGCCGTCGACCAATTGATTGCGCTCGAGCGCACGTGGCATCAGGTCCGGTTCTCGGCCAATGCACGCCTAGCGCAGTGGGATTTCCGGGTTCGGGCGCAGGAGGTGGTCGGCAGTGGTACGGTGACGCGCCGCGGGGAGCGGATCGACCGTTTCGAGGCCGAATTCGACCGCCTGTGGATTCCGCCGCAGAAGCAAATACCCCGGAACGATTCGCAACCTTCCTCGGGAAACGCAACGCGCGATTCCAACCGTATCGCGGCTCTAGATCCCAGTCGCTGGCCCACGGCGCGCGTCACGGTTGCCGATTTGCGCGTTGCCGATGCTCCGTTGGGGCGGTTCGCGCTGGTTACGGCGCAAGATGGCGCTACCTGGCGGATTCAGGACGCGCTTTTGGTGCAACCCGGTCGCTATCGGCTTCGCGGTCGTGGTTCCTGGGAGCCACATGCAACTGGCGGGGGGAGAAGCACCCGCAGCACTTGGCATATCGAAGCCCAGATCGGCGATTTTGGCGCCACGTTGGCAACCGTGTGGCAATTGTCTGAGATAGAGAAGGGACAGGGCACCATCGACGCGACGCTTTCTTGGCCAGGGAGCCCGCTCGACTTTAGGTGGCGCACATTGGAAGGTACCGGGTCGATTGCTCTCGAAAAAGGCGTATTTACCGAAATCGAGCCCGGAGCCGGAAAGTTGCTCACCGTTTTCAGTCTGCCGATGCTTTTTCGTCGCTTGCAGCTCGATTTCCGCGATCTCACCCAAAAAGGGTTGGCGTACGACCGCTTGATGGGCAGTTTCGCCGTCGCGAACGGTTATCTGACCACATCGGATCTCACGATCGATGCGCCGGTGGCATTGACCCAGCTTGCCGGCAGCATCGATCTCGATGCCGAGACGCAAGAATTGGAGGTCCGTGTGGTGCCGCGCCTTGGGAACACTGCTGCGACGGCGATCGCGTTCGTCAATCCCGTAGCGGGGTTGCTCACGTTCCTGGGGCAACAGATTCTAGGCGACCCGTTGGGTCAGATTCTTGTGCAACGCTATCGGGTCAGCGGCTCATGGCGTGCACCGAAAGTGACCGCTTTGCGGGACAATCCACCCAACGAGTGATGAGGAGTCATGCGATGTCATCCGATTTGGCAACCTTGCAGGTGGCGGTGGTGCAAATGGTGAGTACCCCCCGGGTCGAGGAGAATGTGGCAACCGCGGAGCGGCTGGTTGCCAGTGCTGCCCAAGCCGGCGCGGACGTTGTCGTATTGCCGGAGTACTGGCCGATCATCCATCGTGACATGGCGGTGCGGCTTGCGCTTCGCGAACGCTGGGGTGACGGGCCATTGCAGGCTGCGATGGCACGATGGGCGCAAACGTATGGCGTTTGGTTGATCGGCGGCACGATCCCGCTCGAAGCGAACGACCCGGATCGAATGCGCAACAGCTGCCTCGTTTTCGATCGCTCTGGGAACGTGCAGGCCCGTTACGACAAGGTCCATCTCTTCCGTTTTCAAAAAGGGGCAGAATCGTACGATGAAGCGCGGGAAATCGAAGCGGGCACGGAGGTGGTGACCTTTCTCCTCGAAGGGTGGCGCTTTACCCTCGGCGTCTGCTACGACCTGCGGTTCCCCGAATTGTTCCGCCGCGTGGCGCCGGTCGACGCGATCGTGTTGCCCGCAGCGTTCACCCACACCACCGGTCAGGCGCACTGGGAGGTGTTGCTGCGCGCCCGGGCAATCGAAAACCTTTGCTATGTCGCGGCGAGTGCGCAAGGGGGGCGGCATGAGAGCGGTCGCCGCACCTGGGGTCACTCGATGCTGATCGATCCCTGGGGGAGTGTCCAAGCGCTTTATGCAGAAGGCACGGGTTGGGTCATGGCTGAGTGGCGCCGCGACGTGCTCGACGCAGTGCGCGCGCAACTGCCGGCGCTCACGCATCGGGTGTTCTGACGCGGGTACGCACGCGCCCGTGCCCGTCGAAACGTTAGGAGGCCAAAACCTCTGGATTCAACAGGTTGGGGGGACGGCGCCCTGCTAATGCCGCCAGCAGATTGTCGGCAGCCAGCGAGGCCATCGCGAAACGGGTTGCCCGTGTCGATGAGCCGATGTGGGGCGTGAGGACGACGTTCTCTAACGCGAAAAAGCGGGGATCGACGTGCGGCTCGTTTTCGAAAACGTCGAGTGCTGCCCCTGCGATCCGGTTGTGTTGCAGCGCTTCGATGAGCGCAGCCTCATCGACGATCCCTCCGCGTGCCACGTTGATGAGGTGCGCGGTGGGTTTCATGCGCGCAAGCGCTTCGGCGTCGATGAGATGGTGCACGGCCGGTGAGTAGGGAATCATCACGACCAAAAAATCGCTTTGCGCCAGCAGTTCGTCGAACGCTACCCACTGCGCTCCAGCTTCCGACTCAGGCGGTAGGCGATGGCGGTTGTGATAGAGCACCCGCATCGCAAATCCACTGGCGCGTCGCGCAACCGCGCGTCCGATGCGCCCCATGCCCAAGATACCGAGTGTCGCGTGGTGAACGTCCTGTCCATACCACGGATCGTGGAACTGCCAACCTTTCCAATTTCCTGCCCGTACCCATTTGTCAGCGGCAACCACACGACGGGCACTGGCCAACAGCAAGGCCCAAACCGTGTCGGCAGTAGTCTCCGTCAGCACGTCGGGCGTATTGGTCGCCATCACGCCAGCGCGCGTCAGCGCGGCCAAGTCGAAATTGTTGTAGCCAACCGCGACGTTGCTCACCACTTTCAAGCGCTTGGCGTGTGCAAGGACAGTGCCGTCGATGCGATCCGTGAGAAAGGTGATGGCACCGTCTTTGTCAGCCAAGCGATCCGCCAACATTTCAGGGGGAAGCGCGGTGTCTTGGTCATGAAAGTCGACCACGCACGACGCGGCAAGCCGTTCGATGATTTCGGGAAAAATCCAGCGGGTAACCAGGATCTTCTTTTTCATCGCTGCCATTCTTTGTCGCGGTAGGCAATCATAACCAATCACCGACGCTTTGCGAAGATTATGGCCGGAGATCGTAGCGGTCTGCGTTCATCACCTTGGTCCAGGCCCGCACGAAGTCGCGAACGAACTTCTCGTGCGCGTCGTCTTGCGCGTACACCTCCGCATAGGCGCGCAAAATCGAATTGGAGCCAAAGACCAGATCGACGCGAGTTGCCGTGAATCGCGTTTCTCCACTTTCTCGGTCGATCAGAGCATACCGGTTGTCTGCGAGCGTCGCCCAACGGTATTTCATGTCGGTGAGATGAACGAAGAAGTCGGTACTCAGGGTACCAACGCGATCCGTGAAGACTCCTTCGGGCGCGTTCTGGTAATTGGCGCCTAACACACGCAGCCCACCGATCAATACGGTCATCTCAGGTGCGGTTAAACCCAGCAAATGGGCTCGGTCGATGAGCAATTCTTCCGGCCGTTGTCGCGTCCGAAGTCGATGGTATTGTGGGCTCAAATAATTGCGAAAACCATCGGCGAGCGGTCGCAACCAATCGAACGAATCGACATCGGTCCATTCTTGCGTGGCGTCGCCACGACCAGGCGCGAAGGGGACTTCGATCGCATAACCGGCGCGTTCGGCGGCAATTTCGATGGCCACGTTGCCGCCCAGTACGATCACGTCCGCGACACTGGCACCATAGTGGTGCGCGATCGGCTCCAGGACAGAAAGGACCTTTTCCAGCCGTTCCGGCTCATTGGCTTCCCAGCGGCGCTGCGGTTCGAGGCGAATGCGGGCACCGTTTGCTCCGCCCCGGTAATCGGAGCAGCGGAACGTTCGCGCGCTGTCCCAAGCGGTGGCGATCAGTTCTGGGACGGTGAGGCCGCTGTTGCGAATCGCCCGTTTCACCGCTCCTACGTCGTAATCGCGTGGTCCGGGTGGGACAGGGTCTTGCCATATGAGGTCTTCTTGCGGCGCTTCCGGGCCGATATAGCGTGTTCGCGGTCCCATGTCGCGATGCAGGAGTTTGAACCAGGCCCGGGCAAAAACTTGGCTGAAATACTCTGGATCACGCCAGAAGCGCTCAGCGATCGGGCGATAGATCGGATCCACCTTGAGCGCCATGTCTGCGTCCGTCATCATGGGCATGGTCCGCTTGCTGGGATCTTCTGGATCTGGTGGCATGTGTTCCGGACGGATGCCGATGGGTTGCCATTGCCACGCCCCTGCCGGACTCTTGGTCAATTCCCACTCGTAACCGAAAAGCAGGTCGAAGTAACTGTTGTCCCACTGCGTCGGCGTCGGGGTCCACGCACCTTCCAGTCCACTCGTCACGGTGTCGCGACCGACACCTCGCGTGGTTTTGTTGAGCCATCCCAATCCTTGGTCCTCGATTTCAGCGCCTTCGGGGGCAGGCCCAAGGTGCGAGGGGTTACCGTTACCGTGCGCTTTTCCGACAGTGTGGCCGCCAGCGGTGAGCGCAACGGTCTCTTCGTCGTTCATCCCCATGCGCGCAAAAGTGATACGTACGTGCTGTGCGGTTTTGCGCGGGTCGGGTTGTCCGTTGACCCCTTCGGGGTTGACGTATATCAGACCCATCTGCACTGCAGCCAGCGGATTCTCGAGCGATTCTGGGTTGTCGAGATCTGCGTAGCGGTGGTCGCTCGGCGCAAGCCACTCCTGCTCCGATCCCCAATAGACGTCTTTCTCGGGGTGCCAAATGTCTTCGCGCCCAAAGGCGAAGCCATACGTTTTGAGTCCCATCGACTCGTACGCGACGTTTCCTGCCAAAACGATGAGATCGGCCCAGGAAATTTTGTTACCGTATTTCTTTTTGATTGGCCACAAAAGACGGCGTGCTTTGTCCAGATTGGCGTTGTCCGGCCATGAGTTGAGTGGCGCAAAACGCTGATTACCGGTGTTGGCGCCACCACGTCCGTCCGCTGCGCGGTAGGAACCGGCCGCATGCCAGGCCATACGGATGAATAACCCACCGTAATGTCCATAATCGGCAGGCCACCAGGGCTGACTCTCGGTCATCAGCTTACGCAGATCGGCTTTGAGCGCTTCGACGTCCAATGTTCGAACCGCTTCACGGTAGTTGAAATCCGGTAAGGGGTTGCTTTTCGTGTCGTGCTGGTGAAGGATTTCGACGTTGAGCGCCGAAGGCCACCAGGCGTAGGGGTCGTTTTTGGGATCGGCAGTGGTTGCTGCGCCGGTATGAAAGGGGCAGCCGCTTGCCTTTGCGGTATCACGCATCTTCTTTCTCCTGTCCACGTTGGTTCGGTTTTGAGGTACGGCCAGGGCATCAGCAGTGGCCTTGGGGCAGTATAGAAAAGGGTCGATGACAATCCAATCGATTTTGGCAATCGTTCCGATAGGGTACGGACAGTCCGGTAGCACGCTCCTCTCGGGTAGTGGCTGTTGGGTCTCTTCGTGGATCGTGCTACCCAGCGATTGACAATCCGTCGGTGATTCAGTAATATCTCGGTCTTCCGGGGTGTAGCGCAGTCTGGTAGCGCGCTTGCTTTGGGAGCAAGATGTCGGGGGTTCGAATCCCTCCACCCCGACCAGACTGCCTGCCGTCGTTCCGACGGGGAAGAGCTTCGGTGATCTGCCCGTAGCTCAACTGGATAGAGCACCGGCCTTCTAAGCCGGGGGTTACAGGTTCGATCCCTGTCGGGCAGGCCACGGACAAGGTTTCTGAATATTGTGGCGGCATTAGCTCAGTTGGTAGAGCACTGGATTGTGGCTCCAGGTGTCACCGGTTCGAATCCGGTATGTCGCCCCACCGAATCGCTCAAGGCCGGATTTGCCGGCCTATTTTTTTGAGGAAAAGCGATGATCCTCGACGGCAAAGCGCTAGCGGCGCGCGTTCGCGCCGAACTCAAAACCTCCGTTGCCCGATTGACCGCTCAAGGCGTGAGCCCCACGCTGGCGGTGATCCTGGTCGGTGACGACCCCGCCTCTCAAGTCTATGTGCGCAACAAGATCGCTGCTTGCGGTGACGTCGGCATCGAATCCCGAGCTTTTCGCTTTCCTGCCGATTGTGCGCCGGCAGATGTCTTTGCGGCGATTGACGCGTTGAACGCCGACCCAACGGTGCATGGCATTCTGGTACAACTACCGCTTCCGCCGCAGTTCGACGAAACCGAGGTGATCGAGCGGATCGCGCTCGCCAAAGACGTCGACGGGTTCCACGCCGAAAACCTCGGACGGCTTTGGCAGGGGCGTCACTGTTTCGCGCCCTGCACCCCGGCTGGGGTGATGCGGCTTTTGGCCGAAGCCACCGTCGATCTCGTCGGTGCGGAAGCGGTGATCGTCGGCCGCTCGAATATCGTGGGCAAACCCATGGCGGCGTTACTGCTGCAGGCAGGCGCTACGGTGACCATCGCGCATTCGCGAACGCGTGACCTTGCCGCTGTGACGCGGCGCGCCGACGTGCTGGTGGTGGCCGTGGGTCGGCCGGGGTTGGTCACCGGCGCGATGATCAAGCCGGGGGCGGTGGTGATCGACGTCGGGATCAATCGCCTGGACGATGGGCGGCTCGTCGGGGATGTCGATTTCGCCTCGGCTGAACCTGTTGCCAAAGCGATCACGCCAGTGCCTGGCGGTGTGGGGCCGATGACGATCGCGATGCTCTTAGCCAATACCGTCACTGCAGCGGAACGTCAGTTGCAATCCCAGGAGGGATCGTGATGAGTGCCATCGCTTCAGAAGTTAGCGACGCGCACAACGGGGCTTTGCCTGAAACGGTGCGCGCCCTCTTGCGCTACGAACGGGTAAAATGTTTTGGCGCAAACCCCCTCGTGGGTATCGTGATGGGTTCGGAATCGGATTGGCCGATGATGCGCGCTGCGGCCGATGTGTTGCAACGTTTCGGGGTCGCTTTCGAAGCGTTGGTGGTTTCGGCGCACCGAACCCCGGACTGGATGTTCGCGTACGCGGAGAGCGCGGCGGTGCGTGGCTTGCGGGCCATCATTGCGGGGGCTGGCGGCGCAGCCCATTTGCCGGGAATGATCGCGGCGAAGACGACGCTACCCGTTTTGGGCGTGCCGGTGCCAAGCAGCGCCCTTTCCGGGGTCGATTCGCTCTATTCGATCGTGCAGATGCCCAAAGGGGTTCCCGTTGCAACGTTCGCGATCGGCGAAGCGGGGGCGGCGAATGCGGCGCTCTTTGCCGTGGCGATGTTGGCGACCACCGATGACGGACTGGCCGCAAAACTAACGGCATTCCGAAACGAACAGGTGGCCGCTGTGGACGCGATGACGTTGGTGGATCGCTAGACGAAGATGGGCGCAAAAGGGGTGCCGCAACCAATCGTTCCGCCAGCAACGCTGGCGGTGTTGGGGGGTGGGCAGTTGGGCCGCTTTTTCGTGCGCGCTGCGCAGGAGCTGGGTTTTCGTGTCTGGGTGCTCGATCCGGATCCCAGCGCGCCAGCGGGGCGGATCGCCGACCGTCATCTGGTTGCGCCGTACGACGATGCCGACGCGCTTGCCGAAATTGCACGACATTGCGCGGCGGCAACCACGGAATTCGAAAACGTTCCGGCTGAAGCGCTGCGTGCGTTGGCGCGCGCGATTCCGGTGCGTCCGGGGGCGGATGCGGTGGAAGTGTGCCAGGATCGCCGCAAGGAAAAGCGGTTCCTTGCGGCGAATGGCTTGCCTCATGGTCCGTTCTGGGTGATCGAGTCGGCTGACGACTGCGCTGCGGTACCGCCGTCGGCTTATCCTGCGATTTTGAAGACGGCTCGGCTGGGGTACGACGGTAAAGGGCAGCGCTCGGTCCAGACCTCTGATGCGCTCCTTTCCGCTTGGGAATCGCTGGGTCGCGTTCCGTGCGTGCTCGAAAAGCGGTTGGGGTTGGCAGCCGAGCTCTCTGTTGTCTTGGCCCGTGGTGTCGATGGGACTGCCGAGGCGTTTCCGCCCGGGGAAAACGTTCATCGCAACGGCATCCTCGATACGACGACCGCGCCGGCTTCTTTGCCGGAAGCGATCCGAGTACAGGCGCTCGATGTGGCGTTGCGTCTCACTGCGGCGCTCGACTACGTTGGGGTGTTGGGCGTCGAGTTTTTTTATACGGACGACGGGCTCCTCACGGTCAATGAGATGGCGCCGCGCCCGCACAACAGTGGGCACCATACGATCGACGCCTGTTCCGTTTCGCAGTTCGAGCAACAGGTGCGCGCGCTTTGTGCGCTGCCGCTTGCCCCGGTTCGGACCCACTCCCTCGCAGTGATGAACAACCTCTTGGGGGATCTTTGGTTCGCCGCCGATGGAACCCGGCGGGAACCCGAGTGGGAGCGGCTCCTGGCGTTGCCCGGAGTGGCGCTGCACCTCTACGGCAAGCACGAACCTAGGCCTGGGCGCAAAATGGGGCACTTCACCGTTACAGGTTCCTCATGGGAAGCAGTTCGGCAAACGGTGTGTGCCGCGCGCCAACAACTGGGATTGCCGACGAACGGGTGGGCGTGAGGGGCGCATGGTGCATCCTGATCGGCCCACCCTGATACCGGCAACTGCGGATCGCGTCGATGCGGTTGCGTCCCGTTTGGCCTCAGGCGCTCTGGTCGCGCTGCCTACGGAAACGGTCTATGGTCTTGCCGCAGATGCCGAGAACGGGGCTGCGGTTCGAGCGGTCTTTGCCGCGAAGGGTCGCCCCGCGGATCACCCCTTGATCGTCCATTTGGCTTCAGCTGCGATGGCAGCACGCTATGCGGCCGTTTGGCCACGTGCGGCGGCGGTGCTCGCAGAGCGTTTCTGGCCGGGGCCGCTGACGCTGGTCGTGCCGGCACAGTCGACGGTACTGCGTGAGGTGACCGGAGGGCAACCAACCGTCGCGCTTCGCGTTCCGCAACAACCCTTCACGCTGGCGGTGATCGAAAAGCTTGGCCGAGGCGTCGTGGCCCCTTCGGCCAACCGCTTTGGTCGGGTCTCGCCGACTGCGGCGCAACACGTCGTGGAAGAATTTCCGACGCTTGAGCTTTGGGTTGCCGATGCGGGTCCGACGCCGGTCGGGGTCGAGTCGACGATCGTCGATTTGAGCCGTCTTGCATCGGTCGGTGCCGTGGTGCTACGACCCGGTGCTGCGAGTGCGGACGAGATCGCGCAGACGTTACAGGCGGCCGGGCTATCGATCACGGTGCGCGCTCCTGTGCATGAGAGCGTGAAACCGGCGGTTGTCGGTTCTGAGCGCGCGGACGATCCGCGCGTTCCTGGGGCGTTGCCTTCGCACTATGCACCAACGACGCCGCTGCGTCTGTGGTGTCGGGAAGCGTATCGACGCTTTGTGGAAACGGCAACAGGTGCTGAATCGGTCGCGCACGCGGTTTGGTTTCCTCCCGATTGGCCTCAAACGCCTGGAGAGACGTTACGCCTACCCCAACCCGAAGCGGACGCGGCGATCGCGCAGCAGCTCTACCAGGCGCTGCGCACCCTGGATGCAAGCGGAGCGCAGGAGCTGTGGGTTGCGCTCCCTGAAGGCGATAGCCCGTTGCTCACCGCGGTGCGAGACCGGCTTCGCCGTGCGGCCAGCCGCTGACGAGACGTAAGGAGAGACGATGAGCGTTCGAACCCGTTTTGCGCCCAGTCCGACTGGCTATCTTCATCTCGGGGGTGCGCGTACCGCGCTCTTCAATTGGGCCTACGCGCGCCACCACAAAGGACAGTTCATCCTGCGGATCGAAGACACCGATCGCGAGCGTTCGACGCCGCAAGCCGTTCAGGCGATCCTCGACGGGATCCATTGGCTCGGCCTTGATTACGACGAAGGGCCGTTTTATCAAACGCAGCGTATGGACCGCTATCGGGAAGTGATCCAGCGGTTGCTGAACGAAGGGAAAGCCTATTACTGCTATGCTACGCCCGAAGAGCTCGAAGCGATGCGCGAGGCGCAGCGGGCGCAGGGACTGAAACCCAAATACGATGGGCGCTGGCGTCCCGAACCGGGCAAAGTGCTTCCTCCGCCTCCCGACGGCGTTCCCCCGGTGGTGCGTTTCAAAGCGCCCACGAGTGGTAAGGTGGGGTGGCACGACCTGGTCAAAGGGTGGATCGAATTCGACAACAGCGAACTCGACGACTTCGTGATCGCGCGCGCCGACGGTACACCTACCTACAATTTCTGTGTGGTGGTCGATGATTGGGACATGGCGATTACCCATGTGATCCGGGGTGACGACCACGTCAACAACACGCCGCGGCAAATCCATCTCTATCATGCGCTGGGGGCAACGCTGCCGCACTTTGCCCACCTCTCGATGATTCTGGGACCCGACGGACAGAAATTGTCGAAACGCCACGGCGCCGTTTCGGTGATGCAATACCATGCGGACGGGTATCTGCCCGAGGCGATGGTCAATTACTTGGCGCGCCTCGGTTGGAGCCACGGCGACGACGAACTGTTCACCCGTGAGCAACTGATCGCTTGGTTCGATCTCGACCACATCACGCCCTCTGCAGCCCGTTTCGATTTCGATAAATTGCGCTGGGTGAATGCCCATTACCTCAAAGAGGCTCCTATTGCGCGGCTCGCGGGCGAGGTTGCGGAGCGCTTAGCGCGCCGCGGAGTCGACCCGGAAAAAGGGCCGGAGCTCGAAGCGGTGGTTGCGCTCTACCGCGACCGCGCCGACACTCTGGAGGTTCTTACCGATTGGGTCCTACCGTTCTACCAGCCGGTGCATCCTCCTGCCGAGCTCGTTGCGGCGCATTTGGACGACCTGGCGCGGACGGTCTTGCGGGATTTCCGTGCCCGTTTGGCGACGCTCTCGGAAACGGATTGGACCCCCGAAACGATCGCTTCAGCGATGAAAGCAACGTTGGCGGCGTGTGGGGTGAAGATGCCCACATTGGGCGTCCCATTGCGGGTGGTGTTGCTGGGGACGAAACAGTCGCCTGCGATCGATCAGGTGGTGGCGGTATTGGGCAAACGGGAGACTCTGGCGCGTCTCGATCGGCTGGTGTGAGCGGACAATGCGCGACTGGCGCTGGGTCGATGGCGCGGCGTTTTCAGAACGCTTCGGTGACGTTTACCATACCCGTGCTGGCGCGCTGGGGCAAGCCGAAACGGTTTTCTTGCGCGGCGTCGGATTGCCCGAGCGGTGGCGGGGTCGTCGTCATTTCGCGCTACTGGAAAATGGGTTCGGTTTCGGCGTCAATTTTTTCGTGACCTGGCGCGCGTGGCAGCACGATCCCGGACGATGCGCCGCGCTCGACTACGTTGCGATCGACGCCTTCCCGCGCGATCGTGAGGAGATGGGCGCATTTTGGCGTCAGTACGAAAACGACCCGCGCTGGCGACCGCTCGTTGCCGAACTGCTCGAACAGTATCCGTTACCGATTCCCGGGTTTCACCGCTTGTGGCTGGATGGCGGCCGCGTGCGGCTGACGTTGGTCTGGCATGAGGCCATGACGGCAGTCGAGGCACTTGCCGGTCGCTTCGATGCGCTCTATCTCGATGGCTTTTCGCCAGCAAAGAATCCCGAGATGTGGTCGGAGTCCCTTTTGGGCGCGTTCGCGAAACGGCTTGCCTCGGGCGCGCGGGTCGCGTCGTGGTGTACGGCGGGACGTGTGCGCCGTGCGCTTGCCGCGAATCGGCTCGAAGTGCGGCGGTGCCCCGGGTTCGGAGGAAAACGGGAGCGGCTCGAAGCAGTAGCGCCAGCATACGGACCACCACCGCGCACCGTGCCCAAGCAGGTTGCGGTCGTCGGTGGTGGGCTTGCCGGGGCGAGCGTTGCCGTTGCGCTTGCCGAACGCGGAATCGCGGTGACCCTGTTCGACGCACACGCTGCGCCCGCCCAAGGTGCGTCTGGGAATTGCGCCGGGGCCGCGCGTTGGTTGCCCAGTTTCGACGACAACCTTTGGGCGCAATGGACGCGAACGGGGCTCCTCACTTTGCGCAGCCGCTGGCCGCGGTGGGCGGCACTCGGCGCGATCGGGCGGTGGTGTGGCGCGCTTCAGATCGCGAAATCGGAAGCGCACGAGGCGCGGATGCGCGCGGTCGTTGCGCAACTGGCGTTGCCCGAATCGCTGCTCACTTGGGTGACACAATCCGAGGCGAGCGCCCGCGCAGGCGTCACGACCCGTTTCGGCGGTTGGTGGTTTCCGTGTGGCGGCTGGGTGACCCCACCCGCATTGGTGGCTGCGTGGTTGCGTGCGTATCCGCTTGCGACGATCTGGGCGGCACAGGTCACGGCGATTACTTCTACCGAAAACGGCTGGCGGGTTGCGTGGCGGTCATCGCCTGCGGCAGAGGCCCGTGGCGCATCGACTCAGTCCATGGATTTCGACGCAGTGGTGTTGGCTACGGGGGCGGGTGCGGTTCCATCTTGGCCACGGTCTTTTGCTCGGGACGGGATGATGTGGGGTGCGATGCCCGCCTATCCCGGGGCAGCGCTGCCGCTCACCGCGGTCCGAGGACAAGTGAGTTGTCTGCCCCATCCGCGCGAAGCGCGCCCACGCGTGGTCGTGACGGGGAGCGGCTATGTGATACCGCCCGAACAGGGTTTTCTGCTCTTCGGTGCGACGGCGACACCGGACGATTGGCATCCTACCCTGCGCCAAAGCGACCACGAAGCCAATTGGCAGCGCCTGCAGGCGATGGTCGATTGGCAACCTACGGACCTCGCGATGCGGAACGCTGGCTTGGCCGGTCGAGTCGCCTGGCGCGCCGCAACGCAGGATCATCTGCCGATCGTCGGCGCGCTCGCGCCGAGTGGCCGTTGGGACGATCCGAAGCGGTGGCACAGCGGCCTGTGGGTGTTCAACGGCTTGGGTGCACGGGGAATTGCGATCGCGGCACTCGCTGGCGAGCTCCTTGCGGCACAAATCGCCGACGAGCCGTGGCCGGTGAGTCGTCGCTTGGCAGCGGCAGTCGATCCCGCCCGTTTTGTGCGCCGCCGCAATTTGTTACACTCACCGTTTTCCGATTCCTAAAGGGTAGGGGCTTGACATGGCGTTGATCGTTCAAAAATATGGCGGGACGTCGGTGGGTTCGGTCGAACGGATCCAGAACGTTGCCCGTCGGGTTGCGCAGTACCACCGCGAGGGTCACCGGGTGGTGGTCGTCGTTTCCGCGATGAGCGGGGAAACCAACCGTTTGGTGGCTTTGACCCAAGCACTTTCCGAAAATCCTGACCCGCGTGAGGTCGATCAAGTGATCGCAACCGGTGAGCAAGTCACGATCGGTCTTCTGGCGATCGCGCTGCACGAGATCGGGGTGCCTGCAAAGAGCTTCACCGGTTGGCAGGTGCCGATCCATACCGACAGCGCGCACACCAAAGCGCGCATCCTTTCGATCGAGCGCGAGGCAATCGAACGGGAGCTCGACGCCGGGAAAGTGGTGATCGTTGCGGGCTTCCAAGGGATCGACGTCGAGGGGGACGTGACGACGTTGGGCCGCGGCGGTTCGGACACGACTGCAGTGGCGGTTGCTGCGGCGCTTCAGGCCGACGAGTGCCAAATCTACACCGATGTCGATGGGGTCTATACCACCGACCCGCGGATCGTTCCGGAAGCGCGCAAACTCGACTGCATCACGTTCGAGGAGATGCTCGAAATGGCGAGCATGGGCTCGAAGGTGCTGCAGATCCGCTCGGTCGAGTTCGCCGGCAAATACAAAGTGAAATTGCGTGTCCTCTCGAGTTTCGAGGAGGGCGGTGAAGGGACTTTGATTACCGTTGAGGAAGGACAATCCATGGAACAGCCGATCATCTCTGGAATCGCGTTCAACCGCGACGAAGCGAAAGTAACCCTTTTGGGTGTGCCCGACAAACCGGGGGTGGCGTACCAAATCCTTGGCCCGATCGCTGAGGCGAACATCGACGTCGATATGATCGTGCAAAACGTCGGTCACGACGGAACGACCGATTTCAGTTTCACGGTTTCGAAAAACGATCTCAAAAAAGCGTTGGGTATTCTCGAAGAGGTGAAGCGCGCGCTCGGCGCGCGCGCGGTCGAAGGGGATCGCAGCGTCTGTAAAGTGTCGATCGTCGGCGTGGGGATGCGCTCGCATCCCGGGGTTGCGGCGAAGATGTTCAAAGTGCTGGCCGACGAAGGGATCAATATCCAGATGATTTCGACTTCCGAGATCAAGATTTCGGTGGTGATCGACGAAAAATACCTCGAGCTTGCGGTCCGTGCGCTGCACAAAGCGTTCGATCTCGACGCACCGCAAGAGTAATCCTGGCCTCGTGGTATAATTCGGCGCCCCTTCTTTCGGAAGGGGCAAATCCACACGCCCGTGTCGCACAAGGGTCTCAGGTTACTGAGCGGCTGTGCGGGCGGAGGTTCAACCCTTGTCAAGGAGTCTTTCATGAACGTTTCGATGCGTCAATTGTTGGAAGCCGGTGTCCATTTCGGTCACCAAACCCGTTTCTGGAACCCGAAGATGGCGCCGTTCATCTTCGGTGAACGCAACAAAATCCATATCATCAACCTCGAACATACTGTCGAGCGGTTGCGCCGCGCTACCGAATTCGTGCGTCGGCTCGCGCAAAACAGGGGTACGATCCTCTTTGTTGCAACCAAACGGCAAGCAAAAGAGATCATCGCCGAAGAGGCCGAGCGTTGCGGCATGCCCTACGTCAATGAGCGCTGGCTCGGTGGAATGCTCACCAACTTCAAGACCGTCCGCCAGTCGATCAAGCGGTTGAACGAACTCGAACAGATGTTCGAAGACGGTACCGTCGCACAGCTTTCGAAGCGCGAGCAACTCGGGCTGGAGCGGGAGATCGCCAAGCTCGAAAAGAGCCTTGGTGGTATTCGTGAAATGGAACATCTGCCGGATGCGATCTTCGTGATCGACGTCGGCCACCATAAGATCGCGGTCGCCGAAGCGAACAAACTGGGGATTCCGGTGGTTGGGGTGGTCGACACCAATCATTCGCCCGACGGTATCGATTACGTGATTCCGGGTAACGACGACTCGGCTCGCGCCGTGCGCCTCTACGCGCGTGCGATCGCCGACGCGGTGCTCGAAGGGCGCGCAATGGCGCTCGAAGAGGTGGTCACTGCGGTCTCGGACGACTTCGTCGAAGTGGAAGAAGAGGCGGTTGCCGAAGAAGCGGCTGACGAAGAACCGTACGACGAAGCCTGAGTCCTTCTGGAATCGCAGCGGAAGGCGATTGAACGTC
Source organism: Hydrogenophilus thiooxidans (assembly GCF_019049855.1). Classification (GTDB taxonomy): domain Bacteria; phylum Pseudomonadota; class Gammaproteobacteria; order Burkholderiales; family Rhodocyclaceae; genus Hydrogenophilus; species Hydrogenophilus thiooxidans. Next base: position 15,930 of record NZ_JAHLSY010000001.1, on the reverse strand, counting down.
ACAACGAATGCAAGGAGTCGAAATGACAGCGATTACAGCGCAAATGGTGAAAGAGCTGCGTGAGCGCACCGACGCGCCGATGATGGAGTGCAAAAAGGCGCTCACTGAGGCCAACGGCGATCTGGCGAAGGCCGAAGAGATTCTGCGGGTGCGCTTGGGAAATAAAGCAGCGAAAGCGTCGACGCGGATCACCGCGGAAGGGGTCGTTGCGACCTACCTCTCCGAAGACGGCAAATTGGCTGCGATGGTCGAACTCAACTGCGAAACCGATTTTGTCGCGAAGAACGAAGACTTCCAAGCGTTTGCGAAGCAGGTCGCGGAGCTGGTCGCCCGGCACAACCCGGCCGACCTCGACGCGTTGGCACAATTGCCGCTCGAGGGCAAAACGGTCGACGAGGTGCGTCGCGAGTTGATCGGCAAGATCGGGGAGAACATCACCATTCGCCGCTTCGTTCGCATCGAGGCCGAAGGGAAGGTCTTCCCCTACATCCACGGCGGCAGCAAGATCGGCGTGCTGCTCGACCTCGTCGGTGGCGACGACGAGCTGGGGAAAGACTTAGCGATGCACGTTGCCGCGTTCAAGCCCAAAGCGCTCGACGCCACCAGTGTGCCGAGTGAGCTGATCGAATCGGAACGTCGTGTCGCGGCGGAAAAGGCGCAGCAGTCCGGAAAACCGGCCAACATCGTCGAAAAGATGGTCGAAGGCGCAGTGCAGAAATTCCTCAAAGAGGTCACCCTTTTGGGGCAGGGCTTCGTCAAGGACGACAAGACCACTGTCGAGCAGTTGTTGAAGAGCCGCGGGGCACGGGTTGCGACCTTTGCGCTCTACATCGTCGGCGAAGGGATCGAGAAGAAGAGCACCGACTTCGCGGCCGAAGTCGCCGCGCAAGCCGCTGCCGCCAAATCGTAACCCGAGCTGGAGTGCGCCGATGACCGCCGTTGCCGCCTACCGCCGAATTCTCCTCAAACTCTCTGGCGAAGCTCTGATGGGAGAGCGGAGCTACGGGATCGACGAAGCCGTCGTGGCGCGCATCGTCAAGGAGATCGGCGAGGTCACGGCGTTGGGCGTCCAGGTAGGGGTGGTCATCGGGGGCGGCAACATTTTTCGCGGGATGCAGGGGGCTGCCGGTGGCATGGACCGTGCCACCGCCGACTACATGGGGATGCTCGCCACGGTGATGAACGCGATGGCGCTTGCCGACGCCTTCACCCGGGCGGGTATCGCGGCGCGGGTGCAATCGGCACTGCGCATCGACCAGGTGGTCGAACCCTACATCCGTGCCCGCGCGATCCGCCACTTGGAAGAGGGTCGGGTCGTGATCTTTGCTGCGGGCACCGGAAACCCGTTTTTCACCACCGATACCGCGGCGGCACTTCGGGGCGCCGAGATCGGCGCCCAAATCGTGTTGAAGGCGACCAAAGTCGATGGCATCTATTCCGCCGATCCCGCCAAGCATCCGGATGCGCAACGGTTTGCGCGGATCTCGTTCGATGAGGCGATCGGCCGCAACCTTCAGGTGATGGATGCCACCGCCTTTGCGCTGTGTCGCGACATCAAACTACCGATCAACGTCTTTTCGATCTTCAAGCCTGGCGCGCTGTTGCGCGTGGTGTGTGGCGAAGACGAGGGAACGCTCGTGCATTCCTGAAGAGGAGAACGATCGATGAGCGTAGCAGAATTGAAGCAAGACGCGGAACGGCGGATGAAAAAGGCCGTCGAGACGCTCAAGGAGGAGTTGACGAAAATCCGTACCGGGCGCGCCCATACGGGGCTCCTCGATCATGTGATGGTCGAATACTATGGGACGATGGTGCCCATTCCCCAGGTGGCGAACGTGACGCTCCTGGATGCGCGTACCCTCGGCGTCCAGCCGTGGGAAAAGAGCATGATGAGTAAAGTCGAGAAGGCGATTCGCGAAAGCGACTTGGGGCTCAACCCAGCGAACATGGGGGAGATCATCCGTGTGCCGATGCCGCCGCTCACGGAAGAGCGTCGTCGCGAATTGACCAAAGTGGTTCGCCACGAAGGCGAGCAGGTGCGCGTTGCGGTGCGCAACGTCCGCCGCGACATCATCCAAGCGCTCAAAGAGCTGCAGAAGAAAAAAGGGATCACGGAAGACGAACTGCGTCGCGCCGAAGAAGAGGTGCAGAAACTGACCGACCGGTTCGTCAAGGTCATCGACGAGACGATCGAGAAAAAAGAAGCCGAATTGATGCAGATCTGATCCCGTGCGCACTTCTTCGACCTTAGCGATACCGGATGTTGGCGAGATCCCTCGCCATATCGCGATCATCATGGACGGTAATGGCCGCTGGGCTAAGGCGCGGGGTCTGCCCCGAATCGAGGGGCACCGGCGCGGGGTCGAAGCGGTGCGGACGGTCGTGCAACATTGCACCGAATTGGGGGTCGAGCACCTCACGCTTTTCGCGTTCAGTTCCGAAAATTGGCGCCGTCCGCCGGAAGAGGTCCATTTTTTGATGGGGCTCTTTCGTTTGATGCTCAAGCGCGAGGTCGCACGGCTCGACAAAAATGGCATCCGGTTGCGGATCATCGGCAACCGTGACGGGTTGAGCGATGAGCTTCGCGCGCTGATCGAAACGGCGGAAGCGAAAACGGCACGTCACTCGCGGCTTACGCTCAACGTCGCGGTCAATTATGGCGGGCGCTGGGACCTCCTCAACGCGTTCAACCGCTTGCTGAGCGACCGCCCGGAATTGGTGGGACGGGTCAGCGAAAGCGATCTGTGGCCCTATCTCGCGCTTGGCGACGCCCCGGAACCCGATCTCTTCATCCGAACCGGCGGCGAGCAACGAATCAGCAATTTCCTGATCTGGCAGTTGGCCTACACCGAACTCTACTTCACACCCATTTTTTGGCCCGATTTCGACACCGCAGCGCTCGATGCGGCGATCCAATGGTATCGCGAACGCGAGCGGCGCTTCGGACGAACGAGCGAGCAGCTTGCGACAACACAAGGGAGGGTACGATGAACGAATTGTTGGTGCGCACGGCAACGGCTGTTGCCGCGATTGTCGTCTTTTTGGTGCTGACGTTTTTTGCGCCGGACTGGCTGTGGGCGCTTTTTATCGCGTGCGTGATCGGCGTCGCCGCGTGGGAGTGGGGCCGTTTGGTCAAGTTGTCGGCAATCGAAGCGATCGGTTACGCGGGGGTTACCGCTGTGCTCTTGGCGCTCCTGTGGCGGGTAACGGGTATCGCCACGGGGGCAATCCACGCGCCTGTAGCAGCGGCAGCCGTGATTCCAGCCCTCTTTTTCTGGGTTGCGCTCGCTCCGGTGATGGTGGGGTTCCAAATTCCGCTTCGTTCCCGCTCGATCGGCCTCGTTTTGGGGTGGGTGACGCTGTTGGGGGCTGGGATCGCTGCGCTCGGGCTGCGTGAGGTTTCGAGCGGGCTTCTGTTGGCGGCAGTGACGCTGGTATGGATTGCAGACACCGCGGCTTTCTTCGTCGGCCGCCGTTATGGGTCGCGCAAACTTCTTGAAGCGGTGAGCCCCGGAAAAACGTGGGCCGGTTTGTGGGGCGCGTTGGGAGCTGTCGCTGCGTATGGTGTCGTACTCTATCCCCTGATCGGTCGCAGCACGGGGTTCACTGGCTGGGTGTTGGCGTTCGTTGCGGTGGCGCTTCTTGCGGTTATGGGTGATCTCTTCGAATCGTGGTTGAAGCGCAACGCTGGGGTCAAAGATTCGGGCGGAATGCTTCCGGGGCACGGTGGCGTGCTCGATCGCATCGACGCCCTCTTGGCGGTTTTGCCGATTACCGCACTGTGGTGGCTCCACTGGTGACGCGCATGCCGGGTGTTTTTTGGTGATAGGGCGCACGGTACCGTGATGCCGCAAAGCGTCGCCGTCTTTGGCGCAACCGGGTCGATTGGCGCAAGCGCCCTTGCGGTGATTCGCCGCCATCCCGAACGTTTCACCGTCGTCGCGGTCTCTGCGCATCGCCGCTGGGCGCCGCTTCTTGAGATCTGTCAGACCTTTCGCCCCCGCTGGGCGGTCGTCGTCGATCCCGATGCGGCAAATGCGTTGCGTGCCCACCTTGCGGCAGAGGATCTGCCAACCGAGGTGCTCTCCGGCGCCGACGCGCTCGTGACGGTTGCGCAAGCAAGCGACGTCGACACGGTGATCGCAGGGGTAGTGGGTGGGGCGGGGCTTCCGAGTACCTACGCGGCGGTTGCAGCGGGTAAGCGCGTGTTGTTGGCGAACAAAGAGGCGCTGGTAATGACCGGAGCGCTGCTCACCGAAACGGCGCGCCGATCGGGGGCCGTGCTGTTGCCGATCGACTCGGAACACAACGCGCTGTTCCAATGTTTGGGTTCGCTCGTCGTCACCACCGAATCGGGGGGGTGGCAACTCAAAGACGCGCAGCAGATGATCCGGCGCCTTGTGCTTACCGCCTCTGGCGGCCCCTTTCGGACGCGTGACCCGGGCACGTTCGCGTCGATTACCCCCGAAGAGGCGTGTGCGCACCCCACCTGGTCGATGGGGCAAAAGATCTCCGTCGATTCGGCAACGATGATGAACAAAGGCCTCGAAGTGATCGAGGCGATGTGGCTCTTTGGCTTGCCGCTCGAGCGAATCGAGGTGTTGATCCATCCGCAAAGCATCGTGCATGCGCTCGTCGAGTATTGCGATGGCTCGGTGCTTGCCCATCTTTCGGAACCCGACATGCGGGTGCCGATCGCGCACGCGCTGGCGTGGCCGAGGCGCATCACCTCAGGGGCTTCGTGGTTGGCGCTGGCCGTTCGGGAAACGCTCACCTTTGCGGCACCCGACTTCGACCGTTTCCCCTGTCTGCGTCTGGCCTTCGAAGCGGCACGAACGGGCGATTGTGCACCCACGGTGCTCAATGCCGCGAACGAAGTGGCGGTTGCGGCGTTTTTGGAGCGGCGTTTGGCGTTCGATCGCATCCCCGCGGTAATTGCCGAAACGCTAGCGGAAATCCCTGTGACGGCTGTGACCAGCGTCGAGGCGGCGCTTGCGATCGATCAGGCAGCGCGGGAAAAAGCGCGCAGGTGGGTCTCCCGCTGGAGCATTGGATGAGCGTTTTGCATACGGTCGTGGCCTTTGTGGTCGCGCTGGGGATTCTGATTTGGTTCCATGAGCTGGGCCACTACGGGGTTGCGCGCGCGTTTGGCGTGCGGGTCCTTCGCTTTTCCGTGGGGTTTGGCAAACCGCTATTGAGCTGGCGTGATCGTCGTGGTACCGAATGGGGCGTTGCGGGTATCCCGCTGGGGGGGTACGTCAAGATGCTCGATTCCCGGGAAGCGCCCGTCCCGGAATCGGAAAAACCCTACGCGTTCGACAGTCAACCGCCGCTTGTGCGGATCGCGATCGTTGCGGCGGGACCGTTGGCCAATTTTGTGCTGGCGATCCTTTTTTACGCCTGGGTGGCGGCAATCGGGGTCGAAGAGCCGCTCGCGTTCGTCGATCCTCCTGAAGCCTCGCCCGCGGCGTCGGTTGGGATTCCTTCCGGGGCGCAGATCATCGCCGTGAATCGGACGCCTGCCGATACTTGGCCTCAGGTTCGCTGGGCGGTGTTGCAAGCGATCGCCGATGGTCAGGAGGCGGTGACGCTCACCCTTCGTGATCCAGCCGCGGCGGCCTTCGCGGTGGCTCTGCCGCTCTCCCCCGTCGAACTCGACCCCGATCGTGGCGATCCGTTGCACCAATTGGGGTTGGTGGCGGCGCGCCCCCCGTTGCCACCGGTGGTCGGTAGCGTGGCGCCCGAAAGTCCTGCGGCAGCAATCGGGTTACTTCCTGGTGATGCGATCGTCGCGCTGGCAGATAGCCCGATTACCGATTGGCAGACCCTAGCTGAAACGGTCCGGCGCCATCCTGGGGAAACCGTCGCGATCGAGTGGCTGCGGGGTGGCGAGCGTCTGCGCGCAGAGGTGACTTTGGAGGCCGTGCCAGAGCGGGATGGAGGCCGCTTTGGCCGTCTGGGCGTTCAAGCGCGCGCGCCCGATCGCGACATGCTCGTTCGCCGCGTCGTCTATGGGCCAACCGATGCGCTCGTCTATGGGTGGGCGAAAACGCTCGAGACGGCGACTGTGACGCTCAAGATGATCGGTAAGATGCTCGTCGGAGAAGCGTCGGTGAAAAACCTCTCCGGGCCATTGACGATTGCGACCGTCGCGGGGCAGAGCGCGGAACTGGGTTGGGCGCACTACCTCAGTTTTCTGGCACTCGTGAGCGTGAGCCTAGCGGTACTCAACCTCTTGCCGATTCCGATTCTCGACGGGGGGCATTTGCTGTATTATTCGCTCGAGTGGTTGCGCGGGCGCCCATTGTCCGAAACGGCGCAGAACGTCGGACAACGCATCGGGATGGCGCTTTTGCTCTTCCTGATGGGGCTGGCGCTCTTCAATGATTTTGTGCGTTGGTTGAGCTGATGTATGACTAGGGTCTCTCTTTTGCTGCGTGCGCGATCGGTCCAGCGTCAGGCGCTTCTTGTGGGGGTGCTTGCGTGTTGGGCGCTGCGCGGTTGGGCGTTGGAGCCGTTCGTCGTCCGTGATATCCGCGTCGAAGGAATTCAGCGTGTCGAGCCGGGTACCGTTTTCAGCTATTTGCCGGTCCGTATCGGTGATCGAATCACGCCCGAGTTGGCCGACGAAGCGGTGCGGCGCCTCTTCGAGACCGGTTTTTTCCGCAACGTCTCGGTCGAACGCGACGGTGACGTCTTGGTCGTCGTCGTCGATGAACGGCCTGCGATCGGCGAAATTCAGTTCAGCGGGATGAAAGAGTTCGAACCGGAACCGATCAAAAAAGCGTTGCGCGCCATCGGGATCGCCGAGGCACGCATCTACGATCCTGCGCTGGTACGGCAGGCGGAACAAGAGTTGAAACGCCAATATCTGGCGAAAGGGAAATACGCCGCGCAAGTGCGCGCGGAAGTGGTCCCGCTTCCCCGAAACCGCGTCGCGTTGCGCTTTGAGATCAACGAAGGGGAAGTGGCGAAGATTCGCGAGATTCGCATCGTCGGGGCTCAGGCCTTCAAGGAGAAGAGGCTTCTTGATCAGTTCCAACTGACCACACCGGGGTGGTTCACTTGGTACACCAAGGCCGATCAATATTCGCGCGAAAAGCTCTCGCAGGATCTCGAAAACCTGCGCGCGTTCTATATGAATCAAGGGTACCTCGATTTTCGTATCGAATCGGCAAATGTGGCGATTTCGCCCGACAAGCGCGACATCTTCATCACGATCGCAATCCACGAAGGGAAACCCTACCGCGTCAGCGGCGTCAAGCTTACGGGTGAATTCCCAGTGCCGGCAGAGGCGCTCGTCGACCGGGTGCAGCTCAAACCGGGGGAGACCTATTCGCGGGAAAAACTGGAACAGTCGATTCAGGGGATCACCGAGCGGTTGGGCGAGGAGGGGTATGCGTTTGCCAATGTCACACCCGTTCCGCAAATCGATCGAGAGCAACAAACGGTGGCCTTTACCCTTGCCGTTGACCCGGGACGGCGAATGTACGTGCGCCGCATCGAAATCGCTGGCAACAGCAAAACGCGCGATGAGGTGATTCGGCGTGAGCTTCGCCAATTGGAAGGCGAATGGTACAACGTCGCGAAATTGAAAAAGTCGAAGGAGCGGGTGGAGCGGCTGGGCTATTTCGACGAAGTGCGCGTCGACACCCAACCCGCGCCGGAGGTGAGCGACCAGCTCGACGTCAAAGTGCAGGTAAAAGAGCGGCCGACGGGCAATTTGATGCTCGGCGCTGGTTTTTCGAGCGCCGAAAAGCTCGTTCTTTCCGGATCGATCTCGCAGGAAAACTTTCTAGGTACCGGAAAATCGGTGGCGATGGGGCTCGATACCAGTCGGGCGCGGCGGACCTTTTCGCTCTCGTTCACCGATCCCTATTACACAGTCGATGGGGTCTCGGTGGGCTATGACCTCTACCACCGCACCTTCGACCCCTCCAATTCGAGTTCGCTCTACATCTCAAATTACAAAACCAAATCGCTCGGCGCTGGGATTCGGGTGGGGTGGCCGATCGCCGAGGAGGATCGCATCAACTTCGGCCTTTCGGTGGATCGCACCGAAATCGTTACTTTCGAAAACAGTCCGCGGCGCTACATCGACTTCTGTACCCCCGGCAAAAGCGCGTTCGACTGTAGCGGGATCTTGACCTTGGGGCTCTCCGCCGGTTGGTCGCGCGACAGCCGCGACTCGCGCCTCTTGCCGACCAAAGGGATCTATCAGCGTTTGGTGGGTGAGGTGGATCTGCCGCCGGGGGATGTGAAGCTGTGGCGTATCACCGCGCAGCATCAACACTGGTTCCCCCTGACGCGACAAAGCACCCTGATGCTCAACGCCGAATTCGGTTACGAAAAGGCCTATGGCGGGAAAGAGGTTCCGTTCTACCGCAACTTCTACGCCGGCGGCATCACCACTGTGCGTGGCTTTGCCGCCTCTTCGCTCGGCCGTAAGGACGAATATGGCGATGCCTATGGCGGCACTCGGCGGCTGCTCCTTTCCGGTGAGTACTTCTTCCCGATGCCTGGCGCCGGCAAAGACCAGTCGTTCCGCTGGTCGATCTTTGTTGATTCGGGGTATGTCTGGGGTGCAGAGGAAAAAATGCGGCTACAAGACCTCCGGGTAAGCACTGGGGTGGGGCTGACCTGGGTCTCGCCGATCGGTCCATTGCGCTTTGCCGTGGCTGTGCCGGTGCGCAAGGATCTCAACGGCGTTCCAGACAAAACCGAAAAATTCCAATTCCAGTTGGGTGCAGTTTTTTAAGTTTGTTCGCTTGATAGCAAAGGGGTATCATGAAGCGGTATTGGCAACAAACCATTCTGGCTGTGGCCTTTTCATTGGCGAGTGTCTCGGCGCTGGCGCAAGCCAAAATCGGCTTCGTCAATTCGGAACGCCTGATCAAAGAGGCGGCGCCTGCGGTTGCGGCCCAGAAGCGGCTCGAAAAAGAGTTTGAGCCGCGCGACCGCGAGCTGAAACGGATGGCGCAGGAGTTGCAGCAGCTGCAACAGGAGCTCGACAGCAAAGGCGCATCGATGAGCGAGAACGAGCGGCAACGCAAAGAGCGGACGTTTGCGGATCTCAGCCGCGAATTCCAGCGCAAACAGCGTGAATTCCGCGAGGATCTCAACCAGCGCCGCAACGAAGAGTTGGTGCAGGTGCTCGATCTCGCGAATCAAGCGATCAAGCGCGTTGCGGAAAAGAGAGATCTCGATATCGTCTTCCAAGACGCGGTCTATGCCAGTCCGCGGATCGATATCACCGATGACGTGATCAAAGCGCTCGAAAACGTCCGCTGAGCGAGACGGATGGCCCTTACCGCTGCGGAATTGGCGAAACGGCTCGGCGCCGTTCTCAACGGGGACGGCACCGTAGCGGTGGAGCGAATCGCACCTCCTGACCGCGCCGATGCGCGGTCCTTGGCGTTCATCGCCAACCCCCGTTACCTGGCGCAAGCGGCGACCACCCAGGCGGCGGTTCTGATCCTGCCCGAAGGGGTCAAAGCGCATGTTTCGCCGAACGTACAAGCGGTGCTTTCTTGTAGTGACCCCTATCTCGCCTATGCCCGCGTCGCGCAATGGCTCTATCCCTCCCCGGAATTTCCGCCACACATCCATCCGACCGCCGTGGTGGAAGGAGTAGTAGCAGCGAGCGCGCACATCGGCCCGCACGTCTATGTTGCCGCGGGTGCCGTGGTCGAAGACCATGTGGTGTTGGAAGCGGGCGTCAAAGTGGGGGCAGAAGCCACGATCGGCGCGGGCAGTTGGTTGGGCGCCAACGTCGTCGTCGGCGCCCGGTGCCGGCTCGGCGCCCGCTGCCGAGTGCACCCTGGCGCGGTGATCGGTGCCGACGGATTCGGTTTTGCCTGGGACCAAACCCACGCGCGGTGGGAGAAGATCCCGCAGGTGGGACGGGTGGTGATCGGCGATGATGTTGAAATCGGCGCAAATACGACGATCGACCGCGGCGCGCTCGAAGATACCGTGATCGAAAACGGTGTGAAGATCGATAACCTCGTTCAGATTGCCCATAATTGTCGAATCGGGCGCTCCACCGCAATCGCTGGCTGTGCTGGTCTTGCGGGGAGTACCGTGGTCGGCGCGCGCTGCCGGATCGGCGGTCAAGCCGGATTGGCGGGGCATCTCTCGATCGGCGACGATGTGACGATCGGGGCGGCGACATTGGTGACGAGTTCGCTTCCGAACGGTGGCTTTTACGCGGGGCATCTTCCGGCTTTGCCGTATCGGGAATGGCAGAAAAACGCCGCCTGGTGGAAACGGTTGGCGGAAATCGGCAAATGGTGGCAGCGGAACAAGGACAAACGATGATCGATATTCAAGAGATTCTGACCTACCTTCCCCATCGGTACCCGTTTTTGTTGGTCGATCGGGTGCTCGAGTTGGAAAAAGGGAAACGGATCGTTGCGCTCAAGAACGTGACCGTGAACGAACCCTTTTTTCCGGGCCATTTCCCCAACCAGCCGATCTTCCCTGGGGTTTTGATCCTCGAGGCACTTGCGCAAGCAGCAGCAGTGCTCTCTTTTGTGACGATGGAGCGTAAGCCCTCACCCGACTCCGTCGTCTATTACGCCGGGATCGATAACGCACGCTTCAAGCGGCCGGTGGTGCCAGGCGACCAATTGTTGCTCGAAGTGGAAATCCTGCGAACGATGCGCCACATCTGGCGCTACGCCGCCCGTGCGCGGGTCGGTGCGGCATTGGCTGCGGAAGCGGAAATCCTCTGCGCCCTCAAAGAGGGGCAGTGAGGAGCGTAGCGTGGGCGTTTCGATTCATCCCACCGCGATCGTCGATCCGAAAGCCGAACTGGGGCGAGGCGTTACCGTCGGCCCCTACGCGGTGATCGGTCCCAACGTGGTGGTCGGGGACGAATGCACGATTGGCGCCCACTGTGTGCTCGACGGCCATACGACCATTGGCGCGCGCAACCGTTTCTTCCCTTTCTGCGCGATTGGCCTTGAGCCGCAGGACAAGAAGTACCGCGGTGAGCCTACCCGCGTGGTGATCGGCAGCGGCAATACCTTTCGTGAGTATTGCACCGTCAATAGCGGAACGGTTCAGGATCGCGGCGTGACGACGATCGGCGATGACAACTGGATCATGGCGTACGTCCATATCGCGCACGACTGCGTCGTTGGCTCGCATACGATCTTCGCCAACAACGCGACGCTCGGTGGTCACGTTCAGGTGGGGGATTGGGCGATCCTTGGAGGTTTCACGGGGGTGCATCAGTTCGTGCGCGTCGGCGCCCACAGCTTCTGCGGCGTCGGGACGGTGCTGACGCAAGACCTCCCCCCGTACGTCACGGTAGCCGGCAATCCAGCGGTACCGCACGGCATCAACAGCGAAGGGTTGAAGCGGCGCGGCTTTTCGCCCGAAGCGATTCGTGCGATCAAGCGCGCGTACAAAACGCTCTACCGCGAAGGGTTGTCTCTGAACGAGGCGATCGCGCAGATTGCGGCAGCAAGCGCCGAATTTCCGGAACTCGAGCCGCTCGTTGCGTTTCTGCGCACGCCGGGACGGGGTATCGTGCGCGGATGAGGGCTGCGCCACCCCGCATGGCGCTGGTTGCGGGCGAAGCGTCGGGGGATGCGATCGCGGCGCCGGTGGTCCGCGCGCTGCGTGGCCAATTCCCCGAGCTTACCCTCTTCGGCGTGGGTGGTGAGCAACTCATAGATGCGGGTTGCGCCGTTCGCTGGTCGTATGAGCCGCTTGCGGTTCATGGTTTCGTCGATGCGCTCCGGCGCCTCCCCCAATTGTTGGCGTTGCGCCGCCAGCTTGCGCACACCTTCGCAGCGGAAGCGACCCATTTCCTCGGGATCGACGCACCCGATTTCAATTTGGGGCTTGCGCAACGGTTGCGCGCCCAAGGGGTGCGCACGGCGCAGCTCGTGAGCCCTTCCGTTTGGGCGTGGCGACGCGGACGCATTCGCAAGATCGTCCGCGCGGTCGAGCTCCTTTTTTGCCTCTTTCCCTTCGAACCCCAGTGCTATGCCGGCACGGCGTTGCGCGCCGAATATGTCGGCCATCCGCTTGCCGATCTCATCCCTCTGGAGCCCGATCGCAGGGCGGCGCGGCAACAGCTTGGGGTTGCCGAAGACGCGCCCCTCTTGGCTGTGTTGCCCGGCAGCCGCGAAGGGGAGTGGACGCGGCTGGGCGCGATTTTCTTCGCGGCGGCGGAGCGGGTAGCGCATGCGCTCCCCGGGCTTCAGGTGGTGGTGCCCACCGCAAACGCACTGGGGGATCGGTACGCGGAAGCGCTGGCAGCGCGCTGGTCGGGGCGGGCACCGCTCAAGATCGTACCCCGGCAAGCACATGTGGCGCTTGCCGCGGCCGATGTCGTATTGGTCGCAAGCGGCACCGCAACGTTGGAAGCGGCGCTCTTCAAACGACCGATGGTGATTGCGTACCGGGTTTCCCCATGGCAATATCGCTGGATGAAGCGCATGGCCTATTTGCCGTGGATCGGCTTACCCAATATTTTGTGCAACGAAACCGTGGTGCCGGAGTTGCTCCAAGACGCAGCCACTCCAGAGCGGCTTGCGAACGCCGTGCTTGCCTGGTTTGACGCACCCGAGCGCCAAACCGAGCTGCGGGCACGTTTCTTCTCCCTTCATGAGCAGCTCCGTCGTCAAATGGCCGAGCGTACCGCGGCGCACCTTGCTGAGTGGGTCGCAGAAGGTAGGCGTGGCGTCTCACGGCGTGTCCGATGACGGAGGCTTGGGGAATGGAAGGTTCCGGCAATCCGTGGCAGATCGGTGTCGATGAGGTGGGACGCGGTCCGTGGGCTGGGCCGGTCTGTGCTGCGGCAGTGGTGTTGGGTGAGCGGGGGTGCGCGCTCACGGGGCTGGCCGATTCGAAGCGCCTCACCCCACACCGCCGGGAAGCGTTGGCTGCAGCGATCGAGGCGGAGGCACTCGCGGTCACACTGGGCTGGGCGACTGTTGCCGAGATCGATACGTTGGGCATTTGGCCCGCGACGGCGTTGGCGATGACCCGCGCCGTTTCGGCGCTTTGGCGCGTGCTCGACGCCATGCCCGAATGCCAAGCGCAGATCGTAGCGCAGCCGATCGTTGTCGATGGCAACCGCTTGCCGCAGTGGCCCTTTCGTGCTAAGGCGGTGGTGCGGGGCGATGCCACCGTTCCCGCGGTCGCTGCGGCGTCGATCGTTGCGAAAGTGGCGCGCGACCGACTGATGGTGGCGCTGGATGCGCACTACCCGGGCTATGGGTTTGCGCAGCACAAAGGGTATGGAACGGCGCAGCACCGCGAGGCGTTGCGCCGCTTGGGGGTGACGCCGGAGCATCGTCGATCGTTCCAACCGGTAGCCGCATTCATGCAGGGTGAGGCGCCATGAGAGACGCGCCGGTTGCGATCACGTCGCGGCATAACCCGCGCGTCAAGCGGTGGCGGGCGTGGATGGAAAAAGGGGACGTTCGTCGCAATGCCGATTGGGCCCTCTTGGAAGGTCCGCACCTCATCGAGGCAGCGCTCGCAGCAAAGTGGCGCATCCGCGAAGTGTGGTACGACGAGACGGGCGCGACCCGCCACGCGATCCTGCTCGATCGGCTCCGCGCCCAGCATGTCGCGCTGGTGCGCGTCACCGCCGCGGTGCTCACTGCGGTGAGCGACACAGCGACACCCCAGGGGCTCATTGCCGAGGTGGTGAAACCGCAGGGGAACGCTCTGCGTTGGGGCAAAGGGGATCTCGTCATCATCGATGGCGTGCAAGAACCGGGGAATGTCGGCGCATTGCTGCGCGTTGCGGCGGCCGCTGGGTGCGCGGCGGCGTGGCTTGCACCGGGTTCGGTACACGCCTGGTCGCCGAAAGTGTTGCGCGCGGCAATGGGGGCGCACATGGTTCTGCCCATCTTTGAAGGAGAAGTGCCCGATGCGGTCTGGCAGCCGTACGCGCGCGAACGCCGTCTCTTTGCAACCGTGTTGTCGCCGGAAAGCCGCTCGCTCGACACGCTCGATCTCTCTGCGCCGGCTGCGTGGGTTTTCGGCAACGAAGGAGCGGGGGTACGACCAATCTGGCAAGCGCGTGGGGCGCTTCCGGTGATCTTGCCGCTGGCGCCAGGGATCGAGTCACTCAACGTGGCGACCGCTGCAGCCGTTTTTCTCTTCGAAGCGCGGCGGCAGCGCACGGCGCGTCGCGATCCTGTGGATCGGTCCGCCCCGTTCTCGTAATGGTTGAATGGGAGGAGAAACTCCGATGTTGATCGTCATTTCCCCTGCAAAAGCGCTCGATTTCGAAACCCCGTCGCCGCTGCCCGCGCGGCAAGCGCCAGCGTTCGTCGATCGTGCCGCAATGCTTATCGAACGGTTACGAGCGCTCACCCCACAAGCGGTGGCGCGGTTGATGGATCTTTCCGATGCGCTCACCGCGCTCAACGTGGCGCGATACCGAGCCTGGCAGCCTGAGCATACGACTGAGAACAGCGCGCCAGCGCTCTTTGCCTTCAACGGTGACGTCTATGAGGGGTTGTCCGCGCGGACTTTGCCCCTCGATGCGATCGAGTGGCTCGAAGACCACCTGCGGATCCTCTCTGGGCTCTACGGGGTGTTGCGACCGCTCGACGCGATGCAACCCTACCGTCTGGAGATGGGCAGCCGTCTCGAGAATCCCGAAGGGAAGGATCTCTACGCGTTTTGGCGTACGACGGTAACGGAACACCTGAGGGCGGCGCTTACTGCACTTGCCGCCGCTGGGGAAGCAGCGGTGCTCGTCAATTTGGCGTCGCAAGAGTATTTCAAAGCGGTCGACCCCATGGCGCTGGGCTTTCCCGTGATCACGCCGCAATTCGAAGACGAAAAGGGTGGGCGCTACCAGGTGATCAGCTTCTATGCGAAACGGGCACGCGGTTTGATGGTGCGCCACTTGGCTGAATGTGCGCTTACGGAGGGTCGCTTGCAACCGGAAGCGCTCCTCCGTTTCGCCAAAGCGGGCTACCATTATGTACCGGAGGCCTCTCGTCCGGATGCACCCGTCTTTCGGCGAGAGGAAAAAGCAAGGCGCGCCGGCGATGCGTAAAAAACTGCCGATCGGTATTCAGAGCTTCACACAGATTCGCCGCGAGGGGTACTACTACGTCGACAAGACCCCGTTTTTGGCGCGCATGGTGGCAAGCGGCGGCAAGTACTATTTTCTCTCCCGCCCGCGGCGCTTTGGCAAGTCGCTGCTCTTGGACACGATCGCGTGCGCCTTTTCCGGGCAGCGCGAACTTTTTGCCGCGCATGATGGGCATGACGGCAGCGCGCCGCGCGAAGCGCTCTACCTCGCGGACCATTGGGACTGGAACCAACGTTACCCGGTGATTCGCTTTTCGTTCGGGACCGGTACGTTTCCGAACGAAGCGGCAATCGATGCGGTGATTCGCTACCAACTCAAGCGCAACGCCCATCAGCTGGGACTTGGTGACGCGCCGCAGTGGCCGCAACCGGGGCTTGCGCTCCTGGAACTCATCGAACGGGCAACCAACCACCACGACGCACCGGCGGTGGTGCTGGTCGATGAATACGACAAACCGATCCTCGACGTGATCGTCCATCCTGAGCAGGCGGCCGCACACCGTGCGATTCTGCGCGACCTCTACAGCGTACTCAAAGAGGCTGCAGAGCACCTCCGTTTCGTTTTTCTCACCGGCGTTTCCAAATTCAGCCAAGTGTCGCTCTTTTCCGGGCTCAACAACCTCAACGACATCACGCTCGATGACGACTTTGCAGCGATCTGTGGTTACACCGAGGCCGATCTCGACACGGTCTTTGCGCCGGAGTTTGCCGCTGCGGCGGCAGAAGGCAGGCCGCTTGATCGCGAGCGGCTGCGCTTTTGGTACAACGGCTACTGGTGGGGCGGCGCGGATCGGGTCTATAACCCGTTTGACGTGCTCCTTTGTTTGGCCAAACGCGAATACCGCCCGT